>JBHIXF010000014.1:0-99270 GCA_041984925.1 Comamonas sp.
TGGCGCCGTCCTCGATCCGGCCGGCCACATGCGCCGCGATGGCCTGCTCGGCCGGCCCGGGCGCGCTGCGCGCCTGGTCCGGCGGCGGGTGCTCGGCATCGGCCAGCAGGGCGAAGTCACCGGCCTGCAGGTGCATGCTGCCGTGCGTCCAGGGAATGGCGGGGTTGACCTCGGCGATCACCACGCGCGCCTTGCGTATGGCGGCCGGCAGGTATTCATGGACCAGGCCCAGGCTGTGGCGGCCCTGCGCGTCGGCGGGCGAGACCTGCAGCAGCACCACGTCGGCGGGCAGCAGGCGGTCCTCGATCAGTCCGGGCAGGTGGGAGTAGTGGCTGGGCAGGATGTCCAGCACGCCGGCCTGGGCCAGCGCGCGGTGCGGGCCGCCGGCCGCGTAGCCGAAGAAGTCGATGGCATCGGCATGCGCGGGCTGCAGCGTGTCCGAGGCACCCATGCCCACGAAGACGCGCAGCCGCCCGCCCCGGGCCAGCGCATGGCGCTGCGCCACCAGGGCGCGCGTGAGGGTCAGCGGCTCGGCCGTGGCCTGGCCCCACCACAGCGTGTCGCCGGGGCGGATCAGGGCCTGCAGCCGTTCGGCCAGCACGCCCTGGCTCATGGCTGGCGGTCCCAGTCGAAGCGCAGCGGCGTCTTGTCCTTGAAGCGCTGCACGGCCTCCTGGTGGTAGGCCGAGCCGCGGCACATCGTCTGGGCATAGGCCTCCAGCTCGGCCATGGCGCGCGCATCCAGCTCGAAGGCCTGGTTCATGATGGTCTTGGCCATGCCGATGGCGACCGTGGAGGCTTCGCCGAAGCGCCGCGCCAGCGCCAGGGCGGCCTGCTGCAGCGCCTCTCCGTCCTCGACGATGTCGTAGACCATGCCCAGCGCCCGGGCCTCCTCGGCCTGCACGGTGCGCGCGGTGAAGACCAGTTCCTTGGCCTTTTGCTGGCCCACGATGCGCGGCAAAAGCTGCATGGCGCCCAGGTCGGGGATGAGGCCGATGCGGCCGAACACGGCGCAGAACGTCGCGCGCCGCGTGCACAGCACGAAGTCGGCGGCCAGCGCCAGGCTCAGGCCCGCGCCGAAGGCCGGGCCGTCCACGGCGGCGATCACGGGCTTTTCGAGGTTGACCAGTTCGGGGAACCACTGGTGCAGGCTGCGGATGCGGTCGCGCCAGGGCAGGCCCGCCTGGCTGGCATCCATCATCTGGCCGATGTCGCCGCCCGAGCAGAAGGCGCCGCCCGCGCCGGTGAGGATGACGGTGTGCACCTGCGCATCGTCGCGCATCCGGGCCACGGCGGCGGCCAGGGCCGGGCGCATGGCTTGGTTCAGCGCGTTGCGGGCCTCGGGGCGGTTCAGCGTGATCGTGCCGATGCCGTCCTGGATGGAGGTCAATACGGGGGAGGTGTTCATGGGAACTCCGGGGCAGGGTGAAGGAGCGGCCTCTTGCGAGGCCGCCGTGCATCAAGCAAGTTCAGCGTAGCCGTGGCTGAGCACGACTTTGTCACGCTCCAGCACGCGGGCGCGCAGCTGCAACTGCGAGGGCTGGCCGGGCACGCGCCAGATCTCGGTCACCAGGGTCTCTCCCGGATGGACGGGCGCGGCAAAGCGGATGTCCAGCGCCTTCAGCCGCGCGGGATTGCGGTCGCCGCACTGGCGCAGCACGGCATGGGCCACCAGGCCGTAGCTGGCCAGGCCGTGCAGGATGGGCCGCTCGAAGCCGGCCTTGCGTGCCACGGCCGGGTCGGCATGCAGCGGGTTGGTGTCGCCCATCAGGCGGTACAGCAGCGCGGCCTCGGGGCGCGTGGCCTGGGTGTCGGTGAAGTCCGGGGCGCGGTCCTCGGGCACGGCGCGCAGCGGCTCCAGCGGGGCATCGCTGGGCTGGCCGCCGTCCAGCAGGCTGTAGCCGCCATCGCCGCGCAGGAAGCTGACCTGCTGCACGGTGGCCAGCAGCTCGCCCTGGGCCGTCTCCAGCTGCCGCTCGGTGACCAGGATGGCCCCCTTGCCTTCGCCCTTGTCCGTCAGGTGGGTGATGCGGTTGCGGCCCACGACCTCGGCGCTGGCCGGCAGCGGCCGGTGCAGCCGCATGCGCTGCTCGCCGTGCAGCAGCCTGACCCAGTCGATGCCGGTATCGGCCTCGCGCGACCAGAAGCCCGGGTAGCCCAGCACCACGGCCAGCGAGGGCAGGGCGCGCAGCCCGCCCGGCGCGCCTTCGTAGACAAAGGGCAGGGCGCCAGGGTCCAGCGGGTCATTGCCCAGGCCCAGGCTCAGCGCATAGAGCATGGTGTCGCGCTCGCCATAGTGCTGGCGCACGGGCTCGAAGTGGCGCTGCTTCAGGTGCTGATAGCTGATGGCCATCACGTTTCCTCTCAGTGGTTGATTGCGCTGGCACGCTCCAGCCCTCGCAACTGGCGCGGCCCGACTCAGGGACACCGAGGAAGGGCCGCCCCGCACCGAGGGTGTCGTCCCCCTCCCGAAGGAGAGGGGGAAGGCGCGCAGCGCCTCAGGGGGTGTCGTTCAAACAGGGTCCCAGCTGAAGACGTCTGCCGAGCGGTCCAAAGGCACGAACGATGCCTTGAGCGCCGGCATGCCGTGCTCTGCAATGAATTGCGGCGACCAGCCTTCGCTGCGGTGCACCGAGCGCAGCGGGCGCGGCTGGCTCATGAGGAAGATCTCGTTGTTGCGCACGGCGAAGACCTGGGCGTTGACCTCGCGGGCCGCGTCGGACAGCAGGTAGACGGCCAGCGGCGCGATCTTGTTGGGCGTCATCTGCTGGATCTTGGCCACGCGCGCCTGCTGCTCGGGCGTGTCGGTGGGGATGGAGCCGATCATGCGGCTCCAGGCAAAGGGCGCGATGCAGTTGGAGCGCACGTTGAATTTCTGCATGTCCAGCGCGATGGACTTGGACAGGGCCGTGAGGCCCAGCTTGGCGGCGCTGTAGTTGGCCTGGCCCAGGTTGCCGATCAGGCCCGAGGTCGAGGTCATGTGCACGAAGGCGCCGCTTTCCTGCTCCTTGAAATGGTTGGCGGCCGCGCGGGCCATGTAGTAGCTGCCGTACAGGTGGACCTTGATGACGGCGTCCCACTCGTCCAGGCTCATCTTGTGGAAGAAGCGGTCGCGCAGGATGCCGGCGTTGTTGACCACGCCGTCGATGCGGCCGAAGCGGTCCACGGCGCACTGCACGATGCGGCCCGCGGCGGCGGCATCGGCCACGCTGTCGGTGTTGGCCACGGCCTGGCCGCCGGCGGCCTGGATCTCGTCGACCACCTTCTGGGCGGGGCCGGCGTCCGTGCCCTCGCCCGAGGTGGAGGTGCCGATGTCGTTGACCACGACCCGGGCGCCCTCGGCCGCCATGGCCAGCGCCATGTCGCGGCCGATGCCGCCGCCGGCGCCGGTCACCACCACCACTTTGCCTTCAAGCATTTTGCTCATTGTCTGTCCTTGGAAGAGCGTGTTGCACAGTGCTTGCCCAAGGATGCCGCCGCGGCAGGCGCTTGCCTATTAGCGATTGGCAAGGATGGTGTTCGTCAATGTGAAAGCGCCGCGCCATGGGCGGGCGCGGCATCGCCTCAGGGGGTCTTGCGCTCGGCCTCGATGGCGTAGTCGAGCACGAAGGCGCGCAGCGCCGATTCGATGGCGGCGCGGGCCTGCGCATCGTCCTGGGTGAGCGTGACCCGCACCCGCAGGCCGCGCGGCCCGCCTTCCGATGCCGCCACCTCCCGCAGCCGCGCTCCCGCCGCCGCCTGCAGCAGCGGGCGCAGCACCTGTTCGGCCGCATCCGCGCGCAGGGCCGGCTTGAAGATCTTGCCCACGCCGGTCAGGGGCAGGCTGTCCAGGATGTACACCTGCCTGGGCCAGGCGGGCCGCTCGGCGATCCGCTCGCGGGCAAAGGCCGCCAGTTCGTCCTGTGTCACGGAGGCGCCGGGAACCAGGCAGACGTAGCAGACCGGCAGCTCGCCGGCGTAGGCGTCGGGCTGGCCCACGGCGGCTGCCAGCGCCACCTGGGGATGCGCGGTGAAGGCCGCTTCGATCATGGCCGGGTCGATGTTGTGGCCGCTGCGGATGATGAGGTCCTTGGCGCGCCCGGCGATGAAGAGCCTGCCTTCTTCGTCGAGGTAGGCCAGGTCGCCCGAGTTGACGCTGGACGCACCGAAAACCCCCGCGTTGTGTGCCGCGTCCAGGTACCCGGGGGAGACGCTGGGGCCGCTGACCACCAGGGCGCCGATCTCGTTCGGGCCGCAGGGCGCGCCCAACTGCCCATCCTCCAGCCGGCGCAGGACCTGCAACTGGGTATAGGGCAGCCGCAGGCCCACGGACCCGGGCGTGGCCGTGCCCGCCACCGGGTCGATGGCCGTCACGCCGCCGGTCTCCGTCATGCCGAGGATCTCGTGCAGGGGCCGCCCCGTCAGCGCCGCGAATTTCTCGGTCTGGCTGCGCGGCGTGGGGGCGGAGCCGGTCAGGCCGCAGCGCACGGTGTCCAGGCGGCCGTCCACCGGCTGTGCCAGGATGGCACTGAGCGCCGTCGGCACGGCGCAGACCAGCGTGACGCCATGGTTTTCCACGATGCGCCAGTAGCGCTGCACCATCTGCGCGTTTCTCAGGCCCTGCGGGGACAGCATCAGCACGTGGGCGCCCTGCATGAACAGGGCCAGGCTGCAGGCAATGGCCCCGCCCACGTGGAACAGCGGCATGCCGTTGGTCATCACGTCGTCGCAGCGCAGGTCCATCAGCACGCCCGCTCCCAGCGCGGCCGTCAGCTGGTTGCGGTGGGTGTGCGCCACGAGCTTGGGCGTGCCTGTCGTGCCGCCCGTGTGGAAGCAGGCGATGACCTCGTCGGCATGGTCCGCGCGCTGGAAGCCGAGCCGTTCCCGGCCATGGGGCTGGAGCGCGGATTCGAAGTCCAGCGCCGGCAGGGCGCCGCCGCCACCGCCGCCGCCTTCTTCGGCCGACGGCAGGCCGCCGACGCACAGCACCTGCAGACCGGGAAGGCGCGCGCGGATGGCCTGGCACTTGTCCCAGAGCCCGGGCGCCATGTCCGGGCCGCAGGTGACCAGGATGCGCGCGCGGGACGCGGCGATCAGCTGCGCGAGCTGTTCAGGCAGCAGCAGCGGGTTCAGGGGCACGGCATGGCCGGCGCTTTCGGCGCCCCAGAGCACGGCATGCGTCTCGAACAGCGATGGCAGCATGAAGGCGACGCCCACGCCGGGCCCGCCCAGGCTGGCAAAGAGGTTGGCCGCCTGCGTGATGCGCGCATGCAGTTCTGCGTAGCTCAGGCGCCGGGGCTGCTCGTCGTCGGCGCCGGTCAGGACCATGGACAGTGCGGTGCGGCTGCCGTGGGTCTGCGCCAGTTGCTCGAAGAGGCGGTGGATCGTGGGCGGTATCCGTCGGTCCAGCGGCATGTGCGACTCGTATCGCTGCAGATCCTCGAGGGTGCGGACCGGGGCAGAGGGGGCAGGCATGGTCATGGTGGCAAGTCCGTCGGTGGTGGTGTGCAGGGATCAGGGCAGGGGTGGATGGCGCCTGTGCCAGTGGGTGGCGCGCTGGTAGGCCCATCCGGCCTGCACCAGCAGGTGCTCGCCGAAGTGCGGCGCGACGAATTGAAAAGCCACGGGCGCGCCCTGCGCGGTCTGGCCGCCCGGCAGCGTGATGGTGGGATGCCCCGTCATGTCGAAGGGGCAGGTGTAGCGCATGATGGCCAGCAGCAGCGCGGGGTCGTCGCTGAGGTCGGCCATGCGCTGCGCCTGCGCGGCGGCCACGGGCAGGGCGGGAACCAGCAGCAGATCCACCGACTGGAACAGGGCGTGGACCCGGCCCTTCAAGTCCGCGCGTCGCAGCAGCAGCTTCTGATAGTCCATGGCATGCAGGCTGCGGCCCAGCTCCAGCAGGCCCGCCAGGCCCGGGCCATAGTCGCCGCGGCGCGAAGGGTAGGTGGCTTCATGGGCCACGGCGGTTTCCACGGCGCACAGCGGCATCCAGTCCAGCAAGGACTGGGAGACGTCGGGAAAGCGCACCTCGTGCACGATGGCGCCCTGCTCCTGCACGACGCGCAGTGCCTCCATCACCGCCTGCTGGATGGGGGCGTCCACGCCATCGAGTGCCCATTGGCGGTCGATGCCGACGCGAAGGCCCTGCAGGCCGCGTGTCATGGTCGCCAGATAGTCCGGCACCGGATTGTGCGCCGCCGTGGGATCCAGAGGGTCCGGGCCCGCGATGGCCGCCAGGATGGCGGCCGCATCGGCGGCACTGCGCGCCATGGGGCCGATGTGGTCCAGCGAGGCGGCCAGTTCGAAGGCGCCGTGGCGGCTGACGCGGCCCCAGGTCGGCTTGATGCCTGTGAGCCCATTGGCGGCGCTGGGGTAGCGGATGGAGCCGCCCGTATCCGTTCCCAGGGCGCCGAAGCACAGCCCCGCAGCGGTGGCCACGCCGCTGCCGCTGGAGGAAATCCCCGGCCACAGCGACGCATCCCAGGGGTTGACGGGCGCTGTGATCTTCGGATGGTGGTAGGCGAAGGCGCCTTCGGTCTGCTGGAGCTTGCCCAGCAGCACGGCGCCGGCATCGCGCAGGCGGCGCACGCAGGTCGCATCCTCGGTGGATGGCGTGTCCGGATGCAGCGTCATGCCATGGCTGACAGGCGTGCCCCGCATCCACAGCAGGTCCTTGACGGCGATGGGAACGCCGTGCAGCGGACCCCGCGCCAGGCCCCGCGCGATTTCCTCGTCGGCGTGGCGCGCATCCTCCAGGGCCTGCTGCTGTGTCAGGCAGGAGTAGCTGTGCAGTTGCGGCTCCAGTGCCTCGATGCGCTGCAGCAGCGCCTGGGTGACTTCCACGCTGGACTGCTGGCGCGACTGGATGCGCCGGCCCGCTTCCAGCAGTTCAAGGTAATGCAATGCGCTTTCCGCCATGTCGGTGCTCCTTGCGGCCTGTTTTCCGGCCAGTCGTCCATGTGTTGGCACTTGCGTGCCCCAGGCCTTCGAAGGTAGCGAAGGCGCAATTTCCTGCTGGCCAGCCCCATGGCGCCCTGGGGCTGGCGGGCGAAGGCCCGCGTCACCGTCCTGACGGAGATGCCATGGGCCCGGGCCAGCGTCTGCAGGGTGAGCGCCGGGTCCATGAAATGGCGCCGGATGTAGGCGGCAATGCGGCCATGCAGGTCACGCTCCGCCGCGCACGCCTGCCTGTCCTGCTGGAACTTCAGCGCCAGGCCCAGCAGGTCGAGCAAGGTGGTGCCGAACTGCGCGGCGGTGGCGGGGCGTACCTGGTCGAAATCGATGCAGACGGCCTGCTCGATCATGGTGCGCAGCTGCAGCAGGGTGGGCTTGCTGCTGTCGAGGATGCGCACCGTCATGCGTTCGGCATCGGGGTAGCGCTGCAGCAGCGCGTGGCGGGGAATGCGGCACAGATGCAGGCATTGCGCCGTCAGCGCGCAATCGAAGGGCCGTGCCGAATCGTAGAGAAAGAGGTCGCCGCTGTTCAGCCTGGCATGCCGGCCGCTTTGATCGAGCGCTCCCTGGCCCGCACGCATGTAGCCGATCCACAGGTCGTCATCGTCCCTCTGGCGGATATGGGGGGCCTGGCGCGACCAGCGATGCAGCAGCGGGGCGGCCATCGTGCTGATGGCCACCGTCCCGGCGAGGCTGAACGACAGCCGGCCGTCGAAGGCATCCTGCGCCAGCAGGCGGCTGGCGGCCGGAAGGCAGTGCTGGCGCACCACATCGCTCCAATAGTCAAAGCGATGTGCCGCGTCTATGTCCGTGGTGCAGTAATCGGTGGTCATGGCTTTCCGGACGCAGAGCCAGGGGCCTGCGAGCTGCAAGGGGCTGGCCCTGGGAACGCCGCCCCATGGGCCCGGCGCGGGGCGCGCGTATGTCCTGACGCCATTGATACGGCAGTCGGGCCTTCGGCGCATCCAGGGTTGTCCCAGGGGCTTGCGGGACACCCATGGCCCGCACCCTTTGCGGACGCCGAAGGGTGCATTCCAATTTGCTGGATTGTGCGCACCGGCATTGCCTGCGAGCATGCCTGCCATGGCATCCGAACCCATCATCCCCACCCATGCGCTGACTCCTGTGGAGGTGGCGCACCTGCAGTCCTGGCAGGGCCGCAGCGAGACCCTCCAGGACAGCATCACGGCCGCGCCCGTGGCGGCGCTGTCGGCCACGCTGGACCGGCAAGACCCCGCGCCCGGCGAAGGCACGGCGCTGCCGCCGCTGTGGCACTGGCTGTACTTCCTGCCCCATGCGCGCCAAAGCGAGCTCTGCCCGGACGGCCATCCGCGCCGGGGCGGCTTCCTGCCGCCCGTGCCGCTGCCGCGCCGCATGTGGGCGGGCGGCCGCCTGCGCTGGCAGGCCGGCAACGCACTGCAGGTGGGCCAGAAGGTCGAGCGCCGCTCCACCATCCGCTCGGTCAGCCACAAGAGCGGCCGTTCGGGCGAGCTGCTGTTCGTGCTGGTCGAGCATGCCTACAGCAATGGCCAGGGCCTGGCGCTGACCGAGGAGCACGACATCGTCTACCGCGCAGCTGAACGGGCCCCCACGCTCGGCACGGGCGTGTCCTCGCTGCCCCCCGAGGGGGCCCTCGCGGCTAGGGGCGGCCCGTCGCCGCTCAAGCCCGGCGATCCGGCGCCCGTTCCCCAGAAGCCGCCGCTGGACGGCCAGCAGGCCTGGTCCCGGACCATCGTTCCCGACGACGTGCTGCTGTTCCGCTACTCGGCCCTGACCTTCAACGGCCACCGCATCCACTACGACCGCCGCTATGTGACCGAGGTCGAAGGCTATCCGGGCCTGATCGTGCACGGCCCGCTGATCGCCACGCTGCTGCTGGACCTGCTGCGCCGCGAGCTGCCGCAGGCGCGCGTGCTGTCCTTCGACTTCAAGGCCGTGCGCCCCACCTTCGACCTGCATGCCTTCAGCGTGCACGGCAGGCCTTGCGCGGATGGAAAGACCGTCGAGCTCTGGGCCCAGGACCACGAGGGCTGGCTGACCATGACCGGCACGGCGACGCTGGCCTGAGACCTCCGAACACAACGCCTTGAGACACACATGATCGAGAACACCCTCTCCAACAACTTCCCCGAGATCCGCGACGCCATCCGTGCGCTGTGCGCCGAGTTCCCCGACGAGTATTTCCGCAAGATCGACGAGCAGCGCGCCTATCCCGAAGCCTTCGTCAACGCGCTGACCCAGGCCGGCTGGCTGGCCGCGCTGATCCCACAGGAGTACGGCGGCTCGGGCCTGGGCCTGACCGAGGCCAGCGTCATCATGGAGGAGATCAACCGCTGCGGCGGCAACTCGGGCGCCTGCCACGGCCAGATGTACAACATGGGCACGCTGCTGCGCCATGGCTCGCAGGCGCAGAAGGAGAAATACCTGCCGCGCATCGCCAGCGGCGAATGGCGATTGCAGTCCATGGGCGTGACCGAGCCCACCACGGGCACGGACACCACCAAGATCAAGACCAGCGCCGTGAAGAAGGACGGCCGCTACGTGGTCAACGGCCAGAAGGTCTGGATCAGCCGCGTGCAGCACAGCGACTGGATGATCCTGCTGGCGCGCACCACGCCGCTGGCCGACGTGAAGAAAAAGAGCGAGGGCATGTCCATCTTCATGGTGGACCTGGCCGAAGCGCAAGGATTGCCCCCACGCTCCCCTGCTGCGCAAGGGTCGCTGCCCCCCGAGGGGGCCGCTTTGGGCCTTGGGGCGGCCCGGCGGCCCAAGAGCGGCCTGACCGTGCGCCCCATCCCCAACATGGTCAACCATGAGACCAACGAGCTGTTCTTCGAAGATCTCGAAATCCCCGAGGAGAACCTGATCGGCGAGGAAGGCAAGGGCTTCAAGTACATCCTCGACGGCCTCAATGCCGAGCGCACGCTGATCGCGGCCGAGTGCATCGGCGACGGCTACTGGTTCCTGGACCGCGTGACCCACTATGTGCGCGACCGCAACGTCTTCGGCCGCCCCATCGGCCAGAACCAGGGCGTGCAGTTCCCCATCGCCGATGCCTTCATCGAGGTCGAGGCCGCCAACCTCATGCGCTGGAAGGCTTGCGAGATGTTCGACGCCCACCAGGCCATGGGCGCCCAGGCCAACATGGCCAAGTACCTGGCGGCCAAGGCCAGCTGGGAAGCGGCCAACGCCTGCATCCAGTTCCACGGCGGCTTCGGCTTCGCCTGCGAATACGACGTGGAGCGCAAGTTCCGCGAGACGCGCCTGTACCAGGTGGCGCCGATCTCGACCAATCTCATTTACTCCTACGTGGCCGAGCACATCCTGGGCCTCCCTCGTTCTTTCTGAAGGCTCGCGCATGACACAGCAACGCCTCAGGCCCCTGGACGGCACCACCGTCGTCTCGCTCGAACATGCGGTGGCCGCGCCCTTTTGCACGCGCCAGCTCGCCGACCTGGGCGCGCGCGTGATCAAGGTGGAGCGGCCCGGCAGCGGCGACTTCGCGCGCGGCTATGACCAGCGCGTGCGGGGCCAGTCCTCGCACTTCACCTGGATCAACCGCAGCAAGGAAAGCCTGGCGCTGGACCTCAAGCAGGACGAGGCCATGCAGGCGCTGATGCAGCTGCTGGCAGGCGCCGACGTGCTGGTGCAGAACCTGGCGCCCGGCGCGGCCGCGCGCATGGGCCTGTCTTACGAGGCGCTGCGAGAACGCTTTCCGCGCCTCATCGTCTGCGACATCAGCGGCTACGGTGCAGACGGCCCCTACCGCGACAAGAAGGCCTACGACCTGCTGATCCAGAGCGAGGCGGGCTTTCTCTCGGTCACGGGCACGCCCGAGGTGCCCTCCAAGGCCGGCATCTCGGTGGCCGACATCGCGGCCGGCATGTACGCCTATACCAACATCCTGTCGGCCCTGCTGCTGCGCGCTCGCACGGGCGAGGGCAGCCACATCGACGTGTCCATGCTGGAGGCGCTGGGCGAGTGGATGGGCTACCCCATGTACTACGCCTTCGATGGCGCGCCGCCGCCGCCGCGCACGGGCGCCTCGCACGCCAGCATCTACCCCTACGGCCCCTTCGAGGCCGGCAATGGCGTGGGTGGCGGCGGCACGGTCATGCTGGGCCTGCAGAACGAGCGCGAATGGAAGGCCTTCTGCGACCACGTGCTGCTGCAGCCCGCGCTGGCCACCGACCCGCGCTTTGACAGCAACGCGCGGCGCAATGCCCACCGCGAGGAGCTGCAGGCCCTGATCCTGGCCGCGTTCGCCACGCTGGACGTGGCCCAGGTGGTGGAGCGGCTGGAGAAGGCCGGCATCGCCAACGCCCGCGTCAACGACATGGCCGGCCTGTGGGCCCATCCGCAGCTGGCGGCGCGCCAGCGCTGGCGCAGCGTGGCCACGCCGGCAGGGCCCGTGCAGGCGCTGCTGCCGCCCGGTGCCAACAGCGCCTTCGACTACCGCATGGACGCCGTGCCGGCCGTGGGCGAGCACAGCGCGGCCATCCTGGCCGGCCTGGGCTGGCCGGCCGAGCGCATCAGCGCCCTGTACGCCGGCGAGCCCGCCCTGTGAAACCTGTGCGCACCCTGTGCGCGGGAGCGACCCCATGAAGAACGAGATCCAAGTGAGCATCCATCCGCTGGCCCGGTTCGCGGCCACGCTGCGCTGGGAGGACGTCCCGCAGGACGTGCAGCGGCGCGCCGAAGACCTGTGGGTGGACTGGTTCGGCTCCGTGCTCGCGGGCCAGGGCGCGCGCCCCGTGCGCAGCATCGCGCGCTTTGCGCTGTCCCAGGGGCCGGCGCAGGGGCCTTGCGAGATCCTGGGCCGTGACGACACCACCTCGCCCCTGATGGCGGCCCTGGCCAATGCCGCGGCCTCGCATGTGGCCGAGCAGGACGACGTGCACAACGGCTCGGTCTTCCATCCGGCGGCCGTGGTCTTCCCGCCCGCGCTGGCCGTGGCGCAGAGCATGGGCGCCAGCGGCGCCGAGCTGATGGCCGCCTGCGTGGCCGGCTACGAGGTCGGCATTCGCGTGGGCGAGTTCCTGGGGCGCAGCCACTACCGCATCTTCCACACCACGGCCACGGCCGGCACGCTGGCCGCCGCCGCGGCCGTGGGCCGGCTGCTGGGCCTCACGCCCGCGCAGATGCAGCATGCCTTCGGCTCGGCCGGCACGCAGTCGGCCGGCCTGTGGGAGTTCCTGCGCACGGGTGCCGACAGCAAGCAGCTGCACACGGCCCATGCGGCAGCGGCCGGGCTGATGTCGGCCTATCTGGCGCAGGACGGCTTCACGGGCGCGCAGGACATCTTCACGGGCCCGCAGGGCCTGGCCGCGGGCATGTCCACGGATGCCGATCCCGCGCGACTGACCGATGGATTGGGCACGCGCTGGGCCACGGCCGAGACCTCGTTCAAGTGGCATGCCTCCTGCCGCCACACCCACCCGGCGGCCGACGCGCTGCTGCAGGCCATGCAGCAGCACGGCCTGTCCCCCGCCGACCTGGCCCAGGTCACCTGCCATGTGCACCAGGGCGCCATCGACGTGCTGGGCCCCGTGGTCGAGCCCGGCACGGTGCACCAGAGCAAGTTCTCCATGGGCACGGTGCTGGCGCTGGCGGCGCGCCACGGCCATGCGGGCCTCGATGAATTCGACAGCGAGTACCTGGCCGCCACCACGGTGGCCCTGCGCGAGAAGGTCTGCATGGTGCTGGATGCCGAGGTCGATGCCGCCTACCCGCGCCGCTGGATCGGCAAGGTCACCGTGCAGACCACCGATGGCCGCACGCTGCACGGCCGCGTGGAAGAGCCCAAGGGCGACCCCGGCAACACGCTGTCGCGCGAGGAGATCACGGCCAAGGCGCTGCGCCTGATCGCCTATGGCGGGGCCGTGCAGGAGGCTTGCGCGCAGGCGGCCGTGGGACGGCTGTGGCAGGTGGCGCAGTGGCCCCGCGTGCGGCGTTTGCTCGATTGAGTTTTCCCGCCGGCCCCGGCCGGCGAATCCGTGGGAAAGGCGCCGCCACAGAGCGCCTCCCGATTCCACCCCAGTGCACAGGAGACAAACCATGCAAAGCACCCACCCTTTCCGCCGCCGCCTCGTTTGCGCAGCGGCCGCCGCTTGCGCGCTGGCCGCAGCCACCGGCGCCCAGGCCAGTTCCTGGCCCGAGAAACCCGTGGTGCTGGTCGTGCCCTACAGCGCGGGCGGCCCCACCGACGTGGTGGCGCGCCTGCTGGCCGTGCCCATGGGCCAGGTGCTGGGCCAGAGCGTGCTGGTCGAGAACACCGTGGGCGCGGGCGGCACCATCGCGCCCAACCGCGTGGCCAAGGCCAAGCCGGACGGCTACACCATCCTCATCCACCACATGGGCATGGCCACGGCGCCCGCGCTGTACAAGAAGCTGCCCTATGACCCGCTCAAGGACTTCGAGTACATCGGCCAGGTGCTGGACGTGCCCATGACCCTGCTGTCGCGCAAGGACTTCCCGGCCAGCAACTTCGCCGAGCTGCTGGACTACGTGAAGAAGAACCAGGACAAGGTCTCGCTGGCCAATGCCGGCATCGGCGCCGTGTCCCAGCTGTGCGGCATGCTGTTCATGCACCAGGCGGGCGTCAAGCTCACCACCGTGCCCTACAAGGGCGCGGGCCCGGCCATGAACGACCTCATGGGCGGCCAGGTGGACCTGCTGTGCGACCAGACCACGCAGACCGTGCCCGTGATCAAGGACGGCCAGCGCGCCAAGGTCTTCGGCGTGACCACGCCCAAACGCCTGTCCTCGCTGCCCGACATCCCCACGCTGGACGAGCAGGGCCTCAAGGGCTTCGACGTCAAGGTCTGGCACGGCATGTACGCGCCCAAGGGCACGCCCAGGGAAGTGGTCATGGCCATCAACAAGGCGCTGAACGTGGCCATCAAGGACGAGAACGTCAAGAAGCGCATCGCCGAGCTCAGCTCCGACCTGGTCACGCCCGACAAGGCCACGCCCGAAGGCCTGCGCAGCCACCTGCAGGCCGAGGTCGCGCGCTGGGACAAGGTCATCAAGGCGGCCGGCGTCTCGGCCGAATAAGCACTTCCACAAGGACATCCGCATGCACGATCTGGCGCGACAGGCCACCTCCTTTCTCTTCGTTCCCGCCACGCGCCCCGAGCGCCTGGGCAAGGCCCTGGACAGCGGGGCCGACATGGTGATCGCCGACTGGGAAGATGCCGTGGCGCCGGCCGACAAGGACGCTGCGCGCGCCGCGCTGGCCCAGGCCGTGGGCGCGCTGGAGGGCGCGGCGCGCGCGCGCCTGCTGGTGCGCATCAATGCCGAAGGCACGCCCTGGCATGCGGATGACCTGCGCGTGCTGGCGCAGCTGGTGGCGCAGGGCGTGGCCGGCGCCATGGTCTCCAAGGCGGAGAGTGCCCGGGCCCTGCATGCGGTGGCGCAGGCCACGGGGCCGCAGGCCGCCGTGCTGCCCCTCATCGAAAGCGTGGCCGGCCTGGACGCGGCCGATGCGCTGGCCGCCGCGCCCCAGGTGGCGCGGCTGGCCTTCGGCCACCTGGACTTCCAGGTGGATGCGGGCATGGCCTGCGGGCAGGGCGAGGAAGAGCTGCTGCCCATGCGCATGGCGCTGGTGCTGGCCTCGCGCCGCGCAGGCATTGGCGCGGCCGTGGATGGCGTGACGGTGGACACGCGCAACCCCGAGCGGCTGGCCCAGGACGCGGCGCGCGCCCGGCGCATGGGCTTTGGCGGCAAGCTGTGCATCCACCCGGCCCAGGTGCAGCCGCTGCACGCGGTCTTCGACCCCGATGCCGCCACCGTGGCGCGGGCCCTTCAGGTGCGGCAGGCCTTGCGCGACGCGGGCGGCGGCGTCTGCGTGCTCGACGGCCGCATGGTCGATGCGCCCGTGCTCAAGCAGGCCGAACAGGTGCTGCTGCGCCATGCCTGGGCACAGCGGCGGGCAGCGGCGCGCTGATGGATTGAAATGAGACGGATGATCCGTTTTGATCGGATAATTTTCCGATTCATGGGGTGGATGGACGGATGATTTCCCTGATGGTGATTCTCTTTGCCTCGAATACGCTTGGTCTGGTCGATTGATTTCGAGACGGCGGTTTCCTGATCCGGCATCTCCACCCCGTGGTGGCACCCTGGCAAAGGAGCGTGTGATGGCAGCGTCCCGTGGATTCAATGGCCCATGGAGCCGGCGCCAGGTGCTGGCCCTGGCGGCAGGCACCGTGGCCGCTGCTCCCGGCGCCGTGCGCGCGCAGGCTGGCCTGGCCTCGCGGCCCGTGCGCATCGTCGTGCCGTTCGCGGCGGGCGGGGCCACCGACGTGATCGCGCGCATCCTGGGCGAGCGCATGGCCCAGGGCCTGGGGCAGGCCGTGGTGGTGGACAACAAGCCGGGCGCGGCGGGCCTGATCGGCGGCGAACTGGTGTCCAAGGCAGCGCCCGACGGGCTGACCCTGCTGCTGGGCACCACCTCCACCATGCTCACCAACAAATACCTCTACAGCAAGACGCCCTACGACCCGCTGACCGAGCTCACGCCCCTGTCGCGCGTGTGCATGGCGCCCATCGTGCTGGTGGTGAACGCCGATGTGCCCGCCGGCAATCTCCAGGAGTTCATGGCGTGGATCAAGGCCAACACGGGCAGGCTTTCCTACGGCTCCTACGGCATAGGCTCGCACGGCCACCTGGCCTGCGCCGTGCTCAGCGAGATGGCGGGCGCCGGCATGGCGCATGCGGCCTACCGGGGCGAGGCGCTGATGCTGCAGGACATGCTGGGCGGGCGCATTCCCATCGGAATGGGCAGCCTGCTCACGCTCAAGCCCCACATCGATGCCGGCAAGCTGCGCGCCCTGGCCGTCACGGGCACGCGGCGCGTGCCGTTGCTGCCCGATGTGCCGACCTTCGCCGAGGCCGGCCAACGCCACGAGGCCATGGAGCTGTCGGGCTGGCTGGCCCTCGCCGGACCCAGGGGCCTGCCGGCCGAACTGTCGCGCCAGTGGGCCGGGATCGCCAACCGCGCCGTGGCCAGCCGCGAGGGCACGGCGCGCATCATCGCCGCCGGCTTCGTGCCCGTGGACGACGACACGCCCCAGCGCTTCGGCAAGGCCTGGGCGCAGGAAGGTCCGGCATGGGGCCGCCTGCTGCAGGCGGCGGGCGTGCAGCCGGGGTGAGCGCCGATGCCGATTGCCGCCGAATGGTGATCGATTTTCCATGTGGCATGAAATCGCTTCACTTGCGCTTCTTCCTGCAGGGAAACTGTGCTTCAAGCACATCGATCACGATGGTGGACGCTCGATTTTGGCGCTGCTTGGCAGGGAGCTTTTCGAGACTGCTGTAGAGCGTCTCTGCCAAAGTGATGGTCTTGAATTGCCGATAGCTGCACCATGCGCGACCTTCGGTGGCATCCATGACACCCAGCAGATGCATCTCGGCATATCTTCTTTGCACAAGGTCAGGCTGCTTGCTCTGCTGCCTGAAAATACCGTCATGAATTGCTTGAACATATCTGCTGCCATTTCTGGATAGGCGGTGGAGGCCGAGATGGCTGCTGCCACAGGAGTTCAGCGGATCGTCGATGGACAGTCGGGCTCCACTTCCATTTCCAGAGGGAGATAGTAGTGCTGCGGTCTTTTCCAGCGACCGTCCGCTGCCTGCTCGCGCCATTGCACATGCAGGCCTTCGCGGGACAGGCAATGGTCCACCCGCGTCAGGGCCGGCCGGTCAGGCCACCAGACAAGCAGGCGCCGGGGATCCAATACCCGCAATCCTGCCCCGGGTGCCAGCTGCAGCCCGATGAAGCCCTCCGGCACGGAGGGCGTGAACAGCGCCGCCCGGGCTGCCGCCGCAACAGTATCGGCACTCTTTTCGTCCGGATAACGCAGGATGGCGCTTGTCGCGGGACCTCCCCCAGTGACGCAGCATTGCGTCGTCTGGCCCATTTCAGGGGCCAGGCGGAGATAGTGGTACGGCCCTGCGGCGAATGCAGGGTCGTCTGGAACGACGGTGGCTGCACGCGGCTGGCGGGCGTCCAGCAGTCCGATGCGCGACTGCGGCGGGACGCTGGTGTGCGCCATGGCTGGATGGCCCAGGGCAAGGAGCAAGGCCTTTGCGAGGACGAGGCGGGCGTGAGTGCTAGTGGCCATTGTCGGACCAGTGTGGTGGATCGGAGGCCAATTTGACCACGCCGTAAGATGCACCCAGCGTGTGAAGGTCGCTTGCCGAATTCACCTTGACAGACTTATTCGATGCATTTTTGAAGGTTTTCCCAACGTAACCGGTGATGGTCATGTCAATGGCTCTGCCGAGGGTATGGTTTGAGGACAGCGCCGGCTTGTAGACTATCTCATATCCGGAAACCATCTCTCGAGCGGCAACGCGAGAGGCACTGATATCGATTTCTCCGGTCGCTTTCTTGTGGGCCCAATCTATATCAACGCCATCCATGGCTGGAACCGCATCCGGCAGCATGTTTTCTCGTGCAATGCACCATGCATAGTGCATCAGGTGGGCTCTTTCTGGCGGGCGCAAGGTGGCCGAAATGCTGACCTGGGCACCGCCGTCTATCAGTGCTGTGATGAATCGGTTTACGCTGTTTCCGAAATTTCCCGCAAGATCTTCGGTGCTTTGGCTTGTCGGGAATCGATTGACCCAAGCTGGTCCACTTAGTTCTGCCATAAGTCTCTCCATCTTTCAGAAACTCTGTTGAAGAATTGCCAAACAACCGCCCCGCGGAAAAATGACGGGTGAGATATCTGGGTGCATCGGATCTTCGAAAGCCAATCTTCCTGATGGCAGTCGCTGTCAGATCTCGCGGTTCTCCTTGATGCTGAAGCTCATTTGACTTTCACTGCCTTTGCCACCCTGGCTGGTTTGTTCCCAGTATTGGTTTTTCACCTTTGCTGCTTGAAAAACGTAGTGAGCAGTTGCCGTACGGTCAGGGCCGATGCCATCGATATAGACAGAGGTCACCAGTACATCGGACAAGGTGATCTTGTTGAACGTGATCTGAGTGCCGCCCGCTTTGCAAATTTCTATTTCCATTTGCTCGATATGTTTTCCAGTAGAGCAGTGCTTGAGCAATGCAGGATAGCTTTTGTCGATCGAGGCTACGACATTGAGGCCGTGAAATTTCGCCTTGCCTGCCCCGGCGCCGCCGCCAGATTGCATATGGCTTGGCTGAGTGACCCTCCATGTGAATGAGCGAGCGTCAGTCCAGCCTTTGTGATTGGAATCTTGCGATTCGCCCGAGGCGCAAGATACCTTCATGAACATGTCTATTGACATTTCTGCCTTTCATGATGAGTGATGAATTTGAGGTGGCGGTTGTGGATGGGAATATTCACGGTTGAATTTTGGGGTTGGATGGGGCAGTGCGCCATTGTTGGATGGCTATCTGAGAATTTTGATTGTGACGCTAGTATCGCAGGCTGATCGAAAAAAACTATCGATCTCTAACTAAGAACATTCTGAGAATTGAAACTGCTAGAAACTTCTGGTGAGGTCCTGCAAAACCTCGACCCCAAGCTCGACATCCAGAAAAAGAAGCCATGGGCCAATTCACCCCGGACTTGGGCCCGCTGACCAGGAAGACACTGGAGGCATTGGCCTTGACCGCAAAGCCGCACCGCTCACGTCCCTGCAGGCTGCGGGCCGTTGAGGCGGAACACGCCCCGGCGCTTCGGCAAGGCCTGGGCCCGGGCCGCGCCAAGGCGTGTCCGCGCACTGTGCTGTAATCGCGGCACCTCGGGGCACCCTGATGGTGCATGCCAGGAAGACAGGAAGAGGCCGCCGAGGGTTTCTCCAACACCCAAGAGAGGGCATCACAGTGAGCGCATTGGTCATCAAGGCCTGGAAGGTCGGCGAGCAACCCATAGACGACAAGGGCAACCACATCTCCATCACGGGGCGGGAGGGCGGCCTGATCGCCTGGTTCCTGTCCAAGGTGAACATCGATCCCACCACCACCATCCGGGTGGGCGCCGAGCGCCTGGAGTTCAGCAGCGCCTCGCTGTCGGGAACCCAGTCCCGGCTGATTCCGCTGCAGGGCATCTGCTCGACCTACTACGGCTACCACAAGCCCTGGAAAGCCGCCCTGGGCATTGCAGGCCTTTCCCTTTTCATGGGTTCGTCCATGATGGCCCGCAGCTTCTCCGCAGGCCTGGTGGTCATGCTGATCGGCTGGGCCATCGCCGCCGTGATCTATTTCCTGAACCGCACGCTGACGCTGGGCTTCATCGAGAACAGCGGCGTGGTCAATGGCATCCAGTTCAAGCGCTCGGTGATCGAGAACCTGGACATCACGCAGGAGCAGGCCCGCCAGGTGTGCGAGCTGATGCAAAAGCTCATCGAAGCCAAGGAAAAGCGGCTCTGACAAGGCAGCGGCACGCGCGCGCCGCCCGCCATGGCGGCCCGGCGCTCAGGCCTGCGCCGGGCTGCGTGCCATCAGCTTGAACGTGCCCGTGGCCAGGGCCACCAGCGTGCCGTCCTCGGCGCGCACTTCCCCGCGCGCAAAGCTGATCGAGCGGCCGCGCCGCTCGCAATGCGCCGTGGCGATCAGGTCGCCGCTGCCGGCCGAGACATAGTGCAGCGTCAGGTCGATGGTGGCGACGCCGAAGGCCGTCGGGTCGTGCGAGCGGCAGGCCGAGGCCAGCGCGCAGTCCAGCAGCGAGGCGATGGCGCCGCCGTGCACATCGCCGCGGCTGTTGGCCTGGTCTGCCTGGAAGCCCATGCGGATCTGGGCGCGGTCCTCGCCGATGCGTTCACCGCTGAGCTTCATGGCCCGCGCCATGGGCATGGGCAGGCCGAACAGGATGCCGGGCGCTTCGCCCTCGAAGGGGTTGGTCGGGTGTTCTTTGAGAGGTGTGTTCATGCGGGCAATCATCGCATCGGCAGCGCTCAATCCACACGGGCTCCGGTCGATTTGACGACGGCGGCCCAGCGCGTGATCTCGCGGTCGATATGCGCCTGCAGCGCCTCGGGCGTGGAGCCCACGGTCTCGTAGCCGCCGGCGGCCAACTGGGCCTGCAGCGCGGGCTGGCGCAGGGCGGCGGCGATCTCGCGGCTCAGGCGCCGCGTGACTTCCTGTGGCGTGCCTGCCGGCGCGATCAGCGCGTACCAGCCGGTCACGTCGAAGCCTGCGATGCCCTGCTCCTGGATGGTGGCCACCTCGGGCGCCAGCGCCGAGCGCTGGGGGCTGGTGACGGCCAGCGCCTGCATGCGCCCGCTGCGGATGTGTGGCATGGAGGTGGAGATGCTGTCGAAGGTCAGGTCGATGTCGCCGGCCAGCATGGCGTTGACCACGCCCGCGCTGCCCTTGTAGGGCACATGGGTCATGCGCACGCCCGCCATGCTGGCGAAGTATTCGGCCGCCAGGTGGCCGGTGTTGCCGTTGCCCGCCGAGCCGAAGGTGAGCCTGCCGGGGTGGGCCTTGGCGAGCTGGATGAGCTCCTGGATGTTCTTCGCGGGCAGCTTGCCGCTGGCCGCGACGACCATGGGCAGGTTGGCCACCAGGGACACGGGGGCGAAGTCGCGGCGCGTGTCGTAGGGCAGCTTGGGGTAGAGGCTGTCGTTGATGGCATGGGCGGCCAGCACCATGAGCACGGTGTAGCCGTCCGGCCTGGCGCGTGCCACGTACTGCGAGGCCAGCGTGCCCCCGGCGCCCGGCCTGTACTCGAGCACCACGGGCTGGCCCAGCTGCTGCTGCAATTGCAGGGCCAGCGGGCGGCCCAGCAGGTCGGCGCTGCCGCCGGGCGGATAGGGAATGACCAGCTGCAGGGACTTGGCGGGCCAGGCCTCGGCGGCCTGCAATGCGGGGGCCGCAAGGGCGCTGGCGGCCAGGGCCAGGCCCGCCAGCAGTTGGCGGCGTGTGGGCAGGGGCATGGGTGATCCTCCGGGAGATGGGGCAGTGCCTGGCGGAGAGGGCCGGGCGGGTTATTCGAGCGACAGGCCGGCGGCCTTCACGATCTGGGCCCAGCGCTGGCGCTCCTGCGCGATGAAGGCGTCGTACTCGGCCGGCGTCTCGCCGCCGGGCACGCCGCCGAGGTCGGTGAAGCGCTGGCGTACATCGGGCGTCTGCATGGCGCGGCGGGCGGACTGCTGGATGCGCTCGACCACGGCATCGGGCGTGCCGGCCGGCGCCAGCAGCCCGAACCAGGCCGTGACCTGCATGGGCACGCCGGCCTCGGCCATGGTCGGCACCTCGGGCAGCTGGGCCGCGCGTGCGGCGCTGGTGATGGCCAGCGCGCGGAACTTGCCGCTTTGGATGTGCGGCATGGAGCTGGGCAGGTTGTCGATCATGCAGTCCACCTGCTGGCCCAGCAGGGCCGACACGGCGGGTGCGGCGCCGGGAAAAGGCACGAGCGTGACCTCGATGCCGGCCTTCTGGCGGAACATCTCCGAGGACATGTGGGGCGACTGGCCCACGCCGGAGGTGGAGACATTCAGGCGCCGCGTCTTCGCCAGCGCCACCAGCTCGCCCACGCTGCGCACGGGCGAGTCCGCATGGACCACGAGGATGTTGGGCACGGAGATCACGTTGGTGATGCCGCGCAGGTCGCTCGCCTTGTAGCTCAGCTGCCTGTACAGGCTGAAATTGATGGCCACCGGGCCGATGTTGCCCATCAGCAGCGTGTAGCCATCGGGCCTGGCGCGCGCCACCTGGGCCGTGCCGATGGAGCCGCCACCTCCGCCCTTGTTCTCGACGACGACCGACGTGCCCAGGTCCTTGCCCATCTTGTCGGCCAGCACGCGCGCCGCGATGTCGGTCGTGCCGCCTGCCGCGGCCGGAACGACGATGGTGATGGGGCGTTCAGGCCAGGCCGCCGCCAGCGCGGCGGCGGGAGCCAGGGAGAAAAAGGGCAAGGCGGCCAGCAGGGCCAGCAGGCTGCGGCGGACGGTCATGGGCAGTCTCCGGTTCACTGCCCCCGACGATAGGAAACCCCGCGTCCCGGGGCACCAGGGTTTGGCAGGAGAGCCGCTTCGCCATTCGCAAACCCGCGCTTAGCCGCCCTGGAACGGGGGCTAACCCGTTGCCGGAAAACGCGACCACAAGAAAAAAGGCGCCGAGGCGCCTTTCATTGACCGTGTGGTGCACAGCGCCAAAAACTGGCGCGGCCCAAGTCAGGGACACCGAGCAAGGGCCTACGCCGGCCGCGCCGCCCCGCCGCGAGGGTGTCGTCCCCCTCCCTTGCGAAGCAAGCAGAGAGGGGGAAGGCGCGTCAGCGCCTCAGGGGGTGATCAAGGATACAGTCCGCGCATCTCGCGCGCATGCAGGATGCGCTGGCAGGCCACGATGAAGGTGGCGGTGCGCAGCGTCACGTTGTGCTGGCGGGCCACCTGCCAGATCGCCGCGAAGGCGTCCTGCATGATGCGCACCAGGCGGGCGTTGATCTCGTCCTCGGTCCAGAAGAAGCTGGAGAAGTCCTGCACCCATTCGAAGTAGCTCACCGTCACGCCGCCGGCATTGGCCAGCACGTCGGGCAGCACCAGCACGCCCTTGTCGGTCAGGATGTCGTCGGCCTCGGTGGTGGTGGGGCCGTTGGCGCCCTCGATCACCATCTTGGCCTTGATCTTGCCGGCGTTGTCCTTGGTGATCTGGCCTTCCAGGGCCGCGGGGATCAGGATGTCGCAGTCCACGGCCCAGAAATCGGCCGCGTCCATGGCCTCGGCGCCGTCGAAGCCGCCGACGCCGCCCTTGGCGGCCACGTGGGCCAGCAGGGCCGGCACGTCCAGGCCGTTGGCGTTGCGGATGGTGCCGGTGTGGTCCTGCACGGCCACGACCTTGGCGCCGGCTTCGGCGAACAGCTTGCCGGCCGTGCCGCCCACGTTGCCGAAGCCCTGCACGGCGATGCGTGCGCCCTCGATGGCCAAGCCGGTCAGCTTGGCCGCTTCCACGCCCACGGTGAACACGCCGCGGCCGGTGGCCTCGACGCGGCCCAGCGAGCCGCCCAGGTCCACGGGCTTGCCGGTGACCACGCCGGTGGCGGTGGCGCCGGTGTTCATGGAGTAGGTGTCCATCATCCAGGACATGATCTGGCCGTTCGTGTTCACGTCCGGCGCGGGGATGTCCTTGGAGGGGCCGATCAGCAGGCCGATCTCGCTGGTGTAGCGGCGCGTCAGGCGCTCCAGCTCGCCGCGCGACAGCGTCTTGGGATCGACGCGGATGCCGCCCTTGGCGCCGCCGTAGGGCACGTTGACGGCGGCGTTCTTCACCGACATCCAGGCCGACAGGGCCATCACTTCGGACAGGGTCACGTCCTGGTGGAAACGCACGCCGCCCTTGCCGGGGCCGCGGCTCAGGTTGTGCTGCACGCGGTAGCCTTCATAGTGGGCGATGGTGCCGTTGTCCAGCTCGATCGGCACGTCCACGACCAGGATGCGCTTGGGGCGCTTGAGGGTCTCGACCCAGCGGGCCAGGTGGCCCAGGTAGGGCGTGACGCGGTCGACCTGCTGCAGGTAGTTGCCCCAGGGGCCGAGGTGGTCGGCCTGGAGGTAGGAAGGGATGGCGTGGTTGGGAAGTCCGGCCGAAGCGGGTTGCTGCATGGTGAGTCCATACAAAGTTGATCTGAGGGTTTCAGCTTATTCCTGCGGCATTTTGCTGTCCAACGCCTTATGAGCGAGAGCCTTATGCATTTAATGCATAACCAAGGGAGAGCCTTGTCCGACGCACAATCGGGTCCGTTTCCGAAACCCCCGCATCCACGAGAACACACCCATGACGAACCTGTCCCGCACTCCCATGGCTCTGGCCCATGCGCTGCTCCAAGCACGCCATGGTGGCGAGCTGCTCAATGCCGACGAATGGGCGGATGTGGTCCGGACGCCGGCCGACGCGGACGCCGTGCAGGCGGCCATGGCGCCCGCGCTGGGCTGGCGCGTGGCCGGCCGCCCAGGCATGCCGGGCCGGGTGCCGGGCTACTGGAAGTGCGGCGCGCCGCGCCGCGATGCGGCACTGACCCATGCGCCCTTGCCCGAGGACGGGGTCTGGGCCAGTCCCTCGGTGGCCGGTGGCGCGCCGCTGCACCTGCGCGGCATCGAGGCAGAGATCGCGCTGCGCCTGGGCCGCGAGGTGACGCCCGAGGTGGCTGCCGCGCTGCGGCCTGGCGACGGCCTGGAGCTGGTCGACGGCATCACCGCGGCCATCGAGGTGGTGGATACGCGCTGGCGCCAGCATCTGAAGGCGCCGCCGCTGCTGCTGGCCGCCGATGGCCTGTGCCATGGGGCGCTGGTGCTGGGGCCCTGGCAGGACGCCACGCGGCTGCTGCCACGGGACTGGTCCGCCCAGGCCTGCCGGCTGCGCGTGGGCGCGGGGCCCGGGCAGGTCTTCACGGGCACGCATCCGCTGGGTGACCCGCTGTGGCTGCTGGCCGGCTGGCTGCAGGAGCTGGCGCGCCGCTACGGCAGCGTGCCTGCGGGCACGGTGGTGACCACGGGCACCTGGAATGGCCTGGCCTTCGCCCAGGCGGGAGACCTGGTGGTGGCGCAACTGGAGGGCATCGCCGAGGCCCGCCTGCAGCTGTGAGGCTTCAGGCGATCCGGTAGTCCTTGAGCGCGGGGTCGCCTTCCGGAAAGCGAAGGTCCAGGTTGCGCAGCACCTCGCGCAGCAAGGTGGCGATCATGAGGTTGCGGTGCGTCTTGGAGTCGGCCGGCACGATGGTCCAGGGCGCCCAGGGCGTGTGCGTGGCCCCCAGCAACTGGCCGTAGGCCTGCTGGTAGTCCTTCCACTGCGTGCGCACCTTCATGTCGTTCTCGTCGAACTTCCAGTGCTTGGCGGGGTCGTCCAGGCGCTCCTGCAGGCGCGCGCGCTGCTCGTCCGAACTGATGTGCAGCAGGAACTTGACGACCACGGTGCCGGTTTCGCTGAGCATGCGCTCGAAGTCGTTGATGTGGGCAAAGCGCTGGCGCTGCTGCTCGGGCGTGATCCAGCCGTTGACCACGGGCACGAGCACATCCTCGTAGTGGCTGCGGTTGAATACCGTGATCTCGCCCGCGCCGGGCACGCGCTGGTGGATGCGCCACAGGTAGTCGTGCGCGCGCTCTGCCTCGGTGGGCGCCTTCCAGCCCACGGCGTTCACGCCCAGCGCGCTCATGCGGCCGAAGACGCCGCGGATGGTGCCGTCCTTGCCCGCCGTGTCCGTGCCCTGCAGCACGACCAGCAGCTTGTAGCGCCGGTCCGCGTACAGCAGGTTCTGCAGCGCGTCCAGCTCTTCGGCCAGGGCTTCGACGGCCGCTTTGTCCTCGGCCTTGCCATTGCCTTTGGAAAAGGGCTTGGCGGCGGGGTCGAAGCTGCCCAGATCAATGCCCTTGCCGTTCTTGCCGGCCTGGGGCTGCCACTGCTGCCAGAGGGTCTGGATGCGTTCGTCACTGCTGGAAAAATGCGGGGCTGCGGGGGGCATGGAAGTCTCCGTAAGTTGGAAGGTGCAATGCGCCTTTGCCGGGCATTGTCACGGAACGCGCGTCCGGGCCGTGTCAGGCAAGCGCGCGCGGCGGGGGCTGCAGTTGCTGGACGAAGCGGCGTGCCGCCAGGCCCAGCGGGCGTTCCTTGGACCAGACCCAGTCCGCGCAGCGCTGCGTGCCATTGCTGAGATTGGCCAGCGGAATGCGCAGCAGCGTGCCGGACTGCAGCAGCGGCTCGACCAGGCTGTAGGGCAGCCAGCCCCAGCCCAGGCCGGCCGTGATCAGGGACAGGGCGGCCAGGTGGCTGTCCGTGCGCCACAGCTGGTGCGAGAACACGAAGCGCTCGTCGGTGTGCGTGCGGTCGCGGCTGGCCAGCAGGATCTGCCGTGCGCCTGCCAGCTGTCCCAGGTCGATGCGGGCCTGCTCATCGGCCCGCAGCGGCAGGGCCAGCGGATGCTGGGCCGACATGGCGGCGACCATGGTTTCCTGGCCCATCTCGCAGAATTCCTCGCGCGCATCCATGGACGGGCGCTCGAACACCAGGGCCAGCTGGGCGCGTCCCGTGTGCAGTTCCTTGAGGGCATCGACCTGGGCCGCGACCAGCACTTCCACTTCCAGCGAGGGAAACTCCTCGACCACCGGCTGCAGCGAGGCGGCCCAGGCGGTGGACAGCAGCTCGGGCGCGATCACCAGGGTCAGCCGCTTTTCCAGCCCCTGGTGCAGGGCCAGCGCCTGGTGGTTGAGCTGCTGCAGCTGGTCGGCCAGCAGGCGGGCCAGGGGTTCGAGGGCACGGGCCGCCGCCTTCGGCCGGGGCTCGCGGCCGCTGCGGTCGAACAGCACCAGGTCCAGTTCGGCCTCCAACTGGGCGATGGCCATGCTCACGGCCGAGGGCACGCGGCCGAGCTGGCGCGCGGCGGCGGAAAAGGACCCGTTGTCCAGCACCGCTAGAAACAGCGGCACCTGTTCGGCAGGAAAGGGCATGGCATCAATCTGTCAGGAAAATTGAAAGATTCTGACTTTAACGTTCAATTGTCAAAACATAGACTGCGCGCCATGACTTTGCAAACAACCAAAAAGGGCCTGCAGGGCCCCAAGCGCAGAGTGGTCTTCGTGACCCTGTACGAGCTGATCGCCATCCTCGCCTCCAGCCTGCTGTTCATGGCCCTGGGCCAGGGCGCCGGGCATTCGGGCGGCATGGCGATCGCGGCCTCCACGCTGGCCATCGCCTGGAACCTGGGCTTCAACTGGCTGTTCGAGCAGTGGGAGGCGCGCCAGCGCGTCAAGGGCCGCTCGGTGCTGCGCCGCGTCGTGCATGCGCTGGGCTTCGAGGGCGGGCTGGCATTGGTGCTGATCCCGCTGATGGCCTGGTGGTTCGGCGTCTCGCTGTGGGAGGCCACGGTGATGGAGGCCGGCCTGCTGGTGTTCTTCCTGGTCTACACCTATGCGTTCAACTGGTGCTTCGACCATGTGTTCGGCCTGCCGGCTTCGGCGGCCGGCCCCGCGGCGGCCTCCGGCCAGGGCGTTCAGGGGGCGTCGGCCTGCAGCAGTTGACCGGCCACGGCGGCGGCGGCCGTGCGCGTCTCCACCCCCAGCTTCTCGAAGATGTGCTCCAGGTGCTTGTTCACGGTGCGCGGGCTCATGCCCAGGATGTCGGCGATGTCGCGGTTGGTCTTGCCCTTGCTCAGCCATGACAGCACCTCGGTCTCGCGCGGGGTGAGCGCCACCTGCTGCAGCGTGCGCGAGGACCGGGCCTGGGGCGCCGCATGGCTGAGCAGCAGCATGGATTCGCCCAGGCCGCCCGCGCCCATGTGGCGGGCCAGCAGCTGGCGGCCATCGGCCAGGTCCAGCGCCTGCTGGCCTGCCTGCCGGGCCCGGGCCAGCCAGGCGCCGGCCGAGTCCTGGGCAAAGGCCTCCTCCAGCCAGCGCGAGGCCTGGGGCGAGCGCCAGGCCACGCGGTCCTGGCCGTCCAGCACCACGACACCCAGCCCCGCCACGTCCACGGCCTCCTGCGCCTGGCGCGTGGCCCGCGCATTGCGCACATGGGTGGCCAGCCGCGCCAGCACCTCGGGAATGCGCAGCGGCTTGACCACGTAGTCCACGCCGCCGGCGGCAAAGCCCTCGACGATCTGCGCGGTGTCGGACAGCCCGGTCATGAAGACCACGGGCACATGGGACCAGGCCGGCGTGGCCTTGAGCCGGCGGCACAGCGCAAAGCCGTCCATGCCCGGCATCACGGCGTCCAGCAGCACGCCGTCGGGCACGGTCAGCTCGAAGCGCTGCAGCGCCTCCTCGGCATCGCGCGCCGCAAGCACGGTGTAGCCCTCGGCGGCCAGGGCCTCGCACAGCATGCGCAGGCTGTCCAGCGCATCGTCCACGACGAGGATCACATGGGAGTTGGGGGGGCGGGCGGCGTCGGTCATCTGCGGTCTTCCTGGGGTCTCATTCATCGGCATCGGCATCTTCTTCCTCGGGCTGCGGCAGCAGGCGCGCCAGCGCATCGAAGTCGAAGCGGTCGGCGCAGGCCTGCAGCGCGTCCAGCAGCGCCGCATGCGCAGGTGCCTGCGCACGGGCCTGGCGCAGGCGCTCGCGCAGCGCCGTGGCCTGGCCCGATCGTGCAAGCCGCACCAGATCCTCGCGCAGCGCTTCGTCCAGCGGCCGGGGCGTGGCGGGTGCAGCGGCGGCGTTGGGCGGGGCCAGCGGGCAGGGGCGGTTGTCGCGCACCCATTCGAGCTGCAGCACGCGCTCCAGCAGCTGCAGCAGCTCGGACTCGATCACGGGCTTGGCCACGAAGCCCTGGCACTGCGCATCGGCCAGGCGCGGCGGGTCGTTGTCGAACAGGTTGGCCGAGACGAAGACCACGGGCAGCTGCCGCGCGCTCCAGCGCGCGCGCAGCAGCGACGCGGTCTGCCAGCCGTCCAGGTCGTCCATGCTGATGTCCAGCAGCACCAGGTCGGGCAGGCCCTGCTCCACGATCTCCAGGCATTCGCGGCCGCTGGCCGCTTCCCTGATCTCGAAGCCCAGCGGCAGCAGCAGGCCGGCCAGCAGCTGGCGCTGCAGGGGCTGGTCGTCCACCACCAGCAGGGTGCGCCGGGGCGCCAGGTAGCCGATGACGCTGTGCAGCGTGGCGGCCGCGCCGGGCGCCAGCCAGGCCGGATCGGGCGCCATCTCGGGCAGGTACAGGCGCACGGTGAAGCAGCTGCCCTGGCCGGGCGTGCTGCTGAGCGTGAGCTGCCCGCCCATCAGTTCGGTCAGCAGGTGGGTGATGGTCAGGCCCAGGCCCGTGCCGGTTTCGCTGACGCGGCGTCCGGCGGCGCCGCGCTCGAAGGGCACGAAGATGCGCTCCAGGTCCTGGGGTTCGATGCCGATGCCGGTGTCGATGACCTCGATGCGCGAGACATGGGGGCGAAAGTCCATGCGCAGCCGCACCTCTCCCTGCTGCGTGAAGCGCACGGCGTTGGACAGCAGGTTGATGAGGATCTGGCGCAGCCGCTTGGCATCGGCGCGCACCCAGCGCGGCATGGTGCCCAGGGTCTCGACCGCGAACTCCAGTCCCTTGGCCTGGGCCTGGGGCCGCATCATGGCCTCGATGCTGTCGATCAGCTGCGGCAGGGGCAGGGGCGCCAGGTCCAGGCGCAGGCGCCCGGCCTCGATGCTGGCCAGCTCCAGCGAGTCGTCGATCAGCGCGCGCAGGTGCTGGCCGCTGTGCTGCATGGTGGACAGGGTCTCGCGCACGCGGCCATCGACCTCGGGGCTCTTGAGCAGGATCTGGGTGTAGCCCAGGATGCTGTTGAGCGGCGAGCGCAGCTCATGCGTCATGCCCGCCACATAGCGCGTCTTGGCCTGGCTGGCCTGCTCGGCATGGTCCTTGGCGGCCTGCAGCTCGGCATCGGTGCGCTTGTGCGCGGCGATCTCCTGCAGCAGCAGCTGGGTCTGGCGCTCGGACTCGTCCTGGGCCATGCGGCGGCTGTCGGTGCTCAGCACCACCCACCAGGCGGCCACGGCGCACAGCAGGGCCAGCAGCGCGAAGACCTTGAGGAAGGGCAGGCGCAGCGGGCTGGCGCCGCCGCCCGCGTGCAGGC
The DNA here is from genome assembly GCA_041984925.1 of Comamonas sp. Lineage (GTDB taxonomy): Bacteria > Pseudomonadota > Gammaproteobacteria > Burkholderiales > Burkholderiaceae_C > Comamonas. The sequence continues at coordinate 29,390 of JBHIXF010000014.1, forward strand.
TTTCCTGCATGTAGACCACGCCGACCATGAAGGCCATCACGGCGCACAGCGACAGCATCACCGCCAGGTACTGGCCGATACGGAAATTGACCTTGGTGGCCCAGCGCGGCGGCAGCAGGGCCGAGGCCAGGGCGCGCAGCTGCTCGCCCGCGCGCGAGCCGCTCTTGCAGCGGTCGTGGCAGCGCGACTCCAGCGTGCAGCACAGCGAGCAGATGGGCGCGCCATAGGCCGGGCAGCGCGCCATGTCCTCGGACTCGAAGCGCTTCTGGCAGACCGCGCACTGCACCATCTCGCCGGGCTTCCAGCCGGCATGGGCGGGCCGGGCGATGTAGTAGCGGCCCCGCGTGGCCCAGGCCAGCAGCGGCGACAGCAGCAGGGACAGGGCCAGCGCGATGAAGGGCGAGAAGGCGGCCGCCACCTCGCCCAGCAGGCCCGCATAGGCGCAGCAGGCCGCGACGGCGGCCAGCAGCATGGCGCCCAGGCCCACGGGGTTGAAGTCGTAGAGATGGGCGCGGCGGAACTCGATGCCGGGCGGGCTCAGGCCCAGCGGCTTGTTGATGACCAGGTCGGCCACCAGGGCGCCCACCCAGGCGATGGCCACGTTGCTGTAGATGGCCAGCACCTTCTCCAGCGCGCCGAACACGCCCAGGCTCATCAGCAAGGTGGCGATCACCACGTTGAACACCAGCCAGACCACGCGGCCCGGATGGCTGCGCGTGATGCGCGCGAAGACGTTGGACCAGGCCAGGGAGCCCGCGTAGGCATTGGTCAGGTTGATCTTGATCTGCGAGACCACGACGAAGACCACGGTGACCGCCACGGCCAGGCCCGGCAGGCCCACGGCCTGCAGCAGCTGGCGAAAGCCCGCCAGGAACATCTGCGTAGGCTCGGCCGCGCGCGTGGCGTCCACGGCCTCCAGCTGCATGGCGGCAAAGGCCAGGAAGGCGCCAGCGGCCATCTTGAGCATGCCCATGCCGATCCAGCCCGGCCCCGCCACCAGCACCGCGCCCCACCAGCGCAGCCGGTTGGCGCGCGTGCGCGGCGGCAGAAAGCGCAGGAAATCCACCTGCTCGCCGATCTGCACCACCAGGGCGAAGATCACGGCCGCCGCCGCCCCGAACATCAGCGGGTCGAACTGGCTGCTGCCCGAGCGCAGGCCCGACAGCCCCGCGAAGTCGCGGTACAGCTGCGGCTGGGCCAGGGCGAACCAGACGAAGGGCAGCACCAGCAGGAACAGCCACAGCGGCTGGGTCCAGGCCTGCAGGCGCGAGATCAGCGTGATGCCGCGCATGGCCAGCGGGATGATGATCAGCGCCGACAGCACATAGCACCACTGCAGCGGCCAGTCCACCACCAGCTGCAGGGCCAGCGCCATGATGGCCGCCTCCAGCGCGAACAGGATGAAGGTGAACACCGCGTAGACCAGCGAAGTGATGGTCGAGCCCAGGTAGCCGAAGCCCGCGCCGCGCGTGAGCAGGTCCATGTCCAGCCCGTAGCGTGCCGCGCACACGGCGATCGGCAGCCCCGTGAGAAAGATCACCAGGCCCACCGCCAGGATGGCCCACATGGCGTTGGCGAAGCCGTAGTTCAGCGCGATGGCGCCGCCGATGGCCTCCAGCGCCAGGAAGGACAGCGAGCCGAAGGCCGTGTTGGCCACGCGCCACTCGCTCCAGCGCCGGAAGCTCCTGGGGGTGTAGCGCAGCGCGTAGTCCTCCATGGTTTCGTCGGCCACCCAGGTGTTGTATTCGCGCCGGAACCGGAAGATGGTCTGCGGCGCGGTCTGGGCATCGGTAGGGCTGGGCAAGGGCATGCCCGGTACTAGCAAGAAACGTGCAGGGCCAATGGTGGCGCGGCTTGCAGCCGGTCTGGGCGGCTGGCGTACGCAGGCGGCTACGTCAATTGACGTATGGGCGGCGCCCAGGGTTGTTCCTAATCTTCACCCCAAGGCGGAAACAAGCCGTAACCGCACCGACCCGTTCCGATCACCCCACGCCATCCTGACAGGAGAGTCACCATGAGCCACCCCTCCGACCCCCGCACCCCCGGTTCCGCCACCCCGCAGCTGGGCCGCCGCCGCGTCCTGCAGGCGCTTGGCGCCGCCTCGGTGGCGGGCCTGCCCGCCTGGTCCTTCGCCCAGCCCACGGCCCAGGTCAACACCACCAGGCTGGCCGTGACGGACACCGAGGTCGTCGTCGGCCAGCTGCACTCGGCCACGGGCACCATGGCGATTTCCGAGACCGGCTCCATCCAGGCCGAGCAACTGGCCATCGACCAGATCAATGCCATGGGCGGCGTGCTGGGCCGCAAGATCCGCGTGATCAAGGAGGACGGCGCCTCCGACTGGCCCACCTTCGCCGAGAAATCCAAGAAGCTCTTGATCAATGACCGCTGCGCCGCCGTCTTCGGCTGCTGGACCAGCGCCTCGCGCAAGGCCGTGCTGCCCGTGTTCGAGAAGGAAAACGGCCTGCTGTACTACCCCACCTTCTACGAAGGCCTGGAGCAGTCCAAGAACGTGATCTACACGGGCCAGGAAGCCACCCAGCAGATCCTGTACAGCCTGGACTGGGCCAAGGCCGAGAAGAAGGCCAAGACCTTCTTCCTGATCGGCTCGGACTACATCTGGCCGCGCACCTCGATGAAGATCGCGCGCAAGCACATCGAGAACTTCCAGAAGGGCAAGGTCGTCGGCGAGGAGTACTACCCGCTGGGCAGCACCAACTTCGGCTCGCTGGTCAACAAGATCAAGCTGCAAAAGCCGGACTGCATCTTCGTGGCCGTGGTGGGCGGCTCCAACGTGGCCTTCTACAAGGCGCTCAAGGCCGCGGGCATCACGGGCGACAAGCAATTGCTGGTCACGCTGTCGGTCACCGAGGACGAGATGACCGGCGTGGGCGGCGAGAACTTCGCGGGCTTCTATTCCTCGATGAAGTACTTCCAGACGCTGGACAACGAGAACAACAGGAAGTTCGTGGCCGCCTTCAAGGCCAAGTACGGCCCCAACGCCGTCATCGGCGACGTGACCCAGGCCGGCTACCTGGGCCCCTGGCTGTGGAAGGCCGCCGTGGAAAAGGCCAAGAGCTTCGACGTGGACAAGGTGGTCGCCGCCTCGCCGGGGCTGGAGCTCAAGACCGCGCCCGAAGGCTACGTGAAGGTGGATGCCAACCACCACCTGTGGAGCAAGTCGCGCATTGCCGTGGGGCAGCCGGACGGCACGTTCAAGGTGGTTTCCGAGTCCCCCGAACTCATCAAACCCGATCCCTTCCCCAAGGGATATCAGTAAGCACCCCCTGAGCCGCTGCGCGGCTTCCCCCTCTCTACTTGCTTCGCAAGGGAGGGGGACGGCGCCCTCGCCGCGAGGCGGCTCTTGCTCGGCGCCCCGATTGAATCAGGGGCGCTGCGGGCATCGCTTGTCCCCTATTTCTCGATTGGCTTGCGCGCAGGAGCAGCACCATGAGTTTTTCCGACATGATGAACATCGGCCTGATGCAGGGCTTCGCGGGGCTGAGCCTGTTTGCCGTGCTGCTGCTGATGGGCCTGGGCCTGGCCATCATCTTTGGCCAGATGGGCGTGATCAACATGGCGCATGGCGAGTTCATGACCATCGGCGCCTACACCATCTACCTGGGCTCCACGCTCACCGCGCAGCACGCGCCCGAGTTCATGCCCTACTACTTCCCGCTGGCCATCGTGGCCGCCTTCCTGTTCGCCTTCGCGGCGGGCTGGCTGGTGGAGTGGGGGCTGATCCGCCACCTCTACAAGCGCCCGCTGGACACGCTGCTGGCCACCTGGGGCGTGAGCCTGGCGCTGCAGCAGTGCTTTCGCACCTTCATCGGCCCCAAAGAGGTCAGCCCCACGCTGCCGGACTGGCTGATGGGCTCGTGGGCGCCGGCCGAGGGGCTGGACATCCCCATCAACGGCCTGTTCGTGCTGGCGCTGACCGTGGTGGTCACGGCCGGCGTGCTGATCGCGCTGCACAAGAGCCGCTGGGGCCTGCGGGTGCGCGCCACGGTGAGCAACCGCGTCATGGCCAACGCCATCGGCATCGACACCAGGCGCACCGACCGCCTGACCTTCGCCATCGGCTGCGGCATCGCCGGCGTGGCCGGCGCGGCCTTCACCACCATCGGCTCCACCGGCCCCACCTCGGGATCGCTGTACATCGTGGACGCCTTCCTGGTGGTCACCTTCGGCGGCGCGGCCAGCCTGCTGGGCACCGTGGTCTCGGCCTTCGGCATCGCCCAGACCCAGTCCATCACCGAGTTCTTCATGGCCGGCTCCATGGCCAAGGTGATCACGCTGTCCCTGATCGTGCTGATCCTGATGATGCGTCCGCAAGGGCTGTTCGCTTCCAAGGTGCGCCGCTGATCCGGCGCCTTGGCTGACCCTCGATTTCCCAGAGTTCACCGGAGTCTTTCCATGCAAGCCCTCAAAGCCTGGATACAGCGCTACCAGCTCGCCAGCCTGGTGCTGCTCACCGTCCTGCTGGCGGTGGTGCTGCCCCTGGCGCTGGACATCTTCCGCCTCAACCTGGTCGGCAAGTACCTGACCTATGCCTTCGTCGCCATCGGCCTGGTCATGGTCTGGGGCTATGGCGGCGTGCTCAGCCTGGGCCAGGGCGTGTTCTTCGGCCTGGGCGGCTACGCCATGGCCATGTTCCTCAAGCTGGAGGCGTCCGACCCCGTCAGCACGAAGATCCAGTCCACGCCGGGCATTCCCGACTTCATGGACTGGAACCAGCTGACCGAGCTGCCCTCGTTCTGGATCCCGTTCAAGAGCCTGCCGTTCTCGCTGGCGGCCGTCATCGTCGTGCCCACGCTGCTGGCCTGGGTGGTGAGCTACGCCATGTTCAAGCGCCGCGTGGGCGGGGTGTACTTCGCCATCATCACGCAGGCCGTGGCGCTGATCCTCACGGTGCTCATCATCGGCCAGCAGGGCTATACGGGCGGCGTCAACGGCATGACCGACCTCAAGACCCTGTGGGGCTGGGACACGCGCACCGACAGCGCCAAGTACGTCCTCTACTACGTCTGCGTGGCCCTGCTGGTGGGAGCCATCCTGCTGTGCCGCTGGATCCAGAAGGGCAAGGTCGGCACCCTGCTGCTGGCCATGCGCGACAAGGAAGACCGCGTGCGCTTTTCGGGCTACGACGTGGCCAACTTCAAGGTCTTCGTGTTCTGCCTGGCGGCCGCGCTGTCGGGCATCGGCGGGGCGCTGTTCACGCTGCAGGTGGGCTTCATGTCGCCCAGCTTCGTGGGCATCGTGCCCTCCATCGAGATGGTCATCTACGCCGCCGTGGGCGGGCGCATGAGCCTGGTGGGCGCCGTCTACGGCACGCTGCTGGTCAATGCCGGCAAGACCTACTTCTCGGAGAGCTTCCCCGACCTGTGGCTGTTCCTCATGGCGGGCCTGTTCATCGGCGTGACCATGGCCTTCCCCATGGGCCTGGCCGGGCTGTGGGAAAGCCGCATCGTTCCCTGGTGGAACGGCCGCCGCAAGGGCGGTGCGCCGAAGGTGGCCGCGCCCGCCGCAGTGCCCGCATCCCTGCCCGCAGCAGCCAAGCCCGTGTCCCCCCGGCCCGAAGGCATGGGCCGCCAGGGCGCCTGAACCCCACGCCGGAGCACACCATGAGCAATACCGACTTCACGCTGGCCGTGGAAGACCTCACGGTCTCCTTCGACGGATTCAAGGCCATCGACGCGCTGAACCTGTACATCGACCGCGACGAGCTGCGCGTCATCATCGGCCCCAACGGCGCGGGCAAGACCACGCTGCTGGACCTGATCTGCGGCAAGACGCGCGCCACCGCCGGCAGCATCAAGTTCAAGAACGAGGAGCTGACGCGCATGGCCGAGTACCAGCGCGTGCGCCTGGGAATAGGGCGCAAGTTCCAGACGCCATCCATCTACGAGAACCTGTCGGTCTTCCAGAACCTGGAGGTGTCCTACCCCGAGGGCCGTTCCGTGTTCGGCGCCCTGGCCTTCAAGTGCACCGATGCCGTGCGCGAGCGCGTGCAGGCCGTGGCCGCCGACATCGGCCTGGGCGACCGGCTGGACACCGAGGCCGGCCTGCTCAGCCACGGCCAGAAGCAGTGGCTGGAGATCGGCATGCTGCTCATGCAGGAGCCCGAGCTGCTGATGCTGGACGAGCCCATCGCCGGCATGAGCGCCCGCGAGCGCGAACTGACGGCCGAGCTGCTGCAGCGCATCTGCAAGAACCGCTCCGTCATCGTCATCGAGCACGACATGGAGTTCGTGGCGCGCATCGCCCACAAGGTCACCGTCATGCACCAGGGAAAGATCCTCGCCGAGGGCCCCATGGACAAGGTGCAGGCCGATCCCAAGGTCATCGACGTCTACCTCGGCCACTGAGGCACGCACAAGGAGCTCACATGCTGCAAGTCAAGGATCTGTACGTGGCCTATGGCCAGAGCGAGGCGCTGCACGGCATCAGCTTCGAGGGCCGCGAGAACGAGACCGTGGCCATCATGGGCCGCAACGGCATGGGCAAGACCACGCTGTTCAAGAGCCTCATGGGCGTCATGCCCGCCCGAAGCGGCCAGATCACCGTGGCCGGCCAGGACGTGACGAAGGACGAGAGCTTTCGCCGCGTGGCCAAGGGCATCGCCTACGTGCCCCAGGGCCGCATGATCTTTCCCACGCTGACCGTGGAGGAGAACATCCAGACCGGCCTGGAGAACGCCAGGACCCGCCAGGTGCCCGAGGAGATCTACGCGCTGTTCCCCGTGCTGTGGGACATGCGCCGGCGCAAGGGCGGCAACCTCTCGGGCGGCCAGCAGCAGCAGCTGGCGATCGCGCGCGCCCTGGTCACCGACCCCAAGGTGCTGCTGCTGGACGAGCCCACCGAGGGCATACAGCCTTCCATCATCAAGGACATCGCCAAGGCGCTCAACGAGATCCGCAAGCTGCGCCGCATCACCATCGTGGTCAGCGAGCAGGTGCTTTCCTTCGCCATGGACGTGGCCGACCGGCTGTTCGTCATCGAGGGCGGGAGACTGGTCCACGAGACCGCCCGCGCCGACACCGACGAGCAGCGCATCAAGTCGTATCTCTCCGTCTGATTCTTTCCCACCGCCATCGCAAGGAGCACACCATGGCCGAAACCCTGATCAAGGTCGATCTCAACCAGTCCCCCTACGACAACCCGCAGGTGCACAACCGCTGGCATCCGGACATTCCCATGGCGGTCTGGGTGGAGCCGGGCGCGGAGTTCAAGCTGGAGACCTATGACTGGACCGGCGGCGCCATCAAGAACGACGACAGCGCCGAGGACGTGCGCGACGTGGACCTGTCCACCGTGCACTTCCTGTCCGGCCCCGTGGGCGTCAAGGGCGCCGAGCCCGGCGACCTGCTGGTCGTGGACCTGCTGGACATCGGCGCGCGCGACGACAGCCTGTGGGGCTTCAACGGCTTTTTCTCCAAGCAGAACGGCGGCGGCTTCCTGGACGAGCATTTCCCGCTGGCCCAGAAGTCCATCTGGGACTTCCACGGCATGTTCACCAAGAGCCGCCACATCCCCGGCGTGAACTTCGCGGGGCTGATCCACCCGGGCCTGATCGGCTGCCTGCCCGACCCCCAGATGCTGGCCGCCTGGAACGAGCGCGAGACCGGCCTGATCGCCACCGACCCGCACCGCATCCCCGGCCTGGCCAATCCCCCCAAGGCCGACACCGCCCACATGGGCCGGATGCAGGGCGAGGCGCGCGACAAGGCCGCGGCCGAGGGCGCGCGCACCGTGCCGCCGCGCGAGCATGGCGGCAACTGCGACATCAAGGACCTGTCGCGCGGCTCCAAGGTGTATTTCCCGGTCTACGTGGACGGCGCGGGCCTGAGCGTGGGCGACCTGCACTTCAGCCAGGGCGACGGCGAGATCACCTTCTGCGGCGCCATCGAGATGGCCGGCTGGGTGCACATGCGCGTCAACCTCATCAAGGGCGGCATGGCCAAGTACGGCATCAGGAACCCCATCTTCAAGCCCAGCCCCGTCACGCCCAACTACAAGGACTACCTGATCTTCGAAGGCATCTCGGTGGACGAAAAGGGCAGGCAGCACTACCTGGACGTGACCGTGGCCTACCGCCAGGCCTGCCTGAACGCCATCGAGTACCTGAAGAAGTTCGGCTACAGCGGCGCCCAGGCCTACTCCCTGCTGGGCACGGCGCCCGTGCAGGGCCACATCAGCGGCGTGGTGGACGTTCCCAACGCCTGCGCCACGCTGTGGCTGCCCACGGAGATCTTCGACTTCGACATCAACCCCACGGCCGAGGGGCCGCAGAAGATCATCACGGGCGGCGTGGACCTGCCCATCGCCCCCGACAAGTGAAGCTCAGGCCACCCATGCCCACCTACGACTACCATTGCGCCGAATGCGGCGGGTTCGACGCGCTGCGCAGCCTCGCGCAGCGCAACGAGCCCGCGCCCTGCCCCACCTGCGAGGCCGCCTCGCCCCGTGTCTTCGTCAGCGCGCCGCGCCTGGCCTGCACCAGCCCCGAGCAGCGCCGCGCCCACGACACCAACGAACGCGCCCGGCATGCGCCCAAGCGCTCGCGCGACGTGGCCGAGGGCAGCTACGCGCGCATGCGCCATCCTTCGGGATGCGGCTGCTGCTCGGGCACCAGCAAGCGCGGCTCCACGGTCACGGCGCCCGACGGGGCCAAGACCTTTCCCACCAAGCGCCCTTGGATGATCAGCCACTGAGCGCGCAGGGCGGGTGGCGGGCCGGCCTGCGCCCGCCGCCCTGTCCCGGTAGAATCTCGGCGCGCCCGAGGAGCGTTGCAGCGGCCCCCGCCCACGAGGGAGGTCCGTCAGGCTCGGGCACCGGATTCGCATCTCCAACGACGCTCACCTGAACCCCCTTGTGCCGCGCAGGTGAGCCTATGTCCGTCCTTTCCGTCCCTCCCATGAAACTGTCCGGCCTGGAGCCGGTGACCATCGGCGAGGGCACGCTGTTCGTCAACGTGGGCGAGCGCACCAACGTCACGGGCTCCAAGGCCTTTGCGCGCATGATCCTCAACGAGCAGTACGAGGAGGCCCTGTCCGTGGCGCGCCAGCAGGTGGAAAACGGCGCCCAGGTCATCGACGTGAACATGGACGAGGCCATGCTCGACAGCAAGGCCGCCATGGTGCGCTTCCTCAACCTGATCGCCTCCGAGCCCGACATCGCCAAGGTGCCGGTCATGGTGGACAGCTCCAAGTGGGAGGTCATCGAGGCCGGCCTGCGCTGCCTGCAGGGCAAGGGCATCGTCAACTCCATCTCCATGAAGGAGGGGGTCGACGAGTTCAAGCGCCAGGCCCGGCTGATCAAGCGCTACGGCGCGGCCGCCGTGGTCATGGCCTTCGACGAGAAGGGCCAGGCCGACACCTACGAGCGCAAGATCGAGATCTGCGAGCGCGCCTACCGCATCCTGGTGGATGAGGTCGGCTTCCCGCCCGAGGACATCGTCTTCGACCCCAACATCTTCGCCGTGGCCACGGGCATCGAGGAGCACGACAACTACGCCGTGGACTTCATCGAGGCCGTGCGCTGGATCAAGCAGAACCTGCCGGGCGCCAAGGTCTCGGGCGGCGTCTCCAACGTCAGCTTCAGCTTCCGCGGCAACGACCCCGTGCGCGAGGCCATCCATACCGTGTTCCTGTACCACGCCATCTCGGCGGGCATGGACATGGGCATCGTCAACGCCGGCATGGTCGGCGTCTACGACGACCTGGAGCCCGAGCTGCGCGAGCGCGTGGAGGACGTGGTGCTCAACCGCCGCCCCGACGCGGCGGAACGCCTGCTGGAGATCGCCGACGCCGCCAAGGGCGCCGCCAAGGACGACAGCAAGAAGCTCGAATGGCGCGGCACGCCCGAGAACCCGAAGACCGTGGGCGAGCGCCTCTCGCACGCCCTGGTGCACGGCATCACCGACTTCATCGTTGCCGACACCGAAGAGGCCTACCAGCAGATCGTGGTGCAAGGCGGCGGCCGCCCGCTGCATGTGATCGAAGGCCCGCTGATGGACGGCATGAACATCGTGGGCGACCTGTTCGGCGCCGGCAAGATGTTCCTGCCCCAGGTGGTCAAGTCGGCCCGCGTGATGAAGCAGGCCGTGGCCCACCTCGTGCCCTACATCGAAGAGGAAAAACGCCAGCAGGAGGCGGCGGGCCTCGATGTGTCCAGCAAGGGCAAGATCGTCATCGCCACCGTCAAGGGCGACGTGCACGACATCGGCAAGAACATCGTCACCGTCGTCCTGCAGTGCAACAACTTCGAGGTCATCAACATGGGCGTGATGGTGCCTTGCCACGAGATCCTGGCCCGGGCCAAGGCCGAGGGCGCGGACATCATCGGCCTGTCGGGCCTGATCACGCCCAGCCTGGAGGAAATGCAGTACGTCGCCGGCGAGATGCACAAGGACGACTACTTCCGCGTCAGGAAGATCCCGCTGCTGATCGGCGGCGCCACCTGCTCGCGCGTGCACACGGCCGTCAAGATCGCACCCAGGTACGAAGGCCCCGTGGTCTACGTGCCCGATGCCTCGCGCAGCGTCAGCGTGGCCCAGAGCCTGCTGGGCGAGAACCGCCAGCAGTACCTGGACGAGGTCCTGGCCGACTACGACAAGGTCCGCACCCAGCACGCCAACAAGAAGAAGACGCCGCTGTGGACCCTGGAGCAGGCCCGCGCCAACGCCACGCCCGTGGACTTCGGCCAGCCGCCCGTGGTGCCGCGCGCCCTGGGCCGCCGCGTGTTCCGCAACTTCGACCTGGCCGAGATCGCCGAATACATCGACTGGGGCCCGTTCTTCCAGACCTGGGACCTGGCCGGCCCCTATCCGGCCATCCTCGATGACGAGATCGTCGGCGTCGAGGCGCGCAAGGTGCTGGCCGATGGCCAGGCCATGCTCAGGAAGATCATCGAAGGCCGCTGGCTGCAGGCCAACGGCGCCATCGGCCTGTTCCCGGCCAACCGCGTGGGCGACGACATCGAGTTCTACACCGACGAGTCGCGCAGCGAGGTGCTGATGACCTGGTACGGCATGCGCCAGCAGACCGAAAAGCAGGCCGTGGACGGCCCGGATGGCCGGCCCGTGATGCGCCCCAGCCGCTGCCTGGCGGACTTCGTGGCACCGAAGGAATCGGGCATCCCCGACTACGCGGGCCTGTTCGCCGTCACGGCCGGCATCGGCGCCGAGAAAAAGGACAAGGAGTTCCAGGACGCGCTGGACGACTACTCCGGCATCATGTTCAAGGCCCTGGCCGACCGCCTGGCCGAGGCCTTCGCCGAATGCCTGCACCAGCGCGTGCGCAAGGACCTGTGGGGCTATGCGCCCGACGAGCAGCTGGACAACGAGCAGCTCATCAAGGAGCAGTACCAGGGCATCCGCCCCGCGCCCGGCTACCCGGCCTGCCCCGACCACAGCGCCAAGACCGACCTGTTTGCCGTGCTCAAGGCCGACGAGATCGGCATGTCGCTGACCGAAAGCCTGGCCATGAACCCGGCCTCCAGCGTCAGCGGCTTCTACATCGGCCACCCCGACGCCGTCTACTTCAACGTCGGCGAGATCGGCGAGGACCAGCTGGCCGACATGGCCGCGCGCCGGGGCATGGACATCGAGGCACTGCGCCGGCTGCTGGCGCCGAATCTGGGGTGAGCAAGGGCTGGGCAGCATGGCAGGGTGATTTCGCTATTTTGGACAAAATGGCTCTATTTCGTCTCTAATAGCGAATATGCCGCGCAAGCCACCCGTCGTCTTTCCCCAGGAGCAACGCCTGCTTTCCGACTTGGGCGAGCGGCTGCGCCTTGCGCGCAAGCGGCGCAAGCTGAGCAACGAGGTGGTCGCGCAACGCGCGGGAATTTCCAGGACCACGGTGTACAAGGTCGAGGCAGGCGACCCCGGTGCCACACTGGGTTCCTACCTGAGGGTGCTGGCCGTGCTGGGGCTTGAAGGCGATCTCCAGCAGCTCGCGGCCGATGATCGGGTGGGGCGCAAGCTCCAGGACCTGGCGCTGGAGCCCCCGGCAGCGGCAAGGCGTCGCAAGCCGCCATCTGGAGAGCCGGCATGAGCAGGCAGGAGAACAACGCCCTGGAAGTCTGGCTCGACGACGACCTCGGCCCTGCCTGCCAGGTCGGAACGCTGGCCCATGACCGGGGCCAGATCCGCTTTCATTACGACCGCAACTGGCTCAAGGACGCTCGCGCCTTCGCTCTGGACCCTGATCTTTCGCTGGACGAGCACCCCTTCTTTCCCAAGCCCGAGCTGGGCAATTTCGGCATCTTCCTGGATTCGTCGCCCGACCGCTGGGGCCAGACGCTCATGAAGCGCCGCGAGGCGCTGCATGCCCAGGACGACAAGCGGCCCGCCCGCACCCTGTATGCCTGGGACTTCCTCATCGGCGTGCAGGACCAGACCCGCCAGGGGGCGCTGCGCTTTCGCCGACCCGGCACGCAGATCTTTCTGGGGGACGAAAAAATGGCGGCCCCACCGGTAACGACCCTGCGCGAACTGGAAGCCGTGGCCTACCAGCTCAGCCACCGGCGGATCGATGATCTGGATGCGCTGCGCAAGTGGCTGGCCGTGCTCGTCGCGCCGGGAGCCTCGCTGGGCGGGGCCAGGCCGAAGGCCAACTTCACGCAGGATGACGGCTCGCTGTGGATCGCCAAATTTCCGGCCCGCGATGATGACCGGGATGTGGGCGCCTGGGAGCATGTCGTCCACCAACTGGCCCGCAGGGCCGGCGTGGAGGTGCCGCCCGCGAAGCTGATCCGGTTCAGCAATGGCTTTCACACCTTCTGCGTGCAAAGGTTCGATCGTGTGCACGGTGCACGGCGTTTCTATGCCTCGGCGATGACGCTGCTGCGCAAGACGCACAGCGAAGGCACCAGCTATCTGGAACTGGCCCGGTTCATCCGCGCCCAGGGCGATGGCGCGCATGCGGATGCCGACCTGGCGCAACTGTTCAGGCGCGTGGTGTTCAACGTCGCCGTCGGCAATCGTGACGATCACCTGCGCAATCACGGCTTCGTGCTGGGCAGGTCAGGGTGGCGCCTTGCCCCGGCGTTCGATGTCAATCCGAACATCGACAAGGCCGAGCACGTATTGAACATCGACGACATCGACAACCGGCCCAGCCTGGCGACGGTGCTGGACACTGCGCCGTTCTACGGGCTGGACCGCAGCCAGGCCCGGCAGGTGCTGGGCGAGGTCGCGGCGGTGGTCGATGGATGGCCGGATGCTGCGCGCAGGTCCGGCATCGCCGCTGCCGATATCCAGTTGGCGCAAGCCGCTTTTTCGGCCCACGCGCAGTTCCGGGCGTCCGCCCCATAGCAGCGCCGGCTACTTGTCCGTCCAGGGCGCCGACTTCCACAGCGCGGTGAAATCCGCCGTGGCCTTGTCCAGGCGGGCCTTCCAGGCGTCGCCTTCCACATAGTCCATCTCGGTGAACTGCTGGCGCATCTGCTTGTGGAACTCGGGGTCGGCCGCGATGGCGCGCAGGGCCTCGGCCAGGCGCTGCTGCACGGCGGCGGGCAGGCCGGCCGGCGCCACGATGCCGCGCTCCGAGTTGAACACCAGCTTCACGCCCTGCTCGTTGAAGCTGGGCACATTGGGCGCCAGGCTGGAGCGCGCGGGACTGGCCTGGGCCAGGATGCGCACCTTGCTCTCGAAGGGCATGACCTCGCCCAGGTTCATGCCGCCGATGGTCACATGGCCGCCCAGCACGGCCGTGCGCAGCGGGCCCGCGCCGTTGTAGGGCACGTGGTTCAGGCGCGTGCCCGTCAGGCGCTCGAACAGCACCATGGCCAGGTGGTCGTCGGTGCCCACGCCCGTGGAGCCGTAGCTGATCTCGCCGGGCCGGGCCCGGGCGTCGGCGATCAGGTCGGCCAGGCTTTTGTACCTGCTGTCGGCCAGCACGCTGAAGGCGCTGGGGTCGCGCACCAGGTTGGCGATATAGGTGAAGTCGGCCGGCTTGAACTGGGTGCGGCGCTCGATCGGCAGGGTCACCAGGCCGGGCATGTTCGTCATGCCGATCACATGGCCGTCGGGCGCGGCCTTGGCCACATAGGCCAGGCCCAGCTCGCCCGAGGCGCCCAGCTTGTTGGACACCACCACCTGCGTGCCCAGATGCTTGCCCAGGTGCACGGCCAGCGTGCGCGCCGTGATGTCGGTGCCGCCGCCGGCCGCGAAGCCCACGACGAGTTCGATGGGCTTTTCGGGCCAGGCGGCGAAGGCAGGGCCTGCGGCCAGGGCGAGGGCGCCCAGGCACAGCGACAGCGTGCGGCGGCGGGTGGTCGGGGTGGGGATGCTCATATGTCTCCTTGTGGAATGAAGGGCCGCGTCCGGGGGCGCTCAGGCGGCGGGGACGGTGGGGCAGCCCCAGCCGGCCCACAGCTTGGCCACGGCGGCATAGTCCTCGCGGCCATAGCCGGCGGCGGCCGCCATGTCGTAGACGCTGTGCGAGCCTTGTATGGCGAACAGCGGCACGCCCAGCGTCTGGGCCAATTGCAGGGCCAGCACCGAGTCCTTGCGCGCGGCATCCAGCGGCATGCCGCCCGCGTAGTCGCCCTGGACGATGCGCTCGGCATAGCGGTAGGTCAGCGGACGGTGCAGGCCCATCTGCGCATCCGACAGCAGGGCGATGAGCTTGTCGCACTGCACGCCGGCGGCCGTGGCCATGGCGCCGGCCTCGGCCACGACGACCATCACCGCGTGGGCCACGGCGTTGTTGATCACCTTGGCCGCCGCGCCTGCGCCCAGCGCGCCGAACCAGGTCTGGCGGCCCGCGATGGCGTCCAGCACCGGCTGCACGCGTGCGATGGCCTCCTGCGATCCGCCCAGCGCCAGGGATGCCGTGCCCGCCACCATCTGGCCCACGCCGGCCATGATGGAGGCATCGATGAGGTCCACGCCATACGGCGCCAGCAGTTTCTGCTGCGCATGGATGTGCTCGGGATTGACCGTGCTGGTCTCCACCACCACGGCGCCGCGCGGCAGCCGGGGCGCGATCTGCGCGAGCACGGCCAGCGAGATGGCCGGCGAGGGCAGGCACAGCACCACGGTGTACGTGGCCGACAGGTCCTCGGGGGCCTCAATGGGCGTGGCGCCGAAGCCGTCCTTCGCACGCTGCAGCTGCGCGGCATTGAGGTCGAAGACCTGGATGGCGAACTGGCGGCCGATGCGCTCGGCCAGCGGGTAGCCCATATTGCCCAGGCCGTAGATGGCGACGGGAGTGCTCTGGTTCATGGCGGTGTTCTCCGATGCGGTGGGAAAGGGCTTCACTTGGCGACGGACAGCGGCTGCGCATGCAGCCCGAAGTACATGCTCTTGACCTGGGCGTACAGGCGCAGCCCGGCTATGCCCTTTTCGCGGCCGATGCCGCTGTTCTTGAAGCCGCCGAAGGGCGTGCTGGCCACGGACTGCTTGTAGGTGTTGATCCAGACCGAGCCGGCCTCCAGCGCGCGGCCGATGTGCCAGGCGCGCTGGAAGTTCTCGGTCCAGATGCCGCAGGCCAGGCCGAAGGCCGTGCCGTTGGCCTGGGCGATCAGGTCGGCCTCGTCCTGGAAGGGTAGGGCCACGAGCACGGGGCCGAAGGCCTCCTCCTGGCACGATGCGGCGCTGGCCGGCAGGCCGTCGATCACCGTGGGCAGGTAGAAGGCCCCATCGTCGAATTCCGGCCCCGTGGGCGCAGCGCCGCCGCACAGCACGCGGCCGCCCTCGGCGCGCGCGCGGTCCACGAAGGCGGCCACGCGGGCGCGGTGGTGGAACGAGGCCAGCGGGCCCATCTCCACGCCCTCGGCATCGGGCAGGGCCAGGCGCAGGCCCCTGGCGCGCGCCACCACCTGCTCCAGCACTTCGTCATAGATGCCCTGCTCGATGAACAGCCGCGAACCGGCCACGCAGGACTGGCCTGCCGAGCCGAAGATGCCCGCCACCACGGCCGCCACGGCATGCGCGCGGTGGGCATCGGCGAACACCACGTGCGGCGACTTGCCGCCCAGCTCCAGCGCCGTGGGCACCAGCCGGTCGCCGGCCACGCGGGCGATGGCCCGGCCCGAGGCCGTGCCGCCCGTGAAGGAGACCATGCGCACGCCCGGATGCGCCACCAGGGCCGCGCCCACGTCGGCGCCCCGGCCCTGCACCACCTGCAGCAGGTCCTGCGGCAGGCCGGCCGCCAGCGCGATGCGCGCCAGCTCGGGCGCCAGCAGGGGCGCGTCCTCCGAGGGCTTGAGGATGACGGCATTGCCCGCCGCCAGCGCGGGCGCCACCTTGGTGGCGTCGTTCATGATGGGCGAGTTCCACGGCGTGATGGCCGCCACCACGCCGAAGGGCTCCAGCACGGTGAAGGACACATAGTCGCCGCGCGCGGGCGTCACGTCGGTCTCCAGCGTCTCGCAGACGCCGGCGTAGTAGCGGAAGGTGCCGATGGCCGACTCCACCATGCCCCGGCATTCGCCCAGGGGCTTGCCGTTGTCGCGCATCTGCAGCCGGGCCAGCGACTCCTTCTCGGCCGCCAGTCCGTCGGCGATGGCCTGCAGCACCAGGGCGCGTTTGTGCGGCAGCAGCGACTTCCAGCCGCTGTGGTGGAAGGCCTGCCAGGCCCGGGCCACGGTGGCGTCGAGCTCCTCGGGCGTGGTGGTGGCGATGCGTGCGATCTCCTGCCCGTTGGCGGGATCGATGCTGATGATGTCGGCGGCGTGCGGGCAGGCCATGGGGCGCTTTCCTGAGTGGACTTGCGGCGCAGTCTAGGAGTGCGTGGCGCGAAACTCAACGAGCACGTTGTCGCCAAGAAAGGCGATGAAACTATCAATAAGATGCAGGCTTGGCGCATGCCTCGAATGCGCCTCGCGCACCGCCGGAAAGAACGAAGAGACATGAGCAAGCAACAGCGATCAGGCCGGGAAAAGGACGCCGCTTTTCCGCATGCGGCGCTGCCGCCGCAGGTGGCGGCCGTGATCGCCGCCATAGAGACGGACATCATCCGCGGGAACATCCTGCCCCGCACGCGGCTGATCGAAGACCACCTGATGGAAGACTACGACGCCAAGCGCCACGTGGTGCGCGCCGCGCTGACCGAGCTGCAGCGCCTGGGCGTGGTGGTCAAGCCGCCCCACCTGGGCGCGCGCATCCGGCGCTTCGATGCGCAAAGCCTGGAGGACCTGTACCACCTGCGCAGCGTGCTGCACGCGGCCGCCGTGCAGGCCATGCGCCTGCCCGTGCCGCCCGAACGCCTGCAGCCCGTGGCCCAGGCCGCGCAGGACCATGCGCTGGCCGTGGAGTCCGGCGACCTGATCGCCATCCACCGCACCAACATGGCCTTCCACCGCCTGTTCTACGGCCTGTGCGACAACCCGTATCTGCAGGAGTCGATCCGCCTGCACGACTGGCTGAGCTTTCCCGCGCGGGCCTATGCGATTGCCGACCAGGACGCGCTGGTGGTGGCGCGCCAGGAACACGCGCAGATGGTGGCCGCGCTGCAGGCCGGCGAGCGCGACGTGCTGCATGACCTGGCCCTGCGCCACATGGGGCGGGCGCGGCAGATCTATGCCGAGCGGTATCTGCTGCGCTAGCGGTGCGCTACTGTGTGGCGCAATGGCGCCCTACAAGGGCCCGGTGCACGCCAGCCGAACCCGCACCTCCTTGTTGGCGACCAGGGCCGGGTCGGTCGCAAGGACGAGTTTTCTCTCTCCCCCGCTGCCCAGGTCGATCAGGCCTTCCTGCAGTACCTGCCGGACGCCCCCTCGGTTCACGCTGCTCGTGTAGGTCGCCAGAGCCGAAAGGCATCCACACTCGCCAATCGATTTGCGCAGTTGAACATCGGTGTTCACCCACACCACATTGGACTCTGTCGAAGTCTTCGTCGCTGTGATCGACACGCAGGCTGAAAGATCGTTCTGAAACGTTGTCTGGTCGGCATGGGCGGCAAGGACGGACCCAGCCAAAAAAGCGGCCGATATTGCGTATCTGTTCATGCCGTACAAGTGTGCCTCCGTTCGGTTGGATGCCCGATGCCGCGCCCAAAAACAAGGCGCACGAGGCGCCTTGTCATGGGTCAGCGGGATGGGTCCTCAGAGCCCGATTTCCTTGTTGTAGGCCTTGCGCGCCGCCACGGCCGTGTCCGTGAAGTCGGTGAACACGCCGTCGATGCCCAGGCGGTAGTAGGCCAGGTATTCCTGCACGGGGTCGCCCTTGTACAGGCCGGCCAGGCGTCCCGGCTCGTTGCGGAAGGTGAAGCTGTGCACGATCAGGCCGGCCTTGTGGGCCTCGCGGATCAGGCCCGTGTCCTTGACGGTGTTCACGTCCTTGAGGCCGGCGCCGTCCTTGTAGGGCACGACGGAATGGGCCAGGACCTGCGGCTTCCAGGGGCCGATGCCGTCGGCATAGGTCTTGATCTCGGCCAGGCCCGCGGGCGTGAGCATGGCGGCGAAGGTGCGGGCGTCGCCGGCCAGGGTCCAGCTGTAGGGGCGGCCGCTGATGAAGGTCCACTCGTCGTTGGTGATGTAGACCATGGAGCCGTCGCGCAGGCTGAAGTCGTTGCCGTCGATCAGCTGCACGCCCTTGGCCTTCATGCCCGCCTGGCGCAGGTACTTGAGGCTGGCCGGGTCGAAGCTCTGGATGTAGATGGGCGACTCCTTGGTGTTGAGCCTGTTTTGCTCCAGCAGCTTGATGACGGCGTCCTCGAAGGGGCGCGAACCCGGTGCGCCGCAGCCGTTGGCGATCGCCTGCTGGTTGTTCCAGTAGGGGTTCTTGGTCTCGGCGTAGACAGGGATGGTGCGGCCCTGGGCCTTGCCCTTGGCGGCGGCGATGTCGATCACGTCCTGGGCGCTGATCAGCGGCAGCTTGCCGTTCCACTCCGTGGGGCGCTCGTTGCGGTTGTCCAGGATGGTGCCGCCCAGCCAGCTGCGCAGCTCTTGCATCGTGAAGTCGCTGATGGACCAGTCGTTGCGGTGGTCCTCGCCATCGACCACCAGGGCCTTGAGCACGGACTTGGGATCGCTGGGGTCGAGCTGGTCGCTCAGGTATTTCGAGGGGCCGTTGGCGGGGATGGCCGGGTACTTCACGTTGACCAGCACGCCGGCCGTGGTGCGCTGGCGGCGCGCCACCTCGGCGTTGGTCTTGGCCACCTCGGCGACGTTGGTGCTGTCGCTCAGCCAGGCGTTGTGGCGGGCCACCAGCTGGCAGTCCTTGGTCATGTGCATGTCCAGCTCGAGCATGTCCGCGCCCGCGTCGGCGGCGGCCTCGTAGGCCATGCGGGTCTGTTCGGGGAACTTGCCCGAGAAGCCGCGGTGGGCGATCACCTGGGGCTGCTTGCCGTCCAGGGTGAGGTAGAACGAGCCGCCGTCACCGCCGCAGGCCGAAAGGACCACGGCCGCGCACAGGGACGCGAGGAGGGGAGAACGGGAGAAGGACATAGGACGTTGGGTCATATCCGAGGCACTGATGGGTTGATGAACGGCGCAATGCGCCAGCCCAGCAGGTTATCCAGTGGTTCGTGTCGGCACCATGACAGTGCGTGCCGCAGGGGCCGGATTGGCGTTTTCGCCACGGATGGCGGGCATTTGCGCCCGCTTCGACACAGGGTTATCCCTTGAGCACGGGTGCCAGCGTGGCACGCAGGCGGTCGCCGGCTTCTGCCGCCTCGGCCGGGCGGATCTCCAGCGATCTTTCCACCGTGCCGATGTGCTCCAGCAGCAGGGCCTTGGCGCCTTCGGTGTCGCCGGCCTCCAGGGCGGCGACGATGCGCTCGTGCTCGGCGCAGGACTGGCTGGCGCTGTGCGTGGACTGGTAGAGCGTGGCCGCCAGCGTGGTGCGTGCCGTGAGGTCGCGCAGCGTCTGCGCCAGCAGGCGGTGGCCCATCTGCTCGGCCAGGCAGACATGGAAGTCGGCCAGCAGGAAGGCGCGCGTGGCCGCGTCGGCGCCCGCGATGGCCTGCTGCTCCTGGGCGATGTGGCGGCGCAGCTGGCCGATCACGCTTTGCAGGGGGCGGCCGGCTTCGCCCAGGATGCCGGTCTCGATGATGCGGCGTGCCGCGAAGGCGTCCTGCGCGTCCTCGGCCGAGGGCTGGACCACGTACCAGCCGCGCCGGGGCTGCACCTGCACGAAGCCGCGCGCCTGCAACTGCATCAGCGCCTCGCGCACCATGGTGCGGCTGACCGCGAAGTTGTCGGCCAGCTCCTGCTCCCCCAGCCGTTCGCCGGGCGCCAGTTTCTGGGCCAGGATGGCTTCGACGACGCGCTCGGCGATGTGCTGGGGGCTGACAGGTGTCATTGCGGGTCTTGGTGCGGTGCTTGGACGGGAGCGGACGGCGCTGCGGCGTTCGCTTCGGCGGACTCCCGATTGTCGGCCAGGCCGTCGAGCACGGCATGGGCGCGCTCGCGGTCGATGTCGCCTTCCCAGGCGGCGATGGCCACGGTGGCCACGCAGTTGCCGATCAGGTTGCCCAGGGCGCGGGCGATGCCCATGAACCAGTCCACCGACAGCACCAGCACCAGGCCGATGGCGGGAATGGCCGGAATCGCGTGCAGCGTGGCGGCCAGCACCACGATGGCCGAGCCCGGCACGCCGTGCGCGCCCTTGGAGGTCACCAGCGCGATGGCCAGGATGGTCAGCAGGTCGGCCATGCCGATGGGCGTGTTCGTGGCCTGGGCGATGAACACGGCGGCCAGCGTGATGTAGATGGAGAAGGCGTCCAGGTTGAACGAGTAGCCCGTGGGAATCACCAGGCCCACGGTGGAGTCGCGCACGCCCATGTTGCGCAGCTTGGCCATGATCTGGGGCAGCACGCTGTCCGACGAGGTGGTGGCGAAGACCACCATCAGCTCCTCGCGCAGATAGCGCAGCAGCTTGAACAGGCTGAATCCCGACAGGCGCATCACCAGGCCCAGCACCACGAAGACGAAGAAGATCACCGCCACGTAGAACAGCAGCACCAGCATGCCCAGCTGCTTGAGCGAACCGATGCCGTACTGGCCCACGGTGAACGAGATCGCGCCCAGCACGCCCAGCGGCGCCAGCTTGATGAGGATGCCCATGATCTTGAACAGCACGTTGGACAGCGTGTCGATCAGCGCGTGCACGGGCGCGCCGCGCTCGCCCAGCATGGTCAGCGCGCAGCCGAACAGCACGGCGAACAGCAGCACCTGCAGCACGTCGCCCGTGGCAAAGGCCTGGACCACGGTGGTGGGGATGAGCTTCATGAGGAAATCGACCGTGCCGCCGCTGGTCAGCTTGTCGGCATTGCTGGCGTAGGCGCTCATGGCCGAGGCATCGAGCTTGCTCGGGTCCACGTTCATGCCCGCGCCCGGCTGGAACACGAAGGCCAGCACCAGGCCCAGCACCAGGGCGATGGTGGTCAGCACCTCGAAGTAGATCAGCGCCTTGACGCCGACCCGGCCCACGCGCCTGAGATCGCCCGCGCCCGCGATGCCATGCACCACGACGCAGAACACCAGCACGGGAATGATCATCTTGATGAGCTTGATGAAGCCATCGCCCAGGGGTTTGAGTTTCACGGCCCATTCGGGGGCCAGCAGTCCGGCGAGCACACCCAGGATGAGTGCGATCACCACCTGTCCGAACAGTGATCTGGCAAAGCGGCGCATAGTCGTCTTTCGCAAGTTGTGGAATCTTGTATGCAAGTAGATTTACAACTTGCATGCAAGAATGTAGACAAGCGAAAGACGTGCCAGGAGAGGGTATTCCCTGCAGGTTTGCGGCACTCCAGAGAGGATCAGCCCTGACTTTTTCCGCATGAAACCTGCGGGCCCGGGCGGGCCTGCCCGCCGTGGTGCGGGGCGGGTGGCCGGCATGCCCGGGCATGGTGCACGGGCGGTGCGCAGGCCCCGTGCAGGGGCATGCGCGGCAGTGGCGCGCCGCGCACCGGCTGCCGGGAATCAGCGCAGGCTGCGGTCCTTGATGAAGAAGGCCGCCAGCAGGCCCAGCGTCACGCCGAACATCACGTAGAAGGCCGGCGCCATGGGCGAGCCCGTGGAGCGGATCAGCCAGGTCACGATGAACTGGGCGAAGCCGCCGAAGATCATCACCGCCACGTTGTAGGCCATGGACATGCCGGCCGAGCGCACCTGGGGCGGGAACAGCTCGGCCATCACCGTGCTGAACACGCCGAAGAACACGGCCACGAAGACGCAGACCACGAGCTGGGTGACCAGCAGCTTCTGGACCGTGGGTCCGTCGGTCAGCCAGGCGTACAGCGGGTAGAGCACCACCAGGTAGCCGATCAGCGAGCCGATGGTCAGCACGCGGCGGCCCACGCGGTCCGACAGGGCGCCGAAGAAGGGCATGATCACCACCATCAGCGCGGCGCCGGCCATCTGCACCATGAAGGCATCGCGCATGGGCAGCTTCAGCGTCACCGTGGCATAGGTCACCAGGTAGGTGAAGGTGATGTAAATGGACACCGTGGCCGTGACCACCAGGCCCATGCCCACCAGGGTCTCGCGCGCATGGGTGCGCAGCATCTCCATGATGCCGATCTGGCGCGCCTTGCCGCTTTGCTGCGCGGCCTGCATTTCCTTGAAGACCTCGGGCTCCTCCACATGGCGGCGGATGTACAGCGCCACGGGAACGATGAGCAGGCCCACGGCGAACGGCAGGCGCCAGGCCCAGGCCATCAGCTCCGCCTCGGTGAAGATCTCGGTGATCAGCGTGCCCGTGGCCGCGCCGATCAGCAGGGCCAGCATCTGGCCGGCCATCTGCCAGGAGCCGTAGAAGCCGCGCTTGCCGGGCGGTGCCAGCTCGATCAGCAGCGCCGTCGAGGTACCGAACTCGCCGCCTGCGGCGAAGCCCTGCAGCAGCCGCGCCAGCACGATGAACAGCGGCGCCAGGATGCCCACGGCCGCATAGGTGGGCGCCAGCGTGATCAGCGCGATCGCCACGGCCATCAGGCCCGTCACCATCACCATGGCCGCCTTGCGGCCCTTGCGGTCGCCGTACAGGCCCAGCAATATGCCGCCCACGGGCCGCATGAAAAAGCCCACGCCGAAGACGGCCGTGGTCATCAGGATGCGGTTGATGTTGTCGTCCGGATTGTAGGGATTGCTGGGGAAGAACAGCTTGGCGACGATGGGCGTCATGAAGGCGAACACCAGGAAGTCATACCACTCCAGCGCGTTGCCGATGACGGCGGCCACGATGTTGCGGGTCGAGACGGTTTGCTGGGTCAAGGCAGGGTCCATTTCCGAAAAGGGATTGAAAAGGCGGCAGTCACGCCCGGGGCATGGGGCGGCGTGCCTGCCCGGGCCGCGACCCGGGCGTACACTGCTTCGCCATACGCAATGCCTATGCCATGGCCTGCGTCGTCCACGAAGGGCGGCGCAGGCCATGGCGCAGATCAAACCACATGACTACCTGGAAAAACACCCGCGGCTGGCTGGAAACGCTGGTCGCATTCGACACCACCAGCCGCAATTCCAACCTGGCCCTGATCGAGTGTGTACGCGACGAGTTGGCCACGCTGGGCGTGAGTGCCCGATTGTTCCACTCTCCGGACGGCGCCAAGGCCAATCTGTTCGCCACTTTGCCGGCCAGCAATGGCGAAACGCAGGGTGGCATCGTGCTGTCCGGCCATACCGACGTGGTGCCGGTCGATGGCCAGCAGTGGAGCACCAACCCCTTTGCGCTCACCGAAAAGGGCGGGCGCCTGTATGGGCGCGGCAGCTGCGACATGAAGGGCTTCATCGCCGCCTCGCTGGCCCTGGTGCCCGAATTCCTGGCCACGCAGCGCGCCAGGCCCGTGCACCTGGCCTTCTCCTATGACGAGGAAATCGGCTGCGCGGGCGCGCCCGTGATGATCAACCAGCTCAAAGCCGAGGGCGCGCGCTTCGACGGCTGCGTGGTCGGCGAGCCCACCAGCATGCAGGTCGTGGTGGCGCACAAGGGCATCAACCTCTACCGCTGCCGCGTGCACGGCAAGGCCGCGCACTCGTCGCTCACGCCGCGCGGCAGCAATGCCATCGAATACGCGGCGCGGCTGATCTGCCGCATCCGCGACATCGCCGACCATTTCAAGGCGCACGGCCCCTACGACGAGTTCTTCGACGTGCCCTTCACCACCATGACCACCAACCAGATCCAGGGCGGCATCGCGGTCAACACCATTCCCGAGCTGTGCGAATTCGCCTATGAATTCCGCAACCTGCCCGGCATGTCGGTGGACGGCATCCAGGCCCAGGTCGTGGCCTATGTGCGCGACGAGCTGCTGCCGCGCATGCGCGCCGAGTTCGCCGACGCCCGCATCGAGATCGAGACCGGCGCCAGCGCCCCGGCGCTGGAAGCCTCGGAGGAGGCCGCCATCACCCAGCTGGTGCGCGCCTTGACCGCCGACCAGGAAAAGCGCAAGGTGGCCTACGGCACCGAGGCCGGCCTGTTCCACAACGCCGGCATCCCCACCGTGGTCTGCGGCCCCGGCTCCATCGAGCAGGCACACAAGCCCGACGAGTTCGTCGAGTTGTCGCAGCTCGATGCCTGCGAACGCTTCCTGCGCAAGATGGGGCAGTCGCTCTGAGACCTTGGCGGGGTGCTGGCGCTCAGCGCACGGGGATGGCGATCGGCCGCAGCGGCGCGGCGTCGCCGCCGCGGATCTTCAGCGGGCCGCCGATGAAGGCGAACTCGTAGACCTTGTCGCGCGACAGCTCGTCCAGGGCCACCAGCTCCATGATGGGGATGCCCTGCTGGGCCAGCAGGTAGGAGTGCAGGGGCACGTAGTCGTCATCCACCTCCGAGGGGAAGGTCTCCAGGCTCAGGTTGTCGGCGCCGACGACCATGGCGCCGCCGTCCTCGGCCAGGAAGCGTGCTGCGTCCAGGCCCAGGCCCGGAGGCCTGGCCATGTAGGCCTGGGGCTGGCCGTAGAGCTTCATGCGGCCCGTGCGGATCAGCACGATGTCGCCCTTTTGCAGGGTCACGCCCTGGCGCTGGAGCGCGTCCTTCAGGTCCTGGCGCGTGATGCGGTACTGGTCGGGCAGCATGTCCATGCCCTTGGCGGCGGCCACGTCGATCAGCACGCCGCGTGCCACCAGCGGCGGGAATTTCTCGATGCCGGTGCGCTGCCAGCCCCGGTCGCCCAGGTGCTCGTCGGCGCTGAAGCCGTTCCAGATGCGGCCACGGATGCCGAAGTGGTTGAGCGCGTCAATGTGCGTGCCCGTGTGGCTGTACATGGAGAACGCCGTGCCCGTGTAGCTGCGCGTGGCGTTCATGTCCTTGCCCACGTTCATGGGGTCGTCCACCACGGTGCCGCGCGGCGTGTGCGTCATCCAGAACTGGTAGTGCGGATCGCCCGCATCCTGCCAGCTGGGCATGCCCACGTAGTACTCGGTGGCCAGGTCATAGACCTGCCCGCCCGTGATGCGCTGCAGGATGGCCGCGCGCGAGGCCGGCGTGATCAGGTTCAGGCGGCCGATCTCGTCGGCCGGCCCCCAGGGGCTGGTGCCCACGTCCTGGCGCGCGCCGGCCGGAGGCTCGTGGCTGCCGTGGGCCTGGGCGGCGGGGTGACCGAGCGTGGCGGCGATGGCGACGAGCAGGGCGGAAAGGCGTGTGGAATTCATGTGCGGTCCTTCATGGCTGATGGACGGCAAGCGTAGGCCGCATGCCCCGCGCGAATAAGGGGCGCGCGCTTGAGGAACTCTTAACGCGGCGTCAACAATCCTCGCCCATGGCGGCAGGCAGTTCCTCGGCCAGGAAGTCCACGAAGGCGCGCACCTTGGGCAGCAGGTGACGCTGTGTGGGATAGACCGCGTAGACATGGCGGGCCTGTGCGGCCTGGTCCGCAAGGTCCAGTGCGACCAGCTGGCCTGCCGCAATCGCCGGCCGCGCCAGGAACGAGGGCAGGGCGCCAATGCCCAGGCCCGCCACCAGCAGGTCGCGCAGCATCAGGCTGTTGTTGACGTTGGCGCGTGCCTCGGACGGCGCCTGGGGACTCTCGCCCGCTTCGCGGGGCGCATGCGCCAAGCTGTAGTTCAGCAGCGCATGGCCGCGCAGCCCGGCGGCACTGGCCGGGCGGCCATGCGCCTGCAGATAGGACGGGGCCGCGCACAGCATCTGCGACAGCGAGGCCAGGCGCCGCGCGATCAGCGAGGAGTCCGCCAGCTCCGCGCTCAGGCGGATGGACACATCGAAGCCCTGGCCCACCGCATCCACCAGCCGGTCTTCCATGGACAGGTCGATCTGCAGCTGCGGATGGCGCTGCATGAAGCGCGCCAGCAGCGGCGACAGCGTGCTCAGCGCAAACGACAGCGGAGCGTTCACGCGAAGCCGCCCGGTCACCTGCTGCGACTGGGCGCGCACCGACTGTTCCAGTGCGTCGAATTCGTCGAGCAGCCTGCAGCATTCGGCGTAGTAGGCCTGGCCCGTGTCGGTCAGGCTCATGCGGCGCGTGGTGCGCTGGATCAGCACGGCACCCAGATGGGCTTCGAGCGCGCGCAGCTGCTTGCTCAGCGCGGCCGAGGACAGGTCCAGCGCGTCGGCCGCCTTGGCGATGGAGCCCAGTTCTACGATGCGCCGGAAGGCGCGCAAGGGGGTCAGCGTATCCATGGGGAAAAAGCAAAGAGTGGCGTGCAGCGTAGCAGGCCGCTCGGGTTTGCCGGGGCATGCCTGCGGGGGCAGGGGCGACAATCGCCAGGTACGGCGCGCCCGCCGCGCCCCTTTTGTCTTCACCGAATCTGTTCAATCCCATGCCCCAGACCACACCCGCCTGCCCCCAGTGCGGCCTTGAAAACACCTATCCCGACGCCGCCAGCTACATCTGCCCCGATTGCGCCTTCGAATGGCCGATGCACGCCGATGAAGAGGCCGGCGAAGCCAGCGCAGGCGACGGCATCGTGCGCGATGCCAACGGCAATGCGCTGGCCGACGGCGATGCGGTGATCCTGGTCAAGGACCTCAAGGTCAAGGGCTCGTCCTCCGTGCTCAAGAAGGGCAGCAAGATCAAGGGCATCCGCCTGGTCGATGGCGCCGACGGCCACAACGTGGACTGCAAGACCGAACTGGGCTCCATGCTGCTCAAGTCGGAGTTCCTCAAGAAGGCCTGAGCATGCTGGCGCTGGGGCTCGCGTTTTCGGCGGTCCTGGGGCTGCTGGCGCTGTGGGTGTTCGCGCCGCTGTTCATCGCCCTGGTGGCTGCGGCCTTGGTGGCCCTGCCGCTGGGCCGCGCGGGCCGGTGGCTGTGGCATCGGCGGTTTGGCCGGCCCTTGCCCGTTGCCGGCTGGTGGGCCGTGTGGTTGTGCGCGGGCATGGTCTGCGTGGCCGTGCTGGTCCTGCTGCCCGAGCGGCTGGACGGTGCGCCCTTTCTGCCCCTGGTGCTGGGGCTGCTGGCCGCCACCTGCACCGGGGCGCTGGTGTGGTGTGCCGGCTGGCTGCTGGGCGCGCGGCAGCCGGTGGCCGAGGCCTGGTGGGTGGGCGCGGGCGTGGGCGCCATCGCGGTCCTGCTGGCCGTGCTGCTGGGCGGCCCCGACACGGCAGGCTGGATGGCCTGGCGCGACCAGTTGCGCGGCTACGAGGCCGTGCCGCTGCGCATCGTGCTCCACGAGGCGCCCACGGCGCAGCGCGAGCAGGCCCTGGTCGAACTGCTGCAGCCCTTGCTGGAGCAGGGCGGCCGCGCCGTCCGCCATCGCCAGAGCACGCGCTCCGGCAATTCGGTCCAGCATGCGCTGGTGCCGGCGCGCTACCGCATCGAAGGCAGCGTGCTGCACATCATGCTGGCCGAGAAGCCGCCCGGGCCCTTGCTCAGCGCCCATGTGGCCCTTCTGGAGCAGTTCGCCGCCAGCGGCCCGGCCCAGGCGGGCCATTCGCCTTCCTGGCTGATGCTGGCCGGCGCCCAATGCCTGCCGCCGCCGCACCGGCGCGAACTGTCGCGCCTGCTGGGCCAGGGCAGCGAACTGCTGGCCCGCGCACGGCGCTGCACGCAGCAGCGCTCTGCGCAATTGCAGCGCCTGTGGCCGCTGCTGGCGGGCAGTGTGGAGCGCGTGGAAGTGGGCGAGGCGCGGCACTTTCATCCGTGGCTTGGCCTTGCGCGCTGGAAGGCTGCGGCGACCCCCGAAAATCCCGGCTCCTAGGCGGGCTCCACATCCCTCCACTGGCCGGGCTCCAGCCCGTCCAGCGTATAGGGCCCGATGGCCGCGCGCACCAGCCGCAGCGTGGGGTGGCCCACGGCGGCCGTCATGCGGCGCACCTGGCGGTTGCGGCCTTCGCGGATGACCAGCTCGATCCAGCAGTCGGGAATGTTCTGGCGCACGCGGATCGGCGGGTCGCGCTGCCACAGCACGGGCTGCGGCAGCAGCAGCCGGGCGCGCGCGGGCAGCGTCATGCCGTCATTGAGCTGCACGCCCTGGCGCAGGGCCTGCAGCGCGGCCTCGTCGGGCAGCCCCTCCACCTGCACCCAGTAGGTCTTTTCCATCTTGAAGCGCGGATCGGCGATGCGCGCCTGCAGCGGCCCGTCGTTGGTCAGCAGAAGCAGCCCTTCGCTGTCGGCATCGAGCCGGCCTGCCGCGTGCACGCCGGGCACGTCGATGTACTCCTTGAGCCCGCGCCAGCGGCCTTCGGGCGTGAACTGGCTGAGCACGCCGTAGGGCTTGTTGAAGCACAGCAGGCGCGAGGGGGCGCCATCGGTGGGCGGGGTCTTCAGGGACGCGCGCGGGCGTCTGGGGGCATGTTTTCTGGGCTGCATGGACCTGTGGATTGTCGTGCGGATGGACGGCATGCACACTGTCCAGGCCGGCAGAGGCTGCGGCGGCGGGAATCATGCGGTTGCACCCATGTCCGATGGATGCTGTGGGCGGGGTCGCCAGGGCGCGCCTGTTGCGCGCCACGGTGCATAGGCCCAGCGGGGCCATGGCGCGCGGATCTTTCGCATGCCCCCGATGTGGGCCTCTTTGGGATTCCTGGGCTGAAACGATTGGCAGGCCAGAATTCATGGGCCGCCGTCATGTCCGTCTTTGTTGAGGAAGGCCTGGTAGATCAGATAGGGAATCAACGAGACGATTGCCCACCACCAGCTGGCCAGCATATAGGCCAGTGCCCAGCAAGTCCAGGCGAATAGCACGGAACACCAGCCGAAAATGGCCGAGAAGCGAGGGTTTTTCATCACGGTACCTTCACGCCCCTGAATCCCCATCGGACGTAAACAAGGAAAGAAAGAATGTGGACTGTGCCGGCCGGGGGGTGATAAATCGGAAAGAGCGAGGCTACGTGCGGCCGTGGCGCAATGGCCGGGAACTCTGCACGTGCTGGCGTTTTCGTGCGCGGGAAATGGATGGGGGCGCAACGAAGAATAAAAAAGCCATCCGCATTTGCTTTTTTGCGGATGGCTGCACCGTGGCCTGGCTCAGGCCGGCGCAGACGCCGTCTTCATAGTTGGATGGCCTGTCCGGGGTGCTGCCGGGTGGCTGTTTTTCGAGGCCGGGTTTCGGCCCGGCGGCCGACCCGCTTTCTTGACTCGCCAAGAAAGCGGGGCAAAGAAGGCGACCCGAATGTCCGCGACCCCTTCGCTGCGCTGCGGGGCAACCTGCGCCGTGGCGCTTGCGGGGAGCTTGCCCGGGCCTTCGCTGCGCTCGGCGCGTCCCTGGCTGCTGTCCCCCGGCACCCTCCCAATGAAAAAGCACCTCGAAAGGTGCTTTTTCCCCGCCAGCCGGATGCCGTTCAGGCCAGCGTATACGCCGTCTTCACCGTCGTATAGAACTCCTGCGCGTAGCGGCCCTGCTCGCGCGGGCCGTAGCTGCTGCCCTTGCGGCCGCCGAAGGGCACGTGGTAGTCCACGCCGGCCGTGGGCAGGTTGACCATGACCATGCCGGCCTGGCTGTGGCGCTTGAAGTGGGTGGCGTGCTTGAGGCTGGTGGTGGCGATGCCCGCGGCCAGGCCGAAGGGCGTGTCGTTGGCCACGGCCAGGGCCTCTTCGTAGTCCTTGACGCGGATGACGCTGGCCACGGGGCCGAAGACTTCCTCGCGGTTGATGCGCATGCCGGCCTGGGTGTCCACGAACAGCGTGGGTGCCATGTAGTAGCCCTGGTTGCCGCTGCCGGTGTGGCAGGCGGCAGCCGTGCCGCCCGCCGCCAGCACGGCGCCTTCGGCCTTGGCGATTTCCACGTAGGAGAGGTCCTGCTCCAGCTGGGCCTGGCTGACCACGGGGCCCATGTCGGTGCCTGCGG
The DNA here is from genome assembly GCA_041984925.1 of Comamonas sp. Taxonomy (GTDB): domain Bacteria; phylum Pseudomonadota; class Gammaproteobacteria; order Burkholderiales; family Burkholderiaceae_C; genus Comamonas. Next base: position 59,530 of record JBHIXF010000014.1, read on the forward strand.
CGCGGGCATCGCCCACCTTGATCCGGGCCATGCGGGCCTGCAGGGCCTCGATGAAGGCGGGGTAGATCCTGTCGGTGACGATGAGGCGGCTCGACGCCGTGCAGCGCTGGCCCGTGGAGTAGAAGGCGCTTTGCGCGGACAGCTCCACGGCCTGGGCCAGGTCGGCGTCGTCCAGCACGATCTGCGGGTTCTTGCCGCCCATCTCCAGCTGCACCTTCTTGCCGGTTTCCACGCAGGCCTGGGCGATGCCCCGGCCCACGCCCACGGAGCCCGTGAAGCTGATGGCGGCCACGTCGGGGTGGCGCACCAGGGCCTCGCCGATGACGCGGCCCGGGCCCATGACCAGGTTGAACACGCCGGCCGGGATGCCGCTGCGGTGGATGATGTCGGCCAGCGCCCAGGCGCTGCCGGGCACGAGGTCGGCGGGCTTGAGGACCACGCAGTTGCCGTTGGCCAGGGCCGGGGCGATCTTCCAGGCCGGGATGGCGATGGGGAAGTTCCAGGGCGTGATCAGGCCGACCACGCCCACGGGCTCGCGCGTGATTTCCACGCCGATGCCGGGGCGCACCGAGGGCAGGGTCTCGCCCGCCAGGCGCAGGCATTCACCGGCGAAGAACTTGAAGATCTGGCCGGCGCGCCCGACTTCGCCGATGGCTTCGGGGCGGGTCTTGCCTTCCTCGCGCGCCAGCAGGTCGCCCAGCTCTTCCTTGCGGGCCAGGATTTCGTTGCCGATCCTGTCCAGCGCGTCGTGGCGGGCCTGGATGCCCGAGGTGCTCCAGGCCGGGAAGGCGGCAGCCGCAGCGGCGATGGCGGCCTGCACGTCGGCGGCGTTGCCCTGCGCGTATTCGCCGATCACGTCGGACAGGTCGCTGGGATTGGTGTTGGCGCTGTAGCCGTCGGCGGCCTTCCATTGGCCGTTGATGAGGTTGTCGTGGCGGGACATGGGGTGCTCCGGGAAAGGGCTAAGGAAGAAGGGGCTCAGCGGACCATGCAAGGTTTTTTGTTGTCGAAGGTCCAGCCCGGGATCAGGTACTGCATGGCCATGGCGTCATTGCGCGCGCCCAGGCCGTGTTCCAGGTACAGGGCGTTGGCGCGCTGCAGTGCGGCACGGTCCACGGTGACGCCCAGGCCCGGGGTGGTGGGCACTTCGACGAAGCCGCCACGGATCTGCAGCGGGTTCTGCGTGAGGTACTGCCCGTCCTGCCAGATCCAGTGCGTGTCGATGGCCGTGACCTTGCCGGGCACGGCGGCGGCCACGTGGGTGAACATGGCCAGCGAGATGTCGAAGTGGTTGTTGGAGTGCGAGCCCCAGGTCAGGCCCCAGTCGCGGCAGGTCTGGCCCACGCGCACGGAGCCGGCCATGGTCCAGAAATGCGGGTCGGCCAGCGGGATGTCCACGGACTGCAGCGACAGCGCATGCACCATCTGGCGCCAGTCGGTGGCGACCATGTTGGTGGCCGTGGGCAGGCCGGTGGCGCGGCGGAATTCGGCCATGACCTCGCGGCCCGAGAAGCCGTTCTCCGCGCCGCAGGGGTCTTCGGCATAGGCGAGCACGCCGTGCATGTCGCGCATGAGGCGGATGGCGTCCTTGAGCAGCCAGCCACCGTTGGGGTCCAGCGTGACGCGCGCCTGCGGGAAGCGCCTGGCCAGCGCGGTGACGGCCTCCACCTCCTGCTCGCCAGCCAGCACGCCACCCTTGAGCTTGAAGTCGTTGAAGCCGTAGCGCGCGTGCGCCGCCTCGGCCTGGCGCACGATGGCGGCCGGGTCCATGGCCGCCATGTGCCGCACCTGGGTCCAGTCGTCGCTGCCGCTCCTGTCCTCGCCGGGCCGGACATAGGGCAGGTCGGTCTGGTCGGAGGGGCCCACGAAGAACAGGTAGCCCAGCATCTCCACGCGCTCGCGCTGCTGGCCTTCGCCCAGCAGGGCCGCCACGGGCACGCCCAGGTGCTGGCCCAGCAGGTCCAGCAGGGCCGATTCCACGGCAGTGACGGCGTGCACGGCAATGCGCAGATCGAAGGTCTGCAGGCCGCGCCCGCCCGTGTCGCGGCCGGCCAGGGCCTGCTGCAGGTTCTGCAGCAGCTTCAGGTGGTTGCCCACGGACTGGCCGATGAGCAGCGCCCGGCTGTCCTCCAGCGCCTGGCGTATGCCTTCGCCGCCAGGCACTTCGCCCACACCGGTGTGGCCCGCGCTGTCGTGCACGAGCACGATGTTGCGCGTGAAGTAGGGCGCATGCGCGCCGCTGAGGTTCATGAGCATGCCGTCGCGGCCGGCGACGGGAATGACTTCGATCTCGGTGATGGTCGGGGTGGAGGACATGGCGGTCTCTTGCAGCGGTGTCGGAAAGGGAAAAGGGGCTAGGCGGGCACGGTCGCCGCATGCTGCGCGGCGGACCAGGGCACCTCGGCCTCGGGCGCACCTGTGGCGATGAACTGCGCCAGGTTGCGCAGCACGAGGTTGGCCATGGCGCGGCGGGTTTCCTGCGTGCCGCTGGCGATATGGGGCGCAAGCACCACGTTGTCCAGCGACAGCAGCCCGGCATGGGGGCGGGGCTCGTCCTCGAACACATCCAGCCCCGCGCCCGCGATGCGGCCCTGCTGCAGGGCCTGGACCAGGGCGGCCTCGTCGACCACGCTGCCGCGCGCCACGTTGACCAGAAAGCCCTGCGGGCCCAGCGCGTCCAGCACCTCGGCGCCGACCAGGTGCTGCGTGCCGTCGCCGCCAGCGGCGGTGATGACGAGGAAGTCGGCCCAGCGCGCCAGCTCCAGCAGCGAGGGCTGGTACAGGTGGGGCGAGCCCTCGACGGGGCGGCGGTTGTGGTAGGCCACCTGCATGTCGAAGCCGGCCGCGCGGCGCGCCACGGTGGAGCCGATGCGGCCCATGCCGAAGATGCCCAGGCGCTTGCCGCTGGCGCGTGTGCGGATGCCGAAGCGCCCACGGCTCCAGTCGCCCCGGCGCACGAAGCGGTCGGCCTCGCTCAGTCCCCGTGCAACGTCCAGCAGCAGGGCGAAGGCCATGTCGGCCACGCAGTCGTCCAGCACGCCGGGCGTGTAGCCCACGCGCACGCCCTGGCGCAGCAGGGACTCTCGGTCCAGCGCGTCGAAGCCCACGCCGAAGCTGCTGACAAAGCGCAGGTTGGGCAGGGCCTGCACCACGCTGGCGGGCACGCCCATGGCGGCCGAGGTGACCAGGTATTCGAACTGCGCGCCGTGCCCGGCGAGAAAGCGCTCGCGGTCGGGCTGCTCGGACAGCAGAGTCACCTCATAGGCCTGGGCCAGTTCGGTATCGAGCTGGGGCAGCGGCATCTTGCCGAACTGGAGAACGCGGGGGCGGGAGGTCGCCATGCCTTGGAATCCTTGGAACTTGCGGGGGCTCAAAGCCCCGGTGAAAAGGGCCTGCGTGGTGGCAGGCCTGCGGAGATGACCAGAGGCCAACCCGGATTTATCTCAGCTATCCCCTGTGCTCAATGTAGAAAAATCTGTTCAAAACTGGCGCACTCCAACATCAGGGACGCCGAGCAAGAGCCGCCTCGCGGCGAGGGCGTCGTCCCCCTCCCTTGCGAAGCAAGTAGAGAGGCGCCGTGCCACGGGGGGAAGGCGCGAAGCGACTCAGGGGGGGCCTCATTTCAATCAGCGGTGATCTTTCGGGTCTGGATGAGCTGCTTCCAGCGCTCCGATTCCTGGGCCTGGTAGCGCGTGAATTCCTCGGGCGTGTTGCCCACGATCTCCAGGCCCTGCTCCACGAAGCGCTTGCGGATGTCGGGCTGCTGCACGGAGGCGATGGCGGCCTTGGCCAGCTTGGCCTTCACATCGGCGGGCAGTCCCTTGGGCGCGGCCAGGCCTTGCCAGGAGTAGACCTCGGCACCCTTGACGCCGGCCTCGGCCAGCGTGGGCACATCGGGCAGCACGGGCGAGCGCTGGCTGCCGGTCACGGCGATCGCATGCAGCTTGCCGCTGCGCAGATGCGGCAGCACGGCGTTGACGTTCTGGAACGAGAAATCCACCTGGCCGCCGATCAGGTCGGTGATGGCCGGGGCGCCGCCCTTGTAGGGTACGTGCATGGCTTCGGTGCCGCTTTGCTGCCAGAACAGCTCGGCCGACAGATGGTCCGAGGAGCCGTTGCCCGAACTCGCGAAACTGATCTTGCCGGGGTGGGCCTTGAGCGCGGCGATGACCTCGGCCACGGTGCGGGCCTTCTGCGCGGGGCTGGCCACGAGCACGTTGGGCGCCTGCACGGGGATGGTGATGTAGTCGAAGTCCTTGCCTGCGTCATAGGGCACGTTCTTCACCAGGTGCGGCGTGACCACGAAGGGGCCCCGCGAGGCCACCAGCAGGGTGTAGCCATCGGCCGGCGCGCGCTTGACGGCGCCCGCGCCGATGGTGCCGGTGGCGCCGGGGCGGTTCTCGACGACGAAGGGCTTGCCCAGCTGCTCGCCCATGCTCAGTGCCAGTGCGCGGGCCACGGTGTCGGTGGAGCCGCCGGCCGGGAAGGGCACGATGATGTTGACGGCCTTGTCCGGAAAGCTGCCGGCCGCCTGCGCCGTGAGCGCCAGCGCGGCGCCCAGCGCGATCAGTATCTTCTTCATGCGTTGTCTCCTGAAGGCGCGGGGCCCGGGCCGGGCCCCTGCGTCCGGTCGTTCTCGTTATTGCGGGCCGAGCTTGTCGATCAGGGCCTTGAGCTCTTGCAGCTCGGAGGGCTTGAGGTCGGTGAGCGGGGCGCGCACGGGGCCGGCGTCGTGGCCGACCAGCTTTGCGCCGGCCTTGATGATGCTCACGCCGTAGCCTTCGACGCGGTTGCGGATCTTCAGGTAGGGCATGAAGAATTCCTTGAGCAGCTTGTGCTGCGTGGCCATGTCGTCGGTGCGCACGGCCTCGTAGAAGGCCATCGCCGTCCTGGGGATGAAGTTGAAGACGGCCGAGGAGTACACGGGCGTGCCCAGGGCCTTGTAGGCGGCCGCATAGACCTCGGCCGTGGGCAGGCCGCCCAGGTAGGCGAAGCGGTCGCCCATCTTCATGAAGATCGAGGACATGGTCTCGATGTTGCCCATGCCGTCCTTGAAGCCCACCAGGTTGGGGCAGCGGTCGGCCAGGATGGCCAGCGACTCGGGGGTGAAGCGGCTGCGGTCGCGGTTGTAGACGATGACGCCGAACTTCACGCTCTTGCAGACCTGCTCCACATGGGCGATCAGGCCTTCCTGGCCGGCTTCGGTCAGGTAGTGGGGCAGCAGCAGGACGCCGTGGGCGCCCAGGCGCTCGGCCTCCTGGGCGTGGGCAATGGCGGTGCGGGTGGGGCCGCCCGCGCCCGCGATGATGGGCACCTTGCCGCGGCAGGTGTCCACGGCGGTTTGGATGATCCGGCCGTATTCCTCGCCGTACAGCGAGAAGTACTCGCCCGTGCCGCCTGCCGCGAACAGCGCGCTGGCGCCGTAGGGTGCCAGCCATTCCAGGCGTGCGGCGTAGCCCTTGGCATTGAAGTTGCCGTTGCTGTCGAAGTCCGTCACGGGGAAGGACAGCAGGCCGGAACTCATCACGTCTTTGAGGTCTTGGGGGGTCATGGTGCTCTCAGAAATAAGGGTGGGGAAGAAAGAGAAGAAGGCGGAATCAGTCGAGCTTCAGGCCGGCGGTCTGCACGACCTTTTGCCAGCGCTGGCGTTCGGTGGCCAGGAAGCGCGCGGTCTCGGCGGGGTTCATGGTCACGACCTCGGCGCCCTGGCCCGTCAGGCGGGCGCGCACCTCGGGCGAGCGGATGGCGGCGACCAGGGCCTCGTGCAGGCGCTGGACGATGGCGTCCGGCGTCTTGGCGGGCACGACCACGCCCTGCCAGGTGCCGGTCTCGAAGCCGGGCACGCCCTGCTCGGCAATGGTGGGCACATTGGCGGCCAGCGGCATGCGCGTGCCCTTGGACAGGCCCAGCAGCTTGAGCTTGCCGCTTTGCACATGGGGGTAGGTCGCCAGCATGCCGTTCATCAGCACCTGGGTCTGGCCGGCCACCGTGTCCTGGATGGACTGCACGCCGCCCTTGTAGGGCACGTATTCCCAGCGGGCGCCCGTGGCGCGCGCCAGTTCCACGCCGGCCAGGTGCGGGGCGCTGCCCGTGGCGGTGACGGCAAAGCTCAGGTCTTCCTTCCTGGACAGGGCCACCAGCTCCTGCAGGTTGTTGGCCGGCACCGAGGGGTGGACCACCAGCAGATGGGGCGAATAGGCCAGCATGGCCGTGCCGCGCAGATCCCGGGACAGGTCGAAGGGCAGCCTGGTGTACAGCGAGGGCGAGATGGCCAGCGCGCCCAGGTCGCACAGCATCAGCGTGTGGCCGTCGGGCTGGGCCTTGGCCACCATGTCGGCGCCCAGGTTGCCGTTGGCGCCGGGCTTGTTCTCGATGACCACGGGCTGCTTGAGTTCCGCCGACAGCAGCGGGCCGATGGCGCGCGCAATGATGTCCGAGCTGCCGCCGGGCGGGTAGGGCACCATCAGGCGCAGCGGCCGCGTGGGCCAGTTGCTCTGGGCCTGCGAACCGGCGCCGGTGGCCACGAGGGCGGTGGCGCCAGCGGCGCGCAGGAACTGCTTTCGGCTCAGGGTCATGCTCTTGTCTCCGGGTTTTATGTTGTCAGTTGTCGTACAACTGGAGCTGATTTTCAACCGAGATCGGCAAGCGGTGATAAAGGGTTTTCCCTTGGTTGTCTGAATTCCCGGCCCGGCCTTGCGGGGGCAGGCCGGTGCTCAGGAGGCGCTGGACTTTTGCGCCAGGCGCAGCCGTTCGCGGCTGTTGGTCAGGTGGATGCGCATGGCCGCGCGGGCCGAGTCGGCGTCCTGGCGCTCGATGGCGGCGAGGATTTCCTCGTGCTCGCGGTGGACGCGGCGCAGGTAGTCGGGGTCGCGCTGGGGCTGGTGGATGGAGGCGATGCGCGTGCGCGGTATCAGCTGGGCGCCGAAGTGGCGCAGGATGTCGCCGAAGTAGCGGTTGCCCGTGGCATCGGCGATCTGGGTGTGGAAGGCCAGGTCATGGGCCACCGTGTCCTCGCCGCGCGCAAACGCGACCTCGAAGGCCTGCAGCGCCCTGCGTATGCCTTCGAGCTGCCCGGGGCTGCGGCGCGTCGCGGCCAGGCCGGCGCTTTCGGTCTCCAGGCTGATGCGCAGCTCCAGCACGGCCATCACGTCGATGGCCGTGGTCAGTTCCTCGGCATCGAGCGTCAGCGTGGCCGTGGGCTGGGCGGCGCGCACGAAGGTGCCGATGCCGTGGCGCGTCTCCACCAGGCCCGAGGCCTGCAGGCGCGACAGCGCCTCGCGCACCACGGTGCGGCTGACTTCGTAGGTCTGCACCAGGGATGACTCGGTGGGCAGCTTCTCGCCCTCGGTCAGCAGGCCGTTGCGGATCTTGCTCGCGAATTCGTCATACAGCAGTGCGGCCAGATTGCGGCCGCTGCGACCGGACTTTCCTCGCAGGGGAAGCTCGATCGATGGGGGTGATGCGGGAAATCCCTTTGCCGAACTTTCCATGGTGGTGATCATAATCGCCCTCGGTTGTATGACAACGTATCACAAGACGTCACAAGCTGCCAGCCTTCCGATCTCCCGACCGGCCTTCCAGATGAGCACCACCCACGCGCCCCACGCGACCCACGCGATCCGCCACGTCCGCATCACGCCCATTGCCTTCCGCGATCCGCCGCTGCTCAATGCGGCGGGCATCCACGAGCCCTGGGCGCTGCGCTCCATCATCGAGATCGAGACGGCCTCGGGCCTGGTCGGCATCAACGAAAGCTATGGCGACCAGCCCATGCTGGACGCCCTGGCCAAGGCCGCGCCCGCGCTGGTGGGGCTGTCGCCCTGGGCGCTCAACGAGATGGAGGGCCGCGTCGCGGCCTTGGTGGCGCCGCCTGCGCGGACGGCCTCCGAGTTCCTGGGCCAGCAGGTGTCGCTGGCGCCGGGCACCCATGTCTCCAAGACCGTGGCCAAGGTGGTCAGCGCCTTCGAGGTCGCCATGCTGGACCTGCAGGGCCAGATGGCGGGCGCGCCCGTGGTCGATCTGCTGGGCGGCGCCGCGCGCGACAGCGTGCCGTTCTCGGCCTACCTGTTCTACAAGTACGCCGGGCACATCGACAGGCCCTATGGACCAGATTCTTCGCCCGATGCCTGGGGCGAGGCCCTCACGCCGCCGCAGTTGGTGGCGCAGGCGCGGCGCATGATCGACCAGTACGGCTTCCAGAGCATCAAGCTCAAGGCCGGCGCGCTGCCGCCCGCGCAGGAGGCGGCCGGCATCCTGGCACTGGCCCAGGCCTTTCCGGGCACGCCGCTGCGCATCGACCCCAACGGCAACTGGACGGTGCAGACCAGCCTGGAGATTGTGCGGCAGCTGCGCGGCGTGCTGGAGTACTACGAGGACCCGGCCCCGGGCCTGGAGGGAATGGCGGCTGTGGCCCGCGAGTGCGATGTGCCCCTGGCCACCAACATGGTGGTGACGGACTTTGCCGAGTTCCGCCGCAACGCCGACATGGGCTGCCCCGTGAAGATCGTGCTCAGCGACCACCACTACTGGGGCGGGCTGCGCGCCACGCAGCGCCTGTCCACGCTGTGCCGCACCTTCGACCTGGGCCTGTCCATGCACAGCAATTCCCACCTGGGCGTGAGCCTGGTGGCCATGACCCACCTGTGCGCCAGCGTGCCCCTGCTGACCTATGCCTGCGACACGCACTACCCGTGGCAGGACGAGGAGGTGGTCGAGGGCGGCCGCCTGCGGTTCGAGCAGGGCAGCCTGCGCGTGCCCACCGCGCCGGGCCTGGGCGTGACGCTGGACCGCGAGGCCCTGGCCCGCCTGCACGACAACTACCTGCGCTGCGGCATCCGCAACCGCGACGACCTGGGGCAGATGCGCAAGTACGACCCGTCGTTCACCGGCCACCAGCCGCGTTTCTGAACCCGCTTTCACACCATTGCAACGACAAGCCCTTCCCGGAGACAAGCACCATGCAACGCCGCACACTCATCCAGCATTCCCTCGCCAGCGCCCTGCTGCTGGGCACGGCCCTGGCCGCCATGCCCGCCGCCGCGCAGGGCCACTGGCCCACGGGCAAGCCCATCACCTACCTGGTGCCCTTCCCGCCGGGCGGCAATACCGACACGCTGGCGCGCGTGATCGCCCAGCCGCTGGGCAAGGCCCTGGGCACGCCCGTGGTCATCGAGAACCGGGGCGGCGCAGGCGGCAGCGTGGGCTCGGCCCTGGCCGCACGCGCGCCGGCCGACGGCTACACCATCCTGGGCGGCACCATCAGCTCGCATGCCATCAACGTGAGCCTGTACGCCAAGCTGGACTACGACCCGGTCAAGTCCTTCACGCCCGTGGCCATGCTGGGCTCGGGCCCGCTGGTGCTGGTGGTGCCGGCCTCCAGCCCCTGCAGGACGCTGGCCGATGTGCTGGCCGCCAGCAAGGCCAAGGCAGCGGCGGGCGGGCTGACCTCGGCCTCGCCGGGCAACGGCACCTCCAACCACATGGCGCTGGAGCTGCTGGCCTACCAGACGGGCGTGAAGTTCACGCACGTGCCCTACAAGGGCAGCGGCCCGGCCGTGCAGGACGTGATCGGCGGCCAGGTGGACATGATGTTCGACACGGCCCTGGTCGTCGGCCCGCATGTGCAGGCCGGCAAGCTGCGCCCCATCGCCGTGACCAGTTCCAGGCGCCTGGAATCGCTGCCGGACGTGCCCACCATCGCCGAGGCGGGCGAGAAGGGCTTCGACATGGGTTCGTGGCAGGCGGTGTTCGCACCCGCGGGCACGCCCAAGCCCATCGTGGACCGGCTGCATGCCGAGATCATGAAGATCGTGGCCACGCCCGAGGTGCAGGCGCGGCTGAAGAACTTCGGCATGCTGCCGTCCCAGATGACGCCGGCCGAGCTGGGCGACTTCCAGAAGGCCGAAGTGGCCAAATGGGCGCAGGTGATCAAGGCCGCTGGAATTAAAGCAGAGTGACCCCCTGAGGCGCTTCGCGCCTTCCCCCTTCTCGCTTCGCGGAGGGGGACAACGCCTTCGCCGCGAGGCGGCTCTTGCTCGGCGTTCCTGAGTTGGGACGTGACGGTTGCGAGGGCTGCACTCCGATGGCGACAGGCCCCTAGAAAACTGAGACATTGCCATGAGTACCCCACTTCCTCTTTCCATCCGCATGCATCCGGCCGACAACGTGGCCATCGTGGCCAATGACGGGGGGTTGCCTGCTGGCACGGTGATGCCCGGGGGACTGGTGCTGGTCGACAGGGTGCCGCAGGCGCACAAGGTGGCGCTGGTGGACATTGCCGAGGGCGGCGAGGTGCGCCGCTACAACGTGGTCATCGGCTATGCGCTGCAGGCCATTGCCGCGGGCAGCTGGGTGCATGAGCGGCTGCTGCGCATGCCGGGGGCGCGGTCGCTGGAGGGGCTGCCGATGGCCACGGTCAGGCCACCTGCTCTGGAGCCGCTCACGGGCTACACCTTCGAAGGCTACCGCAATGCCGATGGCACGGTGGGCACGCGCAACATCCTGGCCATCACCACCACGGTGCAGTGCGTGGCCGGGGTGCTGGATTTCGCGGTGGGCCGCATCAAGGCCGAGCTGCTGCCGCGCTACCCGAACGTGGACGACGTGGTGGGCCTGGAGCACACCTACGGCTGCGGCGTGGCCATCGATGCCGTGGGCGCCGAGATCCCGCAGCGCACGCTGCGCAACATCAGCCGCAACCCCAACTTCGGCGGCGAGGTGATGGTGGTCAGCCTGGGCTGCGAGAAGCTGCAGCCCGAGCGGCTGCTCCCGCCGGGCTCGTTTCCCATCGTCGATGAGCGGGAACCCGCGCTGGACGTGGTCTGCCTGCAGGACGAGGCGCATGTGGGCTTCATGTCCATGGTGGACTCCATCATGGACAGCGCCCGGGCCCACCTGGAGCGCCTGAACGCGCGCCGGCGCGAGACCGTGCCCGCCAGCGCCCTGGTGGTGGGCGTGCAGTGCGGCGGCAGCGATGCCTTCAGCGGCGTCACGGCCAATCCGGCCGTGGGCTTTTGCACCGACCTGCTGGTGCGCGCGGGCGCGACCGTGATGTTCAGCGAGGTGACCGAGGTGCGCGACGGCATCGACCAGCTGACCTCGCGCGCCAGCAGCCCCGAGGTGGCCCAGGCCATGATCGAGGAGATGGCCTGGTACGACGCCTACCTGGACAAGGGCCGCGTGGACCGCAGCGCCAACACCACGCCGGGCAACAAGAAGGGCGGCCTGTCCAACATCGTCGAGAAGGCCATGGGCTCCATCATCAAGAGCGGCACGGCGCCCATCACGGGCGTGCTGTCGCCGGGCCAGCGGCTGGCGGACCGGGGCATAGAGCGCGGCCTGGTCTATGCGGCCACGCCCGCCAGCGACTTCATCTGCGGCACGCTGCAGCTGGCCGCCGGCATGAACCTGCATGTGTTCACCACGGGCCGGGGCACGCCCTACGGCCTGGCCCAGGTGCCCGTGATCAAGGTGGCCACGCGCAGCGACCTGGCGCGCCGCTGGCATGACCTGATGGATGTGAACGCGGGCCGCATCGCCGATGGCGAGGCCAGCATCGAGGAGGTGGGCTGGGAGCTGTTCCGCCTGATGCTGGACGTGGCCAGCGGCCGCAGGAAGACCTGGGCCGAGCGGTGGAAGCTGCACAACGCCCTGGCGCTGTTCAATCCCGCGCCCGTGACCTGAGCCGTGCGGACAGGCCCCCCTGTCGGCACAGGCTGACAGGGCATCGGTGCGCCGCTGCGCACAATGGGGCCATGCCTGCAGATACCCCGGAAACCCCTCCCGCCCCGTCCTGGTCCGCGCGCCTGCAGCGGCTGATGGAGCTGAACCCGCTGCGCGCCATGTGGAACGCCGTGCAGCTGTGGCTGGACGCCGACGGCCTGCGCATGAGCGCGGCCATGTCCTTCTACGGCATCCTGAGCCTGGCGCCGCTGCTGCTGCTGGTGGTCGGCCTGCTGGGCTGGTGGGTGGACCGCAGCTATGTGGAGCACCAGCTCATCGACCAGGTGCAGGACGTGATCGGCGAGCGCGGCGCCCAGGTGGTGCGCGGCGCGCTGGAAAGCGCCCAGCGCCCGGACGAGGGGCGGCTGGCCTCGCTGTTCGGCTTCATCCTGCTGATGTCGGGTGCCACGGGCGTTTTCGTGGAACTGCAGTCGGCGCTGGAAAAACTCTGGACCTCGGGCGGCGAGCCGCCGCCGCCCAAGGCCGTCTGGTGGCGCATGGCGGCGCTGCGGCTGCGCGGCCTGACCTATGTGCTGGCCCTGGGCTTTCTGCTGCTGGTGTCCATGGCGCTGTCCACCGCCATCCAGCTGATCACCAACTGGGCCGGCACGCGGCTGCAGATGCAGCCGCTGGGGCCGCTGATCAGCCTGGTCAACGAAAGCGTGTCCTTCGGCATCGCCGTGCTGCTGTTCGTGGGGCTGATGCGCATCGGCGGCGGGCCCAAGCCCCGGCTGCGCTATCTCATCTTCGGCGCCATCGTCGGCGCCCTGCTGTTCACGCTGGGCAAGCAGGCCCTGGCCTGGTACCTGTCCACGGCGGCCGTGGTCTCGGCCTATGGCGCGGCCGGGTCGCTGGTGGTGCTGCTGATGTGGATCTATTTCTCGTCGGCCATCCTGCTGCTGTCGGCCGCCACGGCCAAGGCCTTCAGCGATGCCAAGGTGCGCTTCACGCATCCTATCCGCTGGAACGCGGCGCAGCCGGCCAAGGATGCCTGACCGGCCGGCGCTGTCCACCTGGGTTCCGCGTGGCAGGGCCCCCGGCGCCCCTGTCATCTAGGTTACTGCGGCGACCGCCCGGACCTCGGGGTTTGCCATGGGAATTCCGCTGTGCGGAATCTTCCGGTTGATCCGCTGCCTGCCCGCCTCCTAAGCTGGTCCACAGCCAACAAGGAGACAAGGCAATGCGAGAACAGACCCTGGCCGGGCGGAGGGCGCCGGCGACAGCACGCGGGAGGCCGTGAATGGACGTCTTCCTGCAGCAAGTGCTCAACGGCCTGACCCTGGGCGGCATCTACGGCCTCGTGGCCCTGGGCCTGACCCTGGTGTACGGCATCCTGCACGTGCCCAATTTCGCCCACGGCGGGTTCTACATGATCGGCGCCTTCGTGGCCTTCCAGGCCATGGTGGCCTGGAGCTGGGGCTACTGGGCGGCCATGCTGGTGGCGGCCATCGCCGTGGCCGTGCTGGGCGTGGCCAGCGAGCGGCTGGTCTTCCATCCGCTGCGCAAGGCCTCGCCCCTGCATCCCAAGATCGCCTCCATCGGCCTGCTGCTGTTCCTGGAGGCGGGCGCGCAGGCGCTGTGGGGCGCGGACTTCCAGCGCATGCCCACGCCCTACACCTCCATCGTGGAGATGGGCGGCATCGCGGCGCCCGCGCAGCGCCTGCTGATCATCGCCGCGGCCTTCGCGCTGATGGTGGCGCTGCACCTGTTTCTCACGCGCACCATCACGGGCGCGACCATCATCGCCATGGCCCAGAACCGCGAGGGCGCGTCCATGGTGGGCATCGACGCCAACCGCGTGTCCATGCTGACTTTTGCCATCTCGGGCGTGCTCGCGGCCGTGGCGGCCACGCTGTACGCGCCCATCAACCTGGTCTATCCGGCCATGGGCCACCTGGTCATCACCAAGGCCTTCGTGATCATCATCCTGGGCGGCATGGGCAGCATCCCGGGCGCCGTGCTGGGCGGGCTGATCATCGGCTTCGCCGAGAGCTTCGGCGCCTACTACCTCTCCACCGACTACAAGGACATCATCGCCTTCGTGCTGCTGGTGGTGATCCTGTCGCTGCGCCCGCAAGGCCTGTTCGCGAAAAGAGGCCATTGAATGAAGGCATTCATCGATACGCGCATGGGCTGGGGCCTGCTTTTGGCCGCCGGCATCGCCTTCCCCTGGCTGGCGGGCAACGACTACCACCTCACGGTGATGAGCACGGCCTGCATCTTCGCCATCGCCACGCTGGGCCTGAACCTGATCACGGGCTACACGGGCCAGCTCAACCTGGCCCATGCGGGCTTCATGGCCGCCGGGGCCTACACCGTGGGCATCCTCACGGTGGACCATGGCTGGCCGTTCTGGGGCGGCCTGGTGATGTCGGGCGTGGTGTGCGCGGTGCTGGGCTACCTGATCGGCATCGTCTCGCTGCGCCTGAAGGGGCACTACTTCTCTATCTTCACGCTGTGCGTGGGATACATCATGTTCCTCGTGATCGAGAAGTGGGAGGGCCTGACCCACGGCACCGTGGGCATCATGGGCATCCCCGCGCCCGAGGCCATCGGCGCGCTGAGCTTCGAGTCGCCGCTGGCGCTGTACTACCTGGTGCTGGCCTTCCTGGTGGTGTCGGTGTGGGTGATGCGGCGCATCGTCAAGTCCCTGCTGGGCCGCACCTTCATCGCCATCCGCAACAGCGACGAACTGGCCGAGGCGCTGGGCATCAACCTCATGCGCAACAAGGTGCTGGCCTTCATGCTCAGCGTGGTCTACGCGGGCCTGGCCGGCGGCCTGTACGCGGGCTTCGTGCGCTTCATCGGCCCCGACATGGCCGGCGTGCACCACACCTTCGACATGATGATCTTCGCCATGGTCGGCGGCATGGGCACGGTGCTGGGGCCGCTGCTGGGCGCCATCGGCATGCCCTGGATCACGCAGTACCTGCAATTCCTGCAGGAGTACCGCTTCATCGTCTTCGGACCGATTCTCGTGATGCTGGTGATCTTCATGCCCTACGGCGTGGTAGGCAGCTTCACCGCGTGGCGCGCGCGCCGCAATGCCAGGGAGGGCCAGCCGCATGCTCAAGATTGACCACCTGACCAAGCGGTTCGGCGGCCTGGCCGCCGTGAGCGACGTCAGCACCGTGATCGAGGAGGGCAGGATCAACGCCATCATCGGTCCCAACGGCGCGGGCAAGACCACCTTCTTCAACCTCATCAGCTGCGTGCACCGGCCGACCTCGGGCACCATCACCTTCAACGGACAGGACGTGACCTCGCTGCGCACCGACCAGGTGGCCAGGCTGGGCGTGGCGCGCACCTTCCAGACCACGGCGCTGTTCGACCGCGCCAGCGTCCTGGACAACCTGATCGTGGGCCACCGCCTGCGCACGCGCTCGGGCCTGTGGGACGTGCTGCGCGGCTCCAGCCGGCTGCGCGAGGAAGAGCGCGTGTGCCGCGAGAAGGCGCGCGCCGCGCTGGACTTCGTGGGCCTGTCGCACATCGCCCACCGCGTGGCCGGCGACATCACGCAGGAGGAGCGCAAGCGCGTGGCCTTCGCGCTGGCCCTGGCCACCGACCCGAAGCTGATGCTGCTCGACGAGCCCGCCGGCGGCGTCAACCCCGAGGAGACCGAGGGCCTGGCCGAGCTGATCCGCAAGCTGGTGCGCCATGGCATCACGGTGGCGCTGATCGAGCACAAGATGGGCATGATCATGAGCCTGGCCGACAAGATCCTGGTGCTCAGCTACGGCGAGAAGATCGCCGAGGGCACGCCCGAGGAGATACGCCGCAACCCCGCCGTCATCGATGCCTACCTGGGGAGCGAGCATGCTGAAGTTTGAGAACGTGTCGCTGCGCTACGGCAGCTTCCTGGCGCTGGACGGGGTCAGCCTGCATGCCGAGCGGGGCGAGCTGGTGGTGCTGCTGGGCGCCAACGGGGCGGGCAAGAGTTCGCTGTTCCTCACGGCCAGCGGCATCCACCGGGCCGCGGGCGGCTCCATCGTCTGGAACGGGCAGGAACTGGCGGGGCGCAAGCCCTCGGCCATCGTGCAGTCCGGCGTGGTGCAGTGCCCCGAGGGGCGCAAGCTGTTTCCCCAGATGACGGTGCTGCGCAACCTGCAGCTGGGCGCCTACGTGCACCGGCGCGACCCCGGGCCCAGCCAGAAGACGCTGCAGGAGGTGATGGAGCTGTTTCCCATCCTGCGCGAGAAGCAGCACGACCCGGCCGGCTCGCTGTCGGGCGGGCAGCAGCAGATGGTGGCCATCGGCCGCGCCATGATGGGCCGCCCCCAGGCCCTGCTGCTGGACGAGCCCTCGCTGGGCCTGGCGCCCCTGGTCATCAAGCAGATGTTCGAGGCCATACAGCGCATCAACGCGGCCGGCACCACCGTGCTGCTGGCCGAGCAGAACGCCTATGCGGCGCTGAAGATCGCGCACCGCGCCTACGTCATGGAAAGCGGGCGCATCGTGCGCGAGGGCAGGCCCGCCGAACTGCTGGCCGACGACTCCATCCGCAAAGCCTATATCGGTGCATGACACCGCCTTTCGCCATCACCAACGATCCCAAGGAGACAGACATGACCGCATTCGCCCCCTTCACCCGCCGCAGGCTGGGCTCGCTGGCCCTGGCCTGCGCCGCCCTGGCCGCCGGGCCCGTTCTGGCCCAGGAAGTCGTCAAGATCGGCTACTCGGGCCCGCTGTCGGGGGGCGCCGCCCAGTACGGCAAGAACGTGCTCGACGGCATGCAGATGGCCGCCGCCGAGATCAATGCCACGGCGCCCGAGATCGGCGGCAGGAAGGTGAAGATCGAGATCGTGCCGCTGGACGACAAGTACAACCCGTCCGAGACGGCGATCAACGCCCAGCGCCTGGTGCAGCAGCACAGGACGGCGGCCATCCTCGTGCCGCATTCGGGCGGCATCTATGCGCTGCAGACCTCCAACGAGCGCAGCAACTTCATCGTGCTGGCCTACAGCTCGGTGCCCCAGATCACGGCCCGGGGCAACAAGCTGACGCTGCGCATCCCGCCCGAGTTCACCTCGTACATCGACCCGTTCTCCAGGTACGTGATGGGCCGCTTCGGCAAGAAGGTGGCCCTGGTCGGCGCCGACCATGACTACGCCAAGGCCTGGGTCGCGGCCTTCAAGCCGGGCTGGGAAAAACTGGGCGGCACCGTGGTGGCCGAGAACCCCATGAGCTACAACCGCGCCACCGACTTCTACAGCGGCGTGAGCAAGGCCCTGGCCGACAAGCCCGACGTGCTCTTCGTGGGCGGGGCCTCCGAGCCCACGGCCCTGGTCGTCAAGCAGGCGCGCGAGCTGGGCTTCAAGGGCGGCTTCGTGGTCATGGACCAGGCCAAGCTCGACGAGATGGCGCGCGTGGTCGGCGGCTATGCGCTGCTGGAAGGCGCCATCGGCGTCATGCCCGTCTCCGAGGACACCAAGCCCGAGAACAAGGCCTTCGTCGAACGCTTCGGCAAGGCCTACCCGGGCCGCACGCCGGGCTCCGAGGCCCAGTGGAACTACACGGCCGTGCACGCCACCGTCAAGGCCATGCAGCTGGCCGGCTCGTCCTCCGACGCCAAGGCCATCCACGCCAGGCTGGACGAGGCCTACAAGTCCCTGCGCCCCGACGTGAACCCCGGCGGCGTCAAGGGCGTGGATGAGCGCGGCGGCACGTTGACCACGGAACGTGGTGCGGCCGTGCGCGACGGCAAGATCGAGGCGGTGATGACGGTGGCGAACAAGTAGAGCGCCACTCAGTTTTTCGACCGAAAGCGCCTGGTGCCAGCTTGATCTGGCCCAGGCGCTTTCTTGTGGACTCAGTTGCCCGGTACATGCGTTTGACGTTACTGACGCGACGCGTTATTATTTGCTTCCATGACGATCCAGTCATTCAAGTGCCCCGACACCGAGCAACTGTTCCAGCAGAGGCGGGTGCGTCGGTGGAGCAGCATTGAAGTGGTTGCGCTGCGCAAGCTTCGGATGCTGCATGCCGCTCATGTGCTGCAGGACTTGAGGGTCCCGCCCGGAAACCGGCTGGAGGCGCTACAGGGGGATCGCAAGGGGCAGCACAGCATCCGCATCAATGATCAGTGGCGCGTGTGCTTTGTGTGGACCCACGAAGGCCCGAGCGAGCTGGAGATCGTCGATTACCACTGAAGCGAAAGCGTTGATCCTGGATCTGGCGCAGGAGTGCTGACCATGAACAAACCTTTGAACCTCCCCACGCCAGGCGAAATCCTGGCCACTGAATTCCTGGAGCCCATGGGCCTGACGCAATACCGCCTGGCCCAGGCCATCCATGTCCCGCAGACACGCATCGCGGCCATCGTCAAGAACGGCCGCTCCATCACCGCGGATACGGCGCTGCGCCTTGCGCGCTTCTTCGGCACGTCCGTGGAGTTCTGGATGAATCTGCAAAGCCAGTACGACGCCGATATCGCGCGCGAGGCCATAGGCGACGACCTGGAGTCCATCGAGCCCTTTGCCCTGCAGGCTTGAAGAAGACATGCTGAGCCGCTGCGCGGCGGCTCAAGTAAGAAAGGCCCCTGCACTGCGGTACAGGGGCCTTTCTCATTGCAGGGCTGCGTTGTTTACAACAAGCTCGCGCCCCCATCCAGCACCAGCGCCTGCCCCGTCATGTGCCGCGAGGCATCGGAGGCCAGGTAGACCACGGCGCCCTTGAGGTCCTCCTCGCCGCCGATGCGGCGCAGCGGCGCGCGGGCGATGAGCTGGTCGCCGAGCTTGTCGATCAGGCCGTTGGCCAGCTTGCTGGGGAAGAAGCCCGGGCAGATGGAGTTGACGCGGATGCCGTAGTGGCCCCATTCCGAGGCCAGGGTGCGCGCCAGGTGCACGGCGGCGGCCTTGGAGGTGTTGTAGGCCACGGTGTTCATGCCGGGCGGCGTGCCCTTGAAGGCCGCGACCGAGGCCGTGATGATGACGTTGCCGCGTCCCTTGGGGATCATCACGCGGCGCGCCACCTCGCGGGTCAGGAAGAAGGGGGCCGAGACGTTGAGGTTCATGACCTTGTTCCAGGCCTCGTCCGGGTATTCCTCGGCCTTGGCGCCCCAGGTGGCGCCCGCGTTGTTGACCAGGATGTCGATGTCGCCGCAGCGCGCCAGCACCTCATCGACCAGGGCCGGGATGGTGTCGAACTTCTGCAGGTCGTTGGTGAAGGTCTCGACCTGGTAGCCCAGGCCTTGCAGGTGGGCCCTGGCCTCGGCCAGTTCATCGGACTTGCGCGCCGTGATGGCCAGCCGGGCGCCCATCTCGCCCAGGGCCTCGGCCATCTGCAGGCCCAGGCCGCGCGAGCCTCCGGTGATGAGGGCGGTCTTGCCGGTGAGGTCGAACAATGCTTTCACGCTCATGGAATGTCTCCTGCCTTGGGGTTTCGTGGTGGTCGATGGGTGCCATGCTAGGGCGGTGCGCGGCGGCGCGCTGTCGTCTTGGGTACTGTCGCGCAGGGCTCGGATCAGCCCGGATCGGAGCTCAGGCCCGGTCGATGTCCTGCTGCAGGCGCCGCACCATGCGCTGCAGCGCAGGCACGCCATCCTGGCGCAGCGCGTCGGCCGTGACGAAGCGCGCAGGCCCGCCCACGCTGACCGCCATCAGCGGCAGGCCGCGCCCCGGCGAGAAGGCCAGGGCGATGGCGTTGACCTCGGGCTGCCAGTCGCCGAAGGAGCATGACAGCCAGGGCCGGGGCTGGCGGCCA
Organism: Comamonas sp.; assembly: GCA_041984925.1. GTDB lineage: Bacteria > Pseudomonadota > Gammaproteobacteria > Burkholderiales > Burkholderiaceae_C > Comamonas. Next base: position 78,952 of record JBHIXF010000014.1, read on the forward strand.
GCCAGGCGCGGCCCACGGCCGTGGTGGCCAGCGGGATGCGCGAGCCCATGTCCAGGTCGCGGTGCATGAAGCGCGCGCTGGGGCAGTGCTCGATGTAGACCATGTTGTGCCGGTCGCGCGCGGCCAGGGCCACCTCGGCATCGGTGGCGGCGGCCAGCTTGCGCATCAGCGGGCGCGCGATCTGGCGCACGTCCAGGCGCGAGAGCATGGCGCTGCCCAGGGCCAGCGTGGCCGTGCCCAGGCGGTACTTGGCCTCCTCGGGCACGGGGATGAGGTAGCCCAGGGTGGTCAGCGTGTGGGTGAGGCGGGAGACGGTGGACTTGGGCAGGCCGCAGCGCCGGGCGATGTCCTGGTTGCCCAGCAGCTTCTCGCCGGAGCGAAAGCAGGACAGCACGTCCAGCCCGCGCGCCAGCGCGACGATGAAGTTGCGGTCGTCGTCGGCGGGCGGGGAAGGGGGCCGGGGCAGCATGCGCCGATTATCGGCAGCCGGCCCCGGCTCCCTGTCGTGCGCGTTACTTCTCGACGAAGGCGCGCTCGATCACGAAGTCGCCGGGCGTGGTGGTGTTGCCTTCCTTGAAGCCGCGGTGCTCCAGCAGCTCCTTGAGTTCGTTGAGCATGGCGGGGCTGCCGCACAGCATCACGCGGTCGGTCTCGGGGTTGAGCTCGGGCAGGCCGATGTTCTGCGGGAAGGTGCCGGCATTGATCTGGTTGGAGATGCGGCCCTGGTTGCGGAAGGGCTCGCGCGTCACCGTGGGGTAGTAGATCAGCTTGTCCCTGACGATCTCGCCCAGGAACTCGTGCTCGGGCAGCTCCTTCTCGAACAGCTCCTGGTAGGCCAGCTCGTTGGCGTGGCGCACGCCGTGCACCACGACCACCTTCTCGAAGCGCTCGTAGGTCTCGGGGTCGCGGGCCACGGCCAGCCAGGGGGCCAGGCCCGTGCCGGTGCCGATCAGGTACAGGTTCTTGCCGGGCAGCAGGTAGTCGATCAGCAGCGTGCCCGTGGGCTTCTTGCCGACGATGATGGTGTCGCCCACCTGGATGTTCTGCAGGCGCGAGGTCAGCGGGCCGTCGGGCACCTTGATCGACAGGAACTCGAGGTGCTCCTCGTAGTTGGGGCTGGCGATGGAGTAGGCGCGCAGCAGGTTCTTGCCGTCGACCTTCAGGCCGATCATCGTGAAATGGCCGTTGGAAAAGCGCAGCGCGGTGTCACGGGTGGTGGTGAAGGAGAAAAGGCGGTCGGTCCAGTGGTGGACGGACAGCACGCGTTCTTCAAGAAAAGCACTCATGATGGCAATACGGTGAATTCGGACAGGCAGGGCCTGCCATGACGTTGCGATGAGGGTCCGTGCCGTGCAGGCACGCGGTGGCGGGGAAGCACAGGGGGCAGGGCGCGTGGCGCGATGCCGCTGCTTCGTGGCGGCCGGTGACCGGGCAAGCTCGCTATTGTCCGGCAAATGGCTGGAAAACGGGTGGACGCACGCCTTTGTCTTGATACGGATTAGTGATAAGTCGAATGATGCTGGCCCGATGGCCGTATTTCCTGCCCATTGCTTTGCAGCCCCGCCTGTCCCCGCCCTGCGCAGGCCGGGAAGGCAGGAAAGGGCCTCAGCGGCGCAGGCGTTCGCGCGCCACCAGGCCCAGCAGCACCACGGCGGCGGCCGTGCTGATGTGGCCGAACCAGGCCACCAGGCCCACCGACCAGGGCTGCAGCTGCAGCGCCGCATGCAGGGACAGCGCCAGCAGCGTCCAGCCGCCCGCGCGCAGGCGCCGCGTCTGGGCGGCGGGCAGTTCCTTGCCGAACAGGTCCTGCTGGTGGCGGTCCATGGCCAGGGCCAGGCAGGCGAAGGCGGCCAGTGCCAGGGCCTGGCAGATCAGATGGACCGCGCTCATGCCTGGGCCTCTTTCGTGGCGTCGGGGGCCGGCCGGTCCGCGCGCGCCGGCCGGGCCTTGGGCTGGTGGCGCTGCGTGCGCAGGGCCAGGTGGGCATGCAGCGCGGCCAGGGCCAGCAGCATGAGGTCCATGCCCGCGAACACCCAGTCGCCGTCGCGCAGGCTGGCGAACAGGCCACGGTCCGTGGTCACGGCATTGATCACGGGCAGCAGGGCCAGCGCGGCGGCGCCGGTCCACAGCAGCTCGACCCAGGCGCGCCGGGCCGGGCGGCCCAGCGCCCAGGCCAGGGTGGCGCCCCAGGCGATGAACATGGCGTGGATCTCCCATTCGGCGCGCTGGGCCATGCCCACGGGCAGCAGGCGGTTGGCCCAGAGCATGGCGGCCATGCCGACGGACAGTCCCGCGATGGTGGCGATGTTCAACCGCTCCACCAGGCGCAGGCCGAAATGCGGCCGCTGCGGATCCGGCAGCTTGCTGCGGCGCTTGACGCTCCACAGCACCAGGCCCGTGCCCACCATGGCCGTGCCCGCGAGGCTGACGAGAAAGTACAGCCAGCGCGTGGCCAGGTCGCCGAAGCGGCCCAGGTGCAGCGCATACAGCACGCCGCGCGTCTCGGCCGCCGCGCCCACGCGGTCCTGGGCCTGGAGCAACTGGCCGCTGGCGCCGTCGAACAGCAGGAACTGCGGGCTGATCGAGACACGGCCATGCTCGCCACGTACCACGGTCACCCGGGCATGGGCGTCTCCGGGCAGGTTGACGTTCAGGCGTGCGACCTGGCCTGCGCCCCAGCGCTGCTCTGCCTGGCGCACCATGTCGGTGAGCGATGCCAGGGGGGCGGCCTGGCCCGAGGGCGTGCCCGGGGCAATGAAGGGCGACATCTGCTGGCTTGCCACCGCGCGCTGCGCGTCCGTCATGGGGGTGGCCACGTTGGGCCAGGGCATGTACATCAGGGCCAGGGTCACCAAACCCGTGTACGTGATCATCAGGTGGAAGGGCAGGCCCAGCACCGACAGCGCGTTGTGGGCATCGAGCCAGGAGCGCTGGCCCTTGCCCCAGCGGAAGGTGAAGAAGTCCGCGAAGATCTTCTTGTGCGTGATCACGCCGCTGACGATGGCCACCAGCATGAACATGGCGCACAGGCCCGCCAGGTAGCGGCCCCAGAGCACGGGCATGTAGTGGAACTGGAAGTGGAAGCGGTAGAAGAACTCGCCGCCGAGCGTCTCGCGCACCGGGCCTTCGAGGCGGCTGCCCGTGGCGGGGTCGATGCGTGTCATCTCGAAGCCGCGTCCCGCGCCGCCCTGGGGATTGGGCCAGAACACCGTGGCCACCGTGCTGCGTCCATTGGGCAGGTCGATCAGCCATTGGGTGCTTTGGGGCGCCAGTGCGGACATGGCATCGCCCACGCGCTGCGCCGCCAGCGCGGGCGCGGTGGCCTGGCTGTGGCGCGGCTGCTCGGGCTGCATCCACTGCGTGATCTCTTCCTTGAAATAGCTCACCGTGCCCGTGAGGAACATGGCGTAGAGGAGCCAGCCCAGCAGCAGCCCGGCCCAGGTGTGCAGGTCGGACATGGTCTGGCGGATGCCGGGCGCCTTGCCGGCTTTCTTCGTGCTGTCCATGCTCATGCTCCCAGCCCCCGGCCCCAGGTCCACCAGGCGGCGGGTGCCAGCACCAGGGCGGCGGCCAGCAGCCCGGCCCAGGCCCGCCAGGCGCTGCGCACGGCGAACACCCAGACCGCCGCGCCTGCGTAGACGGCAAAGCTCAGCAAGGTCCCCGAGATCGCTGCCTGGACCCGGTCCACGGGCAGGGCCAGCACGGCCACGCTGGACAGGGCGGCCACGGCGTAGCCGCCCAGCAGCGCCGCGAGGATGCGGGAGGCCAGCGGCCCGTGGTCACGGGCCCAGGCTATGGGGCGGCGAAGCAGGGCATGTGGCATGGCGCGGGGGGCCTGGAAGGCTCGGAAATGGCGTTGCCCGGGTCGGGCAGGCGCATGCGGCTGTCGCCGTGGTGCAGGCAGTCGCGCTGGCGTTGGATGTTATTTGAGAATAAGTCCCATTACAAGCGGCGATGTCAACCCTGCGATGGCCGCGGCCGGCACCCACCCCGGCCGCTCAGCCCGCCGGCAGCCGCATGCGCGCGCGCAGGTTCTCGAAGACCTGGCGCGTCACGGGATTGACCACATGGCTGCGGATGTAGAGCCGGTAGACCAGGTCCGGCAGCGGGGGCATGCCGTCGCCCGCGCCCAGCACGCGCAGGCCCGGGTCCAGCTGTTCCACGCCGCGCGCCGTCACGCCCAGGCCCGCGCGCAGGGCCGCGCGGATGCCGACCAGGCTGGTGCAGGTGTGGCGCGGCGTCCAGGCGATGCCCGCCGCATCCAGTGCCTCGCAGCCCAGGCGCCGGAAGATGCTGGGGCCGTCGGCCATGACCAGGGGCACGGGCTTGCCGGGGTCGTGGGCATAGCCTGCGCCGCACAGCCAGACCGTGGGCGTGGAGCGCAGCGCGAAGCCTTCGAAGCCCTCGTCCTCGCGGTTGGAGATGGCCAGGTCCAGCTCGCCCTGGCGCAGCGACTCCATCAGGAACGGGCTGCGTCCCACGTGGATGTCGATCTGCATGCCGGGGAAGTTCAGCGCGATTTCCTGGAGCACGGGCGGCAGCATGGTGTCGGCCGCATCGTGCGGGGCGCCGATGCGGATCAGCCCCTGCACCTGGCGGTGCTGCAGGTTGCGCAGGGCCTCGTCATGGATGGCCAGCATGTGGCGCGCGTAGCCCAGCAGGCGCTGGCCATGGTCGGTGAGGCGCTTTTGCCGGCCCTGCTTCTCGAACAGCGCGTGGCCGATCTTTTCTTCCAGGCGCTGCATCTGCTGGGTGATGGCCGACTGCGTGCGGCCCAGCTGCACGGCGGCCGCGGCAAAGCTGTCCTGGCTGGCGATGGCGGCCAGCGTGCGCAGCAGGTCCAGGTCTAGCGTCTCCATACTTCAATTTTATTGAAGTGTTTTCGGGCGCCGCGCGGATTGTGGCGGGCCGCCCGCCTCACTACAGTGGATTGCAACGACGACAAGCAACGACCAGGAGTCCACTTTGAACACCCTTTCCGAACAGCGCGATGCCGCCGTGCAGGCGGCCATCTCCGGCATGAAGAGCGCCATCGGCGCGGGAGCGGCCACGCGCGCCAGCCTCGATGCCGTGCTGCAGCAGCTGCTGGGCCTGGCCGCGCGGCGCGAATTCTGGCAGCAGGCCGACTACGCCGCGCCCGAGCAGGGCGAGCACCAGGCGCGCTACCTGATCGCCGAGGACGCGGACCAGAGCTATGCGCTGTACCTCAACGTCATGCGCCCCGGCAAGCGCATCGTGCCGCACAACCACACGACCTGGGCCTGCATCGCCGCCGTCGAAGGCACGGAGCACAACCGCGTCTACGAGCGCACCGACGACGGATCGGTGCCCGGCCGGGGCACGCTGCGCGAGACGGGCCTCGTGGTCGTGGCGCCGGGCCAGGGCATCGCCCTCATGCCCGAGGACATCCATTCGGTGGAGATCCAGGGCGAGCAGGTCATCCGCCACCTGCACATGTACGGCCGCGCGCTGGAGACGCTCAACGAGCGCACCAGCTACGACCTGGCCACCGGCACCTGCCAGACCATGGCCATCGGCGTGCAGACGCGCCGCTGATCCTGCTCCCACCGGACGCTTCTTCCATCCCTGCCGCAGCGCGCCCGGCGGGCGCGCCTGGCAAGGCTTTGCCCGAATTTCCCCTGGACTCCCCTGCAATGACCGCATCCATCGACGCCCACACCCTCAAATCCTGGCTGCACGACGGCCAGGAGATCGCCCTGCTCGACGTGCGCGAGCACGGCCAGTACGGCGAATCGCACCTGTTCTACGCCACGCCCCTGCCCTACAGCCGGCTGGAGCTGGACGCGCCCCGCCTGCTGCCGCGCAGGCAGGTGCGTGTCGTCACCTATGACGGCGGCGAAGCTGCGGGCGTGGCCGAGCGCGCCGCCCGGCGCCTGGAGGACCTGGGCTATGCCCAGGTGGCCGTTCTAGAAGGTGGCACCCGGGCCTGGAGCGACGCGGGCTACACCTTGTTCGCGGGCGTGAACCTGCCCTCCAAGACCTTCGGCGAACTGGCCGAGCATGCCTACGGCACGCCGCGCATCACGGCCCGGCAGCTGGCGGCGCGCCAGGCTGAGGGCCTGCCCCTGGTCGTGCTCGACGGGCGGCCGGTCGCCGAGTTCCACAAGATGAACATCCCCGGCGCCCTGTGCTGCCCCAATGGCGAGCTGGCGCTGCGCGTCAGCCGCCTGGTGCCCGACGCGGCCACGCCCATCGTGGTCAACTGCGCGGGCCGCACGCGCTCCATCATCGGCGCGCAGACGCTGATCAACCTGGGCATTCCCAACCCGGTCTATGCGCTGGAGAACGGCACCCAGGGCTGGTACCTGGCCGACCTGCCGCTGGAGCATGGCGGCACGCGCCGCTACGGCGAGGACTCTGCCAGCCCGCAGCTGAAGGCGCAGGCCCAGGCCCTGGCGCGGCGCTTCGGAGTGCCCGAGGTCGATGCCGACACCGTGCGCGCCTGGAGCCAGGACGCAGCGCGCACGCTGTTCCTGTGCGACGTGCGCACGCCCGAGGAATTCCAGGCCGGCTCGCTGCCCGGCGCCCAGCACACGCCGGGCGGCCAGCTCCTGCAGGCCGGCGACCAGTACGTGGGCGTGCGCGGCGCGCGGCTGGTGCTGTTCGACAGCGACGGCGTGCGCGCACCCGTGGTGGCGAGCTGGCTGCGCCAGCTGGGCCATGACGCCAGCGTGCTGCAGGGCGGGCTGCACAGCGGCCTGGCGCTGGGGCCCGCGCAGCCGCCGCAGCCGCCCGCGCTGGCCGGCATCTCCGTGGCGCGGCTGCAGGAGCGCATGCGCCAGGGCGATGTGGCCGTGGTCGACCTGCGCCCCGCCATGGCCTACCGCGCCGGCCACATCGCCGGCGCGCGCTGGTCCATCCGTCCGCGCCTGGCGCAGGACCTCGCGGGCGAGGCGCGCCAGATCGTGCTGGTCGCGGACGAGCCCGGCATGGCGCAGTGGGCCGCGCTGGAGCTTTCGGGCGGCGCGTCGCCGCTGCTGCTCGACGGCGGCATGGCCGCCTGGCGCCAGGCCCGCCTGCCGGTCGAGGCCACGCCCGACAGCCCGCCCGATGCCGAGTGCATCGACTACCTGTTCTTCGTGCACGACCGCCATGACGGCAACAAAGAGGCGGCGCGCCGCTACCTGGCCTGGGAGACGGGGCTCGTTGCCCAGCTCGATGCGCAGGAACTGGCCGCCTTCCGCCTTCCGGAGCACGCCTTGTCCTGACGGATCGGCGCACTGGCGGCACAACACACATAACGACAGGAGACAAGACATGTTCGCAACCCCCACCCTGGCCAGGATGCTGGCCGCCGGCCTCGCGGCCCTGGCCCTGCTCTCGCAGGCAACGGCCGAGCCGCTGGCCGCGCGCAACGGCTTTCCCAGCCAGCCGATCCGCTTCATCTCGCCCTTCCCGCCGGGCGGCGGCAATGACGCCAGCACGCGCTGGGTGACCACGCGCCTGGCGGAGGCCACGGGCCAGCCGGCCGTGGTGGAAAACCGGGGCGGTGCGGGCGGCAACATCGGCGCCAAGGCCGTGGCCGAGGCCAAGCCCGACGGCTACACCGTGCTCACGGGCCAGGTCTCGCTGATGGCCGTCAACCCCACGCTGTACAACGCGCCGGGCTTCGATCCGCTCAAGCACTTCGTGCCCATCACCCAGATCAACGCGGCGCCGCTGGCCATCGTGGTCGCCTCGGCCTCGCCCCTCAAGAGCTTTGCCGACCTGGTGGCGCGCAGCAAGGGCGAGCCGGGCCGCGTCACCTACGCCACGCCCGGCAACGGCACGCTCTCGCACCTGGTGGGCGTGGTGCTGTCCAAGGAAAACGGCGTGCCCATGACCCATGTGCCCTACAAGGGCGCGGGGCCGGCCATCAACGACCTGCTGGGCCAGCAGGTCGACGTGCTGATCACCTCCACCTCGTCCGTGGCCGGCATGATCCAGGCGGGCCAGGTGCGCGCGCTGGCCGTCACCAGCCCGCGCCGCATCGGCGTGTTCGGCAAGGTGCCCACGCTGGAGGAGCTGGGCCTGCGCAACACGCGCTTCGAGGACTGGTACGGCTTCTTCGCCCCGGCCGGCACGCCGCCCGAGCGCGTGGCCTACCTGCATGACGCCATCGTGCGCACCCTGCACCTGCCCGAGGTCACCAGGCTCATCGTCGATGGCGGCAGCGAGGTCGTGGCCAGCACCCCCGAGGCCTTCGCCGCCCAGCTGCGCCAGGACATGGACCGCTGGTCGCGCGTGGTCAGGCTCTCGGGCGCGAAGATCGACTGATGGCTGCCGATCACGCCCCCCAGCCCGGCGCCCCCGCGCTGGACCTGCAGACCCGGCTGCTGCATGCGGGCAAGCGCCCGGCCTATGCGGGCGGCACGGCCGTCAACCCGCCCCTGGTGCGCGCCAGCACCGTGCTGTTCGAGAACACGGCCCAGCAGCGCGAGATGCGCGAGCGCCGCGCCGGCGAGCGCATCTTCAGCTACGGCGCGCGCGGCACGCCCACGGGCTTCGCGCTGGAGGATGCCGTCAGCGCGCTGGAGGGCGCACACCGCACGCGGCTGCTGCCCACGGGGCTGGCCGCCATCGCCATGGTGCTGCTGAGCTATCTGCGCCCCGGCGACCATGTGCTGCTGACCGACAGCGCCTACCAGCCCGTGCGCCACCTGGCGCGCCAGTTCCTGGAGCCCTATGGCATCGAGTACGACTTCTTCGCGGCCGACGGCAGCGATGCCGGGCAGCGCATGCGCGCCAACACCCGCATGCTCTACGCCGAATGCCCGGGCTCGCTGGTCTACGAGATGTGCGACCTGCCCGCGCTGGCGGCCATGGCCCATGCGCGTGGCGCGCTGGTGGTGGCCGACAACACCTGGGGTTCGGGCTGCCAGTACCGGCCGCTGGCGCTGGGCGCCGATGTCTCGGTGATGGCCGCCACCAAGTACCTGGCCGGCCACTCGGACGTGATGATGGGCACCGTGTCCACCACCGAGGCCGCCTGGGCGCCGCTGGCCGCGCGCTGCGACGCCATGGGCATGGCGGTCAGCCCGGACGATGCCTGGCTGGTGCTGCGCAGCATGCGCTCGCTGGCGGCGCGGCTGCGGATGCACGAGGCGCATGCGCTGGCGGTGGCGCACTGGCTGCAGCGGCATCCGGCCGTGGCCACGGTCTTTTGCCCGGCCCTGCCCACGCACCCGGGCCATGCGCTGTGGCTGCGCGACTGCCTGGGCACCAACGGCCTGCTGTCGCTGGAGCTGGCGCCCGGCACGCCCGAGGCCGCCGCGGACCGCTTCATCGACGGCCTGGGGCTGTTCGGCATCGGCGCCTCCTGGGGCGGCTACGAGAGCCTGGCGACGGCGGCGCACATGGCGCAGGCGCGCAGCGTCACCGACTGGAGCGCGCGCGGCCCCGTGGTGCGCCTGCACATCGGCCTGGAGTCGCCGCGCGACCTGATCGCGGACCTGGAGCAGGCGCTGGACAAGGCCCTGGGCACGGGCCTCAGAGCACCCGCATGATCAGCAGCGCCGTGTCCTGCAGCACCTGCAGCACGCGCTCCGCCGCATGCTCGGTGGTCTCCTCGCCGATGGACATGTTGACCGACAGCGCGGCGATCACCTTGCCGTGCCGGTCGCGCAGCGGCACGGCGATGCCGCGCACGCCGATCTGCAACTGCTGCTCCAGGATGGCGTAGCCGCGCTGCCCCGCCAGGCGGATCTCGTCCAGCAGCCGGTCATGCTGCAGGATGGTGTAGGGCGTGTGCGGCGCCAGCACGCAGGTCTTGAGCCACTCGTTGACCTGCTCCTCGGGACGCGAGGCCAGCATCATCACGCCGGCCGATCCCAGCGGCGCCGGCACGCGCGCGCCCAGCACGAAGCCCGTGCTCATCACGCGGCTGGTGCTGGTGCGCGCGATGAAGACCAGCTCCCAGCCGTCGAGCACGCTCAGGTAGGCCGCCTCGCCCAGCTGCGCCGTGATCTGCTGCAAAAAGGGCTGGACCGTGCGTGGCAGCCGCGCTGCGTCGAAATACGACCAGCCGACCTTGAGCACGCGCGGCGTCAGGCTGAACAGCGTGCCGTCGCTGGTGGTGTAGCCCAGGTGCTCCAGCGTCAGCAGATAGCGGCGCGCGGCCGTGCGCGTCAGCCCCGTGAGCTGGGCCGCCTGCGTGGGCGTCAGGCGCGGATGCTCGTTGTCGAAGGCCTCCAGGATGGCCAGCCCCTTTTCAAGCCCGGCAATCCAGTCGCGCCGGTTCAGCGGTTCTTTTCCCATGGTTTACCCGAGGTTTGATCGAATGGCGATTGTTGGGGCGCGATTGTCGCACGCGCACGCGCGAATGACGATTGTGCCGCGCGGCATTGCTTTCTACGCTTGCGTCCGCCCAACCCGTCCCCGCTGCCTGCCATGACCTTGCCGCACACCCGCCTGCCCAAATCGATCGCCACCGTTTCGCTGTCCGGCACCCTGCCCGAAAAACTGGAAGCCGCCGCCGCGGCCGGCTTCGACGGCGTGGAGATCTTCGAGAACGACCTGCTGCAGTACGGCGGCAGCCCCGCCGAAGTGCGGCGCATGGCCCGGGATCTGGGCCTGCGCATCTTTCTGTACCAGCCGCTGCGCGATTTCGAGGCCATGCCGCGCGAGCAGTTCGCGCGCAACCTCGCGCGGGCCGAGCGCAAGTTCGACGTGATGCAGCAGCTGGGCGCCGACATGGTGCTGGTCTGCAGCAATGTGCAGGAAGCCGCCTCGCCCGACATCGACCTGGCCGCCGCCGACCTGCGCCGCATGGCCGAGGCCGCCGCGCGCCGGGGCCTGCGCGTGGCCTACGAGGCCCTGGCCTGGGGCCGCCACGTGCGCAGCTGGCGCGATGCCTGGCAGATCGTGCAGCGCGCCGACCACCCGGCGCTGGGCCTGGTGCTGGACAGCTTCCACACGCTGGCGCTGGGCGACACGCTGCAGGGCCTGCGGGAGGTACCCGCCGACAAACTGTTCTTCGTGCAGCTGGCCGATGCGCCGCGCCTGTCCATGGACGTGCTGTCCTGGAGCCGCCACTACCGCAACTTCCCCGGCCAGGGCGAACTGCCCGTGGCCGAATTCACGCGCGCCGTGCTGCAGGCCGGCTACCGGGGGCCGCTGTCGCTGGAAGTCTTCAACGATGCCTTCCGTGCCGCTCCGGCGCGGCTGACGGCGCGCGACGGCCTGCGCTCGCTCATCTGGCTGGAGTCCGAGGCCGGCGGCGTGCCGCTGCCCGCGCCGCCCGTGCTGGCCGGCGTGGACTTCATGGAATTCGCGGTGGACGAGGCGGCCGGCGCCGAGCTGGCAGGCCGCCTGCAGGCCCTGGGCTTCGTGCATGCCGGGCGCCACCGCTCCAAGGCCGTGCAGCTGTACCGCCAGGGCGGTGTCAACCTCATCCTCAACGCCGAGCCCGACAGCGCGGCAGCGGGCCACTTCGCGCTGCACGGGCCTTCGGTCTGTGCCATCGGCCTGCAGGTGGACGACGCGGCACGCGCCATGGAGCGCGCGCGCGCGCTGCGCTGCGAAGAGTGGAACGAACACATCGGACCCGGCGAACGCGCGATTCCCGCGCTGCGCGCGCCCGACGGCCTGCTGCTGCACCTGATCGACGACCGGGGCGCCGTCCGCAGCATCTACGAAAGCGACTTCGTGCTGGATGCCGCCGGCGCGCCGGCGGCGGCGCTGGACGGCGTGGACCACTTCGCCCAGGCCCTGCCGGCCCACCGCTTCGACAGCTTCGTGCTGTTCTACCGCGCCGTCTTCGGCATGCAGCCCGATGCCCTGCACGAGATCGCCGACCCCTACGGCCTGGTGCGCAGCCGCGCCATGGTGTCGGCGGACGGGCGCGTGCGCATTCCGCTGAACGCCTCGGACAGCGGCGTCACCACCACGGGCCGCTGCGTCCAGGCGCATGCGGGCTCGGGCGTGCACCACATCGCCTTCGCCTCGCACGATGTAGAGGCCACGGTGCAGGCCATCGACGGCGCACGCGCCGCCATGCTGCCGGTGCCGGCCAACTACTACGACGACCTGGCCGCGCGGCTGGGGCTCGATGAAGCGCAACTGGCGCGGCTGCAGCAGCTGGGCATGCTCTACGACCGCGATGCGCAGGGCGACTTCCTGCACGCCTACACCGCCCCGTTCCGCCAGCGCTTTTTCTTCGAGATCGTGCAGCGGCGCGGCTACCGTGGCTATGGCGCGGCCAATGCCTCGGTGCGCATGGCCGCGCTCACGCAGCTCGATCGCGGCTGAGCGCCAGCTCCGCGGCCAGCGTGCGCACCAGCGCCGCGGCCGGCATCTCGCGCGCCAGCGGCGCGCCCTGGCCGGCCCAGTGCGCCGCATAGTCGCAGCAGCCCTGGCTGGCGGCCGCCTGGTGCAGCGCCTTGCCCGCGTCATAGACGCGCGGATAGTCGGGCAGCGGCTGGCCGTGGCTGGTGCCCAGCGCATGCAGCCGGTTGACGATGCCGCGCGCCGGCCGTCCCGAAATCGCGGCCGTGATGCCCGTGTGGTGGGCGCGCTCGCTGCGCAGCTCGGCCCGGTAGGCGGGGCTGGCGGCGGACTCGGGGCACAGGATGAAGGCCGTGCCCATCTGCGCCGCGCAGGCGCCCAGGCGCAGCGCGGCCGCGATGCCCTCTCCGTCCATGATGCCGCCCGCAGCGATCACGGGCAGGCGCGCCTGGCGGGCCAGCACCTGCACCAGGGCGAAGGTGCCCATCAGCCGGTCCTCGGCAGGGTCGAAGCAGCCGCGGTGGCCGCCGGCTTCCATGCCCTGGGCCACGACCGCGTCCACGCCGGCCTGCTCGACCTGGCGCGCCTCGTCCAGCGAAGTGGCGCTGGCCAGCGTCACGATGCCGGCCGCGCGCAGCGCATCGATGAAGCCCTGGTCGGGCAGGCCGAAATGAAAGCTCACCACGGCCGGGCGCTCCTGCAGCAGCATGGCCTGCAGCGCCGCATTGCCCACGGCCGTGGCATAGATCTCGCGGAGCATGTCCGGCGCTCGCGCGCCGAAGCGTTCGAACTCGGGTGCCAGATGGGCCAGCCAGGCGGCCTCGCGCCGCGCATCGGCCTGCGCCGGCCGGTGGCAGAACAGGTTGACGTTGAAGGCCCGGTCCGTCAGTGCGCGGGTCTGCGCGATCTGCTGGCGCGCCTGCTCGACCGTGCCCGCGCCGATGCCCAGCGAGCCCAGGCCCCCGGCTTCGCTGACGGCGGCCGCCAGCGCGGGCGTGGACGTGCCGGCCATGGGGGCCTGGATGATGGGGTGGCGCAGGCCCAGGCGGGCCATCCATGCGGTGTCGGTGCTCATGAGACTCCTTGCGTGTCGAATTCCTTGCTCATGCCGGGGGCTGCCCTGGCGCCGCGGCGCGGCTGGCGGCAATCATCAGCGTGCCCAGCAGCAGCGATGCCGTGCCGATGGCGAACAGGCGCTGGTACGAACCCAGGCCCGCATAGCTCCAGGCCATGAAATAGCCCGACACCGCCTGCATCAGCGCGAAGGCTGCCGTCGCATAGCCCCACATGCGCTTGTGCCGCGCGGGGCCGATCAGCTGCATCAGATAGCCCGAGGTGATGGCCGCCATGCCGGGAGACAGCGCGCCCACCAGGAAGGACGAGGCCGCATGCCCCGCAAAGCCCGCGCAGAACAGCGGCATGGCAATCGCCAGGGCCTTGAGCGCATAGGCGCCCGTGGTCGTGCGCCACCAGCCCAAGCGCGTGGCGCACAGCGATGCCGCCAGCGGCCCGGCGATGGCGCCCAGGCCGAAGACGGCCCACTGCGTGGAGGCATAGGCGTCGCCCAGCCCCAGTTCGCGCGCCAGGTAGTCCACCCAGAACACGGTGTGCGGAACGAAGCCGAAGGCGTCGGTCATGTAGGCCAGCATCACCAGCACCACCGGCAGCGTCCACAGGGGGGCGGAGGGCGCCGCCGTGGCGTGGGGCGTGATGGCGGCGGGCGCGGCCACCGGCAGCCGCCGCGCGTGGCGCCAGCCCAGCCACCCCGCCCAGGCGCAGACGGCGGCCAGCGCCCACCAGACGGAGCCCAGGCTCTGGCGCGCCAGCAGCGGGATCAGCGTGGCCGACAGCAGGGCCCCTGCGCCGATGCCGCAGAACATCAGCGGTCCCAGGGCCGCGCGCCGCTGCAAGGGGGTGGCCGCCAGGGCCACCGACGGGCCCAGCACCATCAGGATGGCGCCGCCGATGCCCGAGATGCAGCGCCAGGCGAAGAACCAGGGCATGGGCAGCGGCCAGGCGCAGGCCGCGAAGCTCAGCGCCGTGGCCGCCCAGCACCCGCACAGCACGCGCAGTGCGCCCAGGCGCTCGGCCAGCGGCGCGGCGGCCAGCGCGCCGATCAGGTAGCCCAGCAGATTGGCCGCGCCCAGGTAGGCCACCTGCTCGCCGCCGAACCAGCCCGCATGCACCATCTGCGGCATCAGCGCGGTATAGGCGAAGCGGGCCAGGCCGACGCCGCCGAGCGTGGCCATGAAGCCGGTCAGCAGCAGGGAGAGTTCGTTGCGTTGGATCACGGGAGTGCGGGCCATGCCAGAAGAATGGGCATACCTTAAGCGGGCCGGGTCATCATGTCCAATGATTCAAAATGATTTCTTCAATCTTGATTGAAGATGGCGACGATCCCGGAGTCCGCGATGCAACTGAAATCCCTGCGCATGTTCCTGGCCGTCTGCGACAGCGGCAGCTTCGGCGCCGCCGCCCAGCAGCTGCACACCGTGCAGTCCAACGTGACGGCCCATGTGAAGAAGCTCGAGGACGAGGCCGGCGTGCAGCTGCTCGAACGCAGCGCGCCCGTGCACGCCACGCCTGCCGGGCGCCTGCTGGAGCGCTATGCACGGCGCATGCTGGCCGACCACGATGAATCGCTGGCCCTGCTGCAGGGCAGCGCCCGGGCGGCCGGCGCGCTGCGCATCGGCTCCATGGAAACCACGGCCGCGCTGCGCCTGCCGCCGCTGCTGGCGCGGCTGCACCAGTCCCAGCCCGGCCTGGACCTGGAGCTGCGCACGGCCACCACGGCCGAACTGCTGGCCGACCTGCTGGCGGGGCGGCTGGACTGCGCCTTCGTCTCGGGCATGCCGCCCCAGTCCCGCCTGCAGGGCTGGAAGGTCTTCGAGGAAGAACTGGTGCTGGTCACGGCCTTCGCGCTGCAGCGCTTTCCCGACGCCGCCCAGCTCAGCACCATGCCCTTCCTGGCCTTCCGCCAGGGCTGCAGCTACCGCCAGCGCATCGAGCTGCTGCTGGCCGCGCGCGGCGTGGCGGCGCGCATCATGGAGATGGGCTCGCTGGACGCCATCCTCGGCTGCGTGGCCGCCGGCATGGGCTACGGCCTGCTGCCGCGCAGCGTGGTCCAGGCGCAGCAGCACCGCTTCGGCGTGCACATCACGGCCCTGCCCGGCGCGCTGGCCCGGGAAGTCGCCCATGTGGAAACCTGGTTCGCCGTGCCCGCGCGCACCGGCTGGTCGCCGGCCCTGCATGCCTGCGTGGAGGTGCTGGGGATCGATGCACCGCAGCACCGGTCCGTGCCGGCTTAGAGCGTGTTATGCACTTTTACGAACCCGCGTTGGCTTTGCGCGCTGGTGATCGCAAGGCGCAGTGCGCCGCCAAGGCCCATGCCTTGGCAAGCGCTGCAACGCCGCGAGCGCCTGCGCGCAGAGCCAACCCTTCGGGAAAGCCGGGAAAGGGGCCCGGCCCTTCGTTGCAGCCCGCTTGCGGTGTGGCAACCGCGGCGCGTGCTGCGCCTCGTTCCGGGCCCCTTTCCCGGCTTTCGCGGGCACGTAAAAGTGCATAACACGCTCTAGAACCTCTTCACTGCGGCACGGCGCGCGCGAGATTGGCCGAGGGGGTCTGCAGCACCTTCGCGCAATGCGCCTGCGCATCCTCGAGGCAGGTCGCGACCGGCAGGCCCTCGGCCCAGCAGCAGGCCAGGGTTGCGGCAAACGCATCCCCTGCGCCCAGGGTGGAACGGACCGCCACGCGCCGCGCAGGAGACAGGTGGACACGCTGGCCGTCGTGCAGCAGCGCGCCGCGCCCGCCCAGCGTCACGACGAGCACCTGCCCGTCATGCCGGCGCAGGCGCCTCATCCAGGCCTCGGCTTGCTGTGCCGGGTCGTCGGGCAGCCGCAGCCCCAGATGGCTGGCCCACTGGCGGGCCTCGGCCTCGTTCATGCTGACCATGCCGGCCAGGGCCAGCAGGCGCATGAGTGCCGGGGAGCAGGCCTGCAACTGGCGCATGCCTGGATTGATCGCAAGCATCGCGGGGGCCTGCCCCAGGCGCTCCAGCGAGGCGGCCAGTTCGGCTTCGGCGTGCGCCGAAAGCGCCGTGACATAGAGCAGTTCGCAGCGGCCAATCGCATCGAGGGCGCGCGACGGCGACACCTGCATGCTGGCCCCGCGCTGCGCGAAAACACGGGAGTCGCCACCGGCATCCAGGTGGATCACGGCCTTGCCCGTGGGAACGCTGCCGACAGACTGCACGAGCGACAGGTCGATGCCTTCGGTACCGAGCACGCCCCGCATCCATTGGGCCTCGGCGTCGCCGCCCACGGCGCACACGAGGCGCACATGTGCATCGCGGGCCCGCATGGCGAGCGCCGCGTTGACGGCGCCGCCGCCGACGCCCATGGTGATGGATTGAACGTCCTGCTTTGCGTCGGCGCCGTCCGGCCAGCACGCGCCCGCCACCACCACGTCGATGGTGGCTCCTCCAATGGCGATGACCTGCATCTCAGACTCCGATCATGGCTGCGCCGAACACGCCGGCCGCGTTGCCCAGCGTGTTGCGCAGCACGGGCGTTTCGAACCGGTCGCTGAATACCAGGCGCCGCAGGCGTTGCACGCCTTGCGTGTAGATCTCGTCGATGCTGGCCAGGCCGCCGCCCAGGACGATGGCCTGTGGATCGACCACGGCGATCACGTTGGCGAGCGCATGGGCGAAGTGGTCCAGGAAACGGTCCAGCGTGGCCGCCGCCCCCGGGTTGCCGGATCTGGCCAGGCGCACCACGTCCTGCGCATCGATGGACAGGCCGGCGCAATCCCCGTAGGCATGTGCGAGCGACGGCCCGCTCAGGTAGCGCTCGACGCAGCCCCTGCGCCCGCAATAGCAGGCAGGCCCCGAGGGGTCCAGAACCATGTGTCCCCATTCCCCTGCGATGCCGTTCCTGCCCGTGACCACCTGCCCGCCGACGACCAGGCCCGCGCCAACGCCGGTGCCCAGCACCACGCCCAGCACATCCTGGAACGGGCGGGCGGCACCCAGGCGGGCTTCGGCCAGCACGAAGCAGTTGGCGTCGTTGGCCATGCGGAAGCTGCGTCCGATGCGCGATTCGAGGTCGGCCTTCAGCGGCTTGCCGTTGAGTACGGTCGCGTTGCAGTTGCGAAGCAGGGCCGTGCTTGGCGAGATGGAGCCCGGCGTGCCCATGCCCAGGGTATGGGGGGCATCTCCGATGCAGACGGCCAACTCGCGGTAATGCTGCGCGATGTTCTCGACGACGGCGCCATAGCCTGCCGCAACCGGCGTGGCACGGCGCAGCCGCACGACTTCCCTCCCCTGGTTGTCCAGTACGATGCCTTCGATCTTGGTGCCGCCGACATCCAGTCCTATGCGGTATGGCGGCGCAGGGGCGCAGCTGTTCTCATCCATGCGAAACATTCCTCCCATTCATTTGATCGTCGCGTTCGACGCCGTGGCCCGTCGGCAAAGCTTCAAGCAGGCTGCCGACGAGCTCCATATTTCCAACAGCGCGATCAGCCACCGGATCCGCGAGCTCGAGCAACTGCTGCAGACCACGCTGTTCCACCGGACGACGCGCACGGTATCGCTGAGCGCGGAGGGCGCCTACCTGCATCACCGGATGCGCTCCGCGCTGGAAACGCTCGAGGCCGCGTTCAGCGGTCTCACATACGAGCGCGATGTGGTGCGCATCAGTGCCCTGCCGTCCTTCGCGCGCTTTCGGCTGGTGCCGGCGCTGACCGAGTTCCACAGAAGGCATCCGCAGATATCGATCACGATCCAGCCGACCACGCGCACGGTCAACATCGCCCAGGGAGAGGCGGACATCGCCATCCGCTTCTCGCGCGAGAGGCCCGAGGCCTTTCACTGCGAGCGCCTGCTCGAGGACGAGTGGTTCCCGGTCGCGGCGCCGCGCTATCTGCAGCAACTGGGTCACATGAGTGTGCCGGAGCTGTTCAAGCGGGCCGACATCCTGACGCACAGCCGCCAGCCCTGGGGCCCCTGGCTGGCGGCGGCGAGCATCCGCATGTCGGCAGCGCAGCGCAATGTGACCTATTCGGACACCGGCTTCATGCTGGACGCCGCGCTGAACCTGCAAGGCATTGCCCTGGGGCGCCGCTCGCTGGTCAAAGGCCTGCTGCGCGACGGCAGCATGGTGCGCGTGTCCGACGTGGCCATCCCTTCCGAGCAGGCGTACTTCCTGCTGGCTTCCGAGCGCGCCATGCTGTCGCGCCATGGGGGCGTGGTGATCGACTGGATACGATCGCTGGTGGTCGACGGCTGACGGCATGGGCTAGTGCACGATCGTCAGCACGATGCCCAGCAGCACGCCCGCAATGGCGAGGGTCTTGCGCCAGATGTAGTTCTCGCGAAAGAACAGGGTGGACAGCGCAAACACCATCACCAGGTTGGTGCGGCGCAGCACGGAGATGACCGAAATCAGCGCGCCTTCCTGCTGGACCGCCGCCAGATAGATGTACTCGGCCAGTACATAGGCGAAGGCGATGGCCGGAACCGCCCAATTCCTGCGCAGCAGGCTCAGGACCTCGAGATCGCGCAACACCCATGGCAGCAGCAGCAGTGCAATGGCGCCACGCTGGACCGCCGAGTAGGCCTGCACGGCCGCCAGGTCCATCTGCAGTGTCGCCAGGATGTGCTTGTCATAGAGCGCATTGGCGGAGGACAGCAGGGTGGCCGCCAGCATGCACAGTACCCAGTGGTTGCGGCTGAAGTGGATGCCTTCCTTCTTGCCTATCAGCGAAAAAAGATAGTAGGAGCCCATCGAAACGGCTAGGCCCAGCCATTGCCACCAGTTCAGCGACTCCGAAAGCAGCAGCACCGCTCCCAGAGCCGTCCACAGCGGCCCGCTGGCCCTGACGCCGGCGGAGATGGACAGCGGCAGGAACTTCACCGAGTAATAGGACAGTATCCAGGTGACCACCATCATGGTGGACTTGGGCAGCAGCGCCAGCTGCTGTGCGGTGTCCAGGGACTGTGGCGCCAGTCCCAGCGTGCGCAATGCCCCGCTCCACTGGGCAGGCGCGTAGAGGAAGGGCAGCCACAGCGCCGAGCCGAGCACCGAGCACCAGAAGACGACTTCCAGGACGGTCTTTTCCTTCAGCGCGAGCTTGGTCAGAAAGTCATAGGTTCCGAGAACGAGGCCGGCCAGCAGCCCCAAAGCAATCCATGTCATTCGAATCTATTCCTGCACAACGTCAACCCGCCAGGAAGCCGCCGTCCACCGCAACGGCAGCGCCATTGACGAACGAGGCCGCCGGGCCGCACAGCCAAAGCACGGCCTGCGCCACCTCGTCGGGCTGGCCCACGCGCTTCATGGGCAGGCGCTCGGCCCATCCCTGGATGCCGCCGCAGACCTCGGTCGAGCGCACCAGCATGTCGGTCAGCACGGGACCGGGGGACACGGCATTGACCCGCACGCCATGGACGGCGGACTCCAGGGCAGCCAGCTTGGTGATGGCCCAGGCCGCGTGCTTCGATGCTGTGTACGCCACCGTGCCCTCGAGGATGGAGCGGTGGGCATGCACGGACAGATTGGCCACGATGGCCCCGCGCCTGCGCTGGTACATGGGCCGCAGGAGGTGCTTGAGGCACAGCATCAGGCCCGTGCAATTGACGCCCATCACCTGCTCGAAGCTCTCCATGTCCTGGTCCACGATGCGGGCCCCCATGCCCAGGCCGGCATTCAGAAAGGCCATGTCCACCGGGCCCAGCGTGCCGGCGGCCTGCTCGCACAGCCGTACCACCTGCGCTTCGTCGGACACGTCGCAGCAGATGGCCAGCGCGGTGCCGCCCAGCGCGCGGACCTGTGCGGCCGTGCGCTCGCAGGCATCGGCCGAGCGACCGGCGACCACGACCTTGGCTCCTGCGCGCGCGAACGCCAACGCGGTCGCCTGGCCAATTCCGCTGCCACCGCCCGTGACCAGGGCGGTGCGGCCTTCGAAGTGCTCACGCATGGCCGTCCTCCATGAGCCCGGCCTGCCGTGCCACGGCCACGGCGATCTGTGCGTCCTCGGCCGACGAGGCGCCGCAGATGCCGATGGCGCCCACGCAGGCCGTGCCGCTGCGCA
>JBHIXF010000015.1:0-98748 GCA_041984925.1 Comamonas sp.
CGTGGTGGTGCTGGGCGTCCCCGAAGGCGTGGCCTGATCGAAGCCGCGCTCGCGGCGATGAACCATGCAGCAAGCCGGCCTGTCCGGCTTGTTTCACATGAACGGAGCGAATCATGAAATTCGACAAGCTGGAATACACGGGCAAGAAGCCCTATCACGACCGTCTGGCAGCCACCCATTGGCAGCTTGGCGACACCAAGCTGGTGCCCGAGGCCGTCGCGCGCAAGCTGCTGCGCTTCGTGGAATTCCGCCGCGCGCCGGCAGCCCAGCAGCAGGCAGATCAGCTGCAGCCTGCCGACCTGCAGGACCAGCAACCGCAACAGCCTGACACCACGCAGACGCAGGACGATGCTGCGCTCCAGCAGGCACAGGTGGCCCAGCAGCAGGCAGATCGGCTGCAGCAGCAAGAACGCTCGGCCACCGAGGCCATGCTGCTGACCATCGAGGGCATGGACAAGGGCGCCCTGGTCGAGTACGCGGCGAAGTACGAGGTCAAGCTCGACGCGCGCAAGGGCGAGGTCAAGATGCGCGCCGAGGTGGCCAACCTGATCGAGCAGTTCGGAGCACGCTGATATGACGCTCCAGGAACTGATCGAGCGCTTCCGCGACGATGCCAAGGACACCCAGACGCCACACCTGTGGCGCGATGAGTTGGTGACTGCTTGGTTGAACGAGGCGGTGGCTGAGGCCGCAGTGCGCGGCCGGCTGCTACTGGAAGTAGAACGGCCCCAGGTCTGCCAGATCCCAGTAAAGGAGGGGCAGGCCTCCTATCCTCTCCACCCAGCCCTGTATGAGATCACCTATCTGGCCTTCGAGGTCGACGGCGTGCGGGCACCACAGGCGCTGACGCTGGTTTCCACAGAATGGCTGGACCGCCATCAGCCCGGGTGGCGTCACAAGCGTCTTGACCGCATGTGCTGGGCTGTGCAGGGGGAGCGATCCATCCGACTCGTGCCGGCGCCAACGCGCGACGGGCGTCTGGTGCTAGAGGGCTACCGGCTTCCGCTGCGGCCCATGTGCAATCCTGGCGAGTCGCCCGAGATACATGCCTTCAGCCATGAAAAGCTGGTGCTCTGGGCGTTGCACCGCGCTTTCTCTCAGACCGACGCGGACGGGTTCGACCCGCAGCGTGCAGCCTTGGCTGAAGCGGAGTTCACACGCTATTTCGGGCGCCGGCCGGATTCTGACCTGCGGCGCCAGACCCGTGAGGATCAACCTCACGTCACCGAATCCATCATTCTTTGAGGAGAGCCATCATGTTCGGCTTTCAACCAGGTCGGCGAGAAGCACAGGCGGCAGAGCAGCCGCGGCTGGGTTTCCGCCCGCGCAGCAAGGCCGCGGCTGTGGCCCAGGCCCAGAACCAGGCGCCCGACTCCATCCCCGCCATGGTGAAACCGGGCGAGTTCGTTTTGCCACCCGATACCGTGCACGCCATGGGCGGGCCCGGCGCGTTGCAGGCCGCCGTCGACGCCACCCACACACCAGCACCCGAACAGGCATTCGTGCCCCGCGGCTTCAAGCCCAAGGTGTTCTTCGCCAATGGCGGCCGGCCAGAGGACCAGATCCCCCTGGGCGGCCAACGCGCGGCGCCTGCCGCCGACGGCTCTCAGGACAACCCGATGAATTCGGCGCTGGGCCGGAACGTGACCAACACCCTGGGCGCATTGCCCGGTGCTGTTGGATTGCCTGGCGCTGTTTCGCGCATGGCCGGGGCTGGCGCAAATGCGCTGTCGGGTGCCGGCCAAGCAGCAGGGCTTGCAGGGCGCGCGGCAACCGCCGCAGCTCCGTTGGGCGTGCCCGCCGCCGGCGCCGTGAGCCTGGGCGCGGCCTACGAGGCCGACCGGCCCGTGGGCGGACTGGCTTCCTATCGTGCCAACAACTCACCAACCCCTGCTGCAGCTCCCGCAGCCAGCGGCGCGACTGGCACAGGTTTGGCCGGCTCCGGTGCGCCAGGGTCAGCCATGGGCCCGCCCAGCTCGGCCGCGCCGCAGGAAATCCAGCCCGGGATCTTCCGTCAGGGCAACAGCTTCGGCGACAGCGCACAGAGCGCGGCGCTCGGCGCCCAGCCGCGCGGCTTGCCCTCCCGGCAAAACGACCTGGCAGCCCAGAACCTGGCCGACCAATCGACAGCCCGCGGCTTCACGCCAGGCCAGCGCACCGAAGCAGAACAGCCTCGCCTGGGCTTCCCCGGCTACCGTGCCCCGACCATTGCGCACTCTGGCAACGACTGGCAGGCCCGCAACGACCTGCGCAATGCTGCCGTCTCTGCCAGTTCCATCCAGAACACGCTGCAATGGGGTGGCCCTGGCGCCGAGAACAGCCCTGCCATGCAGGAGTACCGCGCCAGGTTGGGCACCGACCAGGCGCTGCGCCAAGCTCAACCCGGACTCGAGGCCGAAGCCATGCGCCAGAACGGCAACCTGGCGCGCGAGGGCATCCAGCAGGCCGGCGGGCTCCAGCGAGAAGCCATGCAACAGGCTGGAGAAACCGGGCGCACCGGCATGCGTGTCGGCGTCGAGCAGCAGCGCCTGCAGGGCGAGTCCGAAGCGCGCGGCTTCAAGACCCGGGCCCAGCGCCAGGAAGAGATGCTGCGCAATACGCTCCTCGATCCCAACGCCACCCCTCAGCAGAAGCAGCAGGCTCAGCAGGCCATGCGCGCGATCCGGGGTGATGCCGACCCATCGCCCTGGGCACTGCAGGTCACGCCGGCAACGAAAAATGCCGATGGTTCAACCACCGAAGGCAGCGTGATGCGCTACAACAAGTCCACGGGGGAGGTGCAGAGGGTGGATGCTGCGCAGAGCGCGCAAATGAAAGCTCCTGCCGTAGGATCGGTCGAGGGAGGCTATCGGTTCAAGGGAGGTGACCCTGCCAACCAAGCAAACTGGACAAAGGTTTGATTCAACGGGCCTGGTACTTGCGCCAAGGCCCATCTTCCGTCGTTTGATCGACGCGGCGGGCGGTTGATGGATCGAATTGAAAATCCGAAGGTGGTGCAAGCTCGCCCCCGAATCTGTCTCGGTTCGGCACTTGCGCTTTGAACTCGTTGATCACTCGGATCACCGTCTCGGTCGATCCCTTGATCAGCGAGTCCTCGCGGGCCTTGCTCTGGGTGATCCAGGCCCAGAAGTCTTTTCTCTGGTACAGGGCGTCGGCATCAGGGTGCGCCGTGTAGATCCGCCTGTAGTGGGTCTCCAGCTTCAAGAGGTCGGCATCGGTCTTCACCAGCGGGTGCTGCGCTCGGATCTCCGCAGACAGCGGATACCGCTCGCACATGTCCGTCGGGCCAGCGCTCTGCCCGTACAGGCAGCCGCACGCGCGCATGATCATCCCCGCTGCCGGCTGCCAGGACGTGTCGCGCGCCTTGTCCAGAGTGCACTGCTCTGGTGACTTCGGGCCCAGCAGCCCACGGCCGGAGCCGCGGCGGACCTCGAAGAACTTGTCCGGGTGCTGCTGGGCGCACAGGTTCAGCGCGGCAGCGTGGGCCGGGGCGTTCTTCACCCCAGGGAGCTTGTCCAGGAGGCAGGTGGCGTAGTCGGCAGCAAAGACTGGGGAAACGAACGCAAGCAAGGCCGCCTGGTGTAGAAGTTTGCGCATGAATGCATTCGCCCTTATGCCGTATGCCGAGCAGAGGTCCGTAGCAGCACCCGCTCATGGTGCGCTCTCCAGCGCGCTTGTTTGCGCGCGATGCGTGCAGCGATATAGGGCCACTCGATGTCCTTGAACCCATCCCCAGCGTAGGCGATGGCCTCGTCCGGGATAGCTTCCAACGCGTTCAGATGGAAGTGCAGGAGGCAGTACTTCCCGAGTTTGTACTGGGCAAGCTCCGCGACCCTGCGGATCGCTTTGGCCACCTGCTCACGATCCATTCCATCACGAACCTGGGCGAGGAGGAACGCGCGCGTGATGTTGATCATCCACGTCGCTTGTAGGGGACCGTTGCCCCCTCGTTTGGCGGGGATTTCCTTGAGGTTGGCGAACCGACTTTCGAGGCATAGCAGAGGGTGCATGACGAGGAAACTTGCCTCGTGGAGCTGAACTTCGACCGCAAGTTTCTGGATTTCTTTTGTGTCTGGCCCAACAATGGCCCTGAGGAAATCCATCATCAGCACGCGCTTCCCTCGTCTCAGGAAGGCGAGGGCCGAGCTAGGGGTCGAGTCCGAATCTCCAGCGAACTGAAGGTCAACATCCGCAGGTGCGCCAAGACGGTCGCAGAGCCATTTCGCGTCAAGCTTGGTACCAAGCCAGTCAGCATCAGCTGTGAGGGTCTGATGCTCCCCCAGAGGAGATGGGACGTCAAACAAGATGCCCCAGACAGCGATTGCCTGACCACCAACCAAGATGAGGCGCCCAGGGTCAGCTGAAATTTTGGAGGTTACGAACTTGAAATCGTCAGCCGTAAAGCTGGAAATGCCCTGCAGGCCGACGAGGTCTCGAAGCCGCACGCCCTAACTAAGGCTTACAGTTGTGGCCAGCTGAGCACGCGCGCACTGACGCCCATCGGCATGAAGCTTGCAGCCTCACGAGCGTCAACATCCGCGCACCTGCTCTGCGCAGAAGCAGATGCCTGCCGAGCGACGCGCTTGACCGCACCCAGCGCATAGTGACCTGAGGCATGGCTGATGCTACGAGGACGGGCGATGCGGGAGATGTGAAGTTTGCTCATGGCAGTGCTGCTGGGAGGGGGGACGTTGCAGGGGGCGACTTTTTGCTCTCGTGAGAACGTTTTTCGACCTGTCAATTGCTCAAATAATATCAACCAGACTCGTTGCCCGCAATAGCGTGGCTAATAACCTTGTTATTGCTGAAGAGTGAATGTGTAGGCAATAAGGGACAGTGCTGTAGGGATATACAGTGTGTTTATGACCTTGCGGCAGACGACTTTCGTAGGTCGAGACCTGTCAGGGCCGACCTTCGGCGCAGGAACGCCAGCAGCCCGACGCGCTCTGATCGCTCTGTATCTGCCCCCGGCTAGGGTTCGACCCCGCTCCCCTGCTCCGGGAGAGTGGGGGGATGGCAAACGAAACCATCTCCTATGAAGACGCGTTCAATGGCCCCGCGCCCCAAACACCCAAGGGCACGGCGGCGGCGCCGATAAGCTACGAGGATGCCTTCGGCCTGAAGCCTGCCGAGCCCGCCGGCCGCAGCGCCACCGACTACGCGCGTGACGCGGCGGCCTGGGTCACCAAGGGCGCAGTGGCGGTGCCCGAAGCTGTTGTGGGCCTGGCCGACATCGCAACAGGTGGGCGCGTGGGCAAGTTCCTGGAGAACGAGGGCGGGGCTGTCGGCTTCCGGCCCAAGCAGGCGCGCGAGGCCATCAACGAATGGCACTCTGACGCCACCAAGGAAGCCCAGCGCAAGTTCCAGGAGGCCGAGGGCCTGGGAGGCAAGTTCAAGGCCGCCATCGAGAATCCATCCAACATCGTCGGCGCCGTGGTGGAGTCTCTGCCGGCCATGGGCGCGGGTGGCGTGGTGGCGCGAGGGCTTGGCGCGGCAACGCGGCTGGGCCAGGCCGGCGCCAAGGGCGCGGCGGCGGCCGGTGCGTTGGGTGAGGGCATCGTGGGCGCGGGCTCTGCGGCCGAGCAGATCCGCCAGGAAACCGATGATGGACTGCTGACGCCTGGCCAGGCCGCGGCGGCGGCAGCCACGGGCGTGGCCACGGCGGGCTTCGGGTATGCGGGAGGGCGCGTGGCGCAGCGCCTGGGCATCGGGGATGCCGAGACCATGCTGGCCCAGGGCAACAAGGGCATTGCCAAGCAGTTCGCCGACGACGCGGCCACGGCCGCCAGCAATCCGCTGCTGCAGCAACGCGCGGTCAAGAGCATTCCGCGCCAGGTGATTGAAGGGGCCATCTCCGAAGGTTTCCTCGAGGAGTTGCCCCAGTCGGTTGCTGAGCAGATTTTCCAGAACCTGGCCTTGGGCAAGAACTGGTCTCAGGACGTGGACACGGCCGTGGTGCTGGGCACGCTGTCGGGCGCAGCCATGGGCGGCGGCGCGGCCGGGTATCGGGCGGTGCGGGAGCCACGGGCTGGCGCGGCAGCTGCTGGGCAGCCGGCAGATGCCCCTGGCGCGGATGCCATGCCATCTGCAGAGGCCCCGGGTCCTGCTGCTGGGCCCGCTGCAGAGATGGCACCAGGCGCTGAGCCAGCACCAGCGGCTGCCGAAGCCGCGCCGAATCCGGGTCTGGAGGCCGTGCGCCGCGAGTTCGAAGCGCGCATGTCGCAGCTGCAGCAGGAAGAGGGCGGCGAGCCGAGTGTGCCCCAGTCTGCGCCGCCTGACGGCGCGGCCGCCCTGGCCCAGCAGCGCGCGGTGGAACAGGCGCGGCGGGACGCGGAGGCCGCCGCCAATCGCGCGGTCGAATCGCCTGACGACGAGATCCTGCAATCCACTGGCGCAGCGCCTGTGCCTCTTTCGCGCGCCATGGGCCTGGACCCTGCAGCCGGCTCGCTTTCTGCCGCAGCTGCCCTGGCTGTGGATTCCGGCGCGGCAGCCCAGACTCAGCAGGCCACAGCCCTGGCACAGGCCGCGCAGCAGGCGGAGAGGGTGTCAGCCAAAAAAGCCGACGCCACCACCACCGAGCCTGCCGTGCCCGGCGTGGATGCAGACACGGGCGAACTCACCACCGAGGCGCGCGCCGCCCAGGTGCAGGAGCGCCTTGCCTATCTGGCCCAGCAGGGCCGTGCACACGGCTGGAGCAAGGAGGCAGTGGCGGAGCGCAATGCGCTGCGCAACGAGCTTGCCCGGCTGCAGCCGTCTTCTGTTTCCGCAACCACTTCAGGAGTTTCTGATGGCACACAAGCCGATCAAGCCCAGCCGCCGCGCGCGCAATCTTCGCCGCCTGCAGGAACGAAGGGAGCGCCGGCTGCTGGTGCTCCAGCTGCGCAAGGGCTGAACGATGGCGCCCCCACGACTTCGAACGCTGGAGCGCAAGCAGCAGCAGCGCCAGGCCCGCAAGCTGCGCCGCAAGCTGAAACTCGCGCCCAGCGCGCCGCCCGCATCGACGCTGCCGGCGCGGCCTGGACGCGCATGCCTTCTGCCGAGCGCGCGGCCCTGGCCCAGCGAATCGAGGGTCTGAAGCCCGTCATTCGCAAGATGCTGCCAGGGGCGACCTGGGAGCGCCTGAATGTGGACCTCAAAGGCAAGATCGCGGCCGCCATCGGCCCGCAGGGAGAAACGAATGCTTCAACCGCACCTGATGTACGGGTGGCAAATGAACGCGCGCCAGGCCCTGCGGCTGCTGCGCCGGCTGCGAGCGCTGAGCCGGCAGGACGCCCGACAGATCCGCAGCCTGCTGGGGCGCGAGGGGGGCGTGCCGGTGAGCCTGCTGCCAGCGTGCAACCTGCTGTACCTGGCCGAGGTGGCGCCAGCGAACAGGCTTCCCCTGTAGCACCCACGGTGGGCGAGCAGCAGGCCCAGGCCATCGCCCGCGAGGGCAACGAAGGCCGGCGCGCGCAGATGCTGGCGGCCAGCGAGCGCTGGACCAGCATGCCGGCGGCCGAGCGCCAGGCCGTGGCCAAGGCCGCGAAGGGTCTGAATGCCCCGGCCCGGGCGGGCGCCCACACGCGGGCATGGGCCGACCTGGCGCCCAAGGTCCGCGAGCAGCTGGCCGCTGCCATGCCTGATGCTGCTGCAGCACCTGCAGCACCTGCAGCACCTGCAGCACCTGCAGCACCTGCAGCACCTGCAGCACCTGCAGCACCTGCAGCACCTGCAGCACCTGCAGCACCTGCAGCACCTGCAGCACCTGCAGCCGTCTCGCCTGTGGATGCAGCTGCGCCGGCCGCAGCTGCAGTCACGGCAGCCGCTCACGAGGCCGCGACCAGCCAGCAGAACGACCGGCCCGTGCCCACCGAGGCCCAGCAGGATGCGGGCAACTATCGCAAGGGGCACGTCCGACTGAACGGCCTGGACATCAGCATCGAGAACCCGGCCGGCAGCCGCCGGCGGCCCGAATGGCCGCCGCTGCAGAACCACTATGGCTACATCAGGGGCTCCGTGGGCGCCGACAAGGACCAAGTGGACGTGTTCCTGACCGATCGTGCGCACGCCGCCGAGCTGCCCGTGTTCGTGGTGGACCAGGTGAACCGCGATGGTTCGTTCGATGAGCACAAGGTGGTGATGGGCGCGGCCGACGAGGCCGAGGCTCGGGCCACCTACCTTGGGAACTACGAAAAGGGCTGGACCGGCCTGGGCGCCATCACGCAGATGACGCAGGACGAATTTAAGGCCTGGGTGCGGGAGCCGGCAAAGACCAAGAAGCCTGCAGGCGCGCTGCCCGAATCGATGGCGCGCGAGCCATCTGCCGAGCAGTTCCCGCTGCAAGAAGCAGCCGCCAGCTACTCTGGCATTTCGCATCAGGGCACCACCAGAGCAAAGAGCGACCGGGAGGCCTTCGAGAGCTTCCTGACTGGCCAGCGCAATGACGGCCTGTCGGTGGCAGAGACCGAAGCTCAGAAAGCGGCCGTGGAAGCCGAAGTGCGTCAGCTGCGCCAGGAATATTTGCAGCAGTACCGCATGCTGATGGGCGTGCGCGCCGGCACGTACAGCGGCTTCGTGGCAGGCCGCAGCGGCCTGAACTCCAAGCAGGCCGGCAACCGGAACAGCAGCCTGGATCGGGCCATGGAACGCTTTGCATCCTGGGAGTCTGCAGCAGTTGGCCGAGCCCGCAAGGCCGCGCTGGCCGCCCGCACTCCTGCTGAAGTACAGGCTGCGCAGGAGGCGGCTGCCACGGCACGCCGGGAAAAGGACGCTGCACGGTTGGCCAAGGATCTTGCGCTGATGGGCCGGGTTCTGGATTGGAAGAAGGGCGATCGTTCGGAATTTGCCAAAGGCACGACCTTGGTCGGCGTGAACAAGGACCGCGCGGGATACCCCAACAGCGTGCTGCTGGAGCCCGCCGACGGCACGCCCCTGGTGGACAACAAGTTCGACTTGGCCGGGTTGCTTCGACGCAAAGGTGAAAGCGTGCCCGAATCCCGCCAGCGCGTGCGTGACCTTGTGGACCAAGTACGTGCCGAGCGTGGACAGAACGGCAGCGAGGCTGCCGAAGTCACGCCCAAGCGGCCTCGCGGGGTCCTAGCCAAGAAGGCCGCTGCCGAAGAGACAGCCCGCGCCGACTACTTCACCCCGGGCAACATCGTGGAGGGGTATGGCGACAGCCACGCCCGCGTGGTCTCGTACACGCCGGCGAATGCCGATGGCGTCTGGAGCGTGACCGTGCGCCAGGTGCAGAAGCAGGGCTCCGGCTGGGAAGATGTGCCGGGCGGGCGTGAGCGCACCCATGCCACGCCACCCACCGCGCGCGAGCTGAAGGCCGGTCCGGTGGAGCGTGTGCCGGCTGCGGAAATCGCTGCTACCGGCCCTGCTGAGTCTATGTGGCTCTTGGACCGCCACAACGCCGTTGAGCGCGGCATCAGCGACGGCACTCTAGCTCTGGAGCAATACCGGCAGACGTTCGCTGCGCTGGTGCAGGACGAGGCAGCCACAAAGGCCGAGCTAGGCAAGCTGACCAAGGACGGTCTGCTGCGGTCTGGCGGCGCCAACTTCGCCTACCGCTACAAGAACGAGAAAAAGGACGTGATCGTCAATGCGGCCTACGACGCCATGCTCGATACCTACGCCCTGGGGCGGAAGTACGGCAGCAGCAGTTACATCTTGAGCGCCGATGGGCTTCGCGCACATCAGCAGGCCCAGGACAAGGCCTTGCGCGAGCTGGTGGCGAACACCACTCAGGAAGACCTGGCCACACGCGCCGCCGAGATCCAGAAAGCGCGTGACGAGTACAAGGCCCGCCGTGAGGCGGCTGCCAGCGCACTGGAAAATCCGAAGACGTTGCAGGATTTCCGGGGCTTCATGCGCCACTGGCTGGAGAAGGGCGACACCTCGGACGCGGCATTCCTGCGCCTCACTCCCGAGCAGCGCCAGGAGTTTGACGCCCTGGAGGCAGAGAGTACCCGCGAGGCCCGGGAAAAGGCCAAGGCTGATGCCCGCAAGGCGAACCTGCGCAGTGCTGGCAGCACGTCGGCCGGCGAGGTCATCGCCACCAAGCACACCAAGCACGGGCATGACCTGTTCGTGGTCCAACTCGCCGACCGTGTGGAGCGCGAGGACTACGAAACGCTCAACAACAGTGCCCGCCGGCTGGGCGGAAACTACAGCAGCTTCCGGGCCAACGGGGCCATTCCTGGGTTCCAGTTCCGCACACGCGATTCTGCCGAGGCCTTCCAGAAGCTCGTGGCCGGCGACACCGCCGCGGCACAGCAGGTGGCGCAGGCTCGCCGCGATGCCTTCGAGGACGATAAGAGCCAGTCCGCAGTGGAGCGGCTGCGCACCATGGCTGATGCCATCGACGCTGGCGCGGATGCCCAGTTGTCCGCGGAGCGCAAGACGAATACCGCTCGTCGTGCGCGCATGGCGAGTTCCGCCGAGCAGGCCGCCCGTACCGGAAAGGCCTTCGCAGGCACCATGCGCAACCTGGCCGCGTCCATCGAGGCGGGCAACGCACCGTTCCTGGATGGGGTGCGCACCAAGACCCAACTGTCCCAGCTCCAGCAGGCCCTGGGCGCGGCCCAGGCCAAACAACTGCTGGATAAGTACGGCAGTTGGGCCAAGGCGGAGGAGCACAAGGGCGAGCCGATGAACATGCAGACCGTGGACTTTGCAGAGTTCCCGCGTTTCACCATGTATCGCAGCGATCTGGCCGGCCTGGCCCGTCAACTGTTGGAAGTGGACGGCGGGAAAAAGGCCGGGGCGGCCCTGGCCAAGGTCGCCGATGATGTGAGCGAGGCCTACACCGAATGGGCCAAGGCCAACCTTGTGCAGGTCAGCCAGTTCGGCAGTGCCGGGCAACTGGCCGAGTTCGCCAGCCGCGACGATGCCGAGCGCGCGATCAGGCGTAGCGGCTTGGTGGGCAAGGCGGTGGTGTTGCCCATCAAGCGCGGTCAGAACCGAGTGGTGCTGTCTCCTGGAGAAGCCATGCAGCGGGGGCTTTGGCAGGGCGATGGTGACAAGCGCATCAACTTGTCCATGGGCTTCGTGCAGGATCTGGTGAAACTGGGCAAGCGGCGCGGCAGCAAGGCCTTGACCATCCCGTGGCAGCTGGAGAGCGTGCTGGAGAAGCGCCAGCGTCTGCAGCGCATGGGCATCCAGACGCCGGCCGAGTACCGCAGCGCGCTGCGGGAACTGGTCAACCTGCGCGAGAGCGCGGCGGAGCCCCACCGGATCAAGGAGCTGGAGCGTTCGATGGTGGGCCGCCAGAACGATGGCCTGGATTTCTTCCCCACAGGAGCCGCCGCGACCGAAAGCGCCATCGATGCGGCCGACATCCAGCCCGGCATGGACGTGCTGGAGCCGTCCGCAGGCATGGGCCACATGGCCGACGCCCTGCGCGAGCTGGCCGGCGTGGAGCCCGATGTGGTGGAGCTGTCCGGCAGCCGCCGCGAGTTGCTGGAGGCCAAGGGCTACGCCCTGGTGGGCTCCGATTTCCTGGAACTGTCGGGCAAGCAGTACGACCGCATCGTGATGAACCCGCCGTTCTCGGATGACCGGGACATCCAGCATGTGCGCCACGCCTTCAGCCTCCTCAAGCCCGGCGGCCGGGTGGTGGCCATCATGAGCGAGGGCGCATTCTTCCAGTCCAACAAGCGGGCCCAAGCCTTCCGCGAATGGCTGGATACCATGGGAGCTACGAATGAGAAGCTGCCCGAAGGCTCGTTCATGGACCCGAGCCTGCCGGTGAACACCGGTGTGTCTGCGCGCATGGTGGTGATCGACAAGCCGACAGGTGCGCAGGAGGATGCGCCCCCGTCATTTCGTCGCACCGATGATGCCGGCGGCCTGACGGATGACCAGATGGCAGACCTGCTGCGCATCATGCGCCCGGAGCCTGCGGCATTCAGCGATGCGGCCCAGGCCCAGGCGGTATCCCGGGTGCGCGAAACCGTGGACGCCATCCGTGCAGGCTGGGCCAATGGACCCGAGGTGGTGGTGGCCTACGACATGAACGACCCGGCCGTACCTGCTGCAGCGCGGCGCGCGGATCTGCGTCAGCGCAGCGGCGGCGCCAGCGGTGCGCCCGAGGGCTTCTACTGGCGCGGCAAGGCCTACCTGCTGGCGTCCAAGCTCAACACGCCCGCCGATGCTGCTCGCGTGCTCCATCACGAGGTGCTGGGCCATCACGGGCTGCGCGGCCTGTTCGGGCGGGACCTGGACAATATCCTCAACCAGGTGGCCACCATGCGCCAGGCCGAGGTGGAGGCCAAGATCAAGGACTATGGCCTGCGCGGCGTGGCGCTGGGCCGGCGCACGGCGGCCGAGGAGGTGCTGGCCGAGATGGCCGAGAAGACGCCGCAGCTGCATTTCGTGCGCCGCGCAGTGGCCGCCATCAGGAACTGGCTGCGTGCCAACATGCCAGGGTTCCGGAGCCTGAAGCTGTCCGACGCCGACATCATCCAGGCGTACATCCTGCCGGCGCGCGGGTTCGTTGAGCGCGGTCAGGGCTCCGGCGGTGAGCGCGCAGAGCCGACCTTCAGCCGCGGCGCGGCCGAGATGTCCTTGGTGGATAAGGCCCGGGTGCTGCAGGGCGAGCCGGTGGCCGTGTTGCGTGGGGACGAGGCTCCGCAGGGCTATCCGTTGCTACGCGTTTGGGCTTCCAAGGTTTTCCACGATGCTGGTGGTCAGGCGGTGAACCCTGAGCTTGGACCTGTTGTCCTGGATGAACGGGCGGTGCGCGACAGCATGGCGCACGGCATGAATCCGTTCAAGGCTGCTGCATTCGCGGCAGTGCCTCGCGTGCTGGAGCAGGGCGTGGTAGTCGCGCAAGGCCGCCACAACGACGTGCAGAGCTACTTCGTGAGCGCTCCGGTGCAGATTCGAGGGATTGATGACATCGTCACTGTGCTGGTGCGCCAAGATGCGAACAGCCGCAGGATGTACCTGCACAGCGTCATCACAAAAGAAAATCTCCTGAAGGCCAGGGATTCCGGGGCCGGTGCCGAAGCACCCGAGGAGCGATCCGGCAAGGTCACTTCAGGAGACGTGGCCAGTGTACTGCGGTCATTGCTGCGGATCAATACGCAGGATGCCGAAGGCCAGGATGGCGATGACCTGATGTTCAGCCGCTCCCGGCTGGCCGAAATCAAGGACAGCGCCTTGGACCAGCTCCAGAAGACCATGTCCCACCCCGGCAAGGTCTCGCTCTGGGACAAGACCGTGGGCACCATGCGCCACCTCGCGGAGCGCGCGCCAGCGTTCAAGCCGGTCTACGAGGCCGCCCAGCAGAACATCGATGACGTGTCCATGCTGGCCAACGACGCTGCCGACCGGGCGCCGCGCCTGCTGCCGCGTGTGGACACCATCGGTGATCTGGTGGGCAAGAACCGCAAGACGCCCGTGTCCGCCGCCGACAACAAGGCCGTGGCCAAACCCCTGTTCGAGGGCACTCTGTTGTGGGGCCGGGACGTGGACGGCAAGGCCGTGCTGGTGGACGAGTTGGCCAAGAAGTATGGCAACCTGCCCGCCGACGACAAGGCCCAACTGCTGCTGCGCGCCGGCCGCCTGGATGACCGCATGCTGCGGGCCTGGCGCGGCCTGCCGCTGGTCCAGTACGAAAAGCTGGTGAACTCCCGCTTCGAGAGCAAGATGCTCAAGGCCGGGGCTGTCTGGACTGATGCAGAGCTGCAATCCATGTTCGGCGCCACGCCCAACCAGATTGCCCTGTACCGCGAGGCGCGCGCGGCCATCGACCGCTCCATCGACATGACGGCGCGGGCGGACATGATGCGGGCCCTGGGCGACGAGTACGCCGGCATGCGCGACATGGTGCTGGACGTTCCCACGCTCGCCGACGCTCAGGAGCTGCTGACCACCACGCTGCAGCAAGATGCCCAGAACAAGCCGGAGTTGGCCGAGCGGCTGATGCAGCTCAACAACATGGTGGTGGACCGCGCGGCCACGGCCAAGGACCTGCAGGATGCTGGCTATGCGCCGCTGTCGCGCTTCGGCCGGTACACACTGGACGTGGTTGATCAGGCCGGCAACCGGCTGTATTTCGGGATGTACGAGTCCAAGAAGGAGTCCAACCTGGCCATGATCCAGATGGCTCAGACCTTCCCAGGCGCCAAGATCACCCAGGGCACCATGAGCCAGCAGGCATACAAGCTGTTCGCGGGCATCACCCCCGAGAGCCTGGAGTTGTTTGGCAACATGCTGGGCCTGGACAGCGAGGGCGCCAAGGCCCAGGACAAGGCCTTCCAGGAATACCTCAAGCTGACCAAGAACAACCACAGTGCACTCAAGCGCCTGATGCACCGCAAGGGCACGGCCGGCTTCAGCCAGGACGTGGGCCGTGCGGTCGCCAACTTCGTCTACAGCAACTCCCGCCAAGCAGCGGCCGGCCTCAATGCGGGCACCATGGACCGGGCCATCAACGCGATACCCAAGGAGGAAGGCGAGCTCAAGGACCTGGCCATGGGCCTGCGCGAATACATCCGCGATCCCCAGGAAGAAGGCCAGGCCGTGCGCGGCATGCTGTTCGCGCAGTACCTGGGCGGCTCGCTGGCTTCGGCCGTGGTCAACATAACCCAGCCCTTTGCCGTGACGCTGCCTTGGCTCAGCCAGTTCGGCGGCATGCGTGCGGCCGGCAGCCAGATGGCCCGGGCCCTGAAGGACATGGGTACGCGTGGCATGAAGTACGAGCTGGATCTGGCCCACGCCCTGAAGTCGGCCGAGGACGACGGCGTGGTCTCGCCCCAGGAGGTCCACCAGCTCATGGCCCAGGCCCGGGGGGAAGGCGGCCTGCGCTCGGGCGACGGCACGCGGGCCGGCGATGCACGCGCCGCGGCGGCCAATGCCTGGGAGCGCACCAAGGTGGCCTGGGGCCAGCCCTTCGCCCTGGCCGAGCAGTTCAACCGCCGCTCCACCTTCATCGCGGCGTTCCGCATTGCCAAGGCCCAGGGCATGGCTGATCCGGGTGCCTTCGCACGCAAGGCGGTGCTGGAAACGCAGTTCGTCTACAGCAAGGCCAACAAGCCCCAGTGGGCGCGCGGCGCAGTGGGTGGCACGCTGTTCACCTTCAAGACCTATTCCGTCAGCTACTTGGAACTGATGCAGCGCATGTGGAAGCAGGGCGGCCCCGAGGGCAAGCGCGCCGTGGGCTGGGCCCTGGCCATGCTGCTGCTGATGGGCGGCGCCGGCGGTGTGCCGTTCATGGAGGACGCCGAGGACCTGATTGATGGCGTGGGACAGATGATGGGCTACAACCTTAGTTCCAAGCAGTGGCGCAAGGAGGCGCTGGCGGGCATCGTGGGCAAGGAGCTGGCCGAGTTCCTGGAGCAGGGCGTCTCTGGCCTGCCGGGGGCGCCCATTGATGTGTCCGGACGGCTGGGCATGGGCAACCTGCTGCCCGGTACCGGCCTGCTGCTGACGAAGCAGAGCCGTGAGCGAGATTTGCTGGAGGTGGTGGGGCCCGCGGGCGATCTGGTGTTCCGTGGCTTCTCGGCAGGGCGTGAGCTGGTGGGCGGTGTGATGAATCTGGACCTTTCCGCAGCGGGCCGCGCTGCGCTGGAGGTATCACCCACGGCCGTGCGCAATGCATTCAAGGGCGCGGACATGGCGGCCAGCGGCATGTACAAGGACACCAAGGGGTACAAGGTGCTGGATACCACTCTGGCCGAGGCAGCAGCCAAGGCCATCGGTTTCCAGCCCAAGAGCGTGGCCGAGGTGCAGGAGGCCAACAGCTTCATGCAGCGGACCAAGAGCTTCTACAGCCAGACCAGCAGCGAGATTAAAGCGCAGTGGGCGGATGCGTTGTTCCGTAAGGACGATAGGGCGCTGCAGCGCGTGCGCGAGCGCCTGGCGGCGTGGAACCGCGACAACCCGGAGCAACCCATCGTGGTGAAAATCCCGGACGTCATGAAGAAGGTCCGGGAGATGGGAAAGGACAAGGCCGACCGCATCGCAGACACGGCGCCCAAGGCACTGCGGGCCCAGATGCGCGAGATGGCCACTGGCGCGTAGGCCCCTCTAGGGTTAGACGACGATGCACAGGGCGGGAACACTCCTTCCAAAGGAGTCCCGCCATGTCCAATGCCCTCTACACCAAGTTCAAGGAACGCCTGCTCAAGGCGCAGGTCGATTTGTCCACGCAGCCTGTCAAGGCGGTGTTGGTCAAGAACACCTATGCCGCCGTCATCGGCACCCATGAGTTTCTGACCGACATCCAGGCCCACATTGCGAATACGCCCCAAGCGCTTACCGGCGTGACGGTGACCGGCGGCGTGTTCGATGCCAATGACGTGCTCTTCTCGGCCGTGGCCGCCGACACGCACAAGGCCATCGTGCTGTACGTCGACACCGGCGTGGCCGGTACATCCCCCCTGATGCTGTATCTGGACGAGATCCCGGGCTTCCCGTTCGTGGGCAACGGCGCCGACGCCGAGATTCGGTGGAACAACGGTTCCGATCGCATCTTCGCGCTGTGAGAAAGAGGGGTCGCCGTGCCATCCCTGGTCTTTTTCAACAACGCGGAGTCCACGCTCAACGCCCCGCTGGCCGAGATCGGTGACGATTTCAGCGCTGTCTCGATGTACCTCGTGGCAGGCACGGGCGCCCAGTTTGGCGCGCCCACGGAAGACCGGCGCCTGCGCCTGACGCTGACGCATCCGGACACGCCCGGCGCCCATGAAATCGTGGAGGCGCGCAGCCGCTCCGGTGACATGCTGTCCGTCTACCGTGGTCTGGAGGGAACCCAGGTGCGGGCCTGGTCGGCGGGCGCCAAGGTCTCCAACTACCTGACGGCCGGCGCGGTGAACCGGTTCGTGCTGGGGGCCAGCAACGAGTACGAGAACATGCAAGGCGGCTACGCGGTGGGTGCGACAGCCTTTCTCGATACGGCGAGTTTGCCCAAGCCGGACGGCACGAGCGACTTTGTCACCCCTGGAGCGGGGCAACTGCTCGGGCTGCCTTCCGGTGGCTCGCACTCGCTGGGCGTCATACTGAAGTCCGGCAAGGCGAGCGGCCAATCCAGTGGCGACGTCAACAGCCTGTGGGGCGCCGCGCGCGTCGTGCGTGTGGCCGCCAGCTACAACGCCACCGGCATGGCCTTGGGGACCGTTGTCGCAGGCGGCGAAGGCGGTGTGGCCCTGGGCGCGAAGGCGGCTGCGGGGGAGGGGTCTGTTTCCGTCGGCAGCAGCGTCACTGCCGTGCGCCAGGGCGTGGCCCTGGGCCGCGAAAGTGCCGCGCTGGGTGAGCGGTCCTTGGCAGTCGGCGCTGGCGCGCTGGCCCTGGGCGACAGCAGCATTGCGCTGGGTGATGGCGCCTATCAGGCGGCGGACCGCAGCATTTCCTTTGGCGCACTGCCGACCATTCCCCGCGTGTGGCGCGCGCTTGACGGCAACAGCGAGAACGCCTGGGAACACGCAGGCGCCGAAGGCGTCATCGCGTCGCGCTTCTACGACCTCGGCGTTTCGCCGCAGTTCTCCGGCGGGACGGTGGTGGACGGCGACGTGTACCAGCCCAGCGCGGGCGCCGTGCGGTACCGTGCATTCATCCCCTATGACCCGCGCGCGACGGCCAACAGCTTCAATGCGCCGGCAGTGACGCTGCCCCCTTCCGGGATGATGAACCAGGCCATGGACTCAGCCAACAGCAACGAGGCCACCTGGGTTGCGCATGAGGGCGGCGCTGGGCTGCGGGTGATCCTGAGCCTGCCGCTGCATGTGCTGTTCTTCCCGACAGAGGTGGGCTTCATCCTGTTCAAGAGCACGTCCAGCGCGGCGCCTGCGGTGTCTGTGGGTGACATGGGGTCGGACACCGCTGTTCTGCCCGCGACTGCCCTGCCTGGGCCGCTGACGGGCAAGGCCATCCACCGTCTGCCGATCACCGCTGGCAAGGGCGTTGAGGGTCAACTGCGTTTCACATTGGCGACTGCAGCCGATGGCCAGTTCCTCGGGCGTTTCTATGCCAAGGGCCTGTTCATCAACACGCAGGGGTAGGCGGTGCTATTCAATGCCCAGACCCTGAACGCCGGTCTGCTCAATGCGGCGGCCGTAGCTGATGCGCCAGAGGAGGGCGTGTTTCTGCCCAGGGGCCTTGCATCGACCGTAGTGTTCGGGGTGCCTCAGTGGCTGGTCCATATGGCATTCGAGGTGTCTTCGGTGGCCAGCACCCGGGTGGGCGTCCCCACGCTGGTGCTTGGCGCAACGCGCCGCTTCGATGTCAAGGCAGCAGGCCCGCTTGCCAGGGCTGGCATGCCGGCCCTGCGGCTGGTCTACGCCGGTGGCGGACCGCCGGCTGCCCTGACGTTCACGGCCGGCGGCCTGCGCTTCACGAAGCTGGGGACGGCGCAATTGCAGTTGCGCATCGCGCTGCAGGTTCCATCGGTGGCCAGTACCCGTATCGGTCTGCCCAGCATGCGCCAGGTGGTGCACGTGTCCGGCATTGCGCCGGCAACACGCCTGGGCGTGCCGGTGTTGCGGGTGCAGTTTCAGCCGCTCTCGCTGATGCTGGGCCGGCTGGGGCCGCCGACGCTGGTTCAGGTCCTGCGGCCGACGCCGCTGGCGCGCACGCGCCTGGGTGTTCCGACCTTGCACATGCAGTCCGACACGCAGGTGCCGGGCTGGTACCCGGGTGTGCGCATCGGCGTGCCGCAGCTGGGCTTTGTGCACCACGTCCGCCCAGGCTCACGGCTCGCGCGGGTGGGCCAACCATCGCTTTTCAGAGGTCACGCATGCTGACGTTCCAGAATTTCCGGGGGATCAACAACGTCTCCAACGAAAAGAAGAAGGGCGAGACCCACCTGTCACGCGCGCTTGATGTGGACGTGGGCCTGGATGCCGAGCTGCGCCGCCGGCGCGGGATGACGCTGCTGAAGGCTGGCTGCTACCGCCAGTTGTGGGAAGGCTCCTCGATGTTGCTGGCCATTCTCAACGGCGGCGCCTTGGTGCGTGTGGTGCCTGAGGGTGAAGACGTTGAAGTGCACCCCGCCATGGGCACGGCACGCCTGTGGTGCTGCGAGCTGCCGGACGGGCGTGTGATCTTTTCCAACGGCCTGGTGCACGGCATCACCGATGGAACAGGATTCACGAACTGGGGCGTTGCGCCGCCGGATGAGGCCGGCGTGGCCACCGTGCTCACCGGCGACATGCCTGCCGGCCGCTATGCCTGGGCGGCCACCTTCAGGCGTGACGCTGATGGGCTGGAGAGCCAGGCGGTGCTGGGCGAGCTGGTCGAGGTGGGCGATGGTGGCGGCCTGCTGCTGACCAACCTGCCGCAGCGCGCGGGCCACACGCTGCAGATCTACCTGACCACGGCTGGCGGAGAGGTGTTCTTCCACGCCGGCCAGGCTGCCGGGCAGGCATTCAGCTACCTGCGCGATGGCCGGGATCTGGTGGCGCCCTGCCGGACCATGAACCTGGCCATGCCGCCCGTGGGTCGCCTGCATGCGCTGTGGGGCGCGCGCATGCTGGTGGCGCAAGGCCGCGTGCTGTGGGCGTCTGCCCCGCATGGCTGGAGCCACTTCGACCTTGGACGCGATTTCAAGCAGTTCAGCGCCGACATCACGCTGGTCCAGGCCGTGGGGGGCGGCATCTTCGTGGGCACAGAACAGGAGCTCGCCTTCCTGGCAGGCTCGGATTTCGACAGTCTGGTGTATGCCAGCGTCATGAAAGCGCCGGTGCTGCTGGGATCGGGCGCCGAGGCGCCTGGCCGCCGTGTGCGGCGGGGCGACGGTGTGGGATTTGGTCGGGCCATGGTGTGCATCGCAGGCGGGTGGGTGGTGGCTGGTCATGACGATGGCGCGCTGGAGCCGCTGAGCGAGGGCATTTATCGCGTTGACCTGGGTGCCGAGGTGATTGCGGCATTCCGCACCGTTGACGGCGTGCCGCAGTACGAAGCGCTGGCCTATGAGCACGCGGCCATTTGATCCGTACTTCTTCGGCCAGGGCGGCCAGGCGCTTGCAGGCCAGCGGCCCGCGCGCTTTGCCTCGGACGGTCCGCTTTCTGAAGGGCAGTCGCGCCAGGTCCAAGCGCTGTACGTGGCATTTCGTGAACAGGCCCGCCTGTCCATCGTGCGCCAGATGCAGCGTACCCATGTGCTGGACGATGGCACGGTCGTTCGCCTGTTCTGCCACGGCCAGGACTTCAGCGTGCATGTTTCGCCGGCCGCACCTGGCGCCCAGGCCAATGACTTTGTGGTCTATGCCGCCAATGTGGATCCGGCCTTTTTGCCCTTGTTTGAACGCGAGGTCATCGACCTGTCTACCCCGGGCAGTGAACCCAAGCTGCCACCTGAGCCCGTGTTCACATATGACGTGCCAGAGCCGGAATATGTGACGTCAGATGCCGCAACCTATACCCGCAATATTGTCAGGTCAGGAAACAACCTGACAATTACGCAAAGCCTTTCATGGCGTGGAGTAACTATTAATGGTTCGCTGGTCGGGGTGAATGTGAATCCAGACCCGAATTTCGTTACCATGCGTTATACGGCTGTAAATAATTTTGCAAACATTGCGGTTTATTTTGGTGAGGAAGCACCGTCTGAAAATGTTTCCATTTCATCCCCAAACACGCGACCGGAGGCTGCAACTGAAGGACGGCCATACTACGAATTCTATTTTTCCCCTTGGCAACAATTTAACCCTCGTGTTTCTTTTCGTGTGTGGGGGCCTAAGGTTTTGGGGTCTGCTGATGTTCAGCCATCTCTGCAAACTTTCTCTGATAGATGGTACACAGCCTTTCCGGAAGCCAATCAACCGGGATTCGATGAGTCGATGGAGCAGACTGTCGAGCTTTACTACCAGATAGCTGCCGCATTGCAAATGGAGATGCCTCCAACGCCTTGGGAAATCTGGTATCAGGACAGGGAGAATGCTTATCAGGCTTGGCGGCAGACAACATGGAAGGCGTGGTATGAGCTGTCCCAGCGCATCCTCAATGGATGGAACCAAGGGCCGGCCGTAGAAGACCACGGCTTGACGATCACTCGCAAACTGGCCCGCGAAGCGCAGGTGGCAGCATTGCATCAGCACTTCGCCGCCGGGGTGGCCGATCCCCATCTGGCCGCGAGATTTCTGGGCCTGCCAGTTCTGGTGGATCGCACGCCCCGCAGCAGTTTGGTGCAAAGCGGATCGGTGACGCGCGGCAGTGTCGTGACGGAGAGCTATCTCGGCTATTCGGCGGAAGCGCTGAACTATCAGGCGGCAGCCGCGTTGCCGGGTGTGCAGGTTCCTGGCTCGCCCAACCCATCACAGGCGCCTCACGGCGTCCAGAGCAGGGTGCTTGGAGCAGATTGGCGCAGTGCCCAGTGCCTGTTCGGTGCCCGCATGACGGGCAAGTGGGCACGGCTGCAGCGCCACCTGAACTATCACGGCGGCGAGCTTGCCGGCGCATACATTAAGGAGCCGCTGCAGTTCCAGGTGCACCCGGCCTATCAGGCGGTGCTGGATTCGCCGCTGGACCCGACGCCAACTGGCAGCCTAGTGCGCACCGACCGCTTTTTGCCGCCGGGTGCGGTGCTGACCATGGTGCACTTCGAATACGAGGTGTTCGACCGCTTTTCGAACGAGTGGATGTGGCTGCCGGTCGTCGGCATGGAGGCGCTGGACCCGGTCTGGGTGCAGAGCCTGGGCGCATTCATCGGGCCGGTGCTCAAGCCTGGCCAGCCGCCGCGCGCCGTGCGCGTGAGAGGCATCACCACGCAGCGCAGACTGCGCGACGGAAGCTGGCGCGCCGCGCAGGCGGGCCGGCTGCATGTGCCCATCCAGACCTACGCCCTGGCCGATAACGCCGCAGCCATCGCCTGGCCCAGCACCGTGGTGCTCCTTGATGGTCACGCTCGCACCATGCGCCCGGTGGAAGGCGACATGGCCTTGTTCACCTATCCCTCGTACTCGTCGCAGTGGACACGGACCATGGCCCGCGTGCGGGGCCTGCTGCCACCCGGCACCACACGGGTCGAGCAAGTCGAACACCTGATCACTTTGGCCCTGCGCGTAGCAGGAAAGGGAGCCCCATGAAATCCATCGTGGTGAACACCTTGAGCGGTGCGGTGACCGAATACCGGCGCCCTCTGTACTCCATCTCCGCCACGCATGGCGGCAACCGTGACGGCGTCTTCGTCCTGCAGGGCGACACGGACCATGGCGCCCCTATCGTGGGCGAGCTCCAGACGCCCGTGGTCAATCACGGCAGCACCCTGCAAAAAAGCCTGTCCTCGATCTATTGCAGCGGCGAGGGCCTTGCTTGCGGCATGGCCGAGGTGCTCACGCGCGGCAAGACCTGGGCCTACCCCCTGCGGTTTGGTGGGGCTGGTGCCGCCCGCGCTGATCCGGGCCGGGGCATCCGGGAAATCTACCTGGGCTTCGGCCTACGGTTCCCCGGGGGGCAGCCGTTCACCGTGGACCGCTTTGAGGTGGTCATCAACCAATCCAAGAGCCGGAGAGTCGCATGAGTGATCCGCAAACCGTCAACCAGTTGGTCACGGATGCCTATGAGCGTTCTGTGGCGCTGAGCAGCACTGTCGAGCAGCATCTCGCCAACTTCACCGCCGCGCTGGGCAGCACGCTCGCTGTGCCGGCCAGCATCAACTATTCGTGGACCACGCCTGCGGCGCCCACGCTGCCGCGCGTGCCCGACGCGCCGAACTCGCCACAGTTGAGCCTGAGCGTGCCGGCTACGCCTGCGCCGCTCAACGAACAGTTGCCCGAGGTGGTGTTTGACGACATTGCGCAATTGCAGCCGCCCAGCCTGAGCACGGGCGCGCCGCCTGTGCTCAGCTTCGGTGCGATGCCCGCGATCCCTGAGGTGCAGTCCATTGCGATTCCTGACGCGCCTTCGGTCAGCCTGCCGGCCGCGCCGCAATTCCTGACGCTGCATACGCCCACCTTCGGCGGCGTGAACTTGCGCGATGATCTCATCGACCGCCTGAACGATGCGCCCGAACTGGTCATCATTAAGCCTGCGCCTTTGACCTACTCCCGGCCTGCCCAGTACGAGTCGCGTGTGCTGGAGGGATTGAAGGCGCTGATCGTGCAGCGCCTGGCGGGTGGGACCGGGCTGCCGGTGCAGGTCGAGCAGGCCATCTGGGGCCGGGCCCGTGAGCGTGAGCTGCTGGCCAGCCTGGCGGAAGAGCAGGACGTCACCCGCAAGTCCGAAGCGCTGGGCTTTGCGCTGCCGCCCGGTGTGCTGGCCGACCAGATCCGCGTCATCCGCCTGGACCGCCTGAACAAGCAGGCCGGCCTGTCGCGGGACATCGCCATCAAGCAGGCCGAGATGGAGGTGGAGAACCTGCGCACGACCATCTCGGCCGGCATGCAGCTGGAAGACCAGTTGATGCAGCATTGGGCGAGATCAGAGCAGTTGGTCTTCGACGCCGCGAAGGCTGCGGCCGAGAACGCCATCGCCATGCACAATGCGCATCTGGAGAACTTCCGGGCCCTGTCGGCGCAGTACGCCAATCTGCAGCAGGCCTACAAGGTCATCATCGAGGCTGAAATGGCCAAGGTCGAGATCTACAAGGCCCAGCTGCAGGCCGAGCAGAACAAGGCCCAGATCAACACCGCCCTGGTCCAGCAGTTCAAGACCCAGGTCGAAGCATCCATGGCCCATGTCGAGCTGTACCGCGCGCAACTGGGCGGCGCGCAGACTCTGATGCAGTTGGAGCAGGCCAAGATAGGCGCCGCCAGCGAGCGTGTGCGGGCCTTCACGGCGACGTTGAACGCCGAGATCTCGAAGGTCGAGGGCTACAAAGCCCAGGTCAGCGCCGACACGAACCGGGTGGAGGCCTTCAAGGCCACCATGCAGGCCATGTCGACCAAGATCACGGCCCAGGCGGAAATCGCCCGTGCCCGCGCGGCTCGCCTGACCGCACTGTCGCAGGCGAAGACCGGGGAGTGGGAGGGCTACCGAGCCCAGGTGCAGGGTGCCACCGCCGTGGCGGAAATGGCAGCACGGCAGTTCGGTCTGCAAAACGATGCCTACTCCACGCGCCTGCGCGGCGTAATTGCCGAAGCCGAGATGGTCAACGCCCAGTGGCAGGCAGGGCTGCGGCAGTATGAGGCCGCCCAGACGCTGGCCCTGCAGACGGCGCGGGTGAACAACGACGCGATCACGGCGAACAACCAGCTGCGCGCGGACCAGGCCAAGGTGGGGGCGCAGACCTATGCACAGCTCATCTCTTCGGCTTACAACGTGGTGAACACCTCGGCCAGCATGAGTTACGGCGGCAGCTACAGCTGGAGTTACAGCGGATCGGCGCCGGACATACCGTAGCCCCCGGCCAGGGTTCGCGTCCCCGAGCCGTTGTCGGGAAACTGCGGGGCATGACCAAGCCGGCCCGACTCAAGCTTCATATTTATCAAGGCGCCACGTTCCGAGAGGAGCTTGAGCGTCTGACCGTGCCATACGAGGTGCGCGAGGACTGCGGCCGGCTGGTGAATGCCTGCAGTGGCATGCCGGTACCGGATTCCGATATCACGCGGGAGGATTACACCGGCTGCACAGCGCGCGTCCAGTTGCGCCGCGAACTGGATGACGCTGAGGTGCTCATCGAGCTGTCCACGGAAAACGGCGGCATCGAACTGGACGGGGCCTGGCTACGCTTGTTGATGACGCCTGGTCAAACGGCGGCGTTCGTGTATGGCGACATGTCGCCG
Source organism: Comamonas sp. (assembly GCA_041984925.1). GTDB lineage: Bacteria > Pseudomonadota > Gammaproteobacteria > Burkholderiales > Burkholderiaceae_C > Comamonas. The sequence continues at coordinate 24,651 of JBHIXF010000015.1, forward strand.
GGTTGGACGTCATGCATCGGCCAGGTCGAGGTTACACGCCCGGGCGGCGAGGTTGAGCGCCAGTACGAACTGAGCTTCGTGCTGATGCCGGAGGGGACCCGGTGACCACCGTCGTGTCCCAGCCCCTGGCCGGCACCGTCATTGAGCGGCAGGCCTCGGTCGTGGTGACGCGCCGGGGCGGCGAGACAGTGGTCGTGCGGCAGTTGGCCCCGGCCCAGGTCGTGGTCACGCAGGGCATCCCCGGGCCGCGCGGCAGGCAAGGCCCGCCCGGTCCAGCAGGTGGCGAGACCACAGTGAGGGTCGGACCGGCCCCGATCAGCGGACACAGCGTCGTCGCGTGCGATGCCGCTGGCGAGCTGGTGCCCGCTGATGCCGTGAATCCTGCCCATCGCGGTGCCGTGCTGGGCATGGTGGCCGACGCCTACAGCCCTGGCGATGACGCCGTGGTGCAGACCGGCTATGTGCTCGAGCACGCCGGCTGGGCTTGGGTGCCCGGCCCGGTGCTGGTCGGCCTTGCCGGGCAGCTTGCCCAGGCCCCGCCCGCTGGCGCGCTGTTCGCCCAGGTGGTCGGACAGGCGATTTCCCCCACGCGCGTCCTGATCGACGTGCAATCCCCCATCACTCTCGCTTGAATAGGAGGCCATCATGGCTGCAAAGAAATTTCTCCGTTTCGTCGGCAACGCCATCACCGAGGTGTTCGGCGTCCAGACTTCTGCCGGCGCGGCCAATGCCGGCGACATCCCCGCGCTCGACGATTCTGGCCGGCTTGACCAAAGCATGATGCCGGTGGGCATTGGCGCCGATACTGCCGTGATCGCCACCAGCGAGGCCCTGGCTGCAGGCGACTTCGTGAACGTCTGGAACAGCACGGGCGCCAAAGCCCGCAAGGCCGACGCGACCGTCGCCGGCAAGGAGGCCCACGGCTTCGTGCTGGCGGCCGTGTCCAGCGGGGCGAATGCGACGGTCTACTTTGAGGGCACGAACACCCAGGTGTCGGGCCAGACGCCCGGGCCGGTCTTCCTGCAGACCACGGCCGGCACTGCGGGCGCCACCGCGCCCAGTGCCGCCGGCAATGTGGTGCAGCGCCTGGGCGTGGCCATCAGCGCCACGTCCGTTAACTTCGAAGGCGGCGCGGCTGTCGTCCTTGCCTGACCAGCCATGACGCTGCGCCGTCCACTGGCATTCATTGCAGGCCTCTTTCGAGAGATGCCGTCTGGCGATGCTGTGCCCATTGACGCCGGGGGCACGGGGTCGGTAACAGCGGCTGCAGCTCGTGATGCGCTTGGCGTGACGACGGCACTTGCTGCGAAGGCGAACATCTCTGGCGCTGCGTTTGGTGGAGCCATCAGCGCACCTTTCATCGAGTTTTCTGGCGACACAAGCGCATATCTCGCCTTCCGCTGGGGATCGCCCGGTGTGCCGGCCTGGGACTTCCAGCGTCTGCCAGACACGTCAGGGGGGGATCTGTTGCTGACCCGTTATGGGCTCAATGGTGTCTATATCGACAACCCGCTCCAGGTCCGCCGCGCGGGCGGGATGCAGTTCAACACGCCGCTGTACTTCCCCAATTACACCCTCACAACCCTGCCCAGCGCATCTGCATACAACGGATTTTTCATTGTCGTGAGCAATGCCACAGGTGGCGCCAAGCTGTGCCGGAGCAATGGCACGGTGTGGCAGATCGCAAACACAACAACCACCGTATCTTGATGGAGCCGACATGGCAGTGATCGAACGCACGCGCGCATACGAAACGTTGATACGGCACAACGCCGACGGATCGATAGCTGCGCACCACATGACCATTTCTGAAGTGCTGCGCGACGGGGTGGTTATCGCCGCCACCCTCAATTCGCCCGAGCCTGTCGCGGGCGCAGCTTTCGACGTGGTGCTGGGCGCGGCCCTCAATGCGGCCCTGGGCCAAGTCTCACAGCTGCAGGCCCTGATCGTTCAGCAGGCGGCCGATCTTGCTGTGCTGCGCGCTGCGGCAGTGTCCCCCGTATAGGGTTCGACCGCGCGGTCCGGCCCCGGAATCATCGGGGCCATGAAGAAACACATCACATCCCTGCTCGCGCTGCTGGGCATCCACCAGCACCTGAGCGCCGAGCAGCGGCAGGACCTGGTCGGCGCTGCGATACACACCACGCCGGGCGCCGCCGCGACCGGGGTGTTCAAGGTCTGGGACCTGCCACTGAGCGAGTGGCTGGTCATCGCATCGCTGGCGTTCATCGCGCTGCAGGCCGGCTATCTGGTCTGGAAGTGGCGCCGGGACTACCAGCGGGACCAGCAGCGCCGCGCCGACCGCGAGCGGCTGGCGGGCCTGGCCCGGCTGCAGCCCGAGCCGGAAACAGATCTGGGGCAGCTATGAGCCGGGCCGCGCGCACCGCCGTCGCGGCGCTGACGGTTTCGGCCGCCGGCTTGCTGGCCACCATGGGCGTGGAAGGCTTCCGCGCTGACCCCCATATACCCACCCAGGGCGACCGGCCCACCATCGGCCACGGCTCGACGGTCTACGAGGACGGCACGCCCGTGCGCATGACCGATCCGCCGATCACACGCGAGCGCGCGCTGCAGCTGGTGCGCAGCCACACGTCGAAGGACGAGGCCATGTTCCGGGCCAGCCTGCCCGGCGTGAGCCTCTACCAGGAGGAATACGACCTCTATCTGGACTTCACCTACCAGTACGGCATCGGTGCCTGGCGCGCCAGCCCCATGCGCACGTGGCTGCAGGCCGGGCAGTTCGAGCCCGCCTGCCAGGCGCTGCTGGACTACCGCTTCATGACCAGCGCCAAGAAGGAAGGCCCGGGCTGGCAGCCCTACCAGTGGGACGCAGCCGGCAGCCCGAAGCGCTGGCGGTTCGACTGCAGCACGCCAGGCAATCGAGTGTGCCGTGGTGTGTGGACCCGCCAGCAGGCCCGGCACGCGGCCTGCCTGGGAGCGCAGCAATGAGAGTGCGCGCCATCACCCACCTGGCCGCCGCCGGCCTGGCCGCTGTGCTGGCATGGCAGTTCCAGGGCGCGCGGCTCGGCGCTGACTTGGCCGAGGCCCGCGCCGATGCGCTGGGCGAGAAGCTGGCCGTCAGCACAGCCCAGCGCGCGGCCGACGCCCGCGTGCGCAGGGTCGAGCAGGCCATCAACACCAAATACCAAGGAGCCCTGAATGCTGCCCGTGACCGCGAGGCGCAGCTGCGCCGTGATCTTGACCAGCTGCGCACTGTCTCTGACGGCCTGCGCGAGCAATCCGCAGATGCCGCCCGCCGACTTGCCAGCGCTCCCCCCGCCGCCGTCCTTGAGTACGCCACTGCCCTCGGAGTCGTATTTGAAGACTGCCGCGCAGCGTATGGGGACATGGCAGCAGCGGCTGCAGGGCACGCAGCTGATGTCCAAACCCTCGGTGCCGCCTGGCCCGTGATCCCGAGCCTGCCGGCCGCAGGCACCTCTTCCGGAAGCAACCCATGATCTGCGCCCCGACCACTCTGACGCAAGCCCAAGACATCATCCGTTCCATGCACGCGGCGCTCCTGCGCTTCAGACATCCTGATTTCGCCATGGTGAAGCCGGGCTGCGAAGCAGCATTCGACCTTGCCGTGAAAGACGTTTTGGCGCTATCTGCGCCGCAGATTCTTGCTGACCGTGCGGCTGCTCCGGCGGTCAGCGATGCTCCTCCGCACCAGCAGCGCGTGCTGGCCGAGAAGATGGACCGGGACCAGGAAATCACGCGCCTGGACACGTTCATCCGCGAGAGCTCCGTGTTCCAGACCCTGCCGGTGGCCGAGCAGGCTCGCCTGCGCCGTCAGCTGGACGTGATGCACGAACTGTCCGCCGTGCTGGGCGAGCGCATCGCCAATTTCTGAGCCATCCGGCCCGCGCCGGCCGGCAGCCGGAATCTGGAGAGTCCTGTGAAATTCGCATTTACCACCACCCCCAAGATGCTCGCGGCAGGGTTCGCCGTGCTCGCTGTCTTGCTTGTCTTGGGTTCCTATGCTGCCGGCGCCCATATGGGGCGCGATTGGCCCATCTTCATCGCCACCGGTTTGCTGGCGGCGCTGGCATTCAGCTACAGCTGCAAGATCGACGTGGACCTGCAGCGGTTGTCCGAGCCGCCCGCGCCGGCTGCGCCGCTGCAGCGCGAGCGCACGCACCGCCAGGAACTGGAGATGCACATGGTCGGGGGCCTGGGTATGCACCTGGTCAGTGTCGACAGTTCGGCTGGGAAGCTCGTGGGCCAGGCTATCAAGGACGCGCTGGATGCGATGCTGCCGCCGGAGCCGAGCTTGGCGGAAGCTCGCTGGGCAATGAGCGCTTACCGCGCTGATCCGAAGGACCCGAAGGGCCGCATCGATGCGAAAGGCTTGGTGCGAACTGCAGGCGTGGACATCTCCGTCGAGGATGAAATCCAGGCCAAAGGCCTGACCGCGCCGCGCGTCACGCCGACTGACATCCAGGCCGAGATCGTTGGCGAGCACTACTTCACAGCGGAGCAGGGCGCGCGCCACGCCGATGCAAAGAACCCGCTGGACTTCGGCGACATCCCCGAGAACCTGGGGCTGCTGACCTTCTGCGTGCTGCGCCTGCGCAACGGCTTCACGGTGACCGGCGAAAGCGCGTGCGCCAGCCCCGAGAACTTCGATGCTGCGATCGGCCGCCGCATCGCACGCGAGAACGCTGTGGAGAAGGTTTGGCCGCTGCTGGGCTTCCGGCTGCGCGACAAGCTGGCTGCCAGTGCCTAAGCGCTGGGCTCCGGATCTGCCGGCGCAATTGAAACCACGGTCCCGTCGATAGCGATCATCTCGCCGCGGGTCGTGGGGTCCGCATCCAGCGGCACGCCCCACATCGTCCCTGGGTGGGCCCCCTTGTGCATCACCGTGTCCAGGTAATGCAGTTCTTCGGGCGGAATCCGGAAACGCTGGGGATACTTGTCGCTTCCATGGGCTGCCCAGTGGCCTCGGAAGCCGTCAACGATGCGCTTGTGGACTGTGTGTTTTGGGTGGGTGGGTTTGTCTGCCATCTCGGCATTGTGCTCGCAGGTCAAAACGGCGCGGGTGATCGGATCACCGTCACTGGGCCGAAACCTCGGTAGACGACCACTCCATCTGGACCCCTGACGATAGACCACCAGGGCGCGGTGTGCTCAACGGTATAGCACTCGGGCCGCAGAGGCAGGATCATCTGCCCGCAGATCGCTGTCCACCCAGACGGCCAGACCAGCGTGGGGTGAAACTGATCCCACGGATCGTCGTCACACATGGCGTGCCGGCAGGATCTGCACGGGCCCCAGGCCGCTGTACACGAGCGCGCCGCCCGGGCCGCGCACCTCGAACCAGCCAGCCTGCGCTTCCACGATCCTGTATGCATCAGGCGGCGCCGGCAACTGCCGGATCTCGGGCACGCCGAACCACTCGGGCATGCTCAGAAGTGAGAATTTCGGGGTTTCTTGAGGGGTGATCATCTGGACCTCCTGGAGATCGGGTTTGCATAATAACTGTATATTCATACAGTGAAAATGTCATGCCCCACGATTCGACAGGGTTGCCCGATCTACCCGGGCGTTACCGCTCCGAGGGCTGCGCGCCCGGCAGTCCCCGAGAGCGCGAGGGCCATGTAGCGGCAGGCTGGCCGATGACCATGTTGCGCTTGCGCTTCTGCGGCGTCTATCTATCGGTCCCGACGCTGCGAGGCGTTCAGCGCGTCACCGGGTTGCTCGTCACGACCAGGCTTCACGAAGACGATCGGGTGGATGTAGTTGACCCGGGTGGCACGGGGCGGATCACGCGCTGCATGGTCCAAGTTGAGATGCTCCGGATGCGGGGAGACGGCTCGATGCTGCTCAGGGGGGTGGAGTGGGATGAGGGCGAGTTGAGGCGTTGGCCGCAAACTTGGCTGTGCTGTCCGGATGCCGCTGGCATTGATCCGGCACTGCAGCTGATGCAAAGCTGGCTTGAGCGGCGGTACGCTGCGGCCAAGGCCCAGATCGAGCGGCCCGTGAAGAGGTGGCCCTATGTGTAACCGCTACACCGCACCCGAGGAAATCGAGATCGAGCGCGCCTTTGCGCTGGGCCGGCAGGCGCCGAACCGCTGGTGGAAGCCGCACATAACGCCCTTGGCGTTGGGGCCGTACATCAAGCCTGGCGGCGAGTTGGAGGTTGGGCAGTGGGGCATGATCCCGCGCAGCTCGCCGACGCGCCGGCCAACAACGCGCGACGGAACACCGATGTCCACCAACAACGCGCGCCGCGAAACGTTGGCCAAGTCCTGGACTTATGCACCGGCCTGGCGTGCAGGGCAACGCTGCTTGATTCCGGTGGAGAGCTGGGTGGAGCCGTACTGGGGTCTCGGATCACGCAATGTCTGGTGGTCGTTCCGCCGCGCGGATGGCATGCCCGCGGCGCTGGCTGGGCTCTACAGCGAATGGACGGACCCCGAAACAGGCGAGCTGGTCCCAAATTACACAATGATCACGCAGCCCGCTGATGGGCATCCAGTGCTCGCGCTCATGCATCGACCTGGCAAAGAGAAAAGGGGAGTAGTAATGCTGGAGCCCGGCAATTGGGATGCTTGGCTGAATGGCAAGCCTGAGCACGCGGACCAATTGATCAAGCTGCCGCCGCTGGGCGTGCTGGTCAGCGGGGCGGAGAAGCCTGAGGAGGAGGCCTTGCTGCCAAGCGAACAGCTCCAACGCCTGAAAAACCATTCCTGAGAAGGGGCTTTTTGGGGCCGGAACGGAGGTGCTGCGCCGGCATCACTACGTTAGACACTTGAGATTTGGTTAGACAAAAGCCCTTAGCTGTTTCCAGCTAAGGGCTTGAATCATATGGTCGGAGCGGCGGGATTCGAACTCGCGACCCTCTGCTCCCAAAGCAGATGCGCTACCAGGCTGCGCTACGCTCCGACTAAAACGCTATTGTAGCGTCAAAAAAATGGGTATTTCCCAATCGGCCGATATTTGATCAGCGCGAGCCGGGCGCCGGGCCGCGGTTGGCCAGGTGGCGGAAGGTGATGCGGCCCTTGGTCAGGTCGTAGGGCGACATTTCCAGCGACACCTTGTCGCCGGCCAGGATGCGGATGTGGTGCTTGCGCATCTTGCCACCGGTGTAGGCGATCAGCTGGTGACCGTTGTCCAGGGTGACGCGAAAGCGCGAGTCGGGCAGGACTTCCGTGACGGAGCCTTGCATTTCAATCAGTTCTTCTTTGGCCATGTGTTCAATCTCTCAGGTCTAGGTCAGTTGCGGCGCTTGTCGTCGGCGGCTACACAGGCTCTGCATGGCACACGCTGGGGCGTGGATGTGCCAGGGTCAGAGGCGGGTGGATGCACTGCGCAAGTGGCGCAGACCGAACAGAAGGCCGGATCAATTGCAGTTGCGAAGACATTTGTACGCAAACAGCTTAACCTGTGGATTGTACCGTGTCGGTTCGGATTGCGTGCGGCTCGCCTGGCAAGCCGGCGGACTGCCTGGACGCGCAGGCTGCCGGCGTTGGCTAGAATCCGCCCGAATCTTCTATTACTTTTATAGCAAAACCCCGTGTCCGATCGACTTGCCGTTCTTTCTCAATACCTTTTGCCCAAGCAGGCATTGACGGCGCTGATGGGCCGGCTGGCCCAGGCGCAGGCGGGGGGGCTGACTACCGCCGTCATCCGGCGCTTCATTGCCCGCTACGGGGTGGACATGGCAGAGGCGGCAGAGCCGGACCCTGCGGCCTACAAAAGCTTCAACGAGTTCTTCACGCGTGCGCTCAGGCCCGGCGCGCGGCCTCTGGCGGATGCGCCGTGGATCTGCCCGGTCGACGGGGCGATCAGCCAGTTCGGCGCCATCGATGGCGAGCGGATCTTCCAGGCCAAGGGCCACAGCTATAGCGCGACGGCGCTGGTGGGCGGCGACGCCGCGCTGGCAAGCCAGTTCGACAACGGGCATTTCGCGACCATTTATCTGAGTCCGCGTGATTACCACCGCATCCACATGCCCTGCACGGGCCGGCTGCGGCGCATGATCTATGTGCCGGGCGCTCTGTTTTCGGTCAACCCCGCCACGGCGCGTGGCGTGCCGGGACTTTTCGCGCGCAATGAGCGTGTGGTCTGTGTCTTCGACACCGACCATGGGCCGATGGTGCTGGTGCTCGTGGGAGCCACGATCGTGGGCAGCATGGGGACGGTGTGGCACGGCATCGTCAACCCGCCGAGGCCGGGGCGCCTGCAGCAATGGCGCTATGACGATGCATCGGTCGTGATCGAGCAGGGCCGGGAAATGGGGCGTTTCCAGCTGGGCTCCACCGTGGTCATGCTGTTTCCCGCTTCGGCGGGGCTGCGCTTCAACCCGCAGTGGGCGCATGCGGCGCCTGTGCGTCTGGGCCAGTTGATGGCGTTGCGCAGCCGGGATTGAGCCTGGGGATTGCCGTGCGTGCAGTCCCGGCTTCAGTCCCCGCCGCGCTTTCAGGCGGCACTTGCGCGAACAGGGTGCAGCAACGCACTGCACCCTGCGGCAGGCCGCGGATTGCGTTCAGCCGTATCAGAGAATCCAGTTGAGGGTTTCTGCGCGGCGCTGTGTCGTGAACAGCGAGGGCGCCAGGCTCAGCCTGTCGGGCCTGACGGGATCTTCGTGGCCCACGAGATAGACCATGAGTTCGCGCCGCCGCAGGATGACGTGGCTGACCTTTTCAGGCTTGCCGTTCTGCGTGACGCTGACGCCCGGTCGAAACAGCGGCATCTGGAAAGTGAAGCTGCGTGGATCGGCGGGCGCAACGGCGGTGTGGGGAGCTTGTGCTGTGGCAACCGTCATAGCTGTGATGTGAAAGTAGTGGACGCTGGCCACTGTATCGGCGGGGCCTCGCAAAACTGTAGGCGAACCCGCAGCCTTTTTGCGGCTCAGGACGCGGGGTGCTCCACGCCGAGGATGGCGTGCAGCCGGGCGCTGGTCGTCGTGTACTGCAGCAGGGGCTTGTCGCCCTGCAGGTATTCGGCGGCGGCGAAGGCGGCCATGGTGGCTTCGTGGAAGCCGCACAGGATCAGCTTGCGCTTGCCGGGGTAGGTCACGATGTCGCCCACGGCATAGATGCCGGGCGCGTCGGTGGCCTGGGTGGCCGGATCCACCTGGAGCTGTTTGCGCTCCATGGCCAGTCCCCATTCGGCGACCGGGCCCAGGCGGGGCGAGATGCCCAGGCAGGCCACCAGCTGCTGCGCCGCCAGTTCGTGTTCCAGGCCTTCGCCATCCATCCATTGCAGGGCGCGCAGCCGGCCCGCATCGGAATGCAGCCGGGTGATCTGGCCGATCACCACGCGGATGGCCCCGCTGCCGCGCAGGGCCTGGAGCCGCTCCAGCAACTGGGGCGATGCCTGGAAGGCATCCCGGCGGTGCAGCAGGCAGGTGGCCTGGGCCAGGCCCGCCGCCGCCACGGCCGCCGCCACGGCCTCTTCGTCGCCGCCGTGCACGACGACGGTCTGACCGCGCGCCATTTCGAGGCTGGCCGGGTGGTAGTGCAGCTGGCCAGGGGCCAGCGACTCCACGCCAGGGACCTTCAATGCCTTGGGCACGAAGGCGCCCACGCCAGCGGCGATGAAGACGCTGCGCGCATGCAGCCGCAGGCCTTCGGTGGTCTCGGCCAGCCAGCGGCCGTCATCGAGCCGCAGCAGCCGGGCGACCTGCTGGGACAGGTGCAGCCGTGCCCCCAGCGGGGCGATCTGGCGCTGCAGCAAACCGACCAGTTCATGGCCCGTGCAGACGGGAATGCCGGGAATGTCGTAGATGGGCTTGTCGCCATACAGCTGGGCGCATTGCCCGCCCGCATGCGGCAGGGCATCGACGACATGGCAGCGTATGCCCTGCAGGCCCAGCTGGAACACCTGGAACAGGCCGGCAGGGCCTGCGCCGATGACGAGCGCGTCGGTGTCGATCGGGTGCTTGTCGGCGGTGTCGTGCATGGGGCTCGGCATGGGCGGCGCGGCTTCAGCGCTCGAGCATGTCGATCTTGCCCGGCTTGCCGTTCCACTCGTCGGCGTCGGGCAGCGAGGCCTTGCGCTTGGTGATGCTCTTCCAGCCTTTTTCCAGCGACAGCTCGGCATTGAGCTTGATGAAGGCCAGCTGGTCGGCCGGAACGTCTTCCTCGGCAAAGATGGCATTGGCCGGGCATTCGGGAATGCACACGGCGCAGTCGATGCACTCGTCAGGGTCGATCACGAGGAAGTTCGGGCCTTCGCGGAAGCAGTCCACGGGGCAGACATCCACACAATCGGTGTATTTGCACTTGATGCAGTTTTCGGTGACGACGTGAGTCATGGGAGTCTTTTATTGCGGTGTGAATGTCGGTATCAACCCGGGATTCTAGAATTTTTCAGGCGCCAGTCCTGCGCATGGCAAGGATTCTGACGCGGTCCGCTGCGGTTTTCCCCAAAGCCCACGAGCCGGCATGTGCCGGCTCGCGAAGCGGGTTGGCGCAGTTGCTCAATCCAGCAGGGCGGCACCTGCCGTGGCGTGGCTGGCGGTGTCCACGAGGATCATCGCGCCCAGCTGGCGTGCCCGTGCGAAGGGTGCGGCGGGAATGCTTTCCTGCAGCAGCAGCTCCACGCGGCCGATGGCATTGGGCTCCAGCTGCGCGGACTCTTCCCGGGCCAGCGTGTGGATGTTGAGGCGGTGCACGACGCGGCGGGCCTTGGCCTTGATCCAGCGATGGCCGTGCAGGGCCAGGTAGGTGCGTCCGGGCACCAGCGGCTGCTCGTCCATCCAGGCCACGGTGGCCGTCAGCTCGCGCCGGCTGGGCCAGGCGGGCTGTGCCTGGGGGGTGTCGAAGTCGTCCTCGGCGGCTGCCGCGGCCGCAGCCGGGGCCGCCACGATCCAGTCGCCGCGCGAGACGTCGACCTCGCGGTCCAGGGTGATGCCGGCCGACAGGCCTGCGGCGATGGGACCGGCCACGCGGGCATGGTCCAGCACCTGGGCGATCACGGCCTGCTGTCCGCTGGGCAGGATCTGCACGGCATCGCCGACGCGCGCGCCGCCGGCGGCCACGCGGCCCCAGAACACGCGGCGGCCCTGGCTGGTGTCGGACGAGGAGGAGAACTTCTCGACCCACTGCACGGGGAAGGCCAGCGGCAGGTCCGTGTCGGCCGGCGTGTTGGGCAGCTTCTCCAGCAGTTGCAGCAGGCTGGGGCCGCCATAGCCGGCCCAGCCGGGCTCGGCGTTGACCACGTTGAAGCCCTTGAGCGCCGAGACGGGCACGGTGGCCGCCGAGGCGATGCCGGCCTCGGCCGTGAAGCGCTCCAGCGCGCCCCGGATGTGGGCGAAGGCCAACTGCGGGTCCTCGACGGCATCGAGCTTGTTGACGGCGAACACCAGCGAGTGCACGCGCAGCAGGTGGGCCAGCAGGCTGTGGCGGCGCGTCTGGGGCAGCAGGGTCAGCTGCGGGTTCTTCCAGTCGAGCTTGGTGGCATCGACCAGCACCACGGCGGCGTCGGCGCTGCTGGCGGCGGTGACCATGTTGCGCGTGTACTGCTCATGGCCCGGTGCGTCGCCGATGATGAACTTGCGGCTTTCGGTGGCGAAGTAGCGGTAGGCCACGTCGATGGTGATGCCTTGCTCGCGCTCGGCGGACAGGCCGTCGGTCAGCAGGGCCAGGTCGGTCTCGCCGCTCTTGGTGACGCCGGCCAGCTGGTCCTGGAGCACGGCGCGCGTGTCCACCAGCAGGCGGCCGATCAGCGTGCTCTTGCCGTCATCGACGGAGCCGCAGGTGATGAAGCGCAGGGCCGAGGCGTGGGCCGCGTCGGCGGCGGTCTTTGGCGCGGCGGCGTTGCCGGCGGCAATGGTTGCGGTGGTCATCAGAAATATCCGTCCTTCTTGCGCTTTTCCATGGAGGCTTCGCTGGTCTTGTCGTCCATGCGCGTGGCGCCGCGCTCGCTCACGTCGGCGGCCAGGGTTTCGAGCACGATGTCGGCCGCCGTGGCCGCATCGCTTTCCACGGGGCAGGTGCAGGTGATGTCGCCCACGGTGCGAAAGCGCACGTCGCGCACGACGACCTGTTCGCCATCGCGCGGCGGGGTCAGCTCGGTCACGGGCACCAGCAGGCCGCGGCGCTCCACCACCTCGCGCTTGTGGGTGTAGTAGATGCTGGGCAGGGCGATCTGCTCGCGCTCGATGTACTGCCACACGTCCAGCTCGGTCCAGTTGCTGATGGGGAACACGCGGAAGTGCTCGCCGGGGGCCAGGCGGGTGTTGAACAGGGTCCACAGCTCGGGGCGCTGGGCCTTGGGCTGCCATTGGCCGAAGCTGTCGCGGTGGCTGAAGATGCGCTCCTTGGCGCGGGCTTTTTCCTCGTCGCGGCGCGCGCCGCCGATCAGGGCGTCGAAGCGGAATTCATCGATGGCTTCGAGCAGCGTCACCGACTGGTGGACGTTGCGGCTCTCGCCCGGATGGGCCAGGCGCACGGTGCCGCGCGCCATGGAGTCCTCGACGCTGCGCACGATGAGTTCGGCGCCGAGCTCCTGGGCGCGCAGGTCGCGGAAGTCGGTGACCTCCGGGAAGTTGTGGCCGGTATCGATCATCAGCAGCGGATAGGGGATGCGGCCCTTGCCGAAGGCCTTTTCGGCGCAGCGCAGCATGACCAGCGAATCCTTGCCACCCGAAAACAGCAGGGCCGGGCGCTCGAAGGCGGCGGCCACTTCGCGCAGCACGAAGATGGTTTCCTCTTCGAGGGCGTCGAGGTGGCGGTTGCTGAGATGGCTCAGCACGGAGGTGTCCACACGGGCGTTCATTTCTTGGTTTCCAATCAGATTCTTGTCAAACCCTGTCGGCTTCACTGCTTGACGTGCAGCCCACATTCCTTGGCATCCTCGCTTTCCCACCACCAGCGGCCGGCGCGGAAATCCTCGCCGAGGCTGACGGCGCGCGTGCAGGGCGCGCAGCCGATGCTGGGGTAGAACTGGTCGTGCAGCGGGTTGTAGTCCACGCCCTGCGTGGCAATGTAGTGCCAGACGTCGCCCTGGGTCCAGTCGGTCAGCGGGTTGTACTTGGTCAGGCCCTTGGTCTCGACTTCGCTGCGGTCCACGGCGGGCACGTCGGCGCGGGCGTTGGACTGCTCGCGGCGCAGGCCCGTGATCCAGGCGCTCTTGCCGGCCAGGGCGCGCGCCAGCGGCTCCATCTTGCGCACGCCGCAGCAGGCCTTGCGCAGCGCGATGCTGCGGTACATGGCGTCCTGGCCGTTGTCGCGGATGAAGTGGATCACCGATTCGAGCTGCGGGCGGTAGACCTTGACGCTCAGGCCCGGCAGCGACTGGGTGCGTTCCAGCAGGGCCAGGGTCTCGGTGTGCAGCGCACCCGTATCGAGCACGAAGACGGGGATGTCCAGGCCCAGGCGGCGAATGATGTCGGTGATGACCACGTCCTCGGCGCCCAGGCTCGATGCCTGGGTCACGGCGTCGGCGCCCAGCTCCGCGGCTTCGCGCAGCAGGGCTTCGGTGGCGGCCAGCTTGTCGGCATAGCCGCTGCTGGCGCGGCCGTTGACCTCGGTGGCCTTGGCTGTCGCCTGCCGCGACAGAAAGCTTTGCGCGCCCATCTCAGGCTGCCTTGACGAAGTGGGGTTCACGGTGCACGGCATCACCCTGGTAGAAGCCGTGGAAGCGGTCGAGCTGGCGCTGGGCGTCGGCGATGTCCACGCCTTCGCGCAGCACGGCCACGTCGAAGCCGCAGCGCTGCATCTGCACCAGCTGGTCGATCAGCACGTCGCCCGTGGCGCGCAGTTCGCCCTTGAAGCCCAGGCGCGTGCGCAGCAGGCGTGCCTGGCTGAAGGCGCGGCCATCGGTGAACTTGGGAAAGTGCAGGTCGATGCGCTCGATGCCTGCCAGATCTGCGGTGAAGGGATCGGCGTCATTGGCCAGCGCGAGGATGCGGGTATCGCCTTCTGCGGGGCCTTGGTGTTCTTGGGCGGCAATGATTTTCATGGGGGGTGCTCCTGCGGCGCTCACCTGGCTCAGGCGGCCGCTTCCTCGGTGTGCTTGGCGGGGTGGCGGGCGGCATTGCCGGCGGCCTTGAAGGGCTCGATGCCCACGCGGCGCACGGTGGCGATGAAGGTCTCGAAGCGGCCTCCCTCCACGCTCTGGCGCTGCGCGCGGTAGGTATCGAGCAGGGCCTCGATCACGCCGGGCACTTCGGCCGCGCTGAACGAGGGGCCGATGATCTTGCCGGGCGTGGCGGGGCCGGACAGGTGCGAGCCGTCGGCGCCGCCCAGCGTGATCTGGTACCACTCCTTGCCGTCCTTGTCCACGCCCAGGATGCCGATATGGCCGCTGTGGTGGTGGCCGCAGCTGTTGATGCAGCCGCTGATGTGCAGGTCGATCTCGCCCAGGTCCCACAGCTCGTCCAGGTCCTGGTAGCGCTCGGTGATGGCTTCGGCGATGGGCAGCGAGCGGGCATTGGCCAGCGAGCAGAAGTCGCCACCGGGGCAGGCGATCATGTCGGTCAGCAGGCCGATGTTGGGCTTGGCCAGGCCCAGGGCCTTGGCCGCCTTGTACAGCTGGGGCAGCTGGTCGCGGCGCACCCAGGGCAGCAGCAGGTTCTGCTCGTGCGTGACGCGCATCTCGCCGGCCGAGAACCGGTCGGCCAGATCGGCGGCGGCATCCATCTGGTCGGCGGTGGCATCGCCGGGCGCATAGCCCGGGCGCTTGAACGACAGCAGCACGGCGCGCAGCTGCGGGTGGCGGTGCGGGCGCACGTTGCTGGTCAGCCAGCGGCCGAAGTCCCTGTCTTGCTCGGCGGCGGTGCGCAGCAGGGCCAGGGTCTCGGCCTCGGCGTCGGCGGGCGACAGGTCCAGCGCGGGCTCGCGGAAATTGGCGGCCACGCGGTCGTACTCGGCCTGGGTGATGGTGTGGGGACCGCCCTCGACCTCGACGATCTGGCGGAATTCCTCATCGACCTGGTCGACGTAGTTCTGGCCCTCGGACTTCACGAGGATCTTGATGCGCGCCTTCCAGGCGTTGTCGCGGCGGCCGTAGCGGTTGTAGACGCGGATCACGGCTTCCAGGTAGTTCATCAGCTGGTTCCAGGGCAGGAACTCGCGCAGCACGGGGCTGATGGTGGGCGTGCGGCCCATGCCGCCGCCCACGCGCACCTTGAAGCCCAGCTCGCCGGCCTCGTTCTTGAGCAGCTGCAGGCCCACGTCATACCAGCCCAGGGCGGCGCGGTCTTCCTCGGCGCCGCTGATCGAGACCTTGAACTTGCGCGGCAGGAAGCTGAACTCGGGGTGCAGCGTGCTCCACTGGCGCAGGATCTCGGTGAAGGGGCGCGGATCGGCGATCTCGTCGACGGCGATGCCGGCCAGCGCATCGCTGTTGATGTTGCGGATGCAGTTGCCGCTGGTCTGGATGCCGTGCAGGTTCACGGTGGCCAGCAGGTCCATCACGTCGGCGGCCTTGGACAGCGGGATCCAGTTGAACTGGACGTTGGTGCGCGTGGTGAAGTGGCCGTAGCCGTACTTGAGGTTGGAGCCGATGCGGCGGCCGTCGTGCAGGGGGATGTCGCCCAGCTTGTCCTGGGTGGCACGGGCCTCGGCCAGCAGGGCGGCATCGGGCTGGTCGTATTCGCGGGCGATGCGGGCCAGCACGCGCAGCTGGGCGCTGGACAGCTCGCCATAGGGAACGGCCACGCGCAGCATGGGGGCGTAGCGCTGCACGTACCAGCCGTTTTGCAGGCGCAGGGGCTTGAACTCATCTTCCGAGAGCTTGCCGGCCTGCCAGCGCTCGAGCTGGTCGCGGAACTGCTCGGCACGCAGGCGGATGAACTGTTTGTCGAATTCGGTGTATTGGTACATGGCGCTTCGCAGGTGGGGTCTTCGACGGCCGCCGGTGGCGGCAGTGCATGAGTCCTTGTGCGGCACCGGACCGGCGTTGGCCCCGGAACCTCGGCAGGCACGCGCAGAACTCTGCATGGACGGGAATGTAAGCAATGGCCTTATAGAAGCAAACGATTGTTTTGTCCTGCAAGTATGTGGATATGGATATAAGTGAAAGGCAGCAGGCTTTGTGGGGTTGGCCCCGTCCCACGCATGCCGGGCCGATATGCTTGTCGGCCAGAGGGAGGTTTTCAGAATGCGAAAACGATTTGCCGCCATCGGACTCGCCTTGGCACTGGCAGCAGCCGCCCAAGCGCAGGTCCGGGCCACGCCCCAGCCGCCGCCACCGTTGTCAGAGGCCGACACGCCTGAAACCGGTGAGTCCGCACAGCCATCGGCCTGGAATGCCTATCTGCACCGCGTGGCGCAGCAGTTGGCCAGTGCCGGCAGCGGGCGCGATCTGGCCTTTGCCGCTCTCCTGGCCAATCCGTCGCCCGGCGACGCAGGCGCTGGCAGCCAGGCTCGGGGCTGGCGCCAGGCCGCGCTGGAGCGGGCCGGGCAGGACGTGCTGGCCTATCAGCTGCTGACCTACAAGGCGCCCGGGCACGAAAGCGGACTGCGCGCCGAGGCTGCGCGCCGCTGGCTGGCGCTGGAGCCCAGCAATTTCTCCGCGTTGATGGAGCAGGCCAAGTCTGCGCAGGAACTGCTGGTCGCCGCGCGTGAAAGCCGCTATGCCGACATGCACATGTATGACGGCGTGCGCTGGATGCAGTCCGCTGTGCTGCGCCATCCGCCCACGGCCCAGGAGGAGCAGGCCCTGGGCGTCAGCCCGGACTACCGGCTCGAGGAGAGCGCGTTGGCCACGGCAATAGGTATCTGGACAGCCTTTCCCCTGACGGGCTACAAGACGCTGCTGGATGCCTGCAAGCCCGAAGCGCTGGGCGACACCCCAGCACGCGAGGCCGACTGCCTGCACGTGGCCCACCTGCTGACGGAGCGCTCATCCAGCGTGCTGGATGAGGCCTTTGGGCTGGCGATACGGCGCCGGCTGGCGAGAACCCCGGCCGAGCGCGCCGAAGCCCAGGCCCGGCGCCGCCAGCTGGACTGGCTGATGCACGAGTCCGCCCCGCTCGGCATGCAGGACGGTGGCGCCACTTTCGTGCGGCTGCTGGCCGACCCATCCATCCACAGCGAGCAGCAATTGCTGGAGCGTTTGCTCAAGAATGCGGGCCGACCGATGCAGCCACCGGCTGGCTGGAAGCTGCCTGCTCCCAGGTTCTACACCTCAACAGCGCGCCTGCCCGGGCCTGCCGGCAGCCGCGCCGCCACCGCCGCCTCGCCCACGCCATAGAGCGCGGCCAGCGCGGCAGGCGTCGCCACCTGGGCAGCCGCCCCGCAGGCCTGCAGCCGGCCCCGGCCCAGCAGGGCGATGCGGTCGGCCACCTGCAGCGCATGCTCGGGCTGGTGGGTGGACAGCAGCACGGCCATGCCGCGTGCGCGCAGCGCGGCGATCTGCTCCAGCACGCGGATCTGGTTGCCGAAATCCAGGCTGGCCGTGGGCTCGTCCATCACCAGCAAGGCAGGCTCCTGGGCCAGTGCGCGGGCGATCAGCACCAGCTGGCGTTCACCGCCGCTCAGTTCGGTGTAGGGGCGGGACGCCAGTCGGGCGATGCCCAGCTGCTCCATGCAGCCCAGCGCCAGCGCGCGATCGGCGCCCGAGGGGCGCGCCAGCGCCGGCAGCCGCGTTGCGCGGCCCATGAGCACCATGTCCAGCGCCTGGAAGCCGAAGACGCCGGCCTGGGCCTGGGGCACATAGCCCACGCGGCGCGCGAACTCGGTGCGCGGCCAGCATTGCACGGGCTGGCCCTGCACGCGCACTTCACCGGCCAGTGCCGGCAGCAGGCCCAGCACGGTGCGGAACAGCGTGGTCTTGCCGCAGCCATTGGGGCCCAGCAGGCACAGCACCTCGCCCCGGGCGATGGCCAGATCCAGCCCCTCGCTGACACGGCGCCGCCCATGGCCCGTGGACAGGGCCAGCGCCTGCAGCACGGGTGGATGTCGCAACTCAGTCATGGCGGCCCGTGCGGGAGAGCAGATAGAGGAAGAAGGGCGCGCCCACCAGGGCCGTGAGAATGCCCAGCGGCAGTTCGATGCGCGCGGCGCTGCGCGCCAGCGTGTCGGCCGCCACCACGAAGCCTGCGCCCAGCACGGCCGAGGCGGGCAGCAGGCGCACGAAGTTGGGGCCGACCAGCAGCCGCGCCACATGCGGCACGACCAGGCCCACCCAGCCGATGATGCCGGCCAGCGACACGGCCGCCGCCGTGCCCAGCGTGGCGCAGGCCACCAGCAGCAGCCGCAGGCGCGCCACGGGCACGCCCAGGGCCAGGGCCTCCTCGTCGGGCAGGCCCAGCAGGTTGATGCGCCAGCGCAGCAGCAGCAGGGGCAGCAGCGCGGCCAGCATCACGGGCGCCGTGGCGGCCAGCTCGGGCAGGGTCACGGCACTGAGGCCGCCCATCAGCCAGAAGGTGATGGAGGGCAGTTGCGTGTTGGGGTCGGCCAGTGTCTTGACCAGGGCGATGCCCGCGCCCAGCAGCGCTCCCAGCGCGATGCCGGCCAGCACCAGGACCAGCACCGGGTCATGCCGGCGCACGCTGGCGCTGATGGCCACCACCACGGCCACGGCGGCCAGCCCGCCGCCGAAGGCCAGGACCTGGACGGCCGCCATGGACCAGCCCAGGAAGATGCCCAGCACCGCACCCAGCCCGGCGCCGGCCGAGACGCCCAGGATGTCGGGCGAGACCAGGGGGTTGCGGAACATGCCCTGGTAGGCTGCGCCGGCCCCTGCCAGCGTGGCGCCCACGGCCAGGGCGGCCGCGATGCGCGGCAGGCGGATGCTCCAGAGCACGGTCTCGGCACTGGCGGGCAGGGGCGAGGCGCTGCCCGTGGCGCGCGCCAGCATGGATTGCCACAGCTGCCCGGGCGTGATCGCGAACGGGCCCGATGCCAGGGCCCACAGCAGGACGATGGCCAGCAGGCCCAGGGCCGCGAGCCCGCCCGGGCGGCGGGGCATCAACGCGCGGCCTCCATCAGCCTGTGCAGCAAGGCAGGCGACAGGTCTGCGCCATAGAACAAGCTGTAGAAGTCGCGCACCTCGCGCTCCAGGGGCGGCAGGCCTTGCAGCGCCGGCGCCTGCGGATGGAGCTTTTCCAGCAGCCAGCGCACGCCGATCAGGCGGTTCACGCCGGGCGGCCCGTCCAGCCAGCCGAAGGGCCGGACCGGCGCGCAGTGCACGCGGCCCGTGCGGATGGCGGACACGCCGCGCCACAGCGGATCCTCGCGCACACGCTCGGCAAAGCCGGGCTCCTGGGTGATGACGACCTGCGGGTCCCAGGCCAGGATCTGCTCCATGGACACGCGCGTGAGGCCGCCGCGCCCGGCATCGGCCGCCACATTGCGTCCGCCTGCGTACTCCACGGCTTCCACGTGGATGGAGCCTGCCAGGCCGGTTTCCAGGCCGTTGGCGCTGCGGCCGAAGTACACGCGCGGGCGCTGGGCGGGGGCCAGGTCTGCGGTCACGCGCCGGGCCAGCGTGGCCACGGCCTCGGCATGGCGGGCCAGCGTCTCGCCGCGCGCGGCCTCGCCCAGCAGGGCGCCGACCTCGCGCAGCTGGCGCGCATGGTCGGCCAGCGCGCCCTGGACCAGCACGCAGGGCAGGCCGGTCTGGCGCGAGAGCCGTTCGGTGGCCGAGAGGTAGGTGGCATCGGCCGCGCCCGCATCCAGCACCAGGTCGGGCGCCAGCTTCAGCAGCGCCTCCAGCGGCATGGTGCTGCCGCGCCCCGACAGCCGGCCCAGGTGCGGCAGGGCCTGCAGGGGGCCGCCCAGGTAGGCGCGCGAGGCATCGTCGAGCGGCTGGGGCCAGCCCAGCAGCTTGTGCGGTGCCAGCGCCGCCACCAGCACCCCGGCGGGCGGACCGGCCGCGAACACGCGGCGCAGCTGCGCGGGATCGGGCATCCGCCCCATGCGCGCGGCCAGTGTCGAGGATTGGGCGTGCGCGGGAAGCAGGGCGGTGGAGGCCAGTCCCGCCAGCGCCTGGCCCAGCCAGCGGCGGCGGGTGAGCAAGAAGGCATTCATGGGGTGCAAGCTCCGGTGACGGAGCCGCCCTGCGGTCCGAGCTGCTCGTGGCACCAGCGCTCGATCAGCACCTCGTCGGCCGGCAGTTCGGCATGCAGGCTGCCCGTGTAGCGGTGCCAGTCTGCAAGGTGGCGTGCCGCGACGGCCGTGAGCACGGGCGTGCCGGCATCGACGAAGGCCGCGAACTCGGCGGCAAATCCCTGGCCGCAGGCCTCGGCGATGCCGAAGCGGTTGATGACCACCAGATCCACGCCATCGTCCAGCGCCTCGCGCAGCACGGCGCTGGCCTGGGCCAGTGCCTGGGGATTGAGGCTGCAGGCCCGGGAGGCGCCGCCCAGGTCCTGGGACAGCTCGAACTGCCGCGAACTGCGCAGGTCGAACAGCTGCATGCGCTTGTGGCCGTTGGCATAGCGGTCCTGGCGGTGCACCAGGCCGCCGACACGCCAGCCCGCT
The DNA here is from genome assembly GCA_041984925.1 of Comamonas sp. Lineage (GTDB taxonomy): Bacteria > Pseudomonadota > Gammaproteobacteria > Burkholderiales > Burkholderiaceae_C > Comamonas. The sequence goes on from JBHIXF010000015.1 coordinate 45,035, forward strand.
TTCTGGAGCTTGCGCGCCACGCGTTCGAGCAGCCGTTCCATCGCATGCCCGTCATCGGGATGGACGAGGGCGGCCAGGGGCAGGGTGAGGGGAGCGTTCATGGCAGTCAGGCGATGGAGGCAGAGATGGCGTGTCTGTGCGCCTGGCCCCCACCGGCCTCGTCGACCAGGGGCAGGCTGTCGCGTCCGAAGATCCAGGTGCCGCCGGCGTCGGCATTGGCCAGCGCCAGCGCCTGCTGTCCCTGTGCCGACAGCAGGTATTCGGCCAGGCGCCGGGCGCTGCGGCGCTGGCCGGCGTCCGCAGGATGGCGGGGGCCTGGCGCGAGCAGCACATAGGGCCGGCGCATCAGAGGGTCGCCGTGCAGCAGCGGCTCGATCCCGGGCGCTCCCATCTTGCCGAAACGCAGCGGGATGTGGCCGACCACGGCATAGGCCTGCAGCTCGGCCGCCAGCTGCAGCACGGCCTGGGGGCGCGGCCCCGTGTCGGCGCGCAGCCAGCGGGCGTCGGGCCGTATGCCGGCACGGCGCCACAGGCGCTGGACCACGGTGTAGCTGCCCGGGTCGCGCAGCGCGATGAAGGGCGCGCCGCTGGCCACGATGCGACGCATGGCATCGACTCCGTCGGCCGCGCCGCGCACGCCGGCCGGGTCGCGGGACGGGCCGGCGAACACATGCTCGTTCCAGCCCCAGACGCGCGCGGCCGAGGCCAGGCCCGCGGCCTCCAGCGACATGGCCTCGTCGCTGGCGTGGATCAGCAGCAATTGCGCGCGGCCCTGTGCCATGGCCGGGACCACGCCCTCCTTGGGCGCGGCAACGGCCGTGCGTACGCCCAGGCCCAGGTGGCGGCCGGCGCTTTGCGCCAGGCGCGGCCAGACGCCGCACAGCGACAGGCCGCCGACCACGGCCACGTCGACGGCGCCGCCCTCGTCCTCGCCTTCGCCCCTGGCCTCGCTGCCTGCCTGCGGCGCAGCACAGCCGCCCAGGCCCGCGAGCAGGGGCATGGCGCGCAGCAGGCGGCGGCGGTCGTTACATGCGGGGACCATGCGTCAGAACCGGTAGCCGAGATTGACGTACCAGCTGCGGCCCGGCATGGGCAGGCCGTCATCGAACTGGTACCACTTGTCGCCGAGGTTGGCCACGCCGAAGTCCACGGTGACGTCGCTGCGCGGCTTGTAGCGCGCGCGCAGGTGGGCGATGCCGTAGCCCGGCAGCTGGAGCGTCTGCAACTGGCCGCTGCCCGACAGCGGCACGTGGCGGCCCTTCTCGGTCTCGACCTCGGCGTTGAGCTCCCATTGCGCGTGCGGGCGCCACTGCACGCCGGCCAGCAGGCGGTGGCGTGGCGTGTGGGTCAGCGTGATGCGGGAGTCGCTGGTGTTGCGCCGGTTCAGATAGGTGTAGCTGGCGTTCACGCCCCATTGCGCCGACAGTTGCTGCGCCAGCGACAGTTCCATGCCGATGTTGCGCGTGCGGCCCACGTTCTGCGCCTGGTTGCAGGTGCTGCCGCCGCAGGCGCTAGAGGGGACGACCACGGTCTGGATCTGGTTGCGCACGCGGCTGTGGAACAGCGCGGCCTGGCCCTGGCCACCCTGCCAGGGCGAGCCGCTGATGCCCAGCTCCAGGTGGTTGGCGGTCTCGGGCTGCAGGTCGGGATTGGCCAGGGCCGTGCCCATGCGCGCCGAGTAGCGGTCCTTGATGGTCGGAAAGCGCGTCTTGTGCGAGGCGATGAAATAGGCCTCGCCGCCCGCGCCCAGCGCATGGGCGAGCCTGGCCACGCCATTGGTGGCGCTGGTCGAGCCCGTGGGCCACTGGTAGACCTCGCGCGCATCGCGCTGGTCGTGGCTCAGCGCCAGGTTCAGGCTCCAGCGCTCGGCCAGCGCGATGGTGTCGTCCACGACCAGCGAACGCGTCACGTCGCGGTAGTGCTTGCTGGGGTCCCTGGCCGATGCGGCATCGGTGTGCTCGTCGATCTTGTAGTGCGCGCCCAGGCGCAGCGCATGGCCCTTGAAGCTGTAGTTGGCCCATTCGATGCTGGCGCCCTGGCTCACGTCCTTGTAGCTGCTGGTCGGGTCATGGCGCGTGTAGCCCGCGTCCGTGTACATGTCCAGGCCGTTTTGGTAGGTGTCGTGGTAGATGCGTGTCTTGAGCAGGTTGTCGGCATTGATGCGCGTGGTGCTCAGGAGGTAGACGCTGTCCTTGTCCCAGTAGGGCCAGCGCCAGTAGCGGATCACGTTCTTGCCCGTGGCGCTGCCCGTGTAGACGGGGTTGCCCTTCTCACCTTCCTGGCGCACGTAGCCCAGCGCGTACTCGTCGGTGGCATTGGGGGTCAGGCCCAGCTTGAACGACAGGCGCCTGTCCGTGCGGTAGGCGTTGTCGCGGTAGTTGCCGGTGTCGGTGGGCTGCTTCTTGAAATCCCTGAAGCCCTTGGGCAGGGGAAAGCTGTCCGCATCCAGGTAGGAGGCGCCGATCTGGTAGTACCAGCTGCCCAGGTTGCCACCCAGGTTGATGGCCGCCTTGCGCTCGCCGCCCGCACCCGCGCCGATGCGCGCATCGCCCTCGAAAGGCGTGACGGGCTTGCGCGTGACCAGGTTGATGGCGCCGCCCAGCGTATTGGGGCCGTACATCAGCGAGGCACCCGCCTTGGCCACGCGGATCTCGGACAGATCGAAAGTGGTGAAACGGCCGAAGTCCACATAGCCGTCATAGGGCACATACAGCGGCACGCCGTCCACGAACACCGGAACCTGGCGCGGATCGAAGCCGCGCAGGTAGATCATTTCCTCGTTGCGGTTGTTGCGCGACAGCGCGGCGCCCGGCAGCAGGCGCACGGCGTCGGAGACGGTGTCGGCATTGCGCTGGCGCATCTCGGCGGCACCCAGCCGCTGTTCATCGCCGGGTACGGCGTCGCGGGCATCGCGCACATCGACCGTGCCCAGCTGGAAGGTCTGCGAAGCCGCGTCGGCGGGCGCGCCGGACTGGGCGGCGGCATGGGTGCTGGCCGCCAGGCCGGTGAGCATCAGGGCGTGCAGCAGCGCGGAGCGCAGGCGGAAGGCGGGGGCGTGGGGTGCGGGATGCAAAAAGATCACGGTTCTTGGGTGGGTGGTTGGGGAGGGGGCGGGGCTTGCCGTTGTTTCCTTTCGAAAACAGGTTCCGGATTCTATCGATATGTATCAATGAACATAGCGATTGGCGAAAAACCATCTGGGGGAAGACTCGGATTTTCTTTCAGGCCAGGGTGTGGAGGGCCTGCCGTTCAGGTGCTCAGCGCCTGCGTTCCAGGCGCTCGCTGGCCAGGGCCGCCGCCAGCTTGGCATCCACGGGCAGCGGCTCGCCGTGCAGGCGTGCCGCCAGCAGTTCGCCGCACAGCAGCGACAGCGTGAGCCCGCGCGAACCCATGGCCGTCAGCGCCCACAGGCCCGGCGCCTGGCCGGACACGGGGCCGACCACGGGCAGGCGGTCGGGCGCGGCCACGCGCACCGCGCCCCAGGTCGGGCGCGGCGGTGCGTCGAAGAAGCCATGCAGGCCTTGGCAGGCGCGAGGCAGCAGCCGGGCCAGCTTGGCGCCATTGGCCGCGTGGGCTGCGGCCTGGTCCGAGGCGCTGGGCGGCAGATCCGTCCGGTCGCGTTCGAAGGTCGAGCCCATCACCCATCCCGGCAGGGACGCCTCGCCGGGCAGCGGCATGGCGGGCACCAGGTTGCCGTGGCCGTTGACGGGGAATGGCGGCATGGCCTGCAGGCTGGCCGGTGTGTGGGCATCCCAGCTGACCTGGCCGCGTATGGGCTGCAGGGGCCAGCATGCCCCGGCTCCCAGGCTGTGCTCCAGCAGGGCATTCGTTGCGGGGCCGAGGGCCAGGATGACGAGCTCCGCCTCGGCCAGCACGGCGCCTGCGCCGTCGAGAGCCTGCCAGACCGGTTGGGTGGCTGTATCCGCGCGCGCAAGACGCGCCACGCAGGCCTGGCCCTGCCAGCGCACGCCGGACAAGGCCAGCTGCGCCTGCACCAGCCGCGCGGGGCGCACCCATCCGGCCTGCGCATGCCAGCAGGCCGGCGCGTCGCCGGGCAGGCCGGCCGCTGCCAACTGCCCGGGGCTGGCCGGCAGGCTCCAATGGTCGCCCGGCCCTGGGGACTGCCATTCACGCGGCAGGCGGGGCGGGGCCTCGACCCCATGCTCCAGCACGCCGCTGTCTGCCCAATCCGTGCCGGGCCGCAGCAGGCCCTGCCGCGAGAGCATGCGCAGCTGGCCCAGCGCCATGCGCGCGCCATCGCGGCTCAGGCGCGACAGCAGGCTGTCGTCGGGCGAGACATGGGGGCAGAACAGGCCTGCGGGCAGGGCCGAGGCGCCGGTGGCCGGGGCCTCGGCGGCATCGAGCACGGTGACCTGCCAGCCCCGGCGCGACAGGCTGGCGGCGGCGGCCGCACCGGCGATGCCCGCGCCGAGCACCAGGCAGCGCCGTGGCATGTTCGCTTCCCGTGGCTGCGCACGTGGCCCGCGCGGCTGCCAGGCCGGGTCGTAGACGGCATGCAGGTTGTGGCGCTTGGGGGGCACGCCAGCCACCTTGCGCACCTGGAAGCCGTGCTGGGCCAGCGCATCGCGCACCGTGCGCGCCACGCACCAGGTGGACAGCTGCGTGCCACGCCGGCAATGGCGCGCCAGCGCGCGCACGGTGTCGGCGCTCCAGAGATCGGGGTTGAGCGCAGGGGTGAAGCCGTCCAGGTAGATGCTGTCGGCCGTGAGCTGCTGGCGCCGCAGCATGGCCTGGGCATCGCCGATGTACAGCGTCAGCAGCACGCGGCCCTGCTCGAAGGCCAGGCGGTGCACGCCGGGCAGCAGTCCTTCGAATTGCAGGGCCAGCTCCTCGGCCAGCGGGCGCAGCGCGGGATCGCGCGGCAGGGCCTGGCGCAGGGCACTGGCGCTGACGGGAAAGGCCTCGGCCGAGACGAAATGCAGCAGCCGCGGGCGCTGCGGGTCCGCCTTCCACGCCGCCCAGGCCACGAGGAAGTTCAGGCCGAAGCCGAAGCCCGTCTCCAGGATGCGCCACTGCGGCGCGCCGGCCCAGGCCTGAGGCAGCCCGCAGCCGCCCAGGAAGACATGGCGGGCCTGGTCCAGGCCTCCGAGTTCGCTGTGGTAGCGGTCGCCGAAGCGCGGGCTGTAGGGGGTGCCGTCGGGCAGCCAGTCGATGGGTTCGGACATGGGGGAAAAGGCGGAACTACTCCTCCCAGCGCTGCTGGTAGGAGAACACGGGCAGGCGCCACTTGAAGCGGATGGCCGCCAGGCGCAGCGTCAGGCCTGCCGCGAAGCACACGGCCGTGCTGGTGTTGCTGCCCACATCCAGCGAGCGCAGCCCCAGGAACAGCAGGCACACGGCCAGCGAGACGCTGGCATACAGCTCGCGCCGGAACACCACGGGCACCTGGTTGCACAGCACGTCGCGCAGGATGCCGCCGCTGATGCCGGTCAGCATGCCCGACATCACCACCACCACGGGCGGATAGCCCAGCTCCAGCGCCACGTTGCAGCCGATCAGCGAAAAGGCGATCAGGCCCATGGCATCCAGCAGCAGAAAGACCTGCTTGAGATGGTGCATGTGGCGCGCCACCAAGATGGTCAGCAGGCCCGCCGAGATCACCAGGTAGACATATTCGGGATGCTGGGTCCAGCCGATGGGGTAGTGGCCCAGCACCATGTCGCGGATGGTGCCGCCGCCCAGGGCGGTGACGAAGGCGATCACGGCCACGCCGAAGATGTCCATGTTGCGCCGGCCCGCGGCCAGCGCGCCCGACATGGCCTCGGCCGTGATGGCCACGAGGTAGATCACCAGCATGACGGTGAACTGCGATGCCTGGAAGGATTCCAGCAGGGAAACGGATGGAAGCACGGGAAACCTCTGGTGAAAGCCGGCCCGCAGAGCGAGGCGCGCATTGTAGGCGGTATCGCGGCGCCGGCCGTTTGCGGCGCCGCAAATGAAACCGCCCCCGGCGCTGCGCGGCGGGGGCGGCAAAAGGCGCGGGAGCCTGCTTACGCCGAAGGGGGCACGTAGCCTGCCGCCGCGTCGGCGCCGCCGCCGAAGAAGTGGTTCTCCATCTGGCGGGCCAGGTACTGGCGGGCGCGCGCGTCGGCCAGGTTCAGGCGGTTCTCGTTGACCAGCATGGTCTGGTGCTTGAGCCAATCGGCCCAGGCCTGCTTGCTCACGCTCTCGAAAATGCGCTTGCCCAGTTCGCCGGGATAGGGCGGGAAGTCCAGGCCTTCAGCGTCGACGCCGAGCTTGATGCAGTGAACGGTACGTGCCATGGGGAGTTGGATCCTTTGTCTGTCCTGTGCAGATTCAGATGTTTTGGGAATAACAAACTGAAATCTTATTGGTTTGAGTTTTAAGCGTCCGCTTCGAGAATGCAATCCAACGGCACGAAGACCGTTGCTCACACCCTCAACCGACACTCCAATGAAAATTCGCCGCCACTTTATCAAGTTTCCTGTCGCCGCCGGCCTGATCGCGGGCTTGACCCTGTCGGCGCTGCCGGCGTTGGCCCAGACGGTGCAACTGCTCAACGTCTCCTACGATCCGACGCGCGAGCTGTACGTGGAATACAACCAGGCCTTCGCCAAGCACTGGAAGGCCAAGAGCGGCCAGGACGTGAGCGTCAAGCAGTCGCACGGCGGCTCGGGCAAGCAGGCGCGCTCCATCATCGACGGCATCGATGCCGACGTGGCCACGCTGGCGCTGGCCGGCGACATCGACGCCCTGGTCAAGAACGGCAACCTGCTCAAGGCCGACTGGCAAAAGCGCCTGCCGCACAACTCGGCGCCCTACAGCTCGACCATCGTCTTCCTCGTGAAGAAGGGCAACCCGAAGAACCTCAAGGACTGGGACGACCTGGTCAAGCCCGGCGTGCAGGTGATCACGCCCAACCCCAAGACCAGCGGCGGCGCGCGCTGGAACTACCTGGCCGCATGGGAATTCGCCAAGCGCAAGTACGGCGGCGACGCGCAGGCCAAGGACTTCATCGGCAAGCTGTTCAAGAACGTGCCCGTGCTGGACACCGGCGCGCGCGGCGCCACCATCACCTTCGTGCAGCGCGGCGTGGGCGATGTGCTGCTGGCCTGGGAGAACGAGGCCTTCCTGGCGCTCAAGGAGTTCGGTCCCGACAAGTTCCAGATCGTCGTGCCCTCGGTCTCCATCCTGGCCGAGCCTTCGGTGGCGGTGGTCGACAAGGTCGTGGACAAGAAGGGCACGCGCGCCGTGGCCGAGGAATACCTGAAGTACCTGTACTCCGAGGAAGGCCAGCGCATCGCCGGCCGCAATTACTACCGTCCCACCGACGCCAAGATCAAGGCCGAGTTCGCCGACAAGTTCCCCAAGCTGGAGCTGTTCACCATCGACCAGGCCTTCGGCGGCTGGGCCAAGGCCGACAAGGACCACTTCGCCGACGGCGGCAGCTTCGACCAGATCTACACCAGGAAGTGAGCGGGGCGCGCCGGCCTGCGCGCCGGTGCCCTCGTCCCGCCTGGACGCACCTTCCTCCCAGAACATCCGACCGCCATGTCCATCCTCCTGATTGCCGGCAGCCCCTCGCAGCCCTCGCGCTCCACGGCGTTGCTGCAGGCCACGGCCCTGCGCCTGCGGTTGCAGGGATTGTCCACCGCGCCGCTGCTGACGCTGTCGCACCTGGATGCGGCCGCGCTGCTGGGCGCCCAGGTGCAGGAGGCCGGCGTGGCCGATGCCGTGGCCCGCGTGGCCCAGGCCGACGTGGTGGTGGTCGCCACCCCCATCTACAAGGCCGCCTACAGCGGCCTGCTCAAGGTCTTCCTGGACCTGCTGCCGCAGACGGCCCTCAGGGGCAAGGCCGTGCTGGCCCTGGCCACGGGCGGCAGCCCCCATCACATGCTGGCGCTGGACTATGCGCTGCGGCCCGTGCTGCAGTCGCTGGGCGCGCGCCATGTCCTGCCGGCCATCTATGCCACCGACCACCAGGTGCGCCTGCTGCCCGAAGGCGGCTACGAAGTGGCCGCCGAGATCACCGAACGCATCGACGAAGCCGTGCAGCTGATCGCCGGCGACGGCCCGCGCAGCGCCCGCGCGCAGCGCGAACCCGTGGCCTTCGCTGACGTGCGATGTAGCGTCTGACGACCATGGGCGGCGGCCGCGCACCGCGCCGCCCGCCGCCACGCCTTTCCCCATCGTCTTGCTGCGCATGCCGCCTGCCGCGCGCCTGCGCTGGCAGCGCCATGCCTGCGGCGCACCGCATTTTTCAAGGATGTCCACCATGGTTTCGTTCGACTCTTTCCCTCGGCACATCGCCGCCTGGCGCCGCCGCCAGCTGCTGGGCGCGGGCCTGGCCGCTGCCGCCTCGGCCCTGGCCGGCCCGGCATCGGCGCAGGACAAGGCGGCAGAGCGCGTGCTGCGCATCGGCCACCAGAAGGGCTGGCTGTCCATCCTCAAGGGCCGCGGCACGCTGGAAAAGCGCCTGGCGCCGCTGGGCGTGTCCGTGCGCTGGATCGAATTCAACGCCGGCCCCGTGCAACTGGAGGCCCTGAACGTGGGCTCCATCGATTTTGGCGATGTGGGCGAGGCGCCTCCCATCTTCGCCCAGGCCGCGGGCGCTCCCCTGGTCTATGCGGGCGCCACCGTGCCGCGCCCCGGGCTGGAGGCGGTGATCGTGCCCAAGGATTCGCCCATCCGCAGCGTGCAGGACCTCAAGGGCAGGCGCGTGGCCTACAACAAGGGCTCGAACGTGCAGTATTTCCTGGTCAAGCTGCTGGAAAAGCATGGCCTGAAGTACGGCGACGTGCAGTCCGTGTTCCTGGCGCCGGCCGATGCGCGCGCCGCCTTCGAGCGGGGCGCCGTCGATGCCTGGCTGATCTGGGACCCCTTCCTGGCCGCCGCGCAAAAGACGCTGGATGCGCGCCTGCTGGCGGACGCCACGGGCGTGGTCAACAACCGCGCCTATTACTTCACCTCGCGCGATTTCGCCACCCGCAATGCCGACGTGCTGCGCATCGCCATCGAGGAGATCGACGGCATCGACCGCTGGGCCTCGAAGAACCAGATCGCGGCGGCGGCCGAACTGTCGGCTGTCCTGGGGCTGGACAAGTCCATCACCGAGCTGTACCTGAGCCGGGCGCGCTTCGGCACCTCGGCCGTGACGCGCGAGATCCTGGCCGAGCAGCAGCAGATCGCCGACACCTTCTTCGAACTCAAGCTCATTCCCCGCAAGCTCAACCTGCTGCATGCCGCGCCCGTGGATCTGGTCGCGTCGCGTCCCTGATCCCGTTGCAAGGAGTCCGCACCATGAATGCCATTCCCAAGAAGCCCCGCCTGGACCGCGTGCGCCGCCAGGCCCTGCAACTGCTGGGCACCACTGCCTTCAGCTGGAGCCTGGCCGGCCAGTACGCACGCGCCCAGACGCCGGCTGCCGTCGCAGGCCCGGAGCAGCTGCGCATCGGCTACCAGAAGTCGGCCGTCAACCTGGTCATCCTCAAGCAGCAGGGCGTGCTGGAAAAGCGCTTTGCCGGCACCCGGGTCAGCTGGCTGGAGTTTCCTGCGGGGCCCCAACTGCTGGAGGCCCTGGCCGCGGGCAGCCTGGACTTCGGCCTGACCGGCGATTCGCCGCCGGTCTTCGCCCAGGCCGCGGGCCGGGATCTGCTGTATGTGGGCGCGGAGCCGCCCAAGCCCGAGAGCTCGGCCATCCTCGTGCCGTCCGACTCGCCGCTGCGCTCGCTGGCACAACTCAAGGGCCGGCGCATCGCGCTGCAAAAGGGATCGAGTGCGCACTACCTGCTGGTGCGTGCACTGGACAAGGCGGGCCTGGCCTGGAGCGAGATCCAGCCCGTGTACCTCGCCCCGGCCGATGCGCGCGCCGCCTTCGAGCGCAAGAGCGTCGATGCCTGGGCCATCTGGGACCCGTTCTATGCCGCCACCGAACTGGCCATCCGCCCGCGTGTGCTGGCCAACGGCGAAGGCCTGTCGGGCAACAGCTCGTTCTACCTGGCTTCGCGTGCGCTGGTGGAACGCCATCCCCAGGTACTGCGCGCGCTGTTCGACGAACTCACGCGTGCCGACCGGCTGGCCCAGAGCGCACGCCAGGAGACCGTCACCCTGTTGGCGGGCTTCAGCGGTCTGGACGCGGCGGTGGTCAGCCGCTTCATTGCACGCCGGCCCAGCTCCCCGGTGGGTCTGCTGGCTGCGCAGACCGTGGTGGACCAGCAGCGCGTGGCCGATGCGTTTTTTCGGCTGGGCCTGATCCCGCGCCAGGTTCAGGTGGCCGACATCGTCTGGCGGCCCTCGGCCGCCGAGTACGCACGGCTGGCCGAGCCGCCAGCCGCGGCGCGCACTTCTTCCGCCCTTTGACCTCTTTCTTCGATACCGTCCCCTGACTGGAGCAGCGCATGCAGGTTTTCTGGTTCATTCCCACCCACGGCGACAGCCGCTACCTCGGCACGGCCGAGGGTGCGCGTCCGCTCAGCCACGACTATGTCAAGCAGGTCGCCATCGCGGCCGACAGCCTGGGCTACGAGGGCGTGCTGATTCCCACGGGCCGCTCCTGCGAGGACCCCTGGGTCGTCGCCTCCAGCCTGATCCCGGTCACGCGGCGCCTGAAGTTCCTGGTTGCCGTGCGCCCCGGCCTGCACCAGCCCAGCCTGGCCGCGCGCATGGCGGCATCGTTCGACCGCCTGTCGGGCGGGCGGCTGCTGATCAACCTGGTCACGGGCGGCGACCGCGCCGAGCTGGAGGGCGACGGCGTCTTCCTCGACCATGCGCAGCGCTACGAGCAGTCGGCCGAGTTCATCCGCATCTGGCGCGAGATCCTTGAGCGCAGCCATGACGGAGGGGCGCTCGACTACGAAGGCGCCCACCTCTCGGTCAAGGGCGCCAGGCTGCTGTTCCCGCCGCTGCAAAAGCCGTATCCGCCCGTGTACTTCGGCGGGTCTTCCGAGGCCGCGCACAACCTGGCGGCCGAGCAGGTCGATGCCTACCTGACCTGGGGCGAGCCCCCGGCCGAGGTGGCGAAGAAGATCGCCGATGTGCGCGAGAAGGCCGCGCGCCACGGCCGCAGCGTGAAGTTCGGCATCCGCCTGCATGTCATCGTGCGCGAGACCGAGGACGAGGCCTGGGCCGATGCCGACCGCCTGATCAGCCGCCTCAAGGACGAGACCGTGGTCCAGGCCCAGGCCGCGTTCGCGCGCATGGATTCGGAAGGGCAGCGCCGCATGGCGGCCCTGCATGCGGGAGGCAGCCGCCGCACGCGGGCGGAACTGGAGATCAGTCCCAACCTGTGGGCGGGCGTGGGCCTGGTGCGCGGCGGCGCGGGCACGGCCCTGGTGGGGGATGCGCAGACCGTGGCCGACCGCATCCAGGAGTATGCGGCCCTGGGCATAGAGACCTTCGAGCTGTCCGGCTACCCGCACCTGGAGGAGGCCTACCGCTTTGCCGAGCTGGTCTTCCCGCTGCTGCCGCTGGCCGTGCGCGACAAGCTCGCCGGCGCGGTGGGCGGACCGCTGGGCGAGACCGTCGCCAACCTGTATTCGCCGCGCGCGTCGCAAAGCTGAAGGAGTCCCGCATGTCCGATGCACGTACCGTCACCGCGCTGCCGACCGCCACGGCTGGCGATTCCTGGTCGCCGCTGCTGCGCTTTGCCGCTGGCGTGGGCCGGCGCCTCGTGCCCTGGCTGGTGCCGCTGGCGCTGATCGCCGTCTGGCAGGCGGCCTCGGCCTGGGGCTGGCTGTCCACGCGGGTGCTGCCTGCGCCGCTGGACGTGCTGCGTGCCGCCCAGGCGCTGGCCGAGTCCGGGGAGCTGTTCAAGCATGTGCAGGTCAGCGCGGGCCGCGCACTCAGCGGCCTGGCCGTCGGCGGTGGCCTGGGGCTGGCGCTGGGCCTGCTCACGGGCTCGCTGCGCTGGGCCGAGACCCTGCTGGACTCCACCATCCAGATGGTGCGCAACATCCCTGCGCTGGCGCTGATTCCGCTGGTCATCCTGTGGTTCGGCATCGACGAGAGCGCCAAGCTGTTCCTGATCAGCGTCTCGGTGTTCTTTCCCATCTACCTGAACACCTTCCACGGCATCCGCAACGTGGACCCGGCACTGATCGAGATGGGGCGCAGCTACGGCCTCACGCGCTGGCAGCTGTACCGCGAGGTCATCCTGCCCGGCGCTTTGTCCTCCATCCTCGTGGGCCTGCGCTTTTCGCTGGGCCTGATGTGGGTGATCCTGATCGTGGCCGAGACCATCTCGGCGCAGTCCGGCATCGGCTACCTGACCATGAACGCCCGTGAGTTTCTCCAGACCGATGTGGTGCTGGTCGGCATCCTGCTGTACGCCCTGCTGGGCAAGCTGGCCGACTGGTTCGCGCGCGGGCTGGAGCAGTGGTGGCTGCGCTGGCATCCGGGCTATCAATCCAAGTGACGAACTCGGCAAAGGAGCAGACCATGAGCAGATGGACCCGCATGAAGACGACGCTGGCGCAGGCCGTGGAACTGAATACCACGGCACCGGCCATGGCCTGGGAGGCCTCGTTCGATGCCCAGGGGCTGGACGTCAGCGACCGCCTGGCACAGAACGACGATGCGCTGGAGCCTGCATCCGCCGCGCCGGTGCAGCGCGCCGGCACCCGCCTGCAGGCGCACGCGCTGAGCAAGCGCTACGGCCAGCGCGAGGTGCTGCACGAGGTGCAGCTGCAGGTGGAGCCTGGCGAGTTCGTCGCCATCGTGGGCCGCAGCGGCTGCGGCAAGAGCACCTTGCTGCGCCTGGTCGCAGGCCTGGAGCAGGCCACGGCCGGCACCCTGCTGCTGGACGGCGAACCCGCACGGGCCGTGCAGGGCGCACAGGGCGGCACGCGCATCATGTTCCAGGACGCGCGCCTGCTGCCCTGGCGGCGCGTGCTGGCCAATGTCACGCTGGGCCTGCCGGCCTCGGCGCAGGCGCGCGGCCGCGAGGTGCTGGCCCAGGTGGGCCTGGCCGACCGCGAGGGCGAATGGCCGGCACGCCTGTCCGGCGGCCAGCGCCAGCGCGTGGCCCTGGCGCGCGCCCTGGTGCACCGGCCGCAGCTGCTGCTGCTGGACGAGCCGCTGGGCGCGCTGGATGCGCTCACCCGCATCGAGATGCACCGGCTGATCGAAGGCCTGTGGCAGCGCCATGGCTTCACCGCGCTGCTGGTCACGCACGACGTGCAGGAGGCCGTGGCCCTGGCCGACCGCGTGGTGCTGATCGAGGACGGCCGCATCGCGCTGGATGAACGCATCGCGCTGCCCCGGCCCCGTGCGCACGGCAGCGCGGCGCTGGCCGCCATCGAGCAGCGCATCCTCGACCGCGTGCTGCAAAAGCCCGCGGCCGAGCCCGAATCCAGCCCCCTGACCGACACCACGGCATGGCCCGGCGTGCCGGCCCATGGCCTGCGCTGGGCCGTCTAGCCGGGGCCTTGCCCTGTTCCTTTTCCCTCACCTTCCTTTTTTTGATCCCAGGAGAAAACCATGTCCATCCAAGCCATCAACGTGCGCAACCAGTTCAAGGGCCAGGTGCGCGAAATCATCCGCGGCGATGTCGTCTCCGAAGTCGATGTGCAGACGCCCTGGGGCGTGGTCACCTCGGTCATCACCACCCGCTCGGTGGATGAGCTGGGCCTGGTCGTGGGCTCCGATGTCGTGGCGCTGGTGAAGTCCACCGAGGTGTCCATCGCCAAGCTGTGAGGCCGCCAGGCCGGCCTGCGCCCGGGCCTCAGCCCCAGAGCGCGGGCTTGTTGACCATCAGGTAGTAGGTCACGGCCATGGCGATGAAGGCCGGGTAGCCCAGCGCCTCCCAGCGCCGCGCATAGGCGGTGTAAAGCGCGGGCAGGGCCGACTGCCGGGCGTCGGCATCCTGGGCCATGCGTGCCATGCGCAGCTGCAGCCAGACCACGGGCAGCCAGCAGGCTCCGGCCAGCAGGTACAGGCCCAGCGACAGCGCCAGCCAGGGCGTGGTCAGCGGCCAGCCGGCCATGTGGGCCATGGCGATGCCGCTCAAAGGCTGTATCACCACGCAGGGCGTGGTGAACCACCAGTCGGCGCGCACCACGAGGCGGCTGACCACGGCCTGGGCTGCGACGCTGCCGCTGCGGTTGGCGAAGAACATGTAGAAGGCCGAGCCCAGGCCCGTCCCCACCAGCAGCACGCTGGAGGCGATGTGCAGCGTCTTGAGCAACAGATAGAGATTCATGCGGACTCCTTGGGGGTGGTGCAGGCCGACATCAGGTACAGCAGCATGGCTGCGATCGGCAGGTTCTTGAGCAGCGGCCCCAGCGGGTGCAGCCACAGCGAGGGCTGCATCACCGTGGCCACCACGGTCATGGCCGCCATCAGAAGCAGGGCGGCCCGGTAGCTGGCGCGGCCGGGGCGCAGCCACAGCGCCAGACCCACGGCCAGGTCGGCGAGCAGGCCGCTCCAGACCAGCAGCGCCTGCCAGCGCGCATCGTGGATGCCGGCGTCGGCCAGGACCTGCACGCTCAGGCCCTGGTGCTCCAGCGCGCTGACCAGGGCCGTGCCCAGCCAGACGGCGATCAGGCTGGCATGCATGCCGCGCAGCGCCGTGGGAGGCGGGGCTCTGCGGTATTCAGCCATGGCGCAGCGTGTCCAGCAGCTGGGAGGGCGCGATGGCGGGCCGGCCCAGCAGGTTCTGCAGCACGGCGGGGTCGGTGACGTTGTCGCTTCCCAGCAGCGCCAGCGTCTCGCTGCACCAGGGGGAGACGGCAACCCAGTCGCCCGCACGCGCGCTGGCGCGGCTGAGCCAGCCGGGCAGGGTGGCCACCCGGGCCGGGGCACGGCCCATCTGCGCGCGCAGGCTGGCGATCAGGGCCGCCAGGGGCAGCGCCGCAGGCCCGCCGATCTCGGCCAAGCCCACGGGCTCGGCCCGGGTGGCCAGGCCCGAAACGACCTCGGCCAGGTCGCGCACGGCCACCGGCTGCACGCGGGCCTTTTGCACGGGAGCGGGCAGCAGCAGCAGGGGCAGCCGCGCCAGCGACAGAAACATCTCGCTGCTGGCCCCGCCGGCACCGAAGACCACGCTGGGCCGCACGACGATGCCTTGCAGCTGGCCGGCCGCCGTCAGCGCCAGCAGGTGCTCGTCGGCGGCACGTTTGGTGCTCGCATAGCGTGTCGCGCTGCCCTCGATGCCCAGTGCCGAGATCTGCACCACGCGCCGTACGCCGGCTGCGGCGCAGGCATCGAACAGGGCCACGGGCGCGAGGGTATGCATGGCGTCGATGGGCCGGGAAGCGCTGTCGCGCAGCACGCCCACGGCGTTGACCACCGCATCGATGCCGGCCAGGTGCGGCAGCCAGGCCTCGGGCGTCGTGGCCCGGGCATAGTCCAGGGGCGGGGTGGAGTGGCGGCTGCGCACCACGGGATCGTGGCCGGACAGGGCCAGCAGGTTGACGACATGGCGGCCGATGAAGCCGGAACCGCCGCAGACCAGGATGCGCATGATGATCTCCAGTTTCTCTTGGGACGGAAATTAGGATTCAGCGCCTGCGCGGGCTGCTGGTGCCGGACTCCGCCCGCACGAAGCGTTGCACGCTGGCGCCCAGGCGCAGCAGCTTGTCCAGCGTGGACGGGGACAGGCGCAGCATCTCGTCGGTCCAGATGCCCAGGGACTCCATGAGGCGCAGGGTCTCATGCACGCGGTCCTGGGTGTCGGGCGATTCGTCGTCGAAGCCGGGCTCGGCGATCAGCGCGCGCAGCATCTCGCAAGTGGGATCGAACTCGCGCCGCTTGCGCTCGCGCACGATGGTGCGCAGCAGTTCCCAGACATCGGCCGAGGTCTCGAAGTAGTCCCGGCGGTCGCCGGGCCTGCGGCTGGCGCGGATCAGTTCCCAGCCTTGCAGCTCCTTGAGGCTGTTGCTCACGTTGGAGCGCGCGGCGCCCAGCGTGTCGGCGATTTCCTCGGCATGCAGCGGCCTGCCGTGGAAGAAGAGCAGTGCATGGATCTGGGCGACCGTGCGGTTCACGCCCCAGCTGTTTCCCATGTCGCCCCAATGGTGGATGAAGCGTTGTGCGATAGGCGTCAGTTGCATGCAGGCAGTGTCCGGAGCTTTGAAATTTCTGTCAAGACAGAAATTTCAAAGCTCCACCCCTTCTGCTGTGCAAGCCACTGTTCCATAATGCTGGCAGCCAAGCCCGCAACCCTGAGAAACCGAGGCGGGCAGACCATTGGAGGGAATCACCATGATTGCTGTGCAAATCCTGCGTTCGGCCGCTGTGCTGGCCCTGTGCCTGGCGGCGCAGGCCGCGTCTGCGGCCTGCTATTACGTGTATGGCGCCGACCAGGAGCTGATCTACCGCTCCAGCCGGCCACCGGTGGACATGGCCCGGCCGCTGCACCAGACCGTGGAGCAGTTGTCGCCAGGCGCACGGCTGGTGTTCACGCTGGACGAGTTCAACTGCATCACCGAGATCAACCTGCTGGCCGAGCGCGCCCAACTGGCGCGGCCACGCGAGCAGCGGCAGCAGGCGGCAGGGAGCGGCTCGCGGTCCTGAGCAAGCGTTTTTTGCGCTGCGCCGGGTTTTTCGGCGCAGGCTTGCCGGCGCATGGGGCGGGCCTGAGACAATCGGCCACCATGAGTGAATCCCGCGACAACAAGATCCCCGACAACCTGCCCGAAGCCGATGCCGACGCGCCCGCACTGCCCGAGGGCTGGCTGCGGGTGCTGTCCATGGACATGGACGCCCAGGGCGTGGCCCGCAAGAGCGACGGCAAGGTGGTGTTCATCGACGGCGCCCTGCCCACCGAGCTGGTCAGCGCCAACACCCACCGCAAGAAAAACAACTGGGAAGCGGCCAGCCTGACGGCCATCCACCGGGAGTCCTCGCAGCGCGTGCGCCCCGGCTGCCCCCACTTCGGCCTGCATGCGGGCGCCTGTGGCGGCTGCAAGATGCAGCATCTGCATGTGGGGGCGCAGGTGGCGATCAAGCAGCGCGTGCTGGAGGACAACCTCTGGCATCTGGCCAAGGTCAGGCCCGAGATGCTGCTGCGGCCCATCGAAGGCCCTGCCTGGGGCTATCGCTTCCGTTCACGCCTGTCGGTGCGCTATGTGGCCAAGAAGGGCAAGGTGCTGGTGGGCTTTCACGAGCGCAAGAGCCGCTACATCGCCGACATGGAAACCTGCAAGATCCTGCCGCCGCATGTGGATGCCATGCTGCTGCCCATGCGCGCGCTGATCGCCTCGCTGGATGCGCGCGAGACCTGCCCCCAGATCGAAGTGGCCTGCGGCGATGAGGTCACGGCGCTGGTGCTGCGCCACCTGGAGCCGCTGTCCGGCGCCGACAAGGCGCGGCTGCAGGCGTTCGCCGCCGAGCACAAGGTGCAGTGGTGGCTGCAGCCCAAGGGGCCTGACACCGTGCACCGCATGGACGCGGACGGCGTGCAGCTGTCCTATGGCCTGCCCGATTTCGGCATCGACATGCCGTTCAAGCCCACGGATTTCACCCAGGTCAATCCGCACATCAACCGCGTGATGGTCTCGCGCGCGCTGCGCCTGCTGGATGCGCAAAAGAGCGATCGCGTCATCGACTGGTTCTGCGGCCTGGGCAACTTCACCCTGCCCATCGCCACCCAGGCCCGCGAGGTGCTGGGCATCGAAGGCAGCGACGCCCTGGTGCAGCGCTCGCACGAGAACTATGCGGCCAACAATGCCCGGCGCCCGCAGGACGACCCGCTGGCCCCGACCTCCTTCGTGGCGCGCAACCTGTTCGAGATGACCCCCGAGATGCTGATCGCCGACGGCGTGGCCGACAAGTGGCTGGTCGATCCGCCACGCGAAGGCGCGTTCGCCCTGTCCAAGGCCCTGGCCGATATCCACCAGGCACGCATCGGCGCGCAGGATGCGCCCGTGCTGCCGGCCGGGCAGGAGTCCTGGACCTTTCCGCAGCGCATCGTCTATGTGAGCTGCAACCCTGCCACGCTGGCACGCGATGCCGGGCTGCTGGTGCACCAGGCGGGATACCGCTGCGTGGCTGCGGGCGTGATCAACATGTTCCCGCATACCGCCCATGTGGAAAGCATGGCGGTGTTTGAACGCACGGACCATTGATCCGCACCGCCGGCAGAAGGGCCGGCGCATGGCGAAAAAAAGCCGTGGATGCCGCAAGGCACCACGGCTTCGCGCCTTCCATGGGAAGGCAAGGGTCAGCTGCGGTTGCGTGCCGGCGACTCCGCAGGGACTTCTTCCTTGTCGCTGCGGCGGCGGTCGCTCTGGCCCAGGACCGACGGCACGCCTTCGATCTTGTTGGCGCGCATGTATTCATCCATGTCCTTCCAGCCCGCGAAGACCAGGGCCTTGGATGCCTTGGGGTTGAGCACGTAGCAATCCTCCAGCCCGCGCATGGCGTGCCGGCAGGCGCCTCCTATGGCCTTGGACTCGGCATCCTTGGCCACGGTGCGAGGGTCGGGGCCCAGGCCGGGAATGTCGTCCAGCTTACAACCTGCAAGCAGCAAAGGCAGCAGCAGGATGGCGAATTGGCGGGGCAGGTTGGGCTTGGTCATCTTGAGGGGATTATCGGCAACCGCCGGGCAAAGTTGAGCCCTGTTTTCCAGGTACGTGGCCCCGGGCATCTCGCAGGCGGAAAAAAAGGCCCCGCGATGGAGGCCTTTCCGAGTGGGGGCAAGCGGGCAGGCCGCCCGGCAACGCGCGTCAGTCGCGCTCGCCGCCCATGATGCCCAGCAGGGCCAGCAGGCTCTGGAACACGTTGAACAGGTCCAGGTACAGGGCCAGCGTGGCGCTGATGTAGTTGGTCTCGCCGCCGTCGATGATCTGCTTGAGGTCGTACAGCATGTAGGCGCTGAAGATGCCGATGGCCGCCACCGAGATCGCCATCATGCCGGCCGTCGAGCCGATGAAGACGTTGATGATGGAGCCCACGAACAGCACCAGCACGCCCACGAACAGGAACTTGCCCATGCCCGACAGGTCGCGCTTGATCACCGTGGCCAGCGAAGCCATGACGAGGAACACGCCCGCCGTGCCGGCAAAGGCCGTCATGATCAACTCGGAGCCGTTCTTGAAGCCCAGGACCATGCCGATCATGCGCGACAGCATCAGGCCCATGAAGAACGTGAAGCCCAGCAGCACGGGAACGCCCGCTGCGGAGTTCTTGGTCTTCTCGATGGCGAACATGAAGCCGAAGGCGCCGCCCAGGAAGACGATCAGCCCCAGGCCGCCGGAGAGCGAGCGCGTGATGCCGGTGGCCACGCCCAGCCAAGCGCCCAGCACGGTGGGGAGAAGACTCAGGGCCAGCAGCCAGTAGGTATTGCGCAATACGCGATTGCGCTCCTGCTGCGAGACACCGTAGCCCGCAGAGCCCAGTGTGGTGACTTGATCATTCATGTAGCCAGTCCTCCAAAGGAGTGTTGTTGCGACGGTCCCATTCTAGGTGGCGAGCTGCCGCCGCTTGGCAATACCCTGAGCCGTTGCCATGGTTTGGGTTCGAATGTTTTGTGCGCAGCATGCATTGTCTGGCGGCGCCCGGTTGCTATGCTTATAGGACTTTTGTGATGGAATGGATAATCTCAAGCTTATGAAAACCAAGCATGAACTCGAATTGGCCGATGTGAAGGCCATTGCCGCTGCCGCAGAGGCCGAGGCGCTGAAGAACAAATGGGCCGTGACCATCGCCATCGTCGATGATGGCGGCCATCCGTTGTGGCTGCAGCGCCTGGATGGCGCGGCCGCCGTTTCGGCCCACATCGCTGCGTCCAAGGCGCGTTCGGCAGCCCTGGGGCGCCGCGATACCAAGGGCTACGAGGAGATGATCAACAATGGCCGCACGGCCTTCCTCAGCGCTCCCACCATCGATGGCCTGCTGGAAGGCGGCGTTGCCATCGTCAAGGACGGCCAGTGCCTGGGCGCCGTGGGCGTCAGCGGCGTCAAGGCCAGCGAGGATGCGCAGGTGGCCAGTGCCGGCATTGCCGCCCTGGGCCTGTGATCTGCTGGCGGCAGGCCGGCCTTCTGGGCGGGCCTGCCAAAGAAAAAGCCCCTGTCGCTGAACAGGGGCTTTTTCTTTGGCGCGATCGGGGAAAAAGTGCTTGGCTACGCAAGGCGCATGGCGCTTTGTTGGCTGGCTAATCGACTCTTGGGCCTGGGCCCGGAGTCGCCCCACGATGAAATTGCGGATGGCTGGCTGCGGGCGTCATGGCCCGCAGGCGGCGCGTCGGCTTATTTTGTCAGGATGAGTTTGCCCAGCTTGGTCGCCTGCAGGCGATAGGGCGTGCCATTGTGGACGATGGTGACGGCCTTTTGTCCGTTGAGCAGCAGCGTGCTGTCCAGACCGGTTGCGGTGCCGTTGCCCAGTGCGGTGGAGGTGGCTGCCAGCGGCGCTGCAAAGGCCTGGATGCTGGAACTGCCGGACAGATGCGAGGTGGCGGCGGAAGAAGCAGACATGCAGGAGATTCCTCAAAAATTGGACTGTTATGTGAATGATAACAATTCTCAATTGAAAAGCAAGCAGGACATGCTCCCGTTGTGGTTTTCTTCTGAAAGAATTTGTACCAGCACCGGCGTGGCGGCGGCCGGCCACGGCGGCAGCGCTCGTCTCCAAAGAAAAACGGCCCGAAGGCCGTTTGACGATGGCCGGGCACCAGGCTCCCGGTCCCTGCGAGTTCTCACTTGGCCGGGTCGGTCACGAAGCCGATCTTTCGCACGCCGGCGCGCTGGGCGGCGGCCATGGCCTGGGCCACACGTTCATAGCGCACTTCCTTGTCGCCCTGGATGTGCAGGTCGGGCTGGGGTTCCTTGGCGGCTTCCGTCTTCAGGTTCTCTTCCAGCTGGCTGTCGGTGATGGTGGCGCCATTCCAGTGGTACTGGCCATCCGAGGTCACGGACAGGCGCACGGTCGCGGGCTTGACATCCTCGGGCTGGTTGGTGGCGCGCGGCAGATCCACGTTGACCGAATGCTTCATCACCGGCACGGTGATGATGAAGATGATCAGCAAAACCAGCATGACATCCACCAGGGGTGTCATGTTGATCTCGTTCATGACATCTTCGCCGTCGTCGTCCATTGTTCCGAATGCCATGGCTCAGGCGCCTTTCTTCAGCGGCAGCACGTTGCCGCCTTCCTTGCCGTCGATGGACACGCGGGCGCCGGTCACGAAATAGGCGTGCATGTCGTGGGCAAAGCTGTTGAGGCTGTTGAGGATGGACTTGTTGCCGCGCACCACCGCGTTGTAGCCCAGCACGGCGGGGATGGCCACGGCCAGGCCCAGGGCCGTCATGATCAGTGCTTCGCCGATGGGGCCCGCGACCTTGTCGATCGAGGACTGGCCCGACAGGCCGATGGCGACCAGGGCGTGATAGATCCCCCACACGGTCCCGAACAGGCCGATGAACGGGGCGGTGGATCCGACCGATGCCAGGATGGCCAGGCCCGACTGCAGGCGCGCGGTGAACTCGCTGATGCCGTTGCGCATGCAGCGCGTCACCCAGTCGCTGATGTCCAGCGTGTCGTGCAGGTGGGCGCTGGTCTTGCGGTGGTGTGCCGTGGCCTCGCGGCCTTCCAGCACGAGGTAGCGGAACGGATTGGCCCTGTCATTGCCCAGCTTTTCCAGCCCCGAGGCCAGATCGGGGCTGTGCCAGAAGTCCTGGGCATTGCGCGCATATTTCTTGAACTTCACGATGTCCAGCGCCTTGATGATCATCACCAGCCACGAGGCCACCGACATGGCCAGAAGGATGACGGCGACGGCGCGGGTGACGAAATCCCCCTGCGTCCAGACGTGGGCGATGCCGAATTGGGAATCCATGGATACTCCTGAGAAATTTATTCGAGAACGAAATTGATGGGGACGATGTTCCACATGGCTTCAGGAACGCCGTTGCGCTTGCCCGGCACGAATTTCCAGCGCTTGACCGCCTCGACGGCCTGCTGGTCCAGTCGGTCGTATCCGCTGGATTTGTTGACCTCGATCTTCTGCGGCAGGCCCTGTTCGTCGATGAAGACGCGCAGAACCACCTTGCCTTGCTCGCCCATGCGCTTGCTGATGGAGGGGTAGCTGGGGCGCGGGTTGTTCAGATAGGCCGCATTGCTGGAGGGCAATTCGATCTTCGGTGGCGCGGGCGGTGCCGGGGGGGCCGGTGGCGCAGGCGGCGCGGGAGGCGCAGGCGGTGCCGGCGGCGCTTCCACCACGGGCTTGGGCTCATCGTCCAGCGTGCCGCGTGGCGCGGCTGGCGCGGGCTTGGGGTCGGCAATCGCCTTCGGAAGCGGTGGCGCTTTCTTGACCACCGGCTGAGGCTTGGGTGGAGGCGGCGGCGGTGGGGGAGGTACGGGGGCTGGTGGCTCGGGCGCTGGTGGCGAAATGAACTCTGCAATCACCTCGGCCGGGACGATGACCTCCTCGGGCGCTCGCTGGAGCAGGCCGTGCTGCATGGCCCACAGGGTGGCAGCATGGAGGGCAACGACCGAACCTGCGATGGCCATGTTGCGGCCGAAGCCCCCTGCGGGGCCGAAACGATCAGATTGGGACATAGAGACAGAAAGGGCGGCAGGCATTCGCGTAGAGGCTGCCGCTTGGAAGACGTAGTATCAGCTGCGCAGGATCCACCAGGTACATGTAACAACGAGGATCAGGCTGCCGACAAGTGCCGAGAGGAGGACCATGCTTTGCTCTCCAGAATGTTGTTGGCAAGCTGAACAGTCTGTGCTTCGGACTCGTTGTGGATGGCTGCCACCGGCTGGGATGCACAGCATTGCGCAACCACGTCGCGGGCGCAACTTTCGCACTGGCCGCACTGCATGGCGATACCCAACTCGAATTGGATTTCGTCAAAGCTCATGCCCGCATGAGCGTGGCGTGCGATCTCTCGGTCGGAAACCCGGCGGCATACACAGACGATCATGGCTACAGGCGGTAGTGGCTGGCTATTGATGGGATGACAAAATTATAAATGAGAATTCATCGCATTTGCAATTCTTGGTTGCCGGTAGGGTGTCTTCAGAGGGCGGCGGGTTCACTGGTGCATCGGGTCGAGCAGGGCGGGTGTGGCATCCGCCAGGCAGGCGCAGCCACTGAGGGCCATGGCGATTTCCAGTTCGTCGCGCAGCAGCCGCAGCACGTGGGCGACGCCTGCTGCGCCGGCATTGGCCAGGCCCCATATCGCCGGCCGTCCGATCAGCACGGCGGCTGCGCCCAGTGCCATGGCCTTGAGCACGTCGGTGCCGCGCCGCACCCCGCCGTCGGCCAGCACAGGCACTGCATGGCCCGCCTCGCGCAGCGCCCGCACCACATATTGCAGTGCCGTGGCGGTGTCGGGCGCCGTATCCAGCGTGCGTCCGCCGTGGTTGGAGACGATCAGGCCGGCCACGCCCAGCTGCGCGGCCTGCAGTGCGTCGGCAGGGTGCAGGATGCCCTTGAGAACAAGGGGCAGATCCGTGATTTCCTGCAGCCAGGCTATGTCGGCCCAGGTCGGCGCATGATGGAGCAGGGCGTCGAACAAGGCGCTCTGGCCTGCCTGCAGCGCCACGGCGGGAGGCGGGGCCAGTGCCTGCAGGTTGACTGCGCTGACGCCTGGCGGCAACTGGAACCGGGCACGACGCTCGCGGTCCCGCGCGCCATGGGCGGGGGCATCCACCGTCAGCACCAGCGCCTCATAGCCGCATGCCTGCGCGCGGGCCACCAGGTCCCGGGTAAAGCCGCGATCGTGCTGAAGGTATAGCTGGAACCACAGGGGACCATGCCCGGGTGTGCTGTGCATGCCCTGGGCAATTTCCTCCAGTGGCATGCTGGCCTGCGTGCTGACCACCATGCCGGCGCCCAGTGCGGCGGCCGCGTACGCCGTCGCCAGCTCGCCATCGGCATGTGCCATGCGCTGAAAGGCCATGGGCGCCACGAGCAGGGGGCATGCCAGTTCCCGCCCCAGCAGTTGCACGCGCGTGTGACCTGCTGCCAGCGGCCTGAGCACCCGGGGCCACAGTGTCAGCCTGTTCCATGCCTGGCTGTTGGCTGCCAGGCTGAGCTCATCGGCGGCGCCGCCTGCGAAATAGGCCCAGGCGTTGGCATCCAGCATGCCGCGTGCATGCTGCTCATGGTCAGCCAGGTTGATGATGCCTGCCGGGACGGCTTGCAGCACGGGCACGTTGCTCATGGCATGGGACCGGTGTGGAGCGCTTGGAAGCTCCGCTCTCAAAACAAAAAGCCGGCCCTGGGGCCGGCTTGGGTTCCCAGGGGGTGGGCCCCAAGGATCACTTGACGTGCTTGCCGATCAGGCCAGCCATCTCGAACATCGAGACCTGGGGCTTGCCGAACACTTCCTTGAGCTTGGCATCGGCGTTGATCATGCGCTTGTTGGCAGCATCCTGCAGCTTGTTGGCCTTGATGTACACCCACAGCTTGCTGATGATCTCCGTGCGGGGCAGGGGGGTGGAACCCACCACGGCCGCCAGGGCGGGGCTGGGAGTGAGGGGTTTCATGAAGGCGGCGTTGGGAGTGCGCTTCTTTGCGGGAGCTGCGGGAGCAGCCGTTGCCTTCTTTGCAGTTGCCATGTTGCTTGTTCCTAATGGGAGTGGATTCTGTACCAGCGAAAAACCGTCGCTATCCACTGGCAGGCTGATGCTAATGGGAAAAAAACGCTCTTCCAAGCTGGGCAGCCATATTTTTGCCTCTATTTGTTGCTGCAGCGCCCGTTTTTGAGGAGTTTTTGCATTCTGGGCAGCCTCCGCAAGGTCCGCAGCCCTCGTCAGGGGGCTTGCTGCTGCCCTGCAGGGGCGCAACCGCGCGCGCGCCCGGGCCACGTGGCAATGAGCACGCCGAGCAGCGCGATGGCGAATGCCATCGCCTGCAAGCCCGTGATCTGTTCGCCCAGCGCGCACATGCCGACGAGCGCGGCACTGATCGGCAGCAGGGCCGTGAAAATGCCTGCCTGGGCCGCAGGTACCGAGCGCAAGCCGGTCATCCACAGCCATACCGTCCAGACGCATGCCGCGAGCGCGTAAAACAGCAGCAGGCCCCAGCTGCTCCATGCGACGCTGCCGAAGTCGAAGTGCAGGGCCTGGTAGATGCCGAAGGGCGTCGAAAGAATGAAGCCCCAGAGGTTGATGATGGAGGTGATGCGCTTGGGCCCGACGCTGGCCGTCAGGCGCTTGCCGATCACGGCGTAAAGCGATTCGCACAGGACGGCACCCACAAGCAGCAACTGCCCGAGCCACGCCCTTGCGGGGGGCGGGCCGCTCGCGCTGGATTCGCCGGCACGCGACAGGGCATAGAGGGCAATTCCCGCCACGGCCAGGCCGATGGCCAGCCAGGTCCTGGGCTCCACGCGCTCGGCCAGCAGCAGCCAGCTCATCAGGGCCACGGTGGCGGGAATGGCCGCCATGGTCACGCCCGCCGTCACGGCGCTGGTCATGCTGACGCCAGTCACCATGCAGATGGTGAAAAGGAAGTTGCCGAACAGCGACTCCAGAAACAGCAATCCCCGGGTGCGGGCGGAAAGCGGAGCCTCATCCGTTGGACGGCGCAGCCATCGCAGCATGGCCAGTGCGCCGATGCCGAATCGCATCCAGGCGAGCAGCAGCACGGGAAAGATGGCTGCCAGGGGTTTGGACAGCGCCACGTAGCTGCCGACCAGAGACATGCTCAAGGCCAGGCAGGCATAGGCCGAGGTACGGTGGGAGGTTTTCACGGCGGAACAAAGGTGGGCGCTCATCGTAGCCGAGGTCCGTGGAGCGGGCATTTTTCATCAAATGCAGCGAAGCTTTCATATCGTGAAAAATGCGCATGTTGCATTGCGCAAAAATTTCTCAATACGAGAAATTGGTTTTCACATTGAGATATATGAATTGCAAGTATTTGATTTTCAATGATAAAAATTTACTCTTCTATAAGATAGAAGATGTTGTCTTGGTCTTCTACAAGACTTAAATTTGACCCCAAGGCCGACGCAAGAAAGCCGCTTGTTTCAACAACCTCCCAGGAGAGCAACATGCCCCAATCCCTGACCCAGCAACTGAGCCGTGAACAGCAGATTTCTGCCCTCGAGAAGGACTGGGCGCAGAACCCCCGCTGGAAGAGCGTCAAGCGCGGCTACAGCGCCGCCGATGTGGTGCGCCTGCGCGGCAGCCTGCAGCCCGAGTACACGCTGGCGCAGCGTGGTGCTGAGGTGCTCTGGGACAAGATCAACGGCGGCGCCAGGAAGGGCTATGTGAACGCCTTCGGTGCCATCTCCGCCGGCCAGGCCATGCAGCAGGCCAAGGCCGGCCTGGAAGCGGTGTACCTGTCGGGCTGGCAGGTGGCCGCCGACGGCAACACCAGCGAAACCATGTACCCCGATCAGTCGCTGTACGCCTATGACTCGGTGCCCACCATGGTGCGCCGCATCAACAACACCTTCAAGCGTGCCGACGAAATCCAGTGGGGCCGCGGCATCAACCCCGGCGACAAGGAGTTCATCGACTACTTCCTGCCCATCGTGGCCGATGCGGAAGCCGGTTTCGGCGGCGTGCTCAATGCCTTCGAGCTGATGAAGAACATGATTGCCGCTGGCGCTGCCGGCGTGCACTTCGAGGACCAGCTGGCCGCCGTGAAGAAGTGCGGCCACATGGGCGGCAAGGTGCTGGTGCCCACGCAGGAAGCGGTCGAGAAGCTGATCGCCGCGCGCTTTGCCGCTGACGTGATGGGCGTGCCCACCATCGTGCTGGCCCGCACCGACGCCGAGGCTGCCAACCTGATCACCTCCGACCATGATGCGAACGACAAGCCGTTCCTCACCGGCGAGCGCACGCAGGAAGGCTTCTACCGCGTCAAGAACGGCCTGGAGCAGGCCATCAGCCGTGGCGTGGCCTATGCGCCCTACGCCGACCTGGTGTGGTGCGAGACCGGCGTGCCCGACATCGGCTTTGCCCGCGAGTTCGCCCAGGCCGTGCACGCCGCCTGCCCCGGCAAGCTGCTGAGCTACAACTGCTCGCCTTCGTTCAACTGGAAGAAGAACCTCAACGACAGCCAGATCGCGTCGTTCCAGGAAGACCTGTCCGCCCTGGGCTACAAGTTCCAGTTCATCACGCTGGCCGGCATTCACGTCAACTGGTTCAACACCTTCCAGTTCGCCCACGAATACGCCCGCGGCGAAGGCATGAAGCACTACGTGAACATGGTGCAGGAGCCCGAGTTCGCCGCACGCGAGAAGGGCTACACCTTCGTGTCGCACCAGCAGGAAGTGGGCGCAGGCTACTTCGACGACGTGACCACGGTCATCCAGGGCGGCTCGTCCAGCGTGAAGGCGCTGACCGGCTCCACGGAAGAGGAGCAGTTCCACTGAAGCGCGGCTTCGTGAGTCGAACTTCAGGTAGATAGGGGTGAAGAAGCGCCCGGGGCCTTGTGCTTCGGGCGCTTTTTCTTTGCTGGGTTAAAATGGCGCAAGTTTTCAACTGACAAGGGCGAGAAAGGCAATGCTGGTTATGACACCGCGAACTACATCGGAGATGTACACCGGCCGCTAGCGGCTGGCGGTTCGCGCCTGCACGAGACTGACTCGACCTTCGAAAAGCGCGGACCCGGCTCCGCGCTTTTTTGCTTTTTGGGGGATGGCGCGCCCCCTCGAAATATCTTAGGAATCCCATGATCCACATTACGCTTCCCGATGGTTCGCAACGCGAGTACCCCGGCCCGGTCACCGTCGCCGAGGTGGCTGCATCGATCGGCTCCGGCCTGGCCAAGGCCGCGCTGGCCGGCAAGATCGGCACGGGCGACGAGGCCAAGGTGGTGGACACCAGCTACGTTCTCGACAAGGACCAGTCCCTGTCCATCGTGACGGCCAAGGATGCCGACGGCCTGGAAGTCATCCGCCATTCGACCGCCCACCTGCTGGCCTATGCGGTCAAGGAGCTGTTTCCCGACGCCCAGGTCACGATCGGCCCGGTGATCGAGAACGGCTTCTACTACGACTTCTCGTACAAGCGTCCCTTCACGCCCGAGGACCTGGTCGCCATCGAAAAGCGCATGGCCGAGCTGGCCGCCAAGGACGAGCCCGTGGTGCGCCGCGTGCTGCCGCGCGATGAGGCGGTGGCCTACTTCAAGGGCATCGGCGAGAACTACAAGGCCGAGATCATCGCCAGCATCCCCTCGAACGAGGATGTGAGCCTGTACCGCGAAGGCAGCTTCGAGGACCTGTGCCGCGGCCCCCACGTGCCCAGCACGGGCAAGCTCAGGTTCTTCAAGCTCATGAAGGTGGCGGGCGCCTACTGGCGCGGCGACCATCGCAACGAGATGCTGCAGCGCGTGTACGGCACGGCCTGGGCAACCAAGGACGACCTGCAGCAGTACCTGCACATGCTGGAGGAGGCGGAAAAGCGCGACCACCGCAAGCTGGGGCGCGAACTGGACCTGTTCCACATCGACGAGCACTCGCCCGGCACCGTGTTCTGGCATCCCAAGGGCTGGTCGCTGTGGCAGGAGGTCGAGCAGTACATGCGCCGCGTGTACCGCGACAACGGCTACCAGGAGGTCAAGGGCCCCCAGATCCTGGACAAGACGCTGTGGGAGAAGACCGGCCACTGGGACAAGTACCGCGAGAACATGTTCGTCACGGAGTCGGAAAAGCGCGACTACGCGCTCAAGCCGATGAACTGCCCCGGCCACATCCTGATCTTCAAGCAGGGCATCAAGAGCTACCGCGACCTGCCGCTGCGCTATGGCGAATTCGGCCAGTGCCACCGCAATGAGCCCACGGGGGGGCTGCACGGCATCATGCGCGTGCGCGGTTTCACGCAGGATGACGGCCACGTCTTCTGCACGGAAGACCAGATCCAGCCCGAAGTGCTGGCCTTCACCACGCTGCTGCAAAAGGTCTACAGGGACTTCGGCTTCACCGACATCATCTACAAGGTCGCGACCCGGCCCGAGGCCCGCATCGGCTCCGACGAGATCTGGGACAAGGCCGAGGCCGCGCTGATCGACAGCCTGGAGGCTTCGGGCTGCGAATACGTGATCTCCCCGGGTGACGGCGCGTTCTATGGCCCCAAGATCGAGTACACGCTCAAGGATGCCATCGGTCGCCAGTGGCAGTGCGGCACCATCCAGGTGGATTTCTCCATGCCCGAGCGTCTCGATGCGGAATACGTGGGCGAGGATGGCGAGCGCCACCGCCCCGTGATGCTGCACCGCGCCATCGTCGGCAGCCTGGAGCGCTTCATCGGCATCCTGATCGAGCAGCACGCCGGTGCCATGCCCCTGTGGCTGGCTCCCGTGCAGGTCGCGGTGCTCAATATCACCGACGCCCAGGCGGACTATGTGCGCGAAGTGGCGCAAAAGCTGCAAAAAGCATTGCCGAATCAAGGCCTTAGGGTGGCGACTGACCTGCGCAACGAAAAGATTACGTATAAAATACGGGAGCATTCGTTGCAAAAGCTGCCTTACATCCTCGTCGCCGGCGACAAGGAGAAGGCGGCCGGAGCAGTGGCAGTGCGCGCACGGGGCAACAAGGACCTGGGCGTGATGTCCGTGGACGAGTTCGTGCAGCTCGTCAGCGCCGACATCGCGGCCAAGGCCTGAGGGCCCTGATCGCAGGCGTGGATCGCTTGCGTGCGCGGCACGCAAGCGGCTACGCTGTTGTAGCAACTAATTTCCAAGGGTGAGAACCATAGCTACTGAATTTCGTGATCGGCGCCACCGTGAAGAGCGCAAGCATCGCCTCAACCGTGAAATCATGGCGCCTGAAGTGCGTCTGTCTGGCCCTGACAACGAGCCGCTGGGTATCGTCCCCCTGCAGGAAGCCCTGCGCATGGCGGGCGAGCTGGACGTGGACCTGGTGGAAATCGCCGCCACGGCAACCCCGCCTGTCTGCCGCCTGATGGACTACGGCAAGTTCAAGTACCTTGAACAGAAGAAGGCTGCCGAAGCCAAGGCCAAGCAGACCGTCATCGAAATCAAGGAAGTGAAATTCCGCCCCGGTACCGACGACGGCGACTACAACATCAAGCTGCGCAACATCCGCCGTTTCCTGGCCGATGGCGACAAGTGCAAGATCACGCTGCGTTTCCGCGGCCGTGAAATCACGCACCAGCAGCTGGGTCTGGACCTGCTCAACCGCCTGCGCGACGATCTGGCGGACTCCATCCAGGTGGAGCAGTTCCCCAAGCTGGAAGGCCGCCAGATGGTGATGATGATCGCCCCGGCCCGCAAGAAGCCCGCAGCGGGCGGCAAGCCGGCAGAGGTTTCTGCTGCACCTGCGGCGGCCGATAAGGCATAATCGCGGTTTCGCCCCTTTTTTCGGGGGTGATGAAATCTGCGCTTCCGGGAGGGGTTGATCTCATGAGGGGTTGATCTTCCTGGTGGCGCGATCCAAGGGACATGGCTGCCATGTCCCTTGTTCTTGCCGGCCCTGGTGCCGGCTCAGAAGTGTCTCGGGGCCAGCAAGTGCGCGCAGTGTTGCGAGCCGCCTCACGAGCACAAACAACAGGAGCATTCACATGCCCAAAATGAAGACCAAGAGCAGCGCGAAGAAGCGTTTTCGCGTTCGTCCCGGTGGCACCGTCAAGCGCGGTCAAGCCTTCAAGCGTCACATCCTGACCAAGAAGACCACCAAGAACAAGCGTCACCTGCGTGGTGCAGTGGCTGTGCATGAGACCAACATGGGTCACATCGCTCAGATGCTGCCGATGGCTGGCCTGTAATTCACTGACGAACAAGGAGAAAACACATGCCTCGCGTCAAACGTGGTGTAACGGCCCGCGCCCGTCACAAAAAAGTTCTGGCCCTGTCCAAGGGTTTCCGCGGCCGCCGCGGCAATGTCTTCCGCGTCGCCAAGCAGGCGGTGATGAAGGCCGGGCAATATGCCTACCGCGACCGCCGTGCCAAGAAGCGCGTGTTCCGCCGTCTGTGGATCGCCCGTATCAACGCCGCTGCACGTGAACTGGGCCTGACCTACAGCCAGTTCGCCAACGGCCTGAAGAAGGCGGCCATCGAGATCGACCGCAAGATGCTGGCCGATATCGCGGTGCACGACAAGGCTGCTTTCAGCAGCATCGTTGATCAAGTCAAGGCCAAGCTGGCTGCTTGAGATAACGGTCTGCTGCCATCCTCGTGATGGCCGGCAGCGCAAACAGCAAGGGCTAGGGCTTGAAAAGGCTGCTAGCCCTTGTTTCTTTTCACAGTCGATAAAGAGTCGATATGAACGAGTTGGATTCTCTGGTCGAGAGCGCGCAGCAGCTGTTCGCGCAGGCACAAACCCCCGCCGATCTGGAAAACGCCAAGGCGCAGTTTCTGGGCAAGTCGGGCAAGGTGACCGAGCTCATGAAGGGCATGGCGCAGCTTTCCGTCGAAGAGAAGAAATCGCGCGGGGCGGCCATCAACGTGGCCAAGCAGGGGATCGAGGCCGCGTTGACGGCACGCCGCAAGGCCCTGGCCGATGCCGAACTGCAGGCCCACCTCAAGGCCGAGGTGCTGGATGTGACGCTGCCGGGCCGCCGCCGCGGACAGGGCGGCCTGCACCCCGTATCGCTGACGCTGGAGCGCATCGAAGGCATCTTCGGCTCCATGGGCTTCGATGTGGCCGAAGGCCCCGAGATCGAGTCCGACTGGTTCAACTTCACGGCGCTGAACACGCCGCAGGACCATCCCGCCCGCTCCATGCACGACACCTTCTACGTCGAAGGTGGCACGCCGCAGGCGCCCAATCTGCTGCGCACGCACACCAGCCCCATGCAGGTGCGCCATGCCGTGCAGCACGTCAAGAAATACCGTGAGCGGCTCGATGCCGGCCAGGACATGCCCGAGATCCGCGTGATCGCGCCGGGCCGCACCTACCGCGTGGACAGCGACGCCACCCACTCCCCGATGTTCCACCAGTGCGAAGGCCTGTGGATCGGCGAGAACGTCAGCTTCAAGGACCTGAAGGTCGTCTTCACGGATTTCTGCAAGACCTTCTTCGAGAGCGACGACCTGGTGCTGCGCTTTCGCCCCAGCTTCTTCCCCTTCACCGAGCCCAGCGCCGAGATCGACATCCAGTTCCAGAGCGGCCCGCTGGCCGGCCGCTGGCTGGAAGTGGCCGGTTCGGGCCAGGTGCACCCCAACGTGGTGCGCAACATGGGGCTGGACCCCGAAAAGTACATCGGCTTCGCCTTTGGCATGGGCCCCGACCGCCTGACCATGCTGCGCTACGGCGTCAACGACCTGCGCCTGTTCTTCGACGGCGACATCCGCTTCCTGTCGCAATTCCGTTGATCCGGCCGCAAGCCTTCGCCAAAGAGTCCGCCAGCGCCATGGCGCGCGGACCGAACCAACGCCAAAGAGTCTGATATGCAATTTCCCGAATCCTGGCTGCGCGAGTTCTGCAATCCGCCGCTGACCACCCAAGAGCTGGCCGACACCCTGACCATGGCCGGCTTGGAAGTGGAGGAGCTGGAGCCCGTGGCGCCGCCGTTCACCAAGATCGTCGTCGGCGAGATCAAGGCCGCCGAGCAGCATCCCGATGCCGATCGCCTGCGCGTGTGCCAGGTCGATGTGGGCGGACCCGAGCTGCTGACCATCGTCTGCGGCGCGCCCAACGCGCGCGTGGGCATCCGCGTGCCCTGTGCCATGGTGGGGGCCGAGCTGCCGCCTGGCGAGGACGGCAAGCCTTTCCTGATCAAGGTCGGCAAGCTGCGCGGCGTGGAGAGCTTCGGCATGCTGTGCTCGGCACGCGAGCTCAAGCTGTCCGAGGACCACGGCGGCCTGATGGAGCTGCCGCCGGACGCGCCCCTGGGCCGGAACATCCGCGAATACCTGGACCTGGACGACACGCTGTTCACGCTCAAGCTCACGCCCAACCTGGCGCATTGCCTGAGCGTCTACGGCGTGGCGCGCGAAGTGGCCGCGCTGACCGGTGCGCCGCTCAAGCCCCTGTCGTTCACGGCCGCTGCCGTGGGCACGCAGGACAGGCTGGCCGTGAAGATCGAGGCGCCCGACCTGTGCGGCCGCTTCTCGGGCCGCGTGGTGCGCAACGTCAACACCCAGGCGAAAACGCCGCAGTGGATGGTCGACCGCCTGGCGCGCTGCGGTCAGCGCAGCGTGGCGCCGCTGGTCGACATCTCCAACTATGTGATGTTCGAGCTGGGCCGTCCCTCGCACATCTTCGACCTCGACAAGATCCATGGCGGCCTGCAGGTGCGCTGGGGCCGCGAGGGCGAACAGCTCAAGCTGCTCAACGGCAGCACCGTCACGGTCGACGCACAGGTCGGCGTGATCGCCGATGACCGCGAGGTCGAGTCGCTGGCCGGCATCATGGGCGGCGACGCGACTGCCGTATCCGATGAGACGCGCCACATCTACATCGAGGCCGCTTTCTGGTGGCCCAAGTCCATCGCCGGCCGTTCGCGCCGCTTCAATTTCTCCACCGATGCGGGCCACCGCTTCGAGCGCGGCGTGGACCCCGAGCTCACGGTCGAGCACATCGAGCGCATCACCGAGCTGGTGCTGCAGATCTGCGGCACGCCCGAGACCGTCTGCGGCCCCGTCGACGACCAGAAGGCCGACATGCCCGTGGCCCGGCCCGTCACGCTGCGCGTGGCGCGCGCCGCCAAGGTCATCGGCATGGCGCTGACGCAGCAGCAATGCCATGACGCGCTGGCCGGCCTGGGCCTGCCGGTGGAGCAGGGCGATGGCGTGCTGACCGTCACGCCGCCGAGCTTCCGCTTCGACCTGAACATCGAGGAAGACCTGATCGAGGAAGTGGCGCGCATGGTGGGCTATGAAAAGCTGCCCACCACCAAGCCGCTGGCGCCCATCGCGCCCAAGCTGCGCGCCGAGAACCGCCGCAGCCAGTTCGCCGTGCGCCGTGCGCTGGCCGACCTGGGCTACCAGGAAACCATCAACTTCAGCTTCGTCGAAGCCGCATGGGAGAAGGACCTGGCCGGCAACGCCGACCCGATCCAGCTGCTCAATCCGATTGCCAGCCAGCTCAGCGTCATGCGCTCCAGCCTCATCGGCTCGCTGATGCAGGTGCTCAAGTTCAATGCCGACCGCAAGGCCGAGCGCGTGCGCGTGTTCGAGCTGGGCCGCGTCTTCCTGAAGGACGAAAGCGTCGTGGACAGCGACACCACGGTCAAGGGCTTTCACCAGCCCATGCGCGTGGCGGGCCTGGCCTGGGGCGCGGCCGAGCAACTGCAATGGGGCCGCAGCGAAGCCCGCGTCGACTTCTACGACGTCAAGGGCGATGTCGAGGCGCTGCTGGCGCCGCGCAAGCCCGTGTTCGAGCCGGCCGAGCACCCGGCCATGCACCCGGGCCGCTGCGCGCGCGTGCTGCTCGATGGCCAGGCCATCGGCTTCATCGGCGAGCTGCATCCCCAGTGGCGCCAGCAATGGGACCTGGCGCAGGCGCCCGTGCTGTTCGAGCTGGAACTGGACGCCGTGCTGGCGCGCGAAGTGCCGGTGTTCAAGCCCGTGGCCAAGCACCAGGCCGTGGAGCGCGACATCGCCGTGGTCGTGAACGAGAAGACCACGCACGCCCAGCTGATGCAGGCCATCGAGGCGGCCCGCATCGGCGGGCTGCTGCGCTCTGCCGTGCTCTTCGACGTGTTCCGCCCCAAGGCGCTCAAGTCCGGCGAAACCGCGGCGCCCGGTGCACTGGCCCAGGATGAGAAAAGCCTGGCCGTGCGCCTGACGCTGGGCAGCGACGACAGCTCGCTGACCGACGTGCAGATCGAGCAGGCCGTGCAATCCGTGATCGAGCAGCTGCAGCAGCGCCTGGGTGCGCGCCTGCGCGCATGATGGGGGAGGGCGACGCTGTGAAAGGAGATACGTTGATGGAACTGGCGGTAGACAGTATTGACTCGCCCGCGCTGACCAAGGCGCAGCTGGCCGACCTGCTGTTTGACGAAATCGGCCTGAACAAGCGCGAGTCCAAGGAAATGGTGGACGCCTTCTTCGAGCTGATCTCGCAAAGCCTGGTGGCGGGCGAGGATGTGAAGCTGTCGGGTTTCGGCAATTTCCAGATCCGCACCAAGGCGCCGCGTCCCGGGCGCAACCCGCGCACCGGCGAGGCGATTCCCATCGAGGCGCGCCGCGTCGTGACCTTCCATGCCAGCAGCAAGCTCAAGGAGCAGATCCAGGAAGGCACCCCAGGCTCCCAGGCCTGAAAAATGCCGGCCGGCTGTCGTCCGGCTGTCTGCCGGCGCAGCAGATGGATGGCTGTTGCGATACGGCACTGGTCTGATGGCGTGCAGTGCAGTAGTCTCATGGATTGCGTTGCACGCCGGCAGCGCCCTTTCAGGCGCATCGAACGGAACCTGACCTGACTTCTTCGCACCTTGCCATGGTTGCATCCCTGCCCCAGATCCCCGCCAAGCGCTACTTCACCATCGGTGAGGTGGCCGACCTGTGCGACGTCAAGCCGCACGTGCTGCGCTACTGGGAGCAGGAATTCACCCAGCTGCGGCCCATGAAGCGCCGGGGCAACCGCCGCTACTACCAGCACCACGAAGTGCTGATGATCCGGCGCATACGGGAGTTGCTCTACGAGCAGGGCTTCACCATCAACGGCGCGCGCAACCGGCTGCGCGAGACGGCCGCCTCGCCGGCCGCCGCTGCCGCGCCGCAGCCCCTGGCGGTCGAGCCCGCGTCCCGTGAGCCGCTGCAGCAGGAAGATGCATCCCCCCCTCCCGCGATGAGTCCGCAGGCCATTCGTGAAGAGCTTTTGCAGATTCGGGGCCTGCTTTCCGTTTGATGGTGAAAAACGTGTATATAATCTAAGTCTTCGGCGTGTAGCGCAGCCTGGTAGCGCACTTGCATGGGGTGCAAGGGGTCGCGAGTTCGAATCCCGCCACGCCGACCAACTTGAATGGGCTTCTTGTCAGTGACAAGAAGCCCATTTCATTTTCCGGTCCCTGCCATGGCGGGCCATGGCCTTGGACGCTTTTCCTCGGCCAGCCAACTGCGGCAGCTCCGGTGGGGAGCGGCGGCGTACAGCCAAAGGCCTTTGCCAGGCCGGAAAATGGGAGTTTCATGAAAAAACTTCCAATTTTCAGTTGGGACGCTTTTTTAGTGCCTATAATTCAAGTCTTCGGCGTGTAGCGCAGCCTGGTAGCGCACTTGCATGGGGTGCAAGGGGTCGCGAGTTCGAATCCCGCCACGCCGACCATCAATGAAAACGACGGGCTACAGAAGCAATTCTGTAGCCCGTTTTTCTTTGCCTGCGCGGCTGGCGGCACATTCTGTGCGCAGATGGCATGCGCCGGCAGTGCCTGTCAATGTGCGAATGGGCGCAACGCACCCGCTGCTGCGGGCCGTCTGCATGTGTCTGCACCTACAATCGCATATTTTTGCAACCCACACTTCTTTCCCTGTTCGCGCACATGATGGATGGACTGATCACCGGCCGGCTCACCGGTACGCCTGAGCACCGCAGCGACCGCAACCACCGTCCCTTCATGGTGGCCCGTGTGCGTTCCGAGGCTTCCGACGGCTCTTCCATTCCGGTCAACGTGGTGGCTTTCGATACCGCTGCCTGCGAAGTGCTGCGCCGGCTGTACGAAGGCGATGCCGTGGCGCTGCGCGGCAGCTTCACCCCCAAGGTCTGGATCGACCGGCAGGAGCAGCCCCATGCGGTGCTGGACATTGTTGCGCACCAGGTGATGGCGGTGCCCGAGTTTCCCGAATACAACTGAGCGCGCCGTTCGCCTGCCGATCTGCCCGGCGGTCATGAGCTGCTGACGAATCTGTCTTGAAAAGCCGGCTGCGCAGGCCTGGGCCGGCCTGCGTTGGCGCTACAGTGTGCGCCTGTGTTTTGACAGGTTACAAGGAACCGCATCCATGCCCACCAAGCGCCATTTTCTCCGCCACACGTTCACGGCCGCCGTTGCCAGCGCCGCCATGACATTGCTGGCCATGCCCGCGCAGGCACAGGACAAGCCCATCAAGGTCGGCGTCACGGCCGGCCCGCATGCCCAGATCATGGAGCAGGTCAAGAAGGTCGCCGAAAAGAACGGCCTGAAGATCCAGATCGTGGAGTTCGGCGACTACGTGCAGCCCAATGCGGCGCTGGCGGCCGGCGACCTCGATGCCAACAGCTACCAGCACCGCCCCTATCTCGATGCCCAGGTGCGTGACCGCGGCTACAAGATCGGCTGGGTGGCCGATACCGTGAACTTCCCCATCGGCATCTATTCCAGGAAGATCAAGCAACTGGCCGACCTTCCCCAGGGCGCCAAGTTCGGCATCCCCAACGACCCGACCAACGGGGGCCGCGTGCTGCTGCTGCTGCAGGCGCAGGGCCTGATCAAGCTCAAGGACAGCGCGGGCCTGAAGGCCACGCCGCTGGACGTGGTCTCCAACCCCAAGAAGCTGCGCTTCGTGGAACTGGACGCGGCCCAGCTGCCGCGCTCGCTGGATGACCTGGATGCCTCGGCCATCAACACCAACTTCGCGATCTCGGCGGGCCTGAACCCCAAGACCGACGCCATCGCGCAGGAAGCGGCCAAGAATCCCTACGTGAACATCTTGGTCACGCGCGATGCCGACAAGAACAAGCCCTGGGTGGCCCAACTGATCAAGGCCTACCACTCGGACGACGTGCGCCAGTTCATCGATGTGCAGTTCAAAGGCTCCGTGATCCCCGCGTTCTGAAGAACGCACCCCCTGAGTCGCTTCGCGCCTTCCCCCTCTCTCTTCGGGAGGAGGGCGACGCCCTCACTGCGGGGCGGCCCTTGCCGGGGCGGCCCTTGCTCGGCGTCCCTGAGCTGGGCCTTGGCGGTTCCAGCCACCGTGCACGATGCGAGTGGAAGCTGAATTTGCAAAAGCTGCCATCGGCAGCTTTTTTCATTCCCCGAGCACCCTGAAGTATTCGTGCAGCGGCGCGCGCGTGGTCTGCGTGCGGTTGACGGGGGCGGCTTCGTCGGGCCAGCCCAGGGCCAGGCCGCAGACGATGTGCTCGCCGGACGGCAGCTGCAGCACGCGGCGCACCGTGTCGGGGTAGGAGGCCAGGGCGCCGATGGCGCAACTGCCCAGGCCTTGTGCGGCGGCGGCCAGCTGCAGGCCGTACAGGGCCATGCCCAGGTCCATGTAGCCGCCCGCGCCAAAGCGCGCATCGATGGCCACGACAAGGGCCACGGGCGCATCGAAGAAGCGGTAGTTGCGGCCGAACTGCGCATCGCGGCCCGCCCGGTCCTCGCGCGGCACGCCCAAGGCGCCGTAGAGGGCCTGGGCCGAGGCCACCTGGCGCTTGCGCAGTGCCATGGGCATGGGGCGCGGAAAGTAGCCGTAGTCCTCGCGTTCCGGCGTGCCGGCCTGCCAGTCGGCCAGCAGCGCCTGTGTCAGTGCTTCGCGCAGTGCACCGCGCACCAGGATGAACTGCCCCGGCTGCAGGTTGCCGCCGCTGGGGGCCTGGCGCGCGCTTTGCAGCAGCCGGCGCAGCAGCGCGTCGGGCACGGGATCGGGACGGTAGGCGCGGGTGGAGCGGCGCGCATGGACCAGCGCTTCGTGCATGTCGGAAACAGTGCTCATATGGATTCCGGCGCCTGCACCATGCAGGCTGCGCCGATGCCGCCTGCGCCGGCGATGGCGGCCAGCCCCAGAGCGGGCCCGCAGGTCGATGAAGGGCGATGCTGCAGTTCGGCCAGCACGCGCACCAGCGCGATGGCCCCCGATGCACCGATGGGATGGCCGCGCGCCAGGCCGCCGCCGCCCGCATTGATCTGCCCGGGCGCCAGGCCCAGGGCCTGGACGAAGTCCAGCCCCTGGACGGCGAAGGCATCATGCAGCTGCACGGCCGCCAGTGCGTCGGCTGGCAGCGCATCCAGGCCCAGCGCGCAAGCGCCGCGCGCCAGGGCCTGCCGCGCGGCCAGGGCGGCAGCCACCAGCGGGGTCTCGGGCGCGTGGCCCGCAGAGACGCTGGTGATCCAGCGGGCGCGTGCCTGCAGGCCGTGGCGTGCGCAGGCCCGGGGCGTGGCCAGCAGCACCAGGGCCGCGCCGTCGGCCTTGGGCGAGATGGTGGGGGTGCTCAGCGCATGGCGGGCCAGCGCTGCGGGATCCGCGGCCTTGCCGGACTGGGCTGCCACGGGCATGCGCGCGGCCCGGGCGGCAGTCAGCGCGCGCGGGTAGGCATCGTGGGCGAGTCCGGCCACGGGAACGATCTCCGCTGCCATGGCGCTCCGGTGGGCGAGGGCGCGCGCATGGCTTTGCAGGGCATAGTCTTCCTGGCGCATGCGCGTGATGCCAAGGGCCAGGGCATGGTCGGCGGCCGATTGCAGCAGGTCGGGGTCGCGTGCCGGGTCGGGCGCGAAGGCAGGGCGCTCATAGGGCACAGGCAGCTCGCCCGCATGGCGTGGCCGTGTCTGGCGGATGGGCGCGCGGCTCCAGGCCTCGGCACCGCCGGCCACCACGATCTCGGCCTGGCCGGACATGAGCAGGCCCGCGGCCACGGCCACGCTGTCCAGGCCCGAGCAGCACTGCGTGTCCAGGCTGTGCGCCGCGCAGCGCTCGGCAAGCCCTGCCGCCAGTGCCAGCATGCGCGCAGGGTTGCCGCCCGCTCCCAGGGCATTGCCCAGGACCACGGCGTCCACGGCCTGGCCCGGCAGGCCGGCGCGTGCAAGCAGGGCCTGGAGCACGGGTGCCGCCAGCTCGTGGGCGGCGAGATCGCGCAAGGCCCCGCCCACGGGGGCCACGGGGCTGCGCGCCCAGGACAGAATGACGGGGTGGGCCTGCGTGTTCATGGCAGGGGCCGCAGTGCGGGGCCATCGGCCAGGGGCTGGCCTGCGGCCGTGGCCGCCAGGGCGCGTGCCAGCCGTGCATGGTCGGTCTTGCCGCTGGCGGTCTGGGGCCAGTCGGCGCAGGTCCACCATTGGCGTGGCAGCTTGTAGGCTTCGATCCGCTCGCGCAGCCAGGCCGACAAGCCCTGCGCGCAACCGGCCGGCGCGCTCTGCGCCCATTGCACGACCGCATGCACCTGCATGCCGCGCAGCGTATCGGGCAGGCCCAGGACGGCGACCTGGGACACGCCGGGATGCCCGGCCAGCAGCGTCTCCACCTCTTCGGGAAACAGGTTCTTGCCCTGGGTCACCAGCATGCGGCTCTGGCGCCCGGCCAGGCACAGCAGGCCGGCCGCGTCGATATGGCCCATGTCGCGCACCGACAGCCATTCGCCATCGCGCAGCGCGGCCGTGCCGTCGCGGGCCTCGCCCACATAGTCCATGAACAGCATGGGGCTGCGCATGTAGATGAGGCCGTCGGCGCCGGGCCGCGCCGGGCCCTGTCCATCGGGCGCGCGGATGTCCAGCTGCACATTGCTGAACGGCCGGCCCACGGCCTGTGCCGGCGCATCCTCGGCCGCGTCCATCCAGGCGATGAAGCTGGCCTCCGATGCGCCATAGAACTCGATGATGCGCGCGCGCGGAAACAGCGCGCGCAGCGCGGGCGTCTGCGCCCGCATCCAGCGCGCGCCGCTGATCATCACCAGCTCCACGCCGTCGATGGGCGCGAGGCGGCGGTGCGCGGCCCATTGCAGCATCAGCAGCAGCTGGCTGGGCACGGCGACCAGGCAGGGGGCGGCGCCCCTGGCCAGATCGGCCAGGCAGCGGGCGGCGGAGAATTTTTCCTGCACGATGGCGCCTGCGCCGCACCACAGGCCCTGCATCACGCCGAACAGGAACAGCGAATGGGAGATGCGCCCGGGCGCCATGGTGCGCTGCGCGGCCACGGGCCCGAAGTCCTGCAGGCAGACGCGAAAGCTTTCGGTCCACGAGCGGTGGTTGCGCATGAATCCCTTGGGCAGGCCCGTGCTGCCCGAGGTGAAGCCCGTGTAGAAGGCGTCCGTGGGCGCGGCCAGGGCCCGCGCGCTGGGCTCGGCGGGCAGCCAGGCCTGGATGCGGGTGCGCACGGCCTCGGGCCAGTCCGGATCGGCGACGGCTGCGCAGCGGCCGCTGTGGATGATGGCCAGGAAGTCCACGATGGCCTGCAGCGTGTCGCCCCGCGCATCCAGCAGTTGCATGGCGGGGGCCTGCGCGGCCACCAGCGCGGCGCTGCGCTGCTGCACGGCGGTGTACAGGCGCTCATAGGTCCACTGGCCGGCCTCGCTTTGCAGTGCGATGGCGTGGGGGCGTTCATGGGACCAATGTGCCAGCGGACCGTGCACCAGTGTCCAGGGGGCCTGCAGCGCGCCGGCCAGCGGATGGGCGCCGTGCGTTTCAGCCATGCTGGCGTCCGCCGAAGCGCCAGTCCGGCATGCCGCGCGCCACGGTGTGCACGACCAGGGCGCACAGCACGCACTTGACCAGGTCGCCGGGCACGAACACCAGCGTGGCCATGAAGGCCTGTGGCAGGCTGAGCTTGGCCACGGCCATCAGGCCCAGTACGCCGCAGGCATGCAGGGCCACGATGCCGCCGACCAGCGAAGCCGCGAAGGCACTGATGGCTGCGCGCAGCGGCCCGTCCTGTGCCAGCCCCCGCATGACCAGGCCCGTGACGCAGGCCGCAAGGCCATAGCCGGCCAGATAGCCTGCCGAAGGCGTCATGAAGACGGCAATGCCGCCGCGCCCGCCCGACAGCAGCGGCAGGCCCACGGCCACTGCCGCGAGAAACAGCAGCATGGACTGCAGGCCGCGCCAGGGGCCCAGCATCACGCCGGCCAGCATCACGCCCAGCGTCTGGATGGTGATGGGCACGCCCAGCGGCAGATCGATCTTGGGGATCAGGCCCATGACGGCCATCAGCGCCGCGAACAGCGAAACCTGGGCCATGGAGCGCGCCGAGGCGCGCGAG
Organism: Comamonas sp.; assembly: GCA_041984925.1. GTDB lineage: Bacteria > Pseudomonadota > Gammaproteobacteria > Burkholderiales > Burkholderiaceae_C > Comamonas. The sequence continues at coordinate 86,697 of JBHIXF010000015.1, forward strand.
ACGGTGGTGGGTGCGGTCATGAAAGTACTCGCTCGGCAACGGGCAAAACAGGAATTGTCAGCGGCCCAGGCGCGCCCACAGCGCGTCGGCGACGCGGCGGGTGGCCTGCAGCATGTGGATGGTCAGCGGCGCGATCAGGCGCAGGCCGCCCGCGCGGCCCGTGCGCAGCCTGTGCGCATCGTCCAGCCGCTTCCACTGGACGAAGAAATGTTCGGTGAAACGCAGCATCAGTGCCAGCTGCAGGGCCACCTGGTCGGCCGGTATGCCGATGCGCGACAGCGGCGCAAGCAGGCGCTCCAGCACCTCGACCAGGTCGCTGGGGCGCGTGCTCACCGTCAGCGCCACCCCCAGCGCGCAGGCGCACACCAGCCGCAGCGCGCTGGCCGCGGCCAGCGCGTAGTGCTGCATCCACGCGTGAAAGCCCGCCACCAGCAGCGCCGCCACGATGACCGACAGCATGGGCCGCCGCGCCCCCTCGGTGGCGCGGCCCAGCGACAGCCACAGCAGCGCGCAGCCCATTGCGGCCAGGGCCAGGAGCCAGGGCGCATCGATGAGCAGCAGGCCCGTTCCCAGCAAGGCCAGCAGCAGCAGTTTGCGCCCTGCGCTCCAGGCATGGAGCCAGCTGCCGTATTCGCTGTACAGGCTTCCCATGGCCGGCTCCTCGGTCAGTCCGGTGCGCGCAGGCGCCGGGCCACGTCGGCTTCATAGGCCGCGCAGACTTCGCGGCCCGGCCCGTCGCCACGCACCTGGCCGCGTTCCAGCCAGAGCACGCGGCCGAAATCGCGCACATGGTCGAGGACATGGGTGGAGACCAGCACCTGCTGGCTGGCGGCTGCAATGTCGCGGGCCAGCCGCGCCTGGCCCGGCAGGTCCAGGCTGGCGAAGGGCTCGTCCAGCAGCAGCACGCGCGGCGCCGCGATCAGCAGGGCCAGCCAGCACACCTGCTGGCGCTGGCCCTGGCTCAGCCCGGCCACGGCGCGTGGCGCCCAGTCGGCCAGGCCGCGGGCGGCCAGCAGCGCGCGGGCCTGTTGCAGGGCCTCGCGCCTGGACAGGCCGGCGGGGCGCAGGCCCAGGGCGAGTTCCTCCTCCACCGTGGGGAAGATGATCTGGTCGTCGGGGTTCTGGAACATCAGGCCGACCTGGCCGGGACGCTGTGCGCGGGCCTCATGCAGTCCGGTGCCATCGAGCAGCACGCGGCCGGCCTCGGGGGCCTCCAGGCCGCACAGCAGCCGCAACAGGCTGGTCTTGCCCGCGCCGTTGTCGCCGATCAGGCCGATGCGCGGCTCCTGCAGCCGCAGATCCAGGCCATCGAACACCGTGGTGATGCCGCGCCGCAGGCGCACGCCCTCCACGCGCAGGCTGGCGGCGCAGGCGGATGGTTCGGCGGATCGTGGCGATTCGGGCATGGCGGAGGAAAGCAGGCACTCACCTGTGAAGCGCGCAGCCACAAGGCATCTTGCGGCGGGACAGGCGTATCGGGGGCGGATTCTAGCAATGCGCCGCAGGCTGTACATCCCTGTGTCAAATATTGCAATCGTTATAAGTACCGTATTTTTTATTCTTTTGCATGAAGAACGTTTTGCAACACACTCGTTAGAACACTAATGACGTCCGTTCCTGCGGTTTTGCCCGGGCTTGGCGGCGGCTGCCGGCAACGCATGTGCATCGGCATGCAATTGCGGCCAACCGCCAAGCCTGCCGCAACGCAGTTGGGCGCCATTCGCCGAAAAAGGCGGCGTGAACGCCGCCAATGCCGACACCCCGGCCCGCTACCACTGCCGAACCCAGACTCCATGACTGTCCAGAACGCCCCTTTGGCCCCGGAAAATGCGCTGATCCGGCTGCGTGACCTGCAAAAGAAATTTGTAACAACTGATGGCAAGCATTTCGATGCGGTGCGCTCCGTCTCGCTGGACATCGCCCAGGGCGCGGTCTTCGGCCTGATCGGCAAGAGCGGGGCCGGCAAGTCCACGCTGCTGCGCCTGATCAACCTGCTGGAGCGCCCCGACAGCGGCGAGGTGGTGGTGGCGGGCCAGACCCTCACGGCCCTGGGCCGGCGCGCGCTGCGCGAGGCGCGCCAGAACATCGGCATGATCTTCCAGCAGTTCAACCTGCTGCAAAACGCCAGCGTCTTCGAGAACGTGGCATTTCCGCTGCGCATCCACGGCGGGCATTCGCGAGCCCGGATCGAGCAGCGCGTGCGCGAATGCCTGGACATCGTGGGGCTGGCGGACAAGGCCGGCAGCTACCCGGCGCAGCTGTCGGGCGGCCAGAAGCAGCGCGTGGCCATTGCGCGCGCCCTGGCGCCCCGTCCGCAGGTGCTGCTGTGCGATGAGCCGACCTCGGCCCTGGACAGCGAGACCACGCGCTCCATCCTGGCCACGCTGGCCGACATCAACCGCCGCCTGGGCGTGACCATCGTCATCGTCACGCATGAGCTGGGCGTGGTCGATGCGCTGTGCAGCGAAGTGGCCATCATCGAGCAGGGCCAGGTGGCCGAGCAGTTCACGCTGGCGCCGCTGGCGGCGGGCCGTCCCTACGAGGCCGTGCCGCGTGCCACGGTCCTGGGCAGCGAGCTCGAAGCCCTGCGCGCGGAGCGCGCCGACAAGGCGCTGCGCGAGCGCGGCGGCGCACGCCCCGTGGTGCTGCGCGCCGTCGGCGGCACCGAGCTTTGACCCCATCGCCCCCCGTTTTCCCCCTTCTTCCGATTGCGCTTTCCCATGTCTGAAAACATCGTCGAAATCCTGCCCGAACTCTGGGTGGCCATGGGCCAGACCCTGCTGATGCTGGGCATCGGCCTGTCGGCCGCCGTGCTGGTGGGCGGTCCGCTGGGCGTGCTGCTGTTCCTGCTGGGTCCGGGCCAGTCGCTGGACAACCGTCCGGCCTTCCTGGTGCTGAACTGGATCGTCAACACCGTGCGCTCCTTCCCCTTCATCATCTTGCTGGTGGCCCTGGTGCCGTTCACGCGCTGGCTGGCCGGCACCTCCATCGGCCCGCTGGCCGCGGCCGTGCCGCTGTCCGTGGCCGCCATTCCCTACCTGGCGCGCCTGGTGGACCAGTGCCTGCGCGATGTGCCGCGCGGCGTGATCGAGGCCGCGCACGCCATGGGAGCGTCCGAGCTGCAGATCGTCTGGCGCGTGCTGGTGCTGGAGGCGCGCTCTGGCCTGGTGCTGGCGCTGACCGTGCTGGCCGTGAGCTTTCTGTCGTACTCGGCGATCGCCGGCGTGGTGGGCGGCGGCGGCATCGGCGACCTGGCCATCCGCTACGGCTACTACCGCTTCCAGACCGATGTGATGGTGCTTACCGTGACCATCCTCGTGGTCATGGTCCAGATCATCCAGTTCGCCGGCAACACGGCCGCGCGGCGCCTGGACAAGCGCTGAATCCCTTGCCGAGCCTCTCTTTCCCCTTCCCCTAGCACCCCAAAGGACACGCAAATGACTGCAACCTTCGCTTCCGCGCGCCGCCAGCTGCTGGCCGCCGCTGCCTTCGCCGCCGCCGGCGTGCTGGCGCTGCCCGCCCATGCCCAGGCCGACAAGAAACAGCTCGTGATCGGCGGCACGGCCGGCTCCAACATCGACCAGCTCAAGCAGGGCATCGTGCCGCTGCTGCAAAAGAAGGGCTACCAGGTCAAGCTGGTGGAGTTCAACGACTACGTGCAGCCCAATCTGGCGCTGGCCCAGGGATCGCTGGACGCCAACTTCTTCCAGCACCGCGTCTATCTGCAGAAGTTCGCGGCCGACCAGAAGCTGGACCTGGTGGAGCTGGTGCAGGGCCCCATCGCGCCCCTGGGCGTCTATTCCAAGACCCGCAAGACCCTGGCCGAGGCCAGGGAGGGCGACCGCGTGACCCTGCCCAACGATCCCAGCAACCTCGCACGCGCGCTGGTGCTGCTGGAGCAGGCCGGCCTGGTCAAGGCCAAGCCCGGCATCGATCCGCTGCGCGTGACCGAAAAGGACCTGGCCGAGAACCCGCGCAAGCTCAAGTTCATCCCGCTGGAGGCCGCGCAGCTGCCGCGTTCGCTGGGCGACACCGAGTACGCCATCATCAACGGCAACTTCGCCATCTCCTCGGGCCTGAAGCTGACCGAGGCGGTGTCGCTGGAGAAGACGCCCGACCATTACCTGAACGTGGTCGCCATCAAGAAGAAGGACCAGGGCGCGGCCTGGGCCAAGGATCTGGCCGAGGTCTACCGTTCGGCCGAATTCAAGGCCGTGGTGGACAGCAAGTTCCAGGGCTATGCCAAGCCCTCTTTCCTACAGTAAGTGCGGCGCGGCCGCCACATAATGTCCGCTTCCGGGAGGTGCGCCTTCCGGCCGATTCCCCTCACTTTCCCAGGAGCAATGCATGAGCCAGATCAAGGTCGCTGTCATCGTGGGCAGCCTGCGCAAGGATTCCTTCAACCGCAAGTTCGCCGACGCCATCGCGCGCCTGGCGCCCGAAGGGGTGGCCTTCGAGCAGGTCGCCATCGACGCGCTGCCGCTGTACAACCAGGACCATGACGGCAACGAGGCCGACGTGGTCAAGCAGTTCCGTGCGCAGATCCAGTCCGCCCAGGCCGTGCTGTTCGTGACGCCCGAGTACAACCGCTCCATCCCCGGCGTGCTCAAGAACGCGCTGGACCAGGGCTCGCGCCCCTATGGCAAGAGCGTCTGGGCCGGCAAGCCCGCCGCCGTGGCCGGCGTCTCGGTGGGCGCCATCGGCACGGCGCTGGCCCAGCAGCACCTGCGCAACGTCCTGGCCTACCTGGACATGCCCACGCTGGCCCAGCCCGAGGTCTTCATCCAGGCCAAGGACGGACTGTTCGCCGAGGACGGCTCCATCGGCGCCGGCAGCCGCGACTTCGTCAACGGCTTCGTGCAGAAGTTCGTGGCCTGGGTGCGCAAGCACCAGTGATGCAGGCCGCCCGCGCCGTCCAGCCCAAGCCCGGCCATGCCGGGCTTTTTGCATGGGCGCGGGAACCGGCGCTCAGGAGGCCGGGGCCGAAGATGCGAGGGCCGCGGCCGGGCGCGCGGGCGTGCCGGCCTTCTCGCGTGCCTGGGCCTGGTCGATGGCATCGATGATCACCACGCCCGTGGAGCGCACGCCCGGTGCCGAGAATCCGGCATCCGGCGTCACGCCCGGGTGGGCCAGCAGCTTGCGCGTCATCTCCTGGTTGATCTGCGCCTGGCTCGGCTGGCGCGCCGCCGCCTGCTCGGGGACGGGCTCGGGCGCGGGTGCCTGGGCCTGCTCCTGGTCGGTATGGCGCACATAGCTGCGGTAGACGCGCGAGTTCAGCCGCTCCTGATCCTGCTCGCGCTGGTACTGCATGAACTGGTAGATGCCGATGCCGAGCACGGCAATCGTCAGCATGGACAGCGCAATGACCGTGATCACCAGGTTTTCATCGGAAGGCGAGCGGACTTGGGTGCGTGATATCGGTGGTGGCATGGGCAGGGAGGACGCAGTGCTTGTGTCCTTCTATCGGCAGATGGGCGACATTTCTGAAGCCCCGGCAAGGTGTGGAACGAACCCCGTCATCCTAGTGGCATGGGATGCACCGGCGATGACAGCCGCTCCATGGCACTCAACAATTGCTGCAATTGCCGGGCCGTGGCGGGAGGGCGCTGGGGCTGCAGCGCCAGCGCAATGCCGATGGCGGGCAGGTGCCAGCCATCGGCCAGGCGGCGAAACACCACGCCCGGCGTGCTTGCCTGGGCCACCACCGCCGGCACCAGGGCCACCCCCAGGCCCGCGCCCACCAGGCTGACCAGAGTCTGGGCCTGAATGGCCTGCTGCTTGACCTGGGGCATGAAGCCCGCGTTCTGGCAGGCCAGCAGGACCAGCGCATGCAACCCCGGCACCTCGCCGGGCCGGTAGTTGACGAAGGGCTGGCCCGCCAGGTCCTTCAGGTGCAGGCGGGGCTGGTGCAGCAGCGGATTGTCCCGCGGCAGCGCGGCCACCAGCTCATCGCGCTGCACGGGCGTGATGGACAGCGCCGTGGCCTCGGTGACCGGGTAGCGCAGCAGGCCGGCATCGAACTCCCCGCTGGCCACATGGGCACAGATCTCCCGCGTGGTCGATTCCGTCAGCACCAGGTCGATGCCGGGATAGGCCTTGCGAAAGGCCTGCACCAGCTGCGGGATCAGCGAAAAGGTGGCCGAGCCGATGAAGCCGATGTGCAGCCGCCCGGATTCGCCGCTGGCCGTGGCCTGCGACACCTGGCGCACCTGGCGCGCGTGGTGCAGGGCCAGTTCGGCGCTCTCCAGCGCCGCCGCGCCCGCCGCGCTCAGCGCCGTGCCGCGGCGGTCGCGCTCGAACAGCTGCACGCCCAGGCTGTCCTCTAGCCGGCGTATGGACTGGGACAGCGGAGGCTGGGACATGTGCAGCTGCTCGGCCGCCTGCCGGTAGTTGAGGGTGCGGGCCAGCGTGACGAAATGGCGCAGTTGGCGCAGATCCATTGATATCCACCGTGTATCAGATGCAGTCAATCAAGTCTTGGACGCGATGTGCAAGATCTCAAATACTGGCCTGCATCGCTGCTGCAGACAACATGGAGACCCCCAGTGCAGGCTGCCTTGACGGGAATTCGGGTGCTGGACCTGTCCAGCGTGGTATTCGGGCCGCTGGCCAGCCAGGTGCTGGCCGACTATGGCGCCGAGGTGATCAAGATCGAGCCGCCGGCCGGCGACTCCACGCGCCACACGGGCCCGGCCGCCGAGGCCGGCATGGCGGCCATGTTCATGGGCGTCAACCGCTCCAAGAAAAGCGTGGTGCTGGACCTCAAGCAGGCCCCGGCGCGCCAGGCGCTGCATGCGCTGCTGGCCACGGCCGATGTGTTCATGCACAGCATGCGCCCGCACAAGCTGGTGCCGCTGGGGCTGGATCCCCAGGCCTTGCGCAGCCGCTACCCGCGCCTGGTCTATGCGGGGCTGCACGGCTTCGGCGAGGACGGTCCCTATGCGGGACTGCCCGCCTATGACGACGTGATACAGGGCATGAGCGGCCTGGCCGATCTCATGGAGCGCCAGACCGGCGAGGCCCGCTACCTGCCCACCATCGCGGCCGACAAGACCTGCGCCCTGGTGGCCGCCCATGCCGTGCTGGCCGCGCTGTTGCGGCGCGAGCGCAGCGGCGAGGGGTGCTTCGTGGAAGTGCCCATGTTCGAGACCATGGTGGGCTTCAACCTGGTCGAGCATCTGTACGGCATGCACTTCAGCCCGGCCCTGAGCGGCGCTGGCTACCCCCGCGTGATGGCGCCCTGGCGCAAGCCCTACAGAACCCTGGACGGCCATGTCTGCATGATGCCCTACACCGATGCGCACTGGCAGCGCTTCTTCGCGGCCGTGGGCCGGCCCGGGCTGGCGCTCGATGCGCGCTTCGCAAGCCAGGCCAGCCGCACGGAGAACATCGCCGCGCTGCTCGAGACCGTGGGCGCGCATGTGGCGCTGCACGGCACGCGGCACTGGCTGGACACCTGCCGGCGCCTGGAAATCCCGGCCGCGCCCGTCGTGCGCATGGACGCGCTGCCCGCCGATCCCCACCTGCGGGCCACGGACTTCTTCGTGCAGCTCGACGACCCGTCCATGGGGACCGTGCACTTCGCACGCTCGCCCGTGCGCATGGATGGCGCCTCGGCGCCCGTGGCCATGCCGCCGCGCCTGGGCCAGCACACGGCCGAGCTGCTGCGCGAAGCGGGCTGGAGCGATGCGCGCATTGCCGGCCTGCAGGTTCCCGACACCGCAACCCAGGAGACATGACATGGATGCCCCCGCACTGGCCTCGCCCAGCTTACCCGCCGTGCCCACCCCGCAGGGCGGAAATCCGCGGCCGGACCTGTCCGGCGTGGCCCGCATGGGCCAGGGCTTTTTCTGGCAGGACCTGCACATCGGCCAGCAGCTGCGCACCTTCCGGCGCACCGTGACCGAGGCCGATCTCGTCGGCTTCATCAATGCCACCGGCATGCTCGAGGCCATCTTCATCGATGCGCACCATGAGGGCGCGGCCATCCAGGGCCGGCCGGTCCCGGGGGCGCTGACCTATGCGCTGATCGAAGGCTTCATCCTGCAATCCATGATCCAGGGCACGGGCCTGGCCATGCTGGAGCTGCACCAGAAGATCCTTGCTCCGGTGCGCGTGGGCGACAGCATCGAGGCCCTGGTCGAGGTCACCGGCATCCGGCCCACCTCCCGGGGCAACCGGGCCATCGTCACCTCGTGCATCGACGTGCGCAACCAGCGCGGCGAGACGGTCATGGAGTACACGGCGGTGCGTCTGCTGGCGGGCCGGGACTGAAGCCCGGCAGACAGGCAGACAGGCATCCACCACAACGACACAGGAGACAAGGCATGGAAAGAAAGGAACTTCGCAGGCGGCCGGCGCTGGTGGCCGCCGCGCTGTGCATGGTGTGCGCGCTGCCCGCCGCGCTGGCGCAGCAGCCCTGGCCCGCCCGGCCCGTCACCATGGTCGTGCCCTTCCCGCCGGGCGGCCCCACCGACCTCGTGGCGCGCGTGCTGGCCCAGCAGCTCGCGCAGCAGCTGGGCCAGCCCGTCGTGGTGGACAACCGTCCGGGCGCCAACGGCAACATCGGCAACGCCCTCGTGGCCAAGGCCGCGCCCGATGGCTACACCGTGCTCTACAACACCTCGTCCATCGCGCTGAGCCCCTCGCTCTACAAGAAGATGGGCTACGACGTGAACCGGGATCTCGCCCCGGTGGCGCTGACCGCCGTGGTGCCGCTGGGGCTGGTCGTCCATCCCGGCGTGCCCGCCAGGAACCTGCAGGAGTTCGTGCGCCACGCCCGGGACCAGGCCGGCCAGCTGTCCTATGGCTCGGCCGGCAATGGCAACGTCACGCACCTGGCGGCCTTCCAGGTGGTGCAGCACTACCGCATCGAGGCCAGCCATGTGCCCTACAAGGGCAGCGCGCCCGCCGACGTGGACCTCGTGGGCGGGCAGATCGATTTCATGACCGACACCATCAATTCGGTCGCGCCCTTCATCAAGGAAGGACGGCTGCGCCTGCTGGCCGTGAGCTCGGCCCGCCGCCTGGCGAATTTCCCCGACGTGCCCACCCTGGCCGAAAGCGGCATGGAGGGCTTCGAAGCCGGCGCCTGGCAGGGCGTGATGGTGCCGGCCAGGACGCCGCCCGCCATCATCGATCGCCTGAACCAGGAACTGCTGCGTGCGCTCAAGGACCCTGGCGTCATCGCAAAACTGCAACTGCAGGGCGCCGAAGGCCTGGGATCGACGCCGCGCGAGTACGGCGACTACATCCGCAGCGAGATCGGCCGCTGGGCCGGCGTGGTCAAAGCCACCGGCCTGGCGCTGGACTGAGCCCGGCCGCTTGCGCGAATTGGCACCTGCGTGTCAGTGGCGCACCGTTTTTTTCCGCTATGGTTGCGGCTGACCGCCCCAGGGCCCGAGGCCCCGGGGCATGCCACGGATACACAAGGAGCAAGATATGACGGGAGCTGCCGGCGAAGTCCTCAGCGAAGTACGGGGCCGCATTGGCATGATCACCCTGAACCGGCCCAAGGCGCTGAACGCGCTGTCGCTGGGCATGGTGCGGGAGTTGCTGGCCACGCTGCTGGCCTGGCAAAAGGACGACGCGGTGCTGGCCGTGGCCATACGGGGCACGGGCAAGGAGGGGGTGTTCGGCGCCTTCTGCGCGGGTGGCGACATCCGCTTCCTGCATGGCGCGGGCAGCGCGGGCAATCCGCAGCTGGAGGACTTCTTCACCGAGGAGTACGCGCTCAACCACCTGATCCACACCTTCGGCAAGCCCTACATCGCCTTCATGGACGGCATCGTCATGGGCGGCGGCATGGGCATCAGCCAGGGCGGCACGCTGCGCATCGTCACCGAGCGCACCAAGATGGCCATGCCCGAGACGGCCATCGGCCTGTTCCCCGACGTGGGCGGCGGCTACTTCCTGTCGCGCTGCCCCGGCCATTCGGGCGAATGGCTGGCGCTGACGGGCGATGTGATCGGCGCCGCCGACGCGCTGCAGCTGGGCCTGGCCGATGGCTACCTGCCCTCGCAGCAGCAGGCCGCGCTGTGGGATGCGCTGGCCGCCGGCGGCTGTGCCGATGCGGATGCCGTCCAGGCCCTGGTGCGCTCGCACCTGTCTGCGCCCCCGGTGCCCAGCGCACAGCCGCGCGACGAGATCGACCGCTTCTTCGCGCTGCCCACGGTGGCGGCCATCATCGAGGCGCTGGAAGCCGCCGATGGCCAATGGGCCGCCCACACGGCGGCCACGCTGCGCAAGCGCTCGCCGCTGATGCTGCATGTGGTGCTGGAGCAGATCCGCCGCGCGCGCGGCATGACGCTGGCCGAAGACCTGCGCATGGAGCGCGACATGGTGCGCCACTGCTTCTACCTGCGCCCCGGCCAGAGCGAAACGCTGGAAGGCATCCGCGCGCTGGCCGTCGACAAGGACCACAGCCCGCGCTGGAATCCCGCGCGCATCGAGGAGGTGGGCGAGGACCAGTGGCGCGCCTTCTTCGACAGCCCCTGGCCTGCGCATTCGCATCCGCTGGCGGCGCTCGCCTGAGCGGGGCGGCGGGCGCTGCGCCTAGAAGTCGAAGAGATCGGAAAGAAAGCCTTCGCGCTTCTTGCGGCGGTAGCCGCCATCGTCGCGGTAGCCGCGCGAATCGCCATGCCCCGGGTGCTCCCGGGAGGGCGGGGCAGGGTGGGCGGGCGCCTGCGCCGGGGCCGAGCGCTCGATGAGCTTGTCCAGTTCGCCCCGGTCGAGCCAGACGCCGCGGCACTGCGGGCAGTAGTCGATTTCGATGTTCTGCCGCTCGGTGATGAGCAGCGTGGCGTCGCGGCAGGCAGGACATTGCATAACGGAGATCACCTATCAAAAGCAGATGCAAAGCAGATGCGCCATCGGCCCGGCCTGGCCTGGCGTTGGCGCGTGGACTGGCTTGTTATGCTTGGGATCTTCCAGCGGAACTGCTTGGAGTGGTTGCAGGCCGCGCAAGTTCCATCGGCGTGTGCCAGGTCAACGCTTGCGGCGGGCATCCGTTGAAGCATATGTGCCGCAGCAAAGCGCGTTCGCAACAGCACGGCGGCGAAGGAACACGATCCCATGCAAAACAAGCCAGGACTTGCGCAGACAGGAGGCGGCAGCATGCGCCACCCTGTGGCGGAGCATCCCTTTCATTCCTTCTTGCGCAAGTCGTACAGGCAATGCGTCTGCCTCGCGCTGGCGGGCTCCCTGGTGCTGCCGGCACTGCCCGCGCAGGCGGGCGAGCAAATGGTGGAGCTGCTGTCCAACGGCGGATACCAGTCGCACCGCCTGCCCGACGATGCGCAGGAAGTCCAGATGGTGCGGCCGCTGGCAGGCAGCTGTGTGCTGGACCGCAGCTGGGGCTATGACCTGGGCCGCAGGCAGCTGTGGGTCAAGGACGGGTGTGGCGCGCGCTTTCGCGTGCTGACGCAGGAGCCCGGCCAGGGCGCCGGCGAGGAAAAGGACAACACCGGCGCCTGGATTGCCGGAGCGGCCGTGGCGGCCATCGCGGGCGCGGCCATCCTGGCCAGCAGGCATGACCGCGACAAGGAGCGCGATCGCAACGACTACCCGTATGACGATGACCGCTATCCCGGCTACCCGCAGCAGCCGGGCTATCCCGCCTGGGGCGGGCAGCCCATCCGCGGCCAGAACGGCCTGTGCCTGGACGTGTCCGGCGGCCTGCGCCCCGGCAATGAGCTGATCGTCTACCGATGCACGGGCAGCGAGAACCAGCGCTTCACCTACACCCGCAACGGCGAGCTGCGCGCCGGCCATCTGTGCCTGGACGTCGCTGGTGGCAGCACGCGCCGCGGCACCCGCGTGATTGCCTGGGAATGCAGGAACCAGCCCAACCAGAAGTGGGAATGGAGCAGGGGCCAGATCCGCAGCCGCTTTGCCGCGGACCAGTGCCTGGACATCGAAGGCGGCAATGCCCGGCCCGGCCAGCCCGTCATCGTGTGGTCCTGCGCCGGCGGCCCCAACCAGCGCTGGAACTGAGGACGCTTGTTGCACAAGCTCTCTGCCGCGCCCGGGCCAGTGCCCGGCCGCAACGCCG
>JBHIXF010000016.1:0-97409 GCA_041984925.1 Comamonas sp.
CATCTGCAGCCCTGCCATCGCTTGCCTGCACGCGGGGATGCGGCGCAGGTGCGCGCGGGCATCGGGCGCCTGGCAAGCAAGCACTGACACCGCCATGCCGCCCCTTTCTGGTGGTTTTGCGGGTTTTCCCGTTATCGGAAGGGTGGCGACACGCCCTACACTTTGACTTGTTTCAAGAAAAAAGTGTCATTTCAAATTTGAAACAAACACAAACCCCAACGATCGAGGAAAGCCATGAACCCCACGCCCTCCACAGGCCTGCTCGCCGGCCGCCGCATCCTGGTCACAGGCGCGGCGCGCGGCCTGGGCTTTGCATTTGCCCAGGCCTTCTGTGAACAGGGTGCGCGCGTGGCCATGGCCGATCTGCGCGAGGCACTGCTGGCCCAGTCCGTGGCCAGGCTGCGCGAGCAGGGCTTCGAGGCCCATGGCTTCGGCCTGGATGCCGGCAACCCGGAATCGATAGAGCGCTGCGCGCAGCAGGCCGTGCAGGCGCTGGGCGGGCTGGACGGCCTGGTCAACAACGCGGCCGTGACCGATTCGGGCGGCAAGGGCATGGACGACATCGATCTGGACAAGTGGGACCAGGTGATGAACGTCAACGTGCGCGGCGTGTGGCTGATGACGCGCGCCTGCCGCGCCGCGCTGCGCGACAGCGGCCGGGGCGCCATCGTCAACCTGGCGTCCGACACGGCCCTGTGGGGCGCCCCCAACCTGATGGCCTATGTGGCCAGCAAGGGCGCCGTGATGGCCATGACGCGCTCCATGGCGCGCGAGCTGGGCGCCGACGGCATCACCATCAACGCCGTGGCCCCGGGCCTGGTGCTGGTGGAGGCCACGGAATACGTGCCCGAGCACCGCCACCGCCTGTACATCGACCAGCGCGCGCTGCAGCGCGAGCAGCGGCCCGAGGACGTGTCGGGCGCCGTGGCCTATGCGCTGTCCGATGGCGCGCGTTTCGTGACGGGCCAGGTCCTGCCCGTCAACGGCGGCTTCGTCATGAACTGAGGGCGAGGGCCATGTCCGATCTCATCCCTTCCGACAACAGCGACGGCGGCGCCGACGGCAGTGCCGACAAATACATGGTGCCCGCGCTGGAGCGTGGCCTGCGCCTGCTGCAGGAGTTCGGGCGCGGCAATGCCACGCTGGGTGCGCCCGAGCTGGCCCGCCGCCTGCAGCTGCCGCGTGCCACGGTGTTCCGCATGCTCAACACGCTGGAGGCCATGGGCTTTCTGCAGCGCGCCGAAGGCAGCAACGACTACCGCCTGGGCCTGTCCGTGCTGCGCCTGGGCTTCGAGTTCCTCTCGTCCATGGACCTGACCGAGCTGGGCCAGCCCGTGATCGCGCGGCTGTGCGAGGCCACGCGCTTTCCCTGCAACATCGTCGTGCGCGACGGCCGCTCCATCGTCTACGTGGCCAAGGTCACGCCGCCCACGCCGCTGACCAGCTCGGTGCGCGTGGGCACGCGGCTGCCGGCGCATGCCACGGCCCTGGGCCGCGTGCTGCTGGCCGATCTGTCGCTGCCCGAGCTGCGCGCCCTCTATCCCGAGGAGCACCTGGAGGCGCACACGCCCAAGACACCGAAGACCGTGCTCGACCTGTTCAACCTGGTCGAGGCCGACCGTGCGCGCGGCCATGTGTTCAGCGAGGGCTTCTACGAAGCCTCGATCTCCACCATCGCCGCGCCCGTGCGCGACCACAGCGGCCGCGTCGTGGCGGCGCTGGGCACGACCATCGCGGCCCAGCAGGTGGACGAGGCCCGTGCCGAAGCGCTGATCGCCGCCGTCTGCGCCGCCGCGGCCGAGCTGTCCGAGCTGCTGAACTACCGCCCGCAGGCGCAGACGGCCCAGCTGCTTTCCCTCACTTCCCGGCGCGCAGGAGGCGGCCATGTTTGATTCCCGACTCGAAGACACCACGGCCGTCGTCACCGGCGGCTCCTCCGGCATCGGCCTGGCCACCGTCGATCTGCTGCTGTCGCGGGGCGCGCGCGTGGCCCTGTGCGGCCGCAGCGCGCAGCGCCTGGAACAGGCCGTGCAGCAGCTGCGCGAACGCCATCCCCAGGCCCGCCTGTTCGCCCAGGCCTGCGACGTGCTGGACGCCGCCCAGATGCAGCAATTTGCCCGTGACAGCGAGGCGGAACTGGGTCCGGCCTCCATCCTCGTGAACAACGCGGGCCAGGGCCGGGTCTCGACGTTTGCCAGCACCGACGACGCGGCCTGGACCGAGGAGCTGCACCTGAAGTTCTTCTCGGTGCTGCATCCCACGCGCGCCTTCCTGCCCCAGCTCGAACGCATGGCGCAGCCGGCCATCGTCTGCGTGAACTCGCTGCTGGCCTCCCAGCCCGAGCCGCACATGGTGGCCACCTCGGCCGCGCGCGCAGGGCTCAAGAACCTGGTGCGCTCCATGGCCACCGAGTTCGCGCCCAAGGGCGTGCGCGTCAACGGCATCCTCGTCGGCCTGATCGAGTCCGGCCAGTGGCGCCGCCGCTTCGAGGCGCGCGAGGACAAATCGCAGGACTGGCACGCCTGGAGCGCCGAGCTGGCCCGCAAGAAAGCCATTCCCCTGGGCCGCCTGGGCTCGCCCGACGAGGCCGCCCGCGCCATCTTCTATCTCGCCACACCCCTGTCCTCGTACACGACCGGCAGCCACATCGATGTTTCCGGCGGCCTTGCTCGGCAGGCGTAGCGCCTTCGATCACCAGACGATTCAAAGCAGAACATGACATCCACCGCAAACAAAATCACCGTCGGCGCCGTCGTGGCCCAGTTCCTCGAACACTGCGGCGTGCAGGCCGCGTTCGGCGTGATCTCCATCCACAACATGCCCATCCTGGACGCGATGCATGCGCGCGGCCATGTCCGCTTCGTGATGGCGCGCGGCGAGGCCGGCGCCGGCAACATGGCCGATGCCTGCGCGCGTTCCACCTCCAGCCTGGGCGTGTGCATCACCAGCACCGGCCCGGCCGCGGGCAACATCGCGGGCAGCCTGGTCGAGGCCTATACGGCGGGCACGCCGCTGCTGCACATCACGGGGCAGATCGAGACCCGGTACCTGGACCAGAAGCTGTCGTACATCCACGAGGCGCCGGACCAGCTGACCATGCTGGGCGCCGTGTCCAAGGCGGCGTTCCGCGTGCGCAGCGCCGAGACCTGCCTGTCCACCTTGAAGGCCGCCGTGCAGGCCGCGATGACCGCGCCCACGGGGCCGGTGAGCGTGGAGATCCCCATCGACATCCAGCAGACAGTCATCGACATGCCGGCCGACCTGTCGCCGCTGCCGGTGGCCGTGCTGGCCCCCAGCGAGGCAGCGCTCGATGCGCTGGCCGACACGCTGGCCAAGGCACGCCGCCCGCTGCTGTGGCTGGGCGGCGGCGCACGCCATGCCGTGGCCGCCGTGCACCGCCTGAAGGCCCTGGGCTTCGGCATCGTCAGCACGGGCCAGGGCCGCGGCATCGTGGCCGAGGACGACCCGGCCACGCTGGGCGCCTACAACATCCAGAAGCCCGTCGAGGCCTTCTACCAGCGCTGCGACGCCATGCTGGCCGTGGGCACGCGCCTGCGCAGCAACGAGACGCTGAAGTACGAACTCAAGCTGCCGCGCCCGCTGCTGCGCATCGACGTCGATGCCGCCCAGCAGGGCCGCTGCTACGCCGACGACGGCTTCGTCTGCGGCGACTCGGCCCTGGCCCTCGCGGGCCTGGCCGACCGGCTGGAGGCGCGCGGCTACCGGGCCGACCCCGAGCTGCTGGCCGACCTGCGCCAGGTGCACGATGAAGCGGTCGCCAGCATGCGCGACGGCCTGGGCCCGTACAGCGTGCTGGTGCAGGAGCTGCAAAAGACGGTGGGCCGCCACTTCAACTGGGTGCGCGACGTGACCGTCTCCAACAGCACCTGGGGCAACCGCGAGCTGCGCTTTTTCGAGCCCAACGCGGGCGTGCATGCCACGGGCGGCGGCATCGGCATGGGCATGCCCATGGCCATCGGCGCGGCCGTGGGCGCGGCGGTCTCCGGCTCGGGCCGCAAGACCCTGGGCCTGGCCGGCGACGGCGGCTTCATCCTGAACCTGGGCGAGCTCGCCACCCTGGTGCAGGAAGAGTGCGACGCCCTGATCGTGCTGATGAACGACCAGCGCTACGGCGTGATCCAGAACATCCAGGACGCCTCCTACGGCGGGCGCCGCTGCTATGTGGAGCTGCACACGCCCGACTACGCGCAGCTGTGCGCCTCGCTGCGCCTGCCCCATGCCCGCGTGCAGGACCTCAGGGACCTGCCCGCCGTGCTGCAGTCGGCCTGGTCTAGGAAGGGCCCCTTCCTGCTGGAGATCGACATGCGCGCCATCGGCAGCTTCAAGACCACCTTCTCGGGCCCGCCCGTGAACAAGCTGGACCAGATCCCGGCCACCACCAAGGCCGCGTGAGGCGGACGGACCCAGAACGAGAGAGGCTCACCATGTCGAACCTGGAACTGCTCCCCATCAACATCGCCGGCGAATGGCGCCTGGGCGGCGGCGATGAAACCGCCACGCTCTATCCCGCCACCGGCGAAGTGGTGGGCCGCCTGCGCGCGCCCAGCCTGGCCGATGTGGATGAAGCCATCCGCAAGGCCGACCACGCTTTCCGCACCAGCGGCTGGGCGCAAAGAAAGCCCCACGAGCGCGCGGCCGTGCTGCACCGCGTGGCCCAGCTGATCCGCGAGCGCGCAGAGCCGCTGGCCCAGCTGCAGCGCCTGGACAACGGCAAGCCCATCAACGAGACGCGCGCCCTGGTGGCCAGCGCCGCCGGCACCTTCCAGTACATCGCGGCGGCCTGCGAGACCATGGAAGAAGCCCTCACGCCCTCGCGCGGCGACTTCATGACCATGAGCGTGTACGAGCCCATGGGCGTGGTCGCGGCCATCACGCCGTGGAACTCGCCCATCGCCAGCGAGGCGCAAAAGCTCGCCCCCGCGCTGGCGGCCGGCAATGCCGTGGTCGTCAAGCCCGCCGAGGTCACGCCGCTGCTGGCGCTGGAACTGGCCAGGATCTGCGAGGAGGCCGGCGTGCCCAAGGGGATGGTCAGCGTGCTGCCGGGCCGGGGCTCGGTGATCGGCGACGCCATCACCAGGCACCCGCTGGTCAGGCGCGTGTCGTTCACGGGCGGCACCTCCACGGGCAAGCACATCGCCCACATCGCGGCCGACAAGATGATGCCGGTCTCGCTGGAGCTGGGCGGCAAGTCCGCCACCATGGTGCTGGCCGATGCCGACCTCGACCATGCCGTCAACGGCGTGCTCTACGGCATCTTCAGCTCCTCGGGCGAGTCGTGCATCGCGGGCTCGCGCCTGTTCGTGGCGCGCGCCCTGCATGCCGAATTCATGGAGCGCCTCAGCGCCAAGGCCGCCGCGCTGCGGGTCGGCGACCCGGCCGACGAGCGCACGCAGATGGGGCCGCTGATCACGGCCAGGCACCGCGAATCCATCGAGAGCTACGTGGCCCTGGGCCTGTCCGAGGGCGGCCGCCTGCTCACGGGCGGCCACCGCCCCGAGGGCGCGCCGTTCGAGCGCGGCTACTACTACCGCCCCACCATCATCGACGGCGTGAGGAACGACTGGCAGATCTGCCAGCAGGAGATCTTCGGCCCTGTGCTCGTGGCCATGCCCTTCGACAGTGAGGACGACCTCATCGCCCAGGCCAACGACAGCGTCTACGCGCTGGCCGCCGGCATCTGGACGCGCGACTACAAGGCCGCCTGGCGCATAGGCCGTGCGGTGCAGGCCGGCACGGTCTGGATCAACACCTACAAGCAGTTCTCCATCTCCACGCCCTTCGGCGGCTGGCGCGACAGCGGCCTGGGCCGCGAGAAGGGCCGCATGGGCATACAGCAGTACATGGAGCAGAAAAGCATGTACTGGGGATTGAACGACCAGCCTTTGGCCTGGGCGAATTGAAGGAGCACGACATGAGCGTACTGGGCATAGACGAAATCACCTACGGCGCGGACGACCTGGCGACCTGCCGCCGCTTCTTCCTCGACTGGGGCCTGGCGCTGGTGCAGGAGGCGCCCGACCGGCTGGTGTTCGAGACCCTCAACGGCTGCCGCGTCATCGTGGCCGCCGTGGACCATCCCGATCTGCCGCCCGCCATCGAGGCCGGCCCCACGCTGCGCGAGGTGGTCTGGGGCGTGGAGAGCGAGGCCGACCTGGCGCTGTACGAAGGGCGCATCGCACGGTTGCCGGGCTTTGTGAAGCAGGGCCAGCGCATCGGCTGCACCGACCCCAATGGGCTTGCCGTGCGCCTGCAGGTCACGCA
The DNA here is from genome assembly GCA_041984925.1 of Comamonas sp. Lineage (GTDB taxonomy): Bacteria > Pseudomonadota > Gammaproteobacteria > Burkholderiales > Burkholderiaceae_C > Comamonas. Next base: position 6,283 of record JBHIXF010000016.1, read on the forward strand.
AAAGCGCGATGTCGATGTGCAGGGTGCTGCCTACAACACCTGGGACCGCAAGGACCGCATCGACCAGGCCAGCCCCGCCTACGAGCGCGCCCAGCCCATCGAGGTCGGCCATGTGGTGTTCTTCGCCCGCGATGTGCAGGCCTGCGAGCGCTTCTACGTGGACCACTTCGGCTTCGCGGCCTCGGACCGCTACCCCGGGCGCGGCGCCTTCCTGCGCTGCGCGCCCGAGGGCGGCCACCACGACATCTTCCTGCTGCAGCGCCCCGACAAGCATGCGGGACTGAACCACGTGGCCTTCACGGTGCGCGACATCCACGAGGTCTTCGGCGGCGGCATGCACATCTCGCGCTGCGGCTGGGACACCCAGCTGGGCCCGGGCCGCCACCCGATTTCCTCGGCCTACTTCTGGTACTTCAGGAACCCGGCCGGCGCCCTGGTCGAGTACTACGCCGACGAGGACCAGCTCACCGCCGACTGGCAGCCGCGCGCGTTCGAGCCCGGCCCCACGGTGTTCGCCGAATGGGCCATCGATGGCGGCATCGACGGCAACACGCGGCGCCAGAAGGGCACCAGCGCGAGCGACGGCAAATTCATCACGGACAAACGGCATTGAGACCGCGCCTGACGGCCTTCCACTTCACCCAAACCACCCCCACGGCCTCCTCCATGAACAAGACACGTCGCCAGGTTTCTCTCGCCGCTGCATTCCTGGCTGCAGCCACGCTGTCCGGCCACGCGATGGCGCAGGCCTATCCGGCCAAGCCCATCACCATCATCGTGGCCTATCCGGCCGGTGGCGACACCGACGCCATGGCGCGCCTGTATGCCGAAAAGCTGTCCACGCGCCTGGGCCAGCCCGTGCTGGTGGACAACCGCCCCGGCGCCAGCGGCACCATCGGCAGCGTGCATGTGGCCAAGGCCGCGCCGGACGGCTACACCCTGCTGCTGGCGCCCAATACCTTCGCCATCGCGCAGTTCGTGCTCAAGACGGCATCGGGCTCCAGCTACGACGTGCTGCACGGCTTCACGCCCATCGTGCAGACCAGCGTGCAGCCCATGTTCGTGGCGGTCAACCAGGCCTCGGGCATCAAGGACATGAAGGCCCTGATCGCCCAGGGCAAGCGCGACGGCCTGACCTACGCCAGCCCCGGCAGCGGCTCGCCCATGCACATCCTGGGCGAGATGTTCAACCGCGCCGCCGGCACGCGCATCGCCCACATCCCCTACAAGGGCGTGGCGCCCGCCGTCAACGACCTGATCGGCGGCCATGTGCCCACGACCTTCATGACCTGGGGACCGATCGCCCCCTACATCGGCGGCAAGGTCACCGCCCTGGCCGTGGCCGACAGCCAGCGCAGCGCGCTGGCGCCCAACGTGCCCACGCTGGCCGAGCTGGGCGTCAAGGACGTGGAGGTGTCCGCATGGCAGGGCCTGTTCGGCCCCAAGGGCATGGCGCCCGAGACCGTGAAGCTGCTGAACACGCACCTCAACGAGATCCTGAAGATGCCCGACGTGGTCTCCAAGATGGCCACCTTCGGCGCGCTGCCCGCGGGCGGCGAGCCCGCGCGCCTGGAAAAGACCAATGCCGCCGATTTCAACCGCTTCGGCAAGCTCATCAAGGATCTCGATATCCGCGCCGATTGAGCACACCCCACATACAAGACAGTTTCGAAGGAGAGAACCATGGCCGCTGACCGCTATCTCGAGCCGCACCAGGCGCGCGAGCGCGCCCCCACCCTGTTCGAGGACCTGCTGGGCGACTCCATAGAGCGCGCCTTCGGCGAGGGCGTGCAGACCCTGCCCGAGCTGGTCGCCTACCTGAACCGCAGCGGCCCCGGCTGCGACAACGGCCAGGCCTGGACCGAAGCCGGCTTCCAGGCGCTGATGGCGCGCCTGGGCCATTGATATCCGCAGGACAGGAGAGCCCCATGAACGTACAAACCATCACCATCGACCCGGTGGACGGCCTGCTGAACAAGGGCCTGAAGAACCTCTGGTACGCGGTCTGCCCCTCGGACTTCGTCAAGACCCAGCCCGTGTCGCTGCGCCGCTTCGGCCGCAAGATCGCGCTGTGGCGCGATGCCTCGGGCCAGGTCCACGCGCTGGAAGACCACTGCCCGCACCGGGGCGCGCCGCTGTCCCAGGGCGTGATCCTGGGCGACCGCATCGCCTGCCCCTACCACGGCGTGGAAGTGCGCTGCGACGGCACGGTGACCAAGGTGCCCGGCAGCCCCGGCTGCAAGCTCGAAGGCTCGCGCGCGGCGCTGGCCTTCCATGTGCGCGAGGCCCACGGCGCCATCTTCCTCTACAACAGCGACAAGCATGTCGAGGAGGCGCCCGCGTTCACGCTGCCCGAGGAACTGACCTCGCCCGAGTACTCCCACTTCCTGTGCTATGCCGAGTGGCGCAGCGACTACCGCTACGCGCTGGACAACGTCATGGACCCCATGCACGGCACCTTCCTGCACAAGCAGTCGCACTCCATGGCCGAGGGCGACAGCAAGGCCACCTTCCAGGTGCGCGAGACCGATGACGGCTTCGTCTTCGAGAAGGTGGGCCAGCGCGGCGTGAACTTCGACTGGACCGAGTGGGGCAGCACGGGCGTGCACTGGATGCGCCTGGAGATCCCGTACCCCAAGACCGGCGGCCCCGGCGGCAACTTCGCCATCGTCGCCTGCGTCACGCCCATCAGCGCCGACCTGTGCGCCGTGTTCTTCTGGCGCTGCCGCAAGGTGCAGGGCTGGATGCGCGACACCTGGCGCTTCCTGTACCGCAACCGCCTGGAGGCGCGCCACTGGGCCGTGCTGGAGCAGGACCGGATCATGATGGAGCAGATGGAGCCCGACGCCAACGCGCGCGAGAACCTCTACCAGCACGACATCGGCCTGGTGCGCCTGCGCCGCCACCTGCGCCGCCTGGCGCAGGAGCAGATCGACGAGGGCGCCGCATCATGAGCACGAATCTCCAGGCCTTCGTGCACACGCTGCGCTTCGAGGCCCAGGACACCATCAGCGTGGATCTGCGGCCCGTGGCGGGCGGGGAGTTCCCCGCCTTCACGCCGGGCTCGCACATCGACCTGCACCTGCCCAACGGCCTGGTGCGCAGCTACTCGCTGAGCAACCCCAGCGAAGAGCGCCACCGCTACGTGGTCGGCGTGCTGCGCGACCGCGCCAGCCGGGGCGGCTCGCGCTGCGTGCACGAGTCGCTGCGCGTGGGCATGCCCATCACCATCTCCGAGCCGCGCAACCACTTCGCGCTCGACGAGAGCGCCGCGCACACCGTGCTGGTGGCCGGCGGCATCGGCATCACGCCGCTGCTGTGCATGGCGCGCCGGCTCCAGGGCCAGGGCCGCTCGTTCGAGATGCTGTACTTCGCCCGCGAGCGCAAGGGCGCGGCCTTCCTGGAGGAATTGCAGGCGCTGGGCATGCCGCTGCACCTGCATTTCGACAGCGAAGCCGGCGGCCCGCCCGACCTGCGCGCGCTGCTGGCGCAGCGTGCACCGGATGCCGGCACGCACCACTACGCCTGCGGCCCCACGCCCATGCTGGACGCATTCGAGAAGTTCTGCGCCGAGCTGGGCCATGCCAACGCCCACGTCGAGCGCTTCACGCCCGTCGAGGTCCAGGCCGCCGACGATGCACGCAGCAATTACACGGTGGAGCTGCGCCGCAGCGGCCGCTTCATCGAGATCACGCCCGACAAGTCGCTGCTGGACACCCTGCTGGATGCGGGCATCTCCATGGAGTACAGCTGCTGCGAAGGCGTCTGCGGATCGTGCGAGACGCGCGTGCTCGAAGGCGTTCCCGACCACCGCGATTCGGTGCTCAGCCCCAAGGAAAAGGCCAGCAACAAAGTGATGATGGTCTGCGTCTCCGGCTGCAAGAGCGAACGGCTCGTTCTGGATGTATGACACCCCCTGAGTCGCTTCGCGCCTTCCCCCTCTCTACCCGCTTCGCGGGGGAGGGGGACGACACCCTCGGTGCGGGGCGGCCCTTCCTCGGTGTCCCTGAGTTGGGCCATGCTGAATTGACGAGCAGGGCCCTGGGTTAGCAACTGAAGACAACCTACCACCCTAGAGGAGACATTCCATGAAAACCATCCATACGCCCCTGCTGGGCGTGGCGCTAGCCTGCCTGGCGTCTTTGCCCGGCGCCGCTTCGGCGCAGTCCAAGGTCGAGATCTTCGGCGTCGTCGATGTCGGCGTCACCCACCTGAACGGCTCGGGCGCCTCCAAGACCGGCCTGTCCACGGGTGGCGCCAACATCAGCCGCCTGGGCTTTCGCGGCACGGAAGAGCTGGGCGGCGGCCTGCGCGCGGGCTTCTGGCTGGAAGCGGGCATGGACGTGGACAGCGGCGCAGGCAAGGCCAGCGGCGGCGGCCTGAGCTTCAACCGCCGCTCCACCGTGAGCCTGTCGGGCGACTTCGGCGAACTGCGCCTGGGCCGCGATGACTCGGCCACCTTCCTGAGCACGCTGATCTTCGACCCCTTCCTCACCAACGGCGTGGGCGGCACCATGGGCTTCACCATGCTGGGCATTCCCGGCACGGGCACGGCCACGGGTGGCGCGCCCATCCAGATCAGCAACGCGGTCAGCTACTTCCTGCCCCAGAACCTGGGCGGCTTCTACGGCCAGGTCCAGGTCGCCATGGGCGAGCAGGCGCGCAGCGCGCCCAACAAGAACCAGGGCGACTACCGCGGCCTGCGCCTGGGCTACCGCCAGGGGCCGTTCAACGGCGCGCTGGCCACGGGCAAGTTCTATGGCGACAGCGACGCCACCAACCTCAAGGCCAGCAACGTCGGCCTGAGCTGGGACTTCGGCGTGGCCAAGCCCATGCTGCTGTGGGCCACCGAAAAGCGCGGCGCGCTCAAGGTCACGGCGCTGCAGCTGGGCGTGACGGCGCCCGTGGGCATGGGCGAATTCAAGGCCTCCTACGGCCACTACAACACCGACGGCAGCAATGCCGACTGGAACAAGATCAGCGTGGGCTACGGGCACAACCTGTCCAAGCGCACCCAGGTCTACGGCACGGTGGCCTTCCTCAAGAACAAGGACGGCGCGGCCAAGTCCATCGGCGTGCAGGGGCTGTCGGCCCCGGGCACCACGCTGGGCGGGCGCTCCTCCGGCTTCGAGGTGGGCATCCGCCACTTCTTCTGATCGGGCACCTGGTGCGATAGAGACTTGCCATGAAAGACATGCGTGCGGCACGGTGGTACGGGGTGATCAGCCTCTTCATGATCGTCGCCATCTCCTATGTGGACCGGATCAACCTCTCGATCCTCATCACCGACCGGGGCTTCCTGGACCACATCGGACTGACCGCCGACGACCGCACGCGCCAGGGCCTGCTGGCCACGGCCTTCATGGTGGGCTACGGCGTCTCCTCGTTCGTGCTGACGCCGTTCTGCGCGGCGCTGTTCGGCGTGCGGCGCAGCCTGGTGGCGGGCCTGCTGCTGTGGGGCGTGGTGACCTTCCTGTCGCCCGCCATGGACAGCTACGGCCTGCTGCTGGCCTCGCGCATCCTGCTGGGCGTGTCCGAGGGGCCGCTGTTCTCGCTGGCCGCCAGCTACATCAAGGCGCATTTCGAAAGCCGCGAGAACGGCAAGCCCAACTCCCTGGTCAACATGGGCACGGGCCTGGGCCTGGCCGTGGGCTACCCGCTGGTCGGCTACCTGGTGGCCGGCCATGACTGGCAGACCTCGTTCCACGTGCTGGGGCTGATCAACATCGCGCTGGGCATTCCGCTGGTGCTGGCCTTCATCCGCATGCCCAGGGTGGAGACCGGCATGCCGCGCCCGCGCTCGCTGGGCAAGGCCGTGGGCCAGGTCGGGCAGATCGTGCGCGGCGCGCTGCACACGCGCCATCTGGGGCTGGTGACGCTGCTGACGGCAGCCTTCCTGTCCTACCTGTGGGGCAGCAGCAACTGGCTGCCCGCCTATCTGCAGGAGTCGCGCGGATTCTCGATGCGCGAGATGGGCTGGCTGGCCTCGCTGCCGCAGTACGCCAGCGTCGTGGCGGTGTTCGTGGGCGGCGTGGTCATCGACCGCATTGCGCGCCGCCAGGTGCCGCTGATCTTCGTCTTCGGCAGCCTGGGCGTGGCCCTGGCCGTGTGGCTGGCCATCCACGTGCAGGACCGCTATGCGGCGGCCTGCTGCCTGATCGCGGCCAACTTCTGCTGGGGCCTGATGAGCCCCGCCATTCCCAGCACCGTGCAGCATTGCGCACGGCCCGAGCATGTGGCCAGCGCCTATGGCGTCGTCAATGGAGCCGCAAGCCTGGTGGCCGGCTTCATGCCGGCGGTCATGGGCGCGGTCATCGGCTGGACCTCGCGCTCGCAGGGCGGCGGCTTCCTGGCCGGCTTCGGCGCGCTGGTGGGAACGCAGGTCGTGGTTCTGTGGTGCGGATTCGTGCTGTGGCTGCGTGAGCGCCATGCACAAGAGGGAGCCCGGCACCCCCGGGCATAGGTTCCATCCAAACGGAGGAGGAGATATGACAAAGCGCATGAAATCGAATGGCCGCAGCCTGCGGCGCTGGCTGCCCGTGCTGGCCGTATCCGCACTCGCTGCGGCCTGCGGCGGCGGCGGTGACGGCCCGCAGCCGGGAAGCCTGCTGTCGCTGGAGCAAGGCGGGCGTGGCAAGCCCCTGCCCGATGCCGGGCAGAACTACTTCGTCACTTATGCCTCCCGCTCGGCCTCGGGAAAGCTGGTCCCTGTGGTGGGGCAGATCGCCATCCCCAGGACGCCGCCGCCGCCGGGCGGCTACCCGGTGCTGGGCTGGGCGCCGGGCACCACGGGCATGGGGCCGCAATGTGCGCCCTCGAACTTCGCCGGCCAGGCCGCCAGCCTCAATGAATGGGTCAAGCGCGGCTATGCCGTGCTGCGCACCGACTACGAAGGCTGGGGCGATGCCGGCCCCCGGCCGCTGCTCAACCAGCGCAGCAATGCCGAGGCGGTGGTCAACCTGGTGAAGGCCGCCCATGCGGTCTCCGGCCAGTTGAGCAAGGACTGGGTGGTCGCCGGCCACAGCGAAGGCGGCGGCGCGGCGCTGTGGACGGCGGCGCTGGGCGAGGACGCGGCCGGGCCCTACCGGCTCAAGGCCGCGATCGCGCTGGCGCCCGTGGGCCCCGGCGTGCTGGACATGGTGAACACCCTGCAGCAGGGCGTTCCCCTGTCGCAGAACTTCCCGCTGCTGTCCGATGGCCTGGCGGCTTCCCTGACCGCATCGACGGTACTTGGTGCCCGCGTGGCGGACCCCGCGATCCGCTTCGACGAACTGGTGGCGCCATCCTTCCAGCCCTGGGTCGAAGCGGCGGCCAAGGCCTGCGTCAACGATGCCATCAACCTGCCCGTGCCGCAGCCGGGGCAGTATCTGAAGCCGGGCGCTTCCTTCGACCGCGTGGTGGCCTTCCTGCGCAACCAGGATGCGTCATCGCAGACCATGCGCGTTCCGGTCTGGATCGCCCAGGCGCAGGATGACAACCTGACGCCCACGCCCCCGACGACGGCACGCATGGTCAAGGACCTGTGCGCACGCGGTGGCTACATCGGCATGCAGGCCTATGCCGGGCAGAACCATGGCCAGGTCGTGCCCGCCTCCCTGGCGGATGCGCTGGCGTTCGCGGATGCGGCCCTGGCCGGCAAAGCGCTGCCGCCCAGCGCCTGCGCGCCGGGCTGAGGGGCGGGCCCGACCGAAGGCGCGGTTGGATGGGCAGCCATTTGCGGGACAGCACGCCAGCGCGCCCTCGGGGATCGCCGCGCCGTCCTGCAGCGCCAGTGCGGTAAGTACCTGGCGTACCTGGCCGGCACGCCCGTCGCCGTGCGTTGGCGCGCGTGGCGGAAGCCGGAACGCGCGTTTCCCGCTGGGAACGCGGCTGCGCATCCTGCCCGACCATGCCTGCGCCACGGGGGCGCAGCGGCCCGCCTACTTGAGCCAGCCGCGCTTGCGGAAGTACAGCATGGGGCCCACGGCGCTCAGGATCATCAGCAAGATCACATAGACATAGCCGTATTCCCACTCCAGCTCGGGCATGAACTTGAAGTTCATGCCGTAGACGCTGGCGATCAGCGTGGGCGGCAGCAGGGCCACGCTGGCCACGGAGAAGATCTTGATGATCTTGTTCTGGTTGATGTTGATGAAGCCGACGGTGGCATCCATCAGGAAGTTGATCTTGTCGAACAGGAAGGCCGTGTGGCTGTCCAGCGACTCGATGTCGCGCAGGATCTGGCGCGCTTCCTCGAACTGCTCGGCATTGAGCATCTTGGAACGCATCATGAAGCTGACGGCGCGGCGCGTGTCCATGACGTTGCGGCGGATGCGGCCGTTCAGGTCCTCCTGGCGCGCGATGGCGCCCAGCACCTCGCGGGCCACGTCGTCGGTCACGTCGCCCGACAGCACCATCTTGCTGGCCTTCTCCAGGTGGTCGTAGATGCCTTCGAGCGTGTCGGCCGAGTACTCGGCGTCGGCGTCGAACAGCTTGAGCAGCACGTCCTTGGCCTCGTCGATCAGGCCTGGCGCGCGGCGCGCGCGCATGCGCAGCAGGCGGAAGACGGGCACGTCCTCGTCGTGGATGGAAAACAGCACGCCGCAGCTGCGCAGGTTCTTGTTGTGCTCGTTGACGATGAAGGCCACGCGCACCGAGCGGGGGTCCTCGTCATCGTCGATCAGGAAGTCGCTGCGGATGTGCAGCTCGCCGTTGTCTTCCTCGTAAAAGCGCGCCGACTCCTCGATGTCGTCGTCCATCGCATCCTCGGGGATGGACAACTCGTAGTGCTGCTTGATCCAGCGCTTTTCCTCGACCGTGGGCGACTCCAGGTCCACCCAGATCGGCTTGAAGCGCGACAGCTCTTCCAGCGATTCGATCTCTTCTTGGACCAGGCGGCCATTGGCCAGCGTAAAGATGTTGAGCATAGGCTCACTCCAGGTGCTTTTTTCTAGGCGTGCGGGGGATTCGGGGTGCTTTCAACCCCACAGGCCAACCGGGAGTTGAAAGCTACCAACTGGGGTAGGTTTCCACGGAGCTTTCTCCAAGATGCAAAGCATCGGATTATGCAGCGTTGCGCTGCAACATGCCTGCCTTGCGGCTTAACCGCAGGCCATTCCAGGGACTATGCGGTGCCTGTCACGAAAGCGTGCGCATGGCACAGATCGGCCCATGCGCCGGCCTTGGCCTGGGGCGCGCGCAGCAGGTAGTTGGGGTCATAGCTGACCACGGCGGGCACGCCCGCGATGCGGTGCGGCTCGGCGCGCAGCCGGCCCAGCGCCTCGTGCCGCTGCAGCACCGCGCGCGCCGAAGCCAGGCCCAGCACCAGCACGCAGGCCGGGCGCAGCTCGCGCAGCAGGGACTGCAGCGCCGGCTGCAGGGGCGGCGCTTCGGGCGCAGGGCCGCCGTCCGCTGCGGCCTGCCCCTCGGCGCCGGGCTCCACGCGGTGCAGTGCCGCGCTGTAGACGCGCGGATGGCGGTGCAGGTTGAGCGCGCGCAGCATGTTGTCCAGCAGCCGGGCCGCATCGCCTTCGAGCGCGGTGCGCGCGCAGTCCGGGCCGGGGCGCTGCGCATGCGGCAATGCCAGCGTGTTGGCCGGGGGCTCCAGCAGGATCAGCCAGCCGCCCTCGGACAAGGCCGGGTCGATGGCCGCGGGATAGACGGGGCGCGCGCGGCCCAGCCGCCAGCCCAGGCCGGGGGCGCCGGCCGCGGGCTGCTGCACGTAGCGGCGGGCAGGCCGGTCGGTGGGCAGGGCAGCCGGCGCGGCATCGGCCGCCGCGGCATCGGCCGCGGGCTGGCGCAGCGGCTGTGCCTGGGGCCGGCTTGCAGGGGCGGGTTCGGGCGCCGCGGGTGGCGGCGCATCGGGGCGCATCTGGCGCTGCTGCGGCACGGCGGCCGGCGCAGGCGCTACCGCAGGCGCCACTGCAGGTGCAGGCGCAGGTGCAGGTGCCTCAGCGCGTGGCGCAGGCTCGGCCGTGCTGGCGGCGGCCAGCGCGCAGGCGGCAGGCACGGGTGCGGGTTGCCAGACCGTGATGCCCATGGCTTTCAGCATGGCCCGCTGGCGGGTGTCAAGGTTCATGGCCATAGCTTCAGGCTCATCAGCACGGCATGCTCGCGCGGGCCGTCGTGCATGGGGTAGTAGTTCTTGCGCAGGCCCACTTCCTGGAATCCGTGCGCGGCGTAGATGGAGCGCGCGCGGGCATTGCTCTCGCGCACTTCGAGCCAGACCCACTGGGCCTGGCGCTGGCGCGCCCACAGGGCCAGCGCGTCCAGCAGGATGCGTGCCCACCCCTGGCGCTGGCGCGCGGGGGACACGGTGATGTTGAGCAGGTGCACCTCGTCGAGCACGGCCATGGCCACGTAGTAGCCCAGCAGCTCCCCCCGGCCGTCGACCAGCAGCTGGCATTCGTAGCCGGCGGCCATGGCGTCGATGAAATTGCCGCGCGACCAGGGATGCGAGTAGGCCTGCTGCTCCACGGGCAGCAGGCTGTCCAGCCACAGCACGTTCAGCGGCTCGAAGCGCACCTGCTCGGACGCAGGAACGTCGTTCGGCGGCGGCTGGGGCCTGGCGGGCTGGGGCGTATGCATGCTCATGCGGCAGGGGGCGTGGTGGAGGCGGCGGCCTGGCGAGCGGCCTCGCGGGCCTGTTCGCGCTCGGCGGTGGTCTGCGCCACTTTATCGCGGATGTACAGCGGCAGGGCCTGGTCGGCGGGCAGGGCGCGGCCGGCGGCCAGCAGCGCGGGCGCCAGGCGCAGCAGGGCGCCCGCCGTGGGCAGGGCCGCCACATGGCGCGCCTGCGGCGCCAGCCGCTCGCCGTAGGCGGGCAGGGCGTTGCCGGCGACCACGGTGCCGGGCGGCAGTTGCAGCGCCTCGGGTGCGCACAGGCCGAAGCCGCCGCTGCCGTCGATCTCATTCCAGCGGCCACCGCTGTAGTGGCAGGTGGCGTGGTAGACCTCGTTCATGCGCGCATCGAGCACGGCCACCAGGTCGGTGCAGCCATGCAGCACGCGCGCCTGCTCGGCGACCGCCAGCAGGCTGTCCATGGGCAGCACGGGCACGCGGGCGGCAAAGGCCAGGCCCTGGGCGATGGAGCAGGCCGTGCGCAACCCCGTGAACGAGCCCGGGCCGCGGCCGAAGGCGATGGCCTGCAGCTGCGAAAACTGCAGCCCGGCCTCGGCCATGAGCGCCTGGATGGCCGGGATCAGCTGGGTCGAGGTCTGGGCTCCGCCGGGGCCGCTGTGCTGCCACAGCGCATCGCCGCGCTGCACGGCGACGGAAAGCGTGTCGGTACTGGTATCGAGGGCGAGAAGATTCATGGCTTGGGGCGGGCGGCGGCGGTGCCGCGGCAAGCATGGGATTATCGTTGCCATGCCCGGGCCATGCGCGGCGCGCGGCCAATGCCCGGCGTAGACTTGGCTGCCATGCCGCATCTCCCGCCGTCTTTCCTCTCCATTTCCCGCACCTTTCTCCACCGCGCCACCGCCTGGCAGCCCCGGCTGGCGGCCTGCGCCTGGCTGCTGGCGGCCGCCGGTGCGGCGCATGCGCAGGCCGCCGCGCCCACGGCGCCGGCCGCGCTGTCCGCCAGGACGGCGCGCGACAGCCGGCTGCCGCCGCCCGTCGAGGCCGCGCTGGCACGCGCCAAGCTGCCGCGCGAGGCGGTATCGGCCCTGGTGGTCGAGGTCGGCGGCCAGGCCGCGCCGCGCCTGGACTGGCAAAGCCATGTGCCCATGAACCCGGCCTCGGTCATGAAGCTGGTGACCACCTACGCGGCGCTGGACCAGTTGGGGCCTGCCCATGTCTGGCGCACGCCCGTCTTCCTGGGCGGCCCCGTGCAGGACGGCGCGCTGCGCGGGCCGCTGTACATCCAGGGCCAGGGCGATCCCAAGCTGGTGATGGAGCGGCTGTGGCTGATGCTGCGCCGCCTGCAGGGCATGGGCATCAAGGTCATCGTCGGCGACATCGTGCTGGACCGCAGCGCCTTCGCCGTGCCCGCCCACGACCCGGCCAGCTTCGACAACGAGCCCTGGCGCCCCTACAACGTCGCGCCCGACGCGCTGCTGGTCAACTACAAGGCCGTGACCGTGGGCTTCGCGCCCGATGCGGCGGCCGGCGTGGCGCGGCTGCAGTACGACCCGCCGCTGGCCGGCATCCAGCAGCAGGACACCGTGCCCCTGGCACCGGCCGGCAGCGAGTGCGGCGACTGGCGCAGCCGGCTGCAGCTGGACATGGCCGATCCGCAGCGCATCGCCTTCACGGGCCAGTTTCCGGCCGTCTGCGGCGACAAGAGCTGGTCGCTGGCGCCGGCCCAGCCCGAGGCCTTCGCGGCCCGGGCCATCGAGGGCATGTGGCGCGAGCTGGGCGGCAAGCTCACGGGCACGGTGCGCGACGGCCGCGTGCCGGCCGGGCTGCAGCCGGTGTTCCAGAGCGAATCGCCGTCGCTGGCCGAGGTGGTGCGCGACATCAACAAGTACAGCAACAACGTCATGGCCCAGCAGCTGTTCCTGACCCTGGGCATGCAGCGCACGGGCGTGGCCAGCTTCGAGGCCTCGCGCCAGGCGCTGGGCCAGTGGTGGCAGCTGCGCTGGGGCGCGGCCGAGCAGCCCGTGGTGGACAACGGCGCGGGCCTGAGCCGCGAGGCGCGCATCACCGCCTCGGGACTGGCGCGCATGCTGCAGCAGGCCTGGTCCTCGTCGGTGATGCCCGAATTCGTAGCGTCCATGCCCATCGTCGGCGTGGATGGCACGCTGCGCCGCAGCCTCAGCCAGGCCCAGGGCCTGGCGCACCTGAAGACCGGCACGCTGCGCGATGCCTCGGCCCTGGCCGGCTATGTCGATGCGGCCAGCGGGCGGCGCTACGTGCTCGTGGCCATCGCCAACCACCCCCATGCCGCGGCGGCGCGCGCCGCCTGGGATGCGCTGGTGGACTGGACGGCACGCGACCGCTGAACCGCGCGCTTGCGCACGCAAAGGCCTGCCAGCGTGCAGGCCTTTTGCCTTTGCAGGGGGGTGCCTTCGTCATCGGCCCGCGAAGCGCATTGTCCTACCCGTGGGCGCCGCCGCCCTCTCTTATCGTCTGTTGGCCCGCGTGCGGCGCGCAGGGAAAGTCCCGGCAACTCCGGTCCGGCAGCGATGCCTATCGGTACTTGCCCGGTATCGCCCTGGTTGGAGTGTCGCTACGATGGCAATCACTAAAAAAGCACGGTCGTGCTATTCACAACACCTGACGGAGATTGCATCTTGGCTACACCTTTCCGAATTCTCGCGGCCGCCATGGCCACGGCCGGCCTGCTGGCCGCTTGCGGCGGCGGCAGCGGCGCCGACACCACCCCCAAGGCCAAGATCACTTCCGTGAAGGTGATGGGCGACAGCCTGTCCGACAGCGGCACCTTCGGCTACAAGTTCACGGTGCAGAATGCGACGCCCACGGGCGCGGGCTCCAACCAGGTCTGGGCCGAGCGCGTGGCGGGCCTGTACAACGTCCCGCTGTGCCCGCGCTTCAACGGCACGGCCTTCACGCCCAACACCGCATGCACCAACTACGCCGTGGGCGGCGGCCGCATCAACTACGCCAAGGCGCCCACGGCGCCCGTCTCCATCACGCAGCAGATCCTGCTGGCCGGCGCGGCGGGCTTCACGGCCGACGACCTGGCGGTGATCGACGGCGGTGCCAATGACGCGGCCGACGTGGTCGGCGCCTTCCTGGCCGCCTCCCGCGACCAGGGCGCCAGCTTCCAGGCCCTGCTGGCCACCAAGATCGACGCAGCCACGCTGGGCGCCCTGCTGCAGCAGGGCCAGGCCGGCATGGCCCAGGCCGGCGGCCTGTACATGCAGAACCTGGCCAAGGGCTATGTCGCCACCATCCAGGCCAATGTGCTGGCCAAGGGCGCCACGCGCGTGGCCATCCTCAACGTGCCCGCGATCACGTTGACGCCGCGCTTCCAGATGGTGCTGCAGTCCGTGGCGCAGCAGCAGGGCTCGGCCGCGGCGGCCCAGCTGGAGGTCGTTTTCGACGGCTGGGTCAAGGCCTTCAACCAGCAGGTGGCTGCCGGCTTTGCGGGCGACAGCCGCGTGGCCATCATCGACTTCTACGACGAGTTCCGCCGCCAGATGGCCGACCCCGCGCAGTACGCCTACACCAATGTGAAAAAGGCGGCCTGCCCTGCCACCGGCGTGGGATCGGACGGACTGCCCACCTATGACTTCCCGGGCTGCACCGAGGCCGCGCTGTCCAAGTCCATCCCCGTGGGCGAGACCAGTCCCGACTGGTGGAAGAGCTATGCCTTCTCCGACAGCTTCCACCCCACGCCCTACGGCCACCAGCAGATGAGCCAGCTGGCCTCCCGCACGCTGGCCCGCGCGGGCTGGCTGTGACCGCGCGCACGGAACGAACACGAGGAGAGCTATCCATGAAGACATTCCTGCGCATCGCCGCCGCCATCGCCGCGGCCACGGCCTGCATGGCCGCCAGCGCCCAGTCCGCCGGCACCTGGAGCGTGCGCCTGGGCGCCACGCGCATCGACCCCCAGACCAGCAGCGGCTGGCTGACCACGCCCAGCTTCCACGACACCCGCGTGGACGTGCAGGCCAACAGCCAGCTCACAGGCGGCGTGACCTACATGGTCACCGACAACTGGGCCATCGACGTGCCCGTGGGCCTGCCGTTCAAGCACGACTTCGTGGGCGACGGCGCCATCTCGGGCACGGGCAAGCTGGGCCGCACCAAGGTCATGCCGGCCACGGTGTTCGCGCAGTACCGCTTCGGCGAGGCCAACTCCGCCTTCCGCCCCTACGTGGGCCTGGGCGTGACCTATGCCAAGTTCTTCGGCGAGCGCACCACCGCCGCGCTCAACGGCCTGACCGGCGGCACGCTGGCCAACCCCACCACGGCCTCGGTGGACAGCAAGTGGGGCCTGACGCCGCAGATCGGCTTCGTCTACCACTTCAACGAGCGCTGGTTCCTGGACGTGGCCTACTACAAGAGCTTCCTGAAGACCTCGGCGCACCTGTCCTCGGGCCAGAGCGTGTCGCTCAAGCTGAACCCCAACGTCTACGCCATCGGCATCGGATATCGCTTCTGACAGGCCGCAGTCCCCAAAGAAAAACCAGCCCGCGGGCTGGTTTCTTCATGGAGCGGGCCTGCGCCTACCTGGCCGTGGGCATCACGAACTCGGCGCCCTTGGGCGTGCTCTCGGGCCAGCGCTGCATGATGCTCTTTTGGCGGGTGTAGAAGCGCACGCCTTCCTCGCCGTAGGCATGCATGTCGCCGAACAGGCTGCGCTTCCAGCCGCCGAAGCCGTGCCAGGCCATGGGCACGGGAATCGGCACGTTGATGCCGACCATGCCGACCTCGATGCGGCGGCCGAATTCGCGCGCCACATTGCCGTCGCGCGTGAAGCAGGCCACGCCGTTGCCGAACTCATGGTCGTTGACCAGCTGCACGGCCTCGGCGAAGTCCTTGGCGCGCACCACGGCCAGCACGGGGCCGAAGATCTCTTCCTTGTAGATGCGCATGTCGGGCGTGACATGGTCGAACAGCGTGCCGCCCAGCCAGAAGCCCTGCGAGGTGTCGGTGCCCGTGGCCGCGCCGGCGGCCTTGCCGTCGAAGCCCCGGCCGTCGACCAGCAGCTGCGCGCCCTCCTTCACTCCCAGATCGATGTAGCCGGTGATGCGCTCGTGCGCGGCACGGGTCACGATGGGGCCCATCTCGGCGGCCAGATCCTCGCCGTCCAGCACCTTCAGCGCCCTGGTGCGCTCGACCAGGCGCGGGATCAGCTGGTCGGCCACGTCGCCCACCAGCACCGCCACGCTGATGGCCATGCAGCGCTCGCCGGCCGAGCCGTAGCCGGCGCCGATCAGCGCATCCACGGCCTGGTCGATGTCGGCGTCGGGCATGACCACCATGTGGTTCTTGGCGCCGCCCAGGGCCTGCACGCGCTTGCCGTGGCGGGCGCCCGTTTCATAGATGTAGTTGGCGATCGGCGTGGAGCCCACGAAGCTCACGGCCTTGACATCGGGGTGCTCGATCAGCGCGTCCACGGCCTCCTTGTCGCCCTGGACCACGTTGAACACGCCGTCGGGCAGGCCGGCCTGCTTGAGCAGATCGGCGATCAGCAGCGACGGCGTGGGATCGATGGGGCTGGGCTTGAGCACGAAGGTGTTGCCCGCCGCGATGGCCACGGGGAACATCCACATCGGCACCATCACGGGGAAGTTGAAGGGCGTGATGCCCGTGACCACGCCCAGCGGCTGGCGCAGCGTCCAGTTATCGATGCCGGTGGAGACCTGGTCGGTGAAATCGCCCTTGAGCAGCTGCGCAATGCCGCAGGCGAACTCGACGATGTCGATGCCGCGGCTGACCTCGCCCTGGGCATCGGTGAACACCTTGCCGTGCTCGGCCGTGATGGCATGGGCCAGTGCGTCCTTGTGCTGGTTGAGCAGCTCCAGGAAGCGCAGCATCACGCGGGCGCGGCGGATGGGCGGCGTGTCGGCCCATTGGGGAAAGGCCGCCTTGGCGGCCGCCACGGCGGCATCCACGTCGGCGCGCGAGGCCAGGGACACGCGGCCCGTCACCTGGCCGGTGGCGGGGTTGGTCACGTCCTGCGAACGGCCGCCGGCACCTGCCGTGCGCTGGCCGTTGACGTAGTGGACGATGGAAGCGAGGGAGGTGTTTGCGGTGTTCATGCGCTGCAGTCTAGGAGTGCATGCCGGGTCTGCCTAGGCGCCGCGCTTGAATTGATTGTTCGCTGTGATGAACAATCCATGCATGGCAAATGAAAATATCGAGACCAAGGCCGACGCCCTGTGGAGCCACCTGCACTGGCTGGGGGTGCTGGAGCAGCAGGGCAGCTTCACCTCGGCCGCCGCGCGCCTGGGCGTGAGCAAGGCGGCCATGAGCCAGCACATCGCCGAGCTGGAGCGCGCCGCCGGCGTGGCCCTGGTCACGCGCACCACGCGCAGCGTGCGCCTGACGGAAGCGGGCCAGCGCCTGGTGGACGACACGCGCGGCGCCTTCGAGCACATCGCCCACAGCTTCGCGGGCGTGCGCGACCTGGCCGCCGAGCCGCGCGGCCTGCTGCGCGTGACGGCGCCCGTGGCCTTCTCGCGCCAGCAGCTCATGCCCCGGCTGCCGGCCTTTCTGCGGGCCCACCCGCAGATCCGGCTGGAGCTGGACCTGTCCGACCACCTGCGCTCACTGGCGCTGGAGGGCTTCGACATCGCCGTGCGCCATGCCTCGGCCCCGCCCGAGACCCATGTGGCCTGGGCGCTGGCGCCCACGCGCTCGCTGCTGGTGGCCAGCACCGGCTACCTGGCCGAGCACGGTGCGCCCGCCACGCCCCAGGACCTGGCCGCCCACCACTGCCTGCACTACCCGCGCACCCAGGGCGCCATGGCCTGGAGCTTCGTGCCCGCCGAGGCCGGCGCGGACGCCGAGCGCGTGGTCGTGCCCGTGGCCGGCGGCTTCGCCGCCAACAACAGCGAAATGCTGCGCGACGCCGCCATGGCCGGCCTGGGCGTTGCCCTGGTGCCGGACTTCAGCGCGCAGTCGGGCCTGGCATCGGGCCAGCTGCGCGAGGTGCTGCCCGGCTGGCGGCCCGTCGATGCCTTCGGCGAACAGCTGTTCGCCATCCGCCCCTACGCCAGCCACGTGCCGCGTGCGGTGGCGGTGTTCGTGGAATTTTTGCGGGCGTCGTTCGCGCAGGGGTTCATTCAATAAGGAGGGGCTGCGGAGTCCAGTTTTTTTCAGAATTGTCTGATCCTTATTTTAAGAATAGTCTTATTGCTTCCTCTTGCTGTTTGGCATACATTCTGCCCATCGCCACGTGGCAATATCATAGTTACAGGTCCGTCCTTTGATTGCGTTGGGCTGTGTGAAAAAACCAAAGAAATGGGACCATGATTTCCCGCCATGCCCTATCGGGCGGATTTACCGTCATTGAAATGCTCACTGTCGTTGCATTGATTGCAATTTCTTTGGCGTTCGCCATTCCCAGCATGGCCGGCCTGATCCGGTCCAACCGGGTCCAAGGTGAAATCGAGCAATTGGGCGCGTCCATACGCTATGCAAGGTCGCAGGCGCTCAGGCAGGGCGAGACCGTCATCGTCTGCGCTTCCACCCAAGGCCAGTCCTGCGACGGCGGCAATCGCTGGGAAACGGGGTGGATGGTTTTTGCCGATGCCAACCGCAATGGGAGCCCGGACTCGGGTGAGGTGCTCAAGGTGGAGCAGGCATTCACGGGAACGGATGTGCTCAGCGCCTCCGATAATGGCAGCCGCCTGAAATTCAATCGGGATGGATTTTCCTTCGATCTGCCCACCAGCGGAAAAATGATTTTCAAACTGGTGACGACGCCTGCGGACGCCATGGCACAGCGCTGCCTGGCCATCCATATGGCGGGGCAATTCTCCATTCTCAAGGCAGGCCAGGCGGATTGCACATGAAACATGCAGGCCACTTGCGCAGGAAGGAGCGCGGCGAGCCGCTTGCCGCAGGGTGCGGCGCGTTGCTGCAAGCGGTGGGCGCCCATCCTGGTGAATGCGGCGCGGGCAGGCCCCATGGCGGCTTCACGCTCATCGAAGTGCTGGTGGCGCTGGTGGTCATTTCCCTGGGCATTCTGGGCAGTTCCGGGCTGATGCTCAAGGCCATG
The DNA here is from genome assembly GCA_041984925.1 of Comamonas sp. GTDB lineage: Bacteria > Pseudomonadota > Gammaproteobacteria > Burkholderiales > Burkholderiaceae_C > Comamonas. The sequence continues at coordinate 24,905 of JBHIXF010000016.1, forward strand.
GCTTCCGCCAAGACGTCCAGCCTGCGCACCGTGGCGGCCTTGCAGGCATCGAGCCTGGCCTCGGCCATGTACGCCAACCGGAGGTTCTGGGCGGACACCAGCCACTCCCCCTGTTTCAGCACCAGCGGGGCCAGCACGCCGGGCTGCGCCTATCTTGCCGTGGCGTCGCCGGCCAGCGACTGCAGCGCCTGCACCGCGAGGGATCGCGCCATCGCGGACCTGGGGGCCTGGCGCGACAGTGTGCAGACGGCACTGCCCCAGGCCAAGGTGGACGTGAATTGCCTGGGCGCCGCGTCGGGCACGGGTGCCGCGGCCCAGGCAGGCAGGCCGCAAAGCTGCAGCATCCGCCTGGCCTGGAACGAGCATTTCGTGGACGTGCGGCACTCGGCAAGTCCCCAGCCCGCCGCCTCCGCCGCGACGTTCGGGACGCGGGCCTACGTACTGCACGTCACGCCATGACCGGGCTGCGACACCGCACGCTGCGGCCACGGCGGCAGGCCGGCATGACGCTGATCGAATTCATGGTCGCCATGGCCTTGAGCCTGTTGTGCGTGTTTGCGATGACGGGCTTGTACATCGTGGCCAAGAATGGATTCGTCGGGCAGAACAGTGTCTCGGCAATCCACGACAGCCAGCGCCTGGTGCTGACCACGAGCACCAATACGCTGCAGCTGGCGGGCCGCCATGCCAGGCCGCTGCAGGACACTTTGCGCAGTGCGTTCCCGGCGGATGCGGCACGCAACTTCAGAGAGGCCGGGCAGGTCGTCCACGGACAGGGCGGCAATGGCGGCACCGATGCCGTGGTCAGCGTGCGTTTCCAGAGTGCGGGCGGCGACGACCTGTACACCTGCCTGGGCACGGCGTACCAGGGGGCGGACAGCCCGGTCTTCGTCAACACCTACGCCGTCAATGCCAGCGGCGAGCTGGAGTGCACGGTGTTCGACACGGCTGCCAATACCCGCCAAGGCCCCGTGGCGCTGGCGCGTGGCATCAAGTCCTTCAAGGCCTGGTACGGGCTGGACACCACCGGCGACGGCAGCGTGGACAGCTACCTGCCCGCCACCTCCGTGACGCAATGGACACAGGTGCGCGCCATCAAGCTGGCCGTGGCCTTCGCCGACATCGTGAACGCGCCCGCCGGCGGACAGGCCCAGGGCGGCACGGGCGAAATCGTGCAATACGTCAGCCTGATGAACCGGGTGCGGTATGCCGGACCGTAAGGAGATGCGATGACGAAGGACTGCAAGGCCAAACGCCAGGCGGGCATGGTTCTGGTGATCGCCATGATCATGCTGGCCATCGTCGCCCTGCTGGCTGTCCATGCGATGAAGGGGCTGGGCCTGGGCGAGAGCGCCGCGGGCAACACCATGGACAAGCAGCGGGCCTTCCAGGCGGCCGAAAGCACGCTGCGCTACGGCGAATGGTGGCTGGCCCGGCGCGCGCTGACCGTGGCCCGCCGCGACCCGCCCGTGGCATGCACCGGCGTGGTCGACGGCAACGACCCCACGCGCATGCGCGTCTGCAAGCAGCCCCTTGACGCCACGTCCCTGCCCTGGACGGGCTACACCACCTACAGGCCAGGGAGCATGGTGGTGACTGCGGGTGGCGGCCTGGCGGCGAATGCCGCCGTCGTCGGGGACGTGAACTACGGCGCCTCGCCACGGCTGTACATCGCCGACATGGGCACGGGCCCCTACCGCGCCAGGACTTTCCAGGTGTCCGCCATGGGTTTTGGCGGCCATGCGAGCACGGTGTCCATCGTGCAGAGCAGCTTTTCCTTCAGTTTCAATTCCATCGATCTCGGAGCATTGTGATGGCCGACAAGCAATTCAGGCTGACGCCTTTCGCATCCGCGCTGGCACTGGCGCTGTCGGCCATGCCTCCGGCAGCGCTGGCACAACTGGTCGTCAGCGAAGACATGACGGGGACCAGCACCAGTTATGACTGGTTGGCCATTGGCGGGGCCTGCCTCACGGCCCGCAAGGCCGGGGATGGCAGCGCTTCCACCATCCCTGGCTGCCTGGGCCTGTCCGACTACAGCGGCAGAGTCCAGGTGGGCGGCGATACGGGGCAACTGCTCGATGGCATACCTGACCCGCCAGGAAAGGGCGCGCTGCGGCTCACGAACGGGGATACCGTGCGCAATGGAGGCAACGGCAACATGCAGAAAGGCGCCGTGTATTCCAAATTTGAATTCCCTTCGAACCAGGGCGTGGACATCACCTTCAAGACGGTCACCTATGGAGGCAATGGATTCAAGAATGAGAAGGGGCAGCAATCCGGTGCGGACGGCATGAGTTTCTTTCTGGTCGATGCGGCCCAGGTACGGGATATCAAGGGGCTTCCGCCGTTGGGCTACTCGGGCGGTGCTCTGGCCTATATATGCTACAACGGGATCCGTGCTGCTGCTCAAGATGATCCCGGCGGCATGCTTGGCGCCTACCTCGGTTTGGGTATTGACGAATATGGGAATTTTCACAGGCGCGGAGATTATGGTGACGAGGATTATATTAAAGCTGTCCCCAATTCCATTATCCTGAGAGGCGCAGGCAGCATTCGCTGGGAAACTTTGAAAAAATTGCCGCCAAATTCCTTTACTGGCCAACTTACTAATGAACAGAAGATGGTCGTGCAGCGTGCCTGCAGGAAGGGAGTGCATGAGGGAGAGCAATTCAAAAACTATCCCATACTTACATCCGTGGAGCTTGGCACAGGAGTCACGCTTTTCAATCAGCAGGCTGTGCCCAGGCCTCAGCGCGACAAGGCCACCCCTTTCAGCTATAACCTGAAAATCACGCAGGACGGCCTTCTGAGCTTTTCTTACAGCGTCGACAACGGCAGCATCACCAACGTGATCAGGGACCGCGATATCACCAAGGCCAATGGCCCTCTGCCGGCCAAACTGAGGTTCGGGTTCGCCGCCGCAACCGGAGGCGGCAGCAATGTGCACGAGATCATGTGCTTCCGGGCGGAGCCTGCCAGCAATTCCGTCTCCTCCGCAGAAGGCAATATTCCGCCAGACGGGCGTGTGCAGGTGGGCAGCCAGTTGTACCTGGCGTCCTACCATCCGAGAAACTGGTGGGGGCAGTTGCGCGCCCACCGCCTGGTGCTCAATGCCGATGATTCGGCCAGCATCGCTCCCCGTGCCACCTGGGATGCCAGCTGTGTGCTGACCGGCGGGGCCTGCGCTGCCACCGGCGGCGGCAGTGCGGCCGCACAGGCCAGCCGCCGCCTGCTGACCTGGGATGGAGCGCAGGGTGTCGAGTTGAACTATGACAACCTGGGCACGGTACAGAAACAGTCCCTGCCCGCCGATGCCGCAGCCTTCATCGACTACTTGCGGGGCGATCGCAGCCGGGAAATTCAACCCGGCGGTCAACCTGGCGACCCCCGCAAGTTCCGCAGGCGCGACGGCCTGCTGGGCGACATCATGCATTCCAGCCCGACCTGGGTCGGCGCGCCCGGCTCCCCCTATGCGGAAAATTGGGCCGATCGCCTGTATCCCGGCAAGGCCGCGCCAGAAGGCACCAGCTACCGGCAGTTCGCCGCTGCGCAGGCAGGGCGCACCCACGTCGTGTATGCGGGGGCCAATGATGGCTTCCTGCATGGTTTCCGCTCGGGAAGGCTGCTGTCCAATGGCAGCTTCGACACATTGCGCAACGACGGCCGGGAAGTGCTGGGCTACATGCCCGGCCAGGCGCTGAGGACCATGGCCCACCCCAGCGAGAAGCGCCTGAACTACGGCGACACCCAGTATTCGCACAACGCCTACGTCGATGCCACGCCCGGCGTGGGCGACCTGTTCGTGAAGGAGGCATGGCGCACCTGGCTCGCGGGCGGCCTGGGCGCGGGCGGCAATGTGAACGCGAGCGGCGTGCCGCAAGGCGTGATCGCCGATGACACCAGCATAGGCACGGGGGCCCTGTACCTGCTGGACGTCACGAACCCCGACCAGTTCGGCACGGCCGCAGCGCATGACCTGGTCCTGGGGGAATGGAATTCCCGAACCCTCAGGTGCGCGGGCGATACCGCAGCCAACCGCTGCGGCGACAGCCTGGGCAACGTCTATGGCAGGCCGCTGATCCGCCGCCTGCACAACGGCGGCTGGGGCATCATCTTTCCCAATGGCCAGAACAGCGAATCGGGCAAGTCGGGCATCTTCGTCCTGCTCATCGATCCGAAGGGCGCGGGCGTGGGAACCTTCCGGTTCCTGCCGGCCGGCCAGCCCGAGAGGAACGCCAGCGGACAAATCACGCGGCGCAACGGCATCACGCAGGTGACGGCGGCCGACCTCGATGGCGACCACATCACCGACTACGTCTATGCGGGCGACATGCTGGGCAATGTCTGGCGCTTCGATCTGACCAGCGAGGACCCGGCCAATTGGGCGGTGCGCAGCACCCCCGTCTTCAACGCGGGGCGCCCCATCACCACCTCGGTCCTGGTCAGCACCACGGCGAAGAACGACATCTACCGCATCGTGCTCAATTTCGGCACGGGCAAGATCTATCCCCAGACATTGAATGCGGGCGAGCATTTCGCGCCAGGCCCCTATGCGCTGTACGGCATCTGGGATGCCGACATGCAGGCCTGGAATGCCAGGAGCAGCACGGCCTACGAGTCCCTGGCCCCTGGCGATGCCGCCCCGGTCGCCGAACGGCTCCTGCAGGTGCAGACGCTGGCGCAGCAGGCCTTTGACAACGCTGCGCTGGGCATCTCGGGCGTACGCACGGTCACCCAGCATCCCGTGTGCTGGAAAAACGGCAAGGCGTGTGCCAGTGGCAACGACAGGATGGGCTGGCGCATGGTCTTGCCGGATGCGGGCGAGCAGATCGTCTACAACCCGGCGTTCATGGATGGCATGCTGGTCGTCAACACCACGACGCCTGCGGTCAACCGGGCGCTCAGTTGTGAAGTCAAGCAGGCGACCGGATACACGCTGGCCCTGCGGCCGGACACGGGGACGGTAAGGGACAGGAACTACTTCATGAACACCGGCTACACGGGGCCCGTCATCGCCGGCATAGGCACCAGCGGCACGGGAGCGGCACTGCCCGTGGAGACCGACTCGCGCAAGTTCATCGTCACGCAGACCGAAGATGGTTCGGGCAAGGTGTTCGAGGTCGACCCCGGCGTCAACGTCAACGCCCAGCGCGTCAATTGGTGGCGCGTGCGTTGAGGGAGGGCTGTTCCATGCAGGTCCGGCCTTCTTGCCATCGCGCGCCCATGGGCTTCACCCTGATCGAACTGATGATCGTGGTGGCGCTGGTCGCCATCATGGCGGCGCTCGCCATGCCTTCGTACGAAAGCTATATGCGCAAGGTGCGGCGCACCGACGCGAAGAATGCCCTGCTGGACCTGGCCATGCGCGAGGAAAAGTACTTCAGCATCCACAACCGGTATTCGACATCGGCCGCCGACCTGGGGTATCCGTCGCTGCCCCACGCCATCACCAATTCGGGCCCCACGAGTTACTACACCCTGACGCTCACCGGCGATGGCACCAGCTACTCGGCCAAGGCGACTCCGACCGGTTCGCAGGCGAAGGACACGCAGTGCTATGCATACACCATCGTGCAGTCGGGCCTGCGCGGCAATCGCAATGCTGCCGACGCCAGCCTGGCGTCGGGGCCTTGCTGGTAGGGTTCATGCGGGAGGGGGCCGCGCAGGCCCGATCTGTTGTGCAGGGCAGTCGAAGAGGGGTGTGGACCATGAACCATCGGATGCTCATCGCGCTGTCGGTGGTGCTGTGCTGGGCCAAGGCGTCTGCGGAGACTGCGCCCGGGCACCACACGCTTTTCTCCGAGCCCGGCCTCTCGGAAAAACTGGCCGCCTGCCATCCCCAGCTGGGCGCACTGCAGGCCTACGACGACATGCCGTTTCCGGAGGTTTCCCGGCAGTCCGCGCAACGCATCTTCATGGCTGAAAAGGTGACGCCGGTCATCTTGCCGTTTGACCCCAAGGTCTTCGCGCCCAACCGATACGCCATCTACAGCGTGGCCTGCACCCACGAAGCATCGGCCCAGTGCCACTACCTGAGCGTGATGCCGACGCTGGGCTTGCCGCAATACCGCGTATTCGGCCCCCTGGATCTCTCCTGCACGGCGGTCGCAGGCAGCCCGATGTCCCATGAGTGAGCGCATGCCCCTGGCGCCCCGCGCTTGTAGCGCTCGTAGTGCTTGTAGCGCTTGTAGCGGCGCGGCCGTCCGCCTGGTGGCCATGGACCCCGCCGCAACGGCTCAGGCCCTGATCCCCAGCCGGTCCACCAACTGCTTGAACACGGCGTTGTCGCGATCGATCACGGCCTTGAACTCGGGCTGGTCCAGATAGCCTTCGCCCATGTTCTGTTTGGCCATGGTTTCGCGCAGGGCCGGGTCCTTGAGGGTCAGGGCCATGGCCTTGCGCAGGGCCTGGACCACGGCGTCGGGCGTGTTGCGCGGCACGGCCAGGCCGCGCCAGCCACCGATCAGCAGGTCGATGCCGCGTTCCCTGAGCGTGGGCACGGCGTCCCAGCCGGCCTGTATGCGCTGGTCGGCCATGATGGCCAGGGGCCGGATCTTGCCGGCCGCCACATAGGTGGCGACTTCCACGGGCGTGACGGCCACGGCCTCGATGTGGCCGCCCAGCAGGTCCAGCACGGCGGGGTTGGCGCCGCGGTAGGGCGCGTGGTTGAACTTCACGCCCGCCCTGTCCTCCAGCGCGGCGGCGGCCAGGTGGCCCAGCGAGCCCGGGCCGGCGTTGCCGATGCGCACCGAGGCCTGGTCCTTGCGCGCGGCGGCGATCAGCTCCTCGATGCTGCGCCAGGGCGCGTCGGCGCGCACGGCGATGGTGGCGGGGTCGGCGTTCAGGCGGGCCACGGGCAGCAGGGCGTCGGAGCTGATCTTGGTCAGGCCCATGTGCGGGATCATGGTCAGCTCGACGGTGATGATGCCGATCTTGTAGCCGTCGGGCCGGGCGTTGGCCAGTTCGGTCCAGCCCACGGCGCCGCTGGCGCCCGCGCGGTTGAGCACGATCAGGTCCTGGGGCAGGTGCTTGCGCGCCACCTCGGCCAGCGCGCGCGCCAGCACGTCGGTGCCGCCGCCAGCCGCAAACGGCACGATGAGTTCGATGGGGCGCTGGGGCCAGGCGCCGGCCGGTGCCTGCGCCATGGCGGGCAGGACAGGCGTTGCGGCCAGCGCGCCGAGAGAGTGGATGAATTGGCGGCGGGATGCGAGGGTCATGGCGTGTCTCGAGTAATTTATAAGCAGCTTCGGTGGTTCACGGCGTGAGCTATCCATGGTCACAACCCATGAAACTGGCGATAGCTAAGCTCAGGGACACCGAGGAAGGGCCTATGCTGGCCGCGCCGCCCCGCACCGAGGGTGTCGTCCCCCTTTGGGGGAAGGCGCGAAGCGACTCAGGGGGTGCAATTTTTCAATCCATCTTGATGTTGGCGGCCTTGATCACGCCGCTCCACAGCGCCTGCTCCGAGCGCACGAAGCCTGCGAACTGCTGCGGCGTCATCTCCATGGGCTGGATGCCGATCTCTTCGAGCTTGGCGCGCGTCTCGGGGTGGCGCAGGGCGGTGGCCAGGCTCTTGTTCAGGCGCTCGGTGAGTGCCGGGCTCAGGTGGGCGGGGCCGACGAAGCCCTGCCAGGCATAGGCCTCGAAGCCGGGCACGCCGGCCTCGGCCATGGTGGGCACCTCGGGCAGGATGGACAGGCGCTGGGGCGTGGCCACGGCCAGCACGCGCAGCTTGCCCGCGCGGATCGCCGAGAGGCTGGGCGGCAGGTCCACGAACATGGACTGGATCTGGCCCGCCATGAGGTCTTGCAGCGCCGGGGCCGAGCCCTTGTAGGCCACGTGCAGGATGTGGGTGCCCGTGCGCTGCTTGAACAGCTCCAGCGCCACATGCAGGGGCGAGCCCGGGCCCGACGAGGCCGAGGAGATGCCGCCCGGCTCCCTGCGCGCCATGGCCAGGAATTCCTGCACGTTCTTCGCGGGGAAGGCCGGGTGCACGGCCAGCACCAGGGGCATGCGGCCCAGGCCGCCGATGAGGCTGAAGTCCTTGCCCGCGTCATAGCTCAGGCGCGCATACATGGCGGGGTTGAAGGCCAGCGTGCCCGAGTCGGCCGTGCCCAGCGTGTAGCCGTCGGCCGCGGAGCGCGCGATCAGCGTGGCGCCGATGATGCTGGCCGCGCCGGGGCGGTTGTCGATGACCACGGGCTGGCCCAGGTCCTTGCCCATCTGCACGGCCAGCTGGCGCGCGATCACGTCGGTGGTGCCGCCCGGCGCGTAGGGCACGACCCATTTGAGGGGCTGGGCGGGCCAGGCGGCCGGCGCCTGGGCATGGACATGGGCGGCAGTCAGGCCGAGGGCGAGCAGGGCGCAGGGCACCCAGGCCTTGCGGGCCGGTGTGTGGAAGGGCATTTCTTTTGTCTCCGGGTGGGTTTTTTGTCTTGGGGGGCGCTGAGGTTCAGCGCGGCCGCAGCATCCATTCGTGCGCGGGGTCGTTGCGGAAGGCCCAGCGCCGCTCGGGGCCGGCCATGGTGTTGAGGTAGTACAGGTCGTAGCCGTGCGGTGCCACGCAGGGGTGGTAGCCGCGCGGCACGAGCACGGTGTCGCGGTGTTCCACGGCCATGGCCTGGTCGATGCTGCGGTCGTCGGTGTAGACGCGCTGGAAGGCAAAGCCCTGGCTGGGGTTGAGCAGGTGGAAGTAGGTTTCCTCCAGCACGGTCTCGGCCGTGGGGTCTGCCGGGTCGGCGCTGTCGTGCTTGTGCGGCGGATAGCTCGACGAGTTGCCGGCGGGCGTGATGACCTCGACCACCAGCAGCGATTCGGCCGGCTCGGTCTCGGGCAGGATGTCGCAGACATGGCGCGTGTTGCTGCCCTGGCCGCGCACGCTGCGGCGCATGCTCTCGGGCGCGATCACGCGCGTGGCATGGCGGCCCGTGGCGGGCGCGGCGCTCAGGGCGACCTCGGCCGCGCCGCGCGCGGTGATGCGGACTTCCTGGCCCGGCGGCACGTAGACGGCCGTGGGCGCGCTTTCCTCGAACACGCTGGCGCGGCTGCCCAGGGCGCTGAAGGCCTGGCGGCCGACCTGCACGTCCACCTGGCCCGTGAGCACGGTGATGCAGTACTCCAGCGATGCCGTGGCCCAGCTTTCGCGGTCGCCCGCTTCCAGCCGCAGGGCCTTGAAGTGGATGTGCTTCCAGCCGGCGCTGGCGGGCGTGATGTCGGTGACGGTGCGGCCGGGCGCGGCCTTGACGAGCAGGTTCATGCGCAGGCTCCCTGGGTTGGGCGGCTGGCATCCCAGCCCGCGATCAGCGCGCGGAAGTTGGCGGCGATGGCGTCGCGCAGGCCGGCATCGTCCAGTTCGTTCCTGAGCCATTGCAGCGCGGGGCCGGCCCAGACGCTGCGCCCGATCATGAAGCCCTTGACCACGGGCGCCGTCGCTTCGGCAAAGCCCTGCACCAGTTGCTCCACGGGCTGGGACAGGCCCAGGATCACGGCGCCCCGGCACCAGGGGTCGCGCTCGCGCACCAGGGCGTCCAGCGCCTGCCAGTTCTCGCGCGCCATGCAGCCCACCTTCCACCATTCGGGCTTCAGGCCCAGGTCGTAGAAGTGGCGTATGGCGCGCAGCACGGCCTCGCCACGGTCGTCGGGCGCCAGCGTGTCCTTCGGGGGGATGACCTCCAGCAGCAGCTCATGGCCGCTGGCGCGCGTGGCGGTCCAGACCTGCTGCAGCCAGGCATCCTGCTCGGCGCGCAGGGCCGGCGCGTCGTCGGGGTGGTAGAAGACCAGGCATTTGACGGTATGGCTTTGCGGCCAGTGCAGCAGTCCGCTGGCCAGCGAGTCCGTGCCGTCGAAGCGCAGCGGGCGCGAGCCCGGCAGCTCGATGGGCCGGCCTATCCACCAGCCGCGCCCGGTGGCGTCGTGCAGGGCGGCCTCGCCCAGGTGGTGGCGGCCGTCGATCAGCACGCCCATGCGGCCGGCGTTGCCCGGATCGCGCTCGACCTGGGCCACGACCTCGTTGAGCAGGCGCTTGAGCACGCGCAGCCGCGCGGGCGCGGCGCCGGCCTCGCGCGCCAGGTCCTCGAACTGGCTGCGGTGGTCATAGGCCAGCACGCACAGCGCGGGCCACTGCACGCGCGCGCGGCTGACGCGGTGCAGGTGGGACAGCGCGGGGTCCTGGTCGGGGCGCGGATGGCGGTGGCCCGAGAACCAGTGCGCCAGCTCGGCCTGGGTGGGCATGGCCGGCGCGCAGCCATGGCGCGAGACCACGATGGCGCCGCAGGCGTTGGCGATGGCCGCCGACTCGGCCAGCGTCTTGCCGCGCAGCAGCCCGGACAGCAGGCCCGAGGCGAAGGCATCGCCCGCGCCCAGCACGTTGAGCACTTCGACGCGCTCGCCCCGCACCGTGGGCGCGTCGTCGATGGCATCGGGCACGGCGCCCTCGATCAGCGAACAGCCCATGGGCCCGCGCTTGACCACGAAGACGGCCCGGCTGCATGCGCGCACGCGGCGCAGGCTGGCGATCAGGTCGCCCTCCACGCCGCCGGCGATCAGCCATTCCTCTTCGGTGCCGATGATGAGTTCGAATTGGCCCAGTTCGTCCTGCAGGCGGCGGCTGACCTCGGCGCTGGCGACATACCGCGTCTCGCCATCGCCGCGCGAGGCCAGGCCCCACAGCACGGGCCGGTAGTCGATGTCCAGCACGCGCACCAGGCCGTGGCGGCCCGCGATCTCCAGGGCCTTGCGGCTGGCGGCCAGCACGCCGGGCGCGCTCAGGTGGGTGCCCGTGATGGCCAGGCAGCGGCAGCGGGCCAGGAACGCCTCGCTGATGGCCTCGGCATCCAGCGCCATGTCGGCGCAGTTCTCGCGGGCGAACAGCAGGGGAAAGCTCTCCTGGTCCTTGATGCCCAGCAGCACCATGCCGGTCAGGCGCCGGGGATCGACCTGCACCTGGCTGGTGTCGCAGCCCTCGCGGCGCAGTGTTTCCACCAGGAAGCGGCCATTGTGCTCGTCGCCCACGCGCGAGATCATGGCCGAACGCAGGCCCAGGCGCGCCGTGCCGAAGGCCATGTTGCCCGAGGAGCCGCCCAGGTACTTGGCGAAGCTGCTGGCCTCTTCCAGGCTGCAGCCGATCTGCTGGGCATAGAGGTCCACGGCCAGGCGGCCCAGGCAGGCCACGTCCAGCGGCCGGTCAGTGGGGAAGTTCAGCGTGCTCATCGGTGTGCGGCCCTGTCCATAATCGTTGCGTGGCTCCGATCATAGATCGAAATAGAAAAAAATTTCCAATCAAATGAAAAATAGAAAATCACCATCGATGACCGAGGCCGGACCGGCGGCGGGCCCCTTCGCGGACCGCGAGGCCTTTCTTGCCGTGCTGCGCCAGGGCTTCGAGGGTTTGAGCCGCCAGCTCAAGGCCATTGGCAAGCATGTGGAGATGCATGGCGACCGCCTGGCCTTCGACGGCATACAGGCCACGGCCGAGGCCTGCGGCGTGCAGCCTTCGGCCGTGGTGCGCTTTGCCAAGCACTTCGGCCTGTCGGGCTATTCGGAGCTGCAGGCGCTGTTCCGCGCCGAGGCCGCGCGCCAGCTGTCGGTGGGCCACGACTACCAGGACCGCATCCGCGGCCTGATCGCCACCGGCAGCGAGCCGCGCAGCGGCGCGCGCCTGGCGCACGAGGTGATCGCGGGCAGCATCGAAAGCCTGCAGGCCCTGCAGCGCGGCCTGCCGCCCGCGCAGTTCGAGGCGGCCGTGGACCTGATGCTGGAGGCGCCCTCGCTGTGGCTGGCCGCCTCGCGCCGCGCCTTCCCCGTGGGCGCCTACCTGGCCTATGCGCTGCAGCACACGGACAAGCCCGTGCACTGGCTGCACGGCCTGGGCGCCATGCAAAAAGGCGAGCTGCGCGCGCTGGCGCCCGGCGACGTGTTGCTGGCCGTCTCCTTCGAGCCCTATGCGCCCGAGACCCTGGAGCTGGTGGACACGGCCCTGGCGCGCGGCGCGCGCCTGCTGGCGCTGACCGACAGCCAGCTCAGCCCCCTGGCCGCGCGCGCCACCGTCACCCTGCTGGCCCAGGACGGCGCCACCTTCGGCTTTCGCTCGCTGACCAGCACGCTGACCCTGGCGCAGTCGCTGTTCCTGGCGCTGGCGTACCGGCTGGAGCTGGCGTATGAGCCGGTGGGGAAACGGCCTTAGAGCGTGTGATGCACTTTGACGAACCCGCGTTGGCTTTGCGCGCTGGTGATCGCAAGGCGCAGTGCGCCGCCAAGGCTGATGCCTTGGCAAGCGCTGCAACGCGGCGAGCGCCAGTTCGTCATCGCGAATGTGATGGCGAACCCCGTGCGCCAATGCCGTCGGAAATCCTCTGCATGCTGGCGGCGGGACTGGGGCTGAGCTTTCTGCCCGAACTCCTGGTCCGCCGGGGACTTGCGACCAAGCCTTCTACGACGTGTCGGGGCTGCGCAGCCATGGCGGCGGCATGCGGTCCGTGCGGCCGGTGCACGCCGCGTCCACGCATTGCGCCAGCCCCGCGAAGTGCACGCTGCGGCCGACCAGGCCCGGCGCGTAGTGGGCGAACTTGGCCGAGTTGGTCATGAGGCTGCGGGCCGTGGGCGCGACCACGGGCTCGCCCAGCATGCACCAGCAGGTGTCGTTGAGCACGGTGGCGCCGAAGCGTTCAAGCTCGGCGATATGCCCCTGGCTTCGTGCCTGCTCGTGCACCGCGCGGCCGCAGGTGATGACCAGGGCGGTGGCGGCATGCCTGCGCCGCCCCCGGCACAGTGCGGCCAGCCGTGCGAATTCCGCCAGCGAGAAATGCGGGTTGCCCAGCGAGACCAGGTCCACGCTGCCGTCGCGGGCGCTGTTGAGCGTTGCCCAGCTGCGCGCAAGGTCGGCGGCATCGATGCACAGCGGCTCTGCGGCGCAGTCCGGCCCCATCGCATCCTCGGGGCGCAGGGCCTCGGGCGTGATGCCCGCCATGTGGAACATCGGCGCGCCCGAGGTGGTGCCGAAGGCGGCCGAGAAGGCCTTGAGATCGTCCTGGCTGGGGGCCGCATCTTCCAGTCCCGTGATCAGCGGGATGCGCCGGCCCGCCAGCAGCCCGGCGTGGTAGCCGAGCAGCGGGTAGAAAGCATCGTCGGCCAAGGCAGGCTTTTGCACGGCAATGCGCAGCTGCGCCTTGCGGTGGCTGTCCAGGTGGCAGCCCGCCAGCGGGGCGCGCCCGCACAGGGCGATGCACAGATCCAGGTAGTCGGGGTACTTGAGCGTGCGCGCGGCCAGCACGCTGTTGGCGAAGACGACGGCATTGGACTCGGCCCAGGCGATCTGCTCGCCGGCGGCGGGTGCCGAATCCAGCAGGTAGGGCGCGCAGGTGTAGCTCATGCGCGCGCCCATGGCCATGTAGGCCTCGCCCAGTGCGCTGGCCGGCTCGCCCAGTGCGGCGGGCACGCCCAGTTCGCGCCAGCGGCGCTGGTCCACCGAGATCGCGTTGAGCGTGGTGGGCACGGCCACGCGCGCGCCCCACTGCACCCATTGCCGCGCGAATTCGAGGCTGGAGGGCCCCGTGTAGATGCAGCCGTCGATATGGACCTGGCTGACGCTGACCAGCTCCCGGGCGCCCTGCAACTGCGCCATGCGCGCCACGATGCGCAGGGCCATCTGCGCGGCCTTGCCGTGCCGGCCCGCGAGCAGGGCGCGGTCGTGGTCGTCCAGCCGCAGCGCGCCCTGCGGCGCCTCCTCTTCGGGCGCCGGGCCTCTGGCGGAAAAACCGTCCTGCGGCCTGTCGCCATGGGCCGTCACGCGGTCCCCGTCGACGCGCACGAACGCGCTGCCGCGCAGCCCGGCGAAGGCCTGCGGGCCGATGCAGACCACGGGCAGCGACTGCCCATGCATCATCTGCGCCAGCACCACGCCCAGCGTCAGGATGTCGTCGGCCTCGGCCAGCACCAGGGCGGCCGGCGCATGGCCCGAGCGGATCAGCTCCAGCATCACGCTGCTGCCGGTGCACGAACCCCGGCCCGAGGGAATGGCCAGCACGCGGCCCGCCAGGCATTGGCCGTGCAGGGGGTGGTGGCGGTCGATGACCCGGCCCGTGGCGGGGTCCACGCCGCCCCAGAAGCTCAGGCCCGTGCCGGCGTGCAGCAACTCGCCCTGCGCTGCGCCGTCCACCAGCACGCGGACCGTGCCGCCGCGCATGCCGCCATGGATGCCGCCGCTCATGGGATGGGCCGCACCTGCACGCCCAGCCGTTGGCCGGTGGCATGGCAGAGGTCCACGCCGTACCCCGCCATGCTGCGGGTCCGGGGATCGGCATAGCCGAAGGGCTCGAAGATGCCGAGGACGGCGCGGACCGGTCGGCCCCGGGCCTGCATGCCGGCGGGCTGGTCGGCGTGGGCCGGGCCACTGAAGGCGGCCAGGGCCGCGGTGGCGAGGGCGGGCAGGAACGATCGGATGGCGGACGGCATGGTTGACTCTCCGGGGGATGCTTGCAAGGTCAGGACTGCAGGGCACAGGCCGCCACGCGGGCGGCGGCGAGGTCCCACGCGCCCGTGCCCACGCTCTTGAACACGAAGGGGGCGGGCGTTCCCGGGCCGTCGCGCAGCAGGCTGGCCAGCGAGCGCAGGCGGTCCCAGGCGATGCCGGCGCGCAGCAGGTCGCCGGCCTCGTGGCGGGCGCCCTGGGGGTCGTCGCAGAACAGCGTGCTGCCGGCCAGCGTCGCGGGGCCGATCTCGGCCATTTCGGGCCGGAAGGCGCCCACGCCGATGACGGTACGGCCCGCGCGCGGCGCTTCGTCGTAGACCGGTTCGGTGCTGGTGGTCACGGTGATCACCGTGTCCACGCTGTCGGGGATGGGGCCGTGCAGGGGAGCGATGCGGCCATGGACGGCGCCCAGGCCGTCGCAGAACGCCTGGGCCGATGCCTGGCTGCGGCCACGCACGCGGATGCGCGCCTGCGGGTGCAGGCAGGCCAGCGCCCGCACATGGTGGCGCGCCTGGGTGCCGGTGCCGATCAGGGCAATGTCCTGCGGCGGCGCAGCCGCCAGCGCGCGCAGGGCCAGCAGCGTGATGGCGGCCGTGCGCCGGCCCGTGACCTCGGGGCCGTCCAGCGCGAAAAGCGGCCTGCCGGTGCGGGCGTCGCAGACCGTGACCAGTCCGTGGATGGTGGGCAGGCCCTGGCGGGCGTTGCCCGGCTGCACGCAGACCAGCTTGTGCACGCCCAGGTCCGCTGCGGTGGCGGGCATGCTCAGCAGCACGCCGCCCTGGCCCAGGGGCAGGGCCGCGCGTTCAGGGCTGAGGATGGCGCCGGCCTCGTATTCGCCCGCCGCCCGCCCCAGGGCGTGCATGAGGGCCGGATAGCCGAGCAGCTGGGCCGTGCGGGCCGCATCGAAGACCTGGAAGGGGCCGGTGGAGGCAAGGGAGGCGGTGTCCATGGGCAAGATGTAAAGAGGGTTCAAGCATGCGGGCGGCCATGGATGGCTTCCTCCGTGATGTGCTTGAGATGGTCAGGAGGAGAACCGGTTTGGCATCAATTGGTTTTTGGCAATACCAATTCATGGCCACTTTAGGATGCGGTCCGGCTATTGCAACAGGGTATCCACCGAGCTGCCATGCGGTGCAGAGCATCGGTTGCGCGGCGGCAATGGCCGCATGGGCGCTAGACTGGCCGCCATGCCGCCCGCGAAGGGTGGTCAGGAAAAGAACCGCATGAGCCTCGAATTCCGTCCCAAGCAGGTCTATGAGCAGGTGGCCGAGCAGATCCGCTCAGGCATCGCGGGCGGCGCGCATCCCCCCGGTTCGCGCCTGCCTTCGGAGCGCGATCTGGCGCAGCGCCTGGGCGTGAGCCGGCCCGCCGTGCGCGAGGCCATCGGCGCCCTGCAGAACGAGGGGCTGGTCGTGACGCGTCCCGGCTCTGGCACCTATGTCGCCGACACCTTGCCGCAGGCTGCGCCGGACGGTGCAGTGCCGCAGCAGCAGGCGGACTTCAGTCCCCTGAGCATCCTGGAGGCCCGGCTGCTGATCGAGCCCGCCGTGGCCCGCATGGCCGCGCGCCAGCACCGGCGCGACGCGCTGGCCGAGCACTACCTGGACCGGATGAGCGCGGTGCAGGACATCGGCGATCCGCAGCAGCAGGCGCTGTGGAGCGAATGCGACCGCCTGTTCCACCGGCAGCTGGCCCGCATGACCGGGCATGCGCTGATGGCGCGCATCGCCGACGAGATCGCCGCCAGCATGGACCAGCCGCTGTGGCAGCGCCTGCGCGACGATGGCATCTACGAGGCCGAGCGCATCCGGCTGTATGCGGCCGAGCACCGGCTGATCTACGAAGCCATCGTCTCGGGCGACGAGGAGGCGGCGGCCTTCTACGTGCAAGGCCACCTCAGGCGCGTGCGCAAGGACATCGCCACGCGCGAGTGAGGCAGGTCTACGCCGCAGCCGCCGCGCGCTGCAGCCGGTCGCGCACGCCTTCCCAGTCGGCGGTGTCGGGCGGGGTCTCGATCCAGATCAGCCGGGCGCCCAGCTCGTCGAAGTCGCGCAGCGTGCCGAACAGCTCGCGTGCGGCGCTGGCGGCATCGGCAGGCATGGCGCGCAGCGTGATGGCCGGCGAGGCGGTGCGCAGGGGCCCGCGGTGGTAGACGGCCAGGTGCTTCGCATCGGCGCCCAGCACGTCCAGGCCGGCCTGCAACTGCTTGGCGTCCATCAGGCGCACCTTGGCGTTGGGCGCGTAGTGGGCCAGCAGCGTGCCCGAGGCGCGGGGCGTGTCCTTGAGCAGCTCGTCCCTGGACAGCGGGCGCAGTCCGCAGGCGCGTTCTATGTCGTCGCGCGTGATGGCGCCGGGGCGCAGCAGCACGGGCACGCCGCGCGTGCAGTCCACGATGGTCGACTCGATGCCGACCTCGCAGGCACCGCCGTCCAGCACCAGCAGTGCCTCGCCGAACGCCTCGGCCACATGGGCGGCCGTGGTCGGGCTGACGCGGCCGAACCGGTTGGCGCTGGGCGCGGACACGCCCCAGACGGGCGGCTGCAGCCGCTGGCAGGCGGCCAGCACGGCATGGGCCACGGGGTGGGAGGGGCAGCGCAGGCCCACGCTGTCCTGGCCGCCGGTCGAGGCGCGGGCGGCCTGGGGCAGGCGCGGCAGGATCAGGGTCAGCGGGCCGGGCCAGAAGGCGTCGATCAACTGCTGGGCGAACAGCGGCACCTCGCGCGCATAGCGCGTGATGGCGCCGCTGTCGGCCACATGCACGATGAGCGGATGGTTGGCTGGCCGGCCCTTGGCCGTGAATATCTGCGCGACGGCTGCGTCGTTGTCGGCATCGGCTGCCAGGCCGTAGACGGTTTCCGTCGGCAGCCCCAGCAGTTCGCCGCGCCCCAGCGCCTGCGCCGCGGCCTGGACGGCGTCCGGCCGGGTTCCATCGAGAATCATCGCGCGGCCTTCAGAACGGTGCGATGCCCAGGATGGCGGCGGCTTGCAGTGCCGTGGCGCGCACGGCCTCGGGCGTGGCGCCCGTGACGTTCAGGTGGCCCATCTTGCGGCCGCGCTTGGCGTCGTGCTTGCCGTACAGGTGCAGGTGGCAGCCGGGCAGGGCCAGGACCTGGTCCCAGGCGGGGGCCTGGGCCTTGCCGCTGTCCTTGAACCACAGGTCGCCCAGCAGGTTCAGCATGATGGAGGGGCTGTGCTGGCGCGGCTGCGTCAGCGGCAGGCCGGTCATGCAGCGCACCTGCAGCTCGAACTGCGAGACGTCGCAGGCGTTCTGGCTGTAGTGGCCGCTGTTGTGCGGGCGCGGCGCGATCTCGTTGACCACGAGCATGCCGTCCTGCAGCACGAAGAATTCCACGCACAGCACGCCCACGTAGTCCAGGCCGTCGGCCACGGACCGGGCGGCGGCCAGGGCCTGCTCGACCTGGGCCTGGGGCAGGTTGCCCGCGTAGACCTCGGTGACGGCCAGGATGCCTTCGCGGTGCAGGTTGCGCTGCACGGGCAGGTGGACCATGGCGCCGTCGCGCCCGCGCGCCACGATGACCGAGCATTCGTGCGCCAGCGGCAGCATCTTCTCCAGCACGCAGGCCACGCGGCCCAGCCCGTCCCAGGCGGCGGCCAGCTCGGCGGCGTTCTTCACGCGGACCTGGCCCTTGCCGTCATAGCCCATGCGCGCGGTCTTGAGGATGCCGGGCAGCAGGCTGGCGTGCACGGCGGCCAGTTGCTCGGGCGTCTCGATCACGGCATAGGGCGCGCAGGGCACGCCGCAGCGCACGAAGTGGGCCTTTTCCTGGGCGCGGTCCTGGGCGATGGCCACGGACGAGCCGGCCGGCGACACCGGCCGCTGGGCGGCCAGCAGGTTCAGCGCCGCGGCGGGCACGTTCTCGAACTCGGTGGTGACGGCGGCCGACAGGCGCGCCAGCTCGGCCAGGCCCTCAGGATCCTCGTAGCCGGTGCGGATGTGGTGGTGGCTGACCAGGCCTGCGGGGCTGGTCGGGTCGGCATCGAGCACGGCCGTGAAGTAGCCCATGGCCTGGGCCGACTGCACGAACATGCGGCCCAGCTGGCCGCCGCCCAGCACGCCCAGCGTGGCGCCGGGCAGGATCACGTCGGACGCGCTCATGCGGCCACCGGGGGAAGCGTCATGGCGCGCGCGGCGGCGGTCTGCTCGGCGCGGAAGGCTTCGAGCCTGGCGCGCAGCGCCGGGTCCTCGCTGGCCAGCAGGGCCACGGCGAACAGCGCCGCGTTGGCCGCGCCGGCCGCGCCGATGGCGAAGGTGGCCACGGGCACGCCCTTGGGCATCTGCACGATGGAGTGCAGCGAGTCCACGCCCTGCAGGTGGCGGCTGGCCACGGGCACGCCCAGCACGGGCACCACGGTCTTGGCGGCGATCATGCCGGGCAGGTGGGCGGCGCCGCCCGCGCCCGCGATGATGGCCTTCAGGCCCCGGCCGGCGGCGGCCTCGGCGTAGGCGAACATGTCGTCGGGCATGCGGTGGGCCGAGACGACCTGGGCTTCGTGGGCGATGCCGAACTGCTGGAGGATGGCAACTGCGTGCTGCATGGTCTCCCAGTCGCTGCTGGAGCCCATGACCACGCCGATCTGGATGGAGTTCATGTGGAGAGGGCGCCTGCGGCCCGGCCTAGTGGAACCCGCGATTTTACTTTCTTAGAGCGTGTGATGCACTTTGACGAACCCGCGTTGGCTTTGCGCGCTGGTGATCGCAAGGCGCAGTGCGCCGCCAAGGCTGATGCCTTGGCAAGCGCTGCAACGCGGCGAGCGCCTGCGCGCAGAGCCAACCCTTCGGGAAAGCAGGGAAAGGGGCCCGGCCCTTCGTTGCAGCCCGCTTGCGGTGTGGCAACCGCGGCGCGTGCTGCGCCTCGTTCCGGGCCCCTTTCCCTGCTTTCGCGGGCACGGCAAAGTGCATCACACGCTCTAGTCCCGATCGGCCCGCAACCCCGTCCAAATCACCGCACGGCCGTATGCTGCTCGCGTGCGAAACCGAGCACGCGCTGGCGGAACACATGGGCCAGCCAGGCCAGCGCCAGGGCCACCTGCACGCCCAGGGACAGCCACAGGCCGGTGCTGGCGGGCCGGGTCAGGCCCGCCGCCAGCGGCTGGGCCAGGGCCGCGGCATCGGCGCCGGCCACGCCGAACACCAGCAGCGGCAGCACGATGTTGACGAGCAGCCAGGCGATGGCAAAGGCCGCCAGCGGCGACTTGATGCGCCCGGCCAGCAGTGAAAAGCCCGTGGCCAGCGCCGCATCGCGCAGCAGCTGCGCCGTGGCCAGCGCCGCCAGCGGTGCCGATCCGGGCAGCAGAGGCTGCACGCCTGCGGGCCACATCAGCCACAGCGCGCAGGCCAGCGCGGCCAGCAGCCAGCTCACGGGCCACAGCGGCAGGGCTTCGAGCGCGCCGCGCCAGCGGCCCTGCAGCACGCACCATTGCACCTGGCGCCAGCTGCGCAGGCCTTCGTCCATGCCATGCAGGCAGACATAGGCGGTGCCGGCCAGCGCCAGCCAGGTGGTCCAGGCGAGGAACGAGGCCGCCCCCGGGCCCTGTGCCGATGAGGCGTCCAGGGGAATGCCCCCCAGCGCCAGCGCGGTCACGCACAGGCCCAGCGGCCAGGCCCAGGGCAGGGTGCGCACATCCAGGCGCGTGCACAGCAGCCGCCACAGGGCCAGCAGCCCCAGGCCCAGCGTGATGGCGCCGAAGAGGTAGATGGCGCCGCGTCCGCCCAGCGGCAGCGACCACCAGAGCATGGAGCGGCCTTCTTCGTTCCATAGCTGTTCGGTCAGCCGGGCCAGGATGGGGCCCGGCAGCACCAGCACGAACAGCAGCGGCACCAGCACGAAGCGGATGCGCCGCGCGGGCTGCTCCTGCGGGCCCCAGCCCATGAGCACGGAGTGCATGCTCCAGGCCTGCAGCGCCAGCCCCCACAGCACGGCCTGCGCCACCGCGTGCGCACCCCAGGACAGCCCGCCCGGATGGCCGGTGGCAGTGGCCAGCACCGCCAGCGCGCACCACAGCGTGTACAGCCAGGCCGCCAGCGGCGCGCCCAGCAGCTTGCCCCAGGCCATCTGCCAGGGTGTCAGCGCCGACAGGCGCTGCCAGTCCCAGGTGTGCTGGCGCGCTTCCTCGTTGAGGCCGCGACCGGCCAGCACGCTGCCCAGGCCCGCCGCGGCGATCCACATGCCCACCAGGGAGGCGATCAGCAGCGTATGCATGCGGCCGCCGGGCTGGACCAGGGCCAGCGGCGTGGCCAGCAGCAAGGCGGTGAGCAGCAGGCTCCATCCCAGTTGGGAGGGCCGCCAGTTGAGCCACAGCTGGCGCTGGAATTCGGGGTTGCGCGTCATGGCTGCTCCGGTGTGGCGGGCTGCGCCCCGCCGGTGGCCTGGGCCTGCGGGCCGCGTGCGTACCGGTCCTGCAACCGTTCGCGCACCGGCGCCAGGCTGGCGACCGGCAGTCCGGCCTGCACCAGGCGGGCCAGCAGGTCGGCGCGTTCGCGCGCGTCGCCGGGCAGCCACAGCTGCACGGGCTGCGCTGGCGTGATGGCATCCGGGGCCAGGGCCGTGTCGGGCAGCAGCTGCTGCAGGCGCTGCCGCAGCCCGGCGTCCGTGGCCTGCGGCGAAGGCGCCAGCTCCAGCGCGTACAGGGCCAGCTGCGCACCCGCGGGGGCCGTGGGCGCGATGCCGGTATTGCCTTGCAGCGCCTCGTGGCTTTCCACGCGGCCGCCGCGCAGGCTCAGGATGTGGGTGCAGTACTCGTCGAGTTCGCTCAGGATGTGGCTGGAGACGACCAGGGTCATGCCCTGGGCCTGCAACTGGCGGAACAGCTGCGACAGGCTGGCGCGCGCCTCGGGGTCCAGGCCGCTGGCGGGCTCGTCCAGCAGCAGCACGCGCGGCTGGTGGACGATGGCCTGGCCGATGGCCACGCGCTGGCGCTGGCCCCGGGACAGCTCGGTGGGTCGGCGCTCCAGCAGTTCGGCCAGGCCCAGCTGCCCGGCCACGTGGGCCGCGCGCTGCGGCGCCTGCGCGGCCTCCACGCCCATGGACAGGGCCGCATACTGCAGGCAGCGCCGCACGCTCAGGCGGTCGTAGAGGCCGAAGAAGTCCGACAGATAGCCCAGGTGGCGGTGCACCTGGCGCGGCTGCTCCTGCACCGCAATGCCGTGGACCTGGATCTGGCCCGACAGAGGCTGCTCCAGCCCGGCGATGCAGCGCATCAGCGTGGATTTGCCCGCGCCATTGGGGCCGACCAGCGCCGTGACGCTGCCCGCGCCGATCCGGACGCTGACGCCGTCCAGCGCGCGGTGGCCCGGATATTCGAACACCAGCTGCGAAACCTCGATCAAGGCGGGCCCTCCCTCGTTGTGGGCGGCGGCATCGCACGCTCCAGCGCACCAATATAGCCCAGCGCCATCGCCGCCCGGTGGCTTGAAATGCGCGCGCGGCACTCCCAACTGGGGTGGCTGCGGCCCATGGCGCCATGGCCATGGAATTGCTGGAGAATCACACCGTCCGCATCGGCGGCTTGCCGCCGCCGACCCCCGAACCGCCAAAAAGACTGCGCGCCCTGGCCGCGCGCCTTGCCAGAGGGCCTGATCACATGATTGATGTCACCATTGAGAATTTCGAAGCCGAAGTCGTTGCCGCCTCCATGCAGGTGCCGGTGCTCGTCGACTTCTGGGCGCCCTGGTGCGGCCCCTGCAAGACGCTGGGCCCCATTCTCGAAAAGCTCGAAGTCGCCTACGAAGGCCGCTTCAAGCTGGTCAAGATCGACTCGGACCAGGAGCAGCAGCTGGCCGGCATGTTCGGCATCCGCTCCATCCCGACCTGCATCCTGATGATGGGCGGCCGCCCGGTGGACGGCTTCATGGGCGCCCAGCCCGAGGGCAAGCTGCGCGAGTTCCTGGACAAGCACCTGCCCTCCGAGGGCGAACTGGCCGCCGAGGCCGAGGCCGACGAGGCGCACCAGCTGCTCGAGGCCGGCGACACCCACGCCGCCCTGCAAAAGCTGGCCGATGCCCTGGCCGCCGATCCGAACAACGACGATGCCCGCTTCGACTATGTGCGCCTGCTGATCGCCACGGGCGGCTACGAGGAGGCCGGTGCCCTGCTGGCCGAGCCGCTCAAGCGCATTCCCCAGCCCACGCGCTTCGAGGCGCTCAACCAGTGGCTGCAGTGCATGCTGTTCGTGCAGAACGATGACCGCGGCAACTGGGAGTTCGCGCAGTTCGACGCGGCCATCGCGCAGAACAAGCGCGATTTCGACACCCGCTTCGGCAAGGCCCGTGCCCTGGCGGCCGAAGGCCAGTGGGCGGCCAGCATGGACGAGCTGCTGGAGATCATCATGCGCGACAAGGAATGGAACGGCCAGGCCGCGCGCAAGCTGTACGTGGGCATCCTGGAGCTGCTCACGCCCCCGAAGCCCAAGAAGCAGGACGCCATCCCCGGCAAGAGCAGCGGCGGCATCGAGCTGCTGGGCAAGGGCGGCGCCGAGCAGGACGAGGCCACGCAACTGGTCAACGGCTACCGCCGCAAGCTGAGCATGGCGCTGAACTGACGGCCTGGAATCCGCAACCGCAAAGGGAGCCACGGGCTCCCTTTTCTCATTTCCTCGCTGCAGCCTGTCAAGGAGAGGGCTCTGCTGGCCCGGAAAAGCGCATCAGCCCGCGCACCACGGCCTGCACGGCCGGGTCTTGCCGCGAGGCGCTGCGGCAGGCCAGGCCCAGCGGTCGCGTCAGCGCCGGACTCAGTTCGCGCTGCTGCAGCGTGCGGCTGACCGCATCCATGGGCTCCTCGCGCGGCAGCACGGTGGGGCCGTGGCCTGCGGCGACCAGGGCGCGTATGCCTTCGGGAAAGCTCAGTTCCATGCGCGGCTGGGGCAGCAGTCCCGCCTGGGCGAACCATTGGGACAGCAGGCGGTGCATCTGGTTGCCGGCGGCAAAGCCTATCCAGGGCTGGGCGTTGAGCCATTCGGCGGTGATGTCTTCGGGCAGCGGCATCTGCGGCGGTGCGAACAGCAGCATGGGGTCGTTGCGCCAGGGCTGCATGTCCAGCCCCGCTGGCACGGGCTGGGGCAGGCCGACCAGCGCCAGGTCCAGCTGGCCGGCCGCCAGGCGCTGCATGGCCTGGGCCGAGCTCACGACTTCCAGCCGCAGCTCCACGCCGGGCGCATGCTCGGCCAGCCATTGCAGCAATTGCGGCAGCAGCAGCGGGCTGACCCCGGCCGATGTTCCCAGGCGCACGCTGGCGCCAAAGCCCTCGGCGCGCTTGCGCACCTGGCGCAGCAGGGCCTCGCTGTCGGCCAGCAGGCGGCGCCCGCCTTCGGCCAGCAGTTCGCCGGCCGCCGTCAGCCGTGCCTGGCGCCTGCCGCGCACCAGCAGCGGCGTATCCAGGCGCGCTTCCAGCTCCTGGATGTGCAGGCTGACAGCCGGGGGCGACAGGTGCAGGGCCTGGGCGGCGGCGGCCAGCGTGCCCAGATCGGCCACGGCCACCAGGGTCTGGAGCTGGTCGAGGTTGAGGCGTCGCATCAGTTTTCCTGAAGATGATGTTCCGAAGATTCGACTTTATCTAATCCGGCCGGCCACCCATCATCCCGTCCCGTAGCAGGAACGTGATGGAACCAAGGATGGAACTGAGCAATGCGGTGCTGGCCGCCGCCCTGGGGGCGGCGCTGATGAATGCGGGCTGGAACAGCGCGATCAAGCTGGGCGGCGACAAGATGGTGGCCATGGCGCTGACCACGGGGCTGGCCAGCCTGTGGTCGCTGCTGGTGCTGCCCTGGCTGGACTGGCCTGCCATGGCGCAGTGGGATGCGGCGGTGTGGTGGTGGCTGGCGGCCTCGGTCGTGGTGCATACGGTCTATCACTTCGTCCTGCCGCGCGCCTACCAGCATGGGGAGTTCGGCATGGTCTACCCGGTGGCGCGCGGCAGCGCCCCGCTGTTCGTGACGCTGGGTGCCGCGCTGCTGGCGGGCGAATGGCCGAGGGCTGCCGGACTGGGCGGGGTGCTGTGCCTGTCGCTGGGCGTGCTGGCGCTGTCGCTGCGCAGCGGCAGGGCCAGCGGCTTTCGGGGCAGCGGCTATGCGCTGGCGGCCGGGGCCATGATCGCCTGCTACACGGTGATCGACGGCATGGGCGCACGGGCCGCGGGCGCGGCCCTGGTCTATGCGGCGATGCTCACGCTGGGCGATGGCGTGGCCACGGTGCTGATCCTGGCCTGGCGGCGCGGGCCGGCCGTGCTGCGCGCCGATGCACGCACCTGGCGCCTGTGCGCGCTGGCCGCCGCCATGCAGGTGTCGGCCAGCTGGATGGCGACCTGGGCGCTGTCGCAGGCGCCCATGGGCCTGGTGTCGGCGCTGCGCGAGAGCAGTGTGCTGTTCGCGGGCTGGATCGCCGCATGGCTGCTGCGCGAGCGGCTGGGCCGCACGCGGATGCTGGCCTCGGCCCTGGTGTTCGGCGGCATCGTGCTGGTGCGCTGGGGCAGCTGAGCCCCCCGCGAAGCCCTGGTGCTCAACCGTGGCTGATGCGGGTGCCCAGCAGCGCCAGGAACTGGGCGATCCAGGCGGGGTGGGCGGGCCAGGCCGGGGCGCTGACCAGGTTGCCTTCGGTGTGCGCCTGGTCCACGCCGATGTCGGCATAGGTGCCGCCGGCCAGCTCGACCTCGGCGCGGCAGGCCGGATAGGCCGAGCAGGTGCGGCCCTTGAGCACGCCGGCGCCGG
This sequence comes from Comamonas sp., assembly GCA_041984925.1. Classification (GTDB taxonomy): domain Bacteria; phylum Pseudomonadota; class Gammaproteobacteria; order Burkholderiales; family Burkholderiaceae_C; genus Comamonas. The sequence goes on from JBHIXF010000016.1 coordinate 50,091, forward strand.
CCAGCAGCTGGGCGCCATGGCAGACGGCGGCCACGGGCTTGTCGGTGTCGAAGAAGTGGCGCACGGCGGCGCGAACGGCGTCGTGGTTGCGCAGGTACTCGGGGCCGCGTCCGCCGGGGATCACCAGGGCGTCGTACTGCTCGGGCTTGATGTCGGCGAAGCTGGCGTTGAGCGTGAAGTTGTGGCCGGGCTTTTCGCTGTAGGTCTGCGCGCCCTCGAAATCGTGGATGGCCGTCTTGATGTGGTCGCCCGCCTTCTTGTCGGGGCAGACCGCGTGCACCGTGTGCCCCACGGCCTGCAGGGCCTGGAAGGGGACCATGGTTTCGTAGTCCTCGCAATAGTCTCCGCAGATCATCAGAATCTTCTTGCCGGCCATGTGCTTGCTCCTTCGAAAAAAGTCAGAGGGAACAGGCATTGTGGCAGCGTGGATGACACATGCATGACCGTCAGGGTCAACCGGCCGTTGCATGAAAAAAGAGAGCCGAAGCTCTCTTTCGCAGCGGGATGCGGGCAGCGCGTTCAGGCCGTCAGGCGTTGCAGGGCCTCGCGGTACTTGGCGGCCGTCTTCTCGGTCACTTCCTGGGGCAGGCGCGGCGCAGGGGCCTTCTTGTCCCAGGGCTTGCCGTTGACCTGGGCCTGCTCCAGCCAGTCGCGCACGAACTGCTTGTCGTAGCTGGGCGGGTTCTCGCCATGGGCCAGCGCCTGGGCGTAGCCTTCCACGGGCCAGTAGCGCGAGCTGTCGGGGGTGAGCACCTCGTCCATGAGCACCAGTTCGCCGTTCTCGTCCAGGCCGAACTCGAACTTGGTGTCGGCGATGATCATGCCCTTTTCGAGGGCGATGGCGGCGGCTTCCTTGTAGATGCGGATGGCCGTGTCGCGGATCTGGGCAGCCAGCTTCTCGCCGACCATCTCCACGGTGCGCTCGTAGGTGATGTTCTCGTCATGGTCGCCCATCTCGGCCTTGGCGGCCGGGGTGTAGATGGGCTCGGGCAGCTTGGCGGCGTTGGTCAGGCCCTCTGGCAGCGGCACGCCGCAGACCGAACGCGATTGCTGGTACTCCTTCCAGCCGCTGCCGGCCAGGTAGCCGCGCACCACGGCCTCGATCAGCACGGGCTTCAAGCGCTTGACCAGCATGGAGCGTCCACGCACCTGGGGCACTTCGGCAGGCGTGACCACGGACTCGGGCGCTTCGCCGGTCAGGTGGTTGGGGCAGATGTGGCCCAGCCTGTCGAACCAGAACAGCGCCATCTGCGTGAGCAGCTCGCCCTTGCCGGGAATCGGCTCGCCCATGATCACGTCGAAGGCCGACAGACGGTCCGAGGCCACCATCAGGATGCGGTCGTCGCCCACGGCATAGTTGTCGCGCACCTTGCCGCGCGCGAGCAGCGGCAGCGAGGCGATGTTGGAAGTGTGCAGGGCGGAAGGGCGGGACTGGGTGGTCATGTGAGGCAAGGGGCAATCTGGCAAGGAGGCCGCAGCTGCCGTAGGGCGGAAAACGGCGCAAGGCGGCGCACAAAAAGCGGCGCACCAAGCAGGCTGCGCACACGGGAGCGCGATTCTAACGGTGCCGGCCCAGCGGGTCCGGGCCAGGGTTTCCGCAGGGCCGCCGCCGGCAGGGCGCCCTGGCAAACCGCCGATTGTGCGCCCAATCGGGCGGCCCGACAAACCTGCGGCCATGGCCCTGCGCTGGCCTGCGCTATCGCTGGACAGCGTTGCTTTTGGCCCGGGGGCGGCGCATAGTGGGTTCGCAAGCAAACGAATGCGCATTCCGGCCTGCAGGCACCTAGCCGGCGACCTTCGCCAGGCAAAAGGGCTGTTTTCATCCAGAGCAAGGAGTGTTTAGATATGAATCTGACGATTAGCGGGCATCACCTGGAGGTCACTCCCTCGCTGCGCAACTACGTCATGGCCAAGCTCGAACGCATTCTTCGGCACTTTGACCAGGTGGTGGACGTCAAGATCTTGCTGACCGTTCACAAGCAAAAGGAGAAGGAAAAGCGCCAGCGCGCCGGTTGCACCGTGCGTGTCAAGGGGCAGGATCTGTTTGTCGAGACCTCTCACTTCGACCTGTATGCCGCCGTCGACGCGCTGGCCGACAAGCTGGACCGTGCCGTCGTGCGCTACAAGACCCGCCAGCAGGGCAGCCGCTACGGCACGGCCAAGCGGCTGGGCGAGGCCGGCATGGCGCTGGCCCCAGTCTGACCAGGGCGGGGCGCAGGCCCCGTGCGGCCGCCGCGCCGCGCTGCAACCTGTGGCTGATGCGCCACGGCCAAGCACCGCCCTTCGGGGCGGTTTTTGCTGGCGCTCAGGGTTTCCCCACGGTTTCGGGCCCTGAGGTGCATAATTGTTTCTCTAACCATGAACCGTCTAGCCTCCATCCTGCCTGCCGCTCAAGTGCTCGTGAGCGTCGATGTCACCAGCAAAAAGCGCGCTTTCGAAGAAGCAGGCCTGCTTTTCGAGAGTCTGCACGGCCTGTCCCGCGCACTGATCACGGACAGCCTTTTTGCGCGCGAACGCCTGGGCTCCACGGGTCTGGGCCATGGCGTGGCCATTCCTCACGGACGCATCAAGGGCCTGACGGCTCCCATGGCTGCCGTGTTCCAGCTCGACCGTCCCATCGGTTTCGATGCCCCCGATGAGCAGCCCGTGGGGCTGCTCATTTTTCTGCTGGTCCCCGAAGCGGCAACCCAGAAGCACCTGGAGATCCTGTCGGAGATCGCCGAGCTGCTCAGCGACAGCCAGCTGCGCGAACGCCTGAAGTCCTGTGGGGATGCCGCCCTGCTGCACGGCATGATTGCCGGCTGGCAGTCTTCGGCCGCTCCGCTGGTCTGAGCTTTTCCTCTTTTCCTTTTCACAGGGCCTTGCCATGAGACCCAGTGCCATCAGCGCCGACGTCCTGTTCGAGGAGTTCCGCTCCAGCCTGCGCTGGGAGTGGGTGGCGGGCCTGGGGGCCTCGGAGCGCCGCTTCGACGAGATGGCCGTGCGCTCGGCGCGCTCGGGCGCCGATCTCGTCGGCTACCTGAACTACATCCACCCCTACCGGCTGCAGGTGCTGGGCGAGCGCGAGATCGCCTACCTGACCAATGCCACGCCCCAGGACTGCCAGCGCCGCGTGGCGCGCATCGTCACGCTGGAGCCGCCGGTGCTGGTGCTGGCCGACGGCCAGACGGCGCCCGAGGCGCTGCTGTCCATGTGCGAGCGTGCCCACATCCCCATGTTCGCCACGCGCGAGCAGTCGGCCTTCGTGATCGACGTGCTGCGCGCCTACCTGGCCAAGCATTTCGCCGACCGCACGACCATGCATGGCGTGTTCATGGACATCCTGGGCATGGGCGTGCTGATCACGGGCGAGTCGGGCCTGGGCAAGAGCGAGCTGGGGCTGGAGCTGGTGACGCGCGGCAACGGCCTGGTGGCCGACGATGCCGTGGACCTGTACCGCATCAACCAGACCACCATCGAAGGCAAGTGCCCCGAACTGCTGCAGAACCTGCTGGAGGTGCGCGGCATCGGCCTGCTGGACATCCGCGCCATCTTCGGCGAGACGGCCGTGCGCCGCAAGATGCGCCTGAAGCTCATCGTGCACCTGGTGCGCAAGGAAACCATGGAGCGCGAGTACGAGCGCCTGCCGGCCGAGCCGCTGACCCAGGACGTGCTGGGCGTGCCCGTGCGCAAGGTCGTGATCCAGGTGGTGGCGGGCCGCAACATCGCCGTGCTGGTCGAGGCGGCCGTGCGCAATGCCATCCTGCAGCTGCGCGGCATCGACACCTACCAGGAATTCGTGCAGCGCCACCGCCGTGCCATGGAGCGCGGCGACACGTTCTGACGGACGCAATCCCCGCAGCCTGTTGCCCGGCCCCCACTGTGGGGTGCCGCGGTTGTTTGCGGCCCGCGCCCCCATGTTTGCGCCCGAGGCAATGTGCGCATTCTGTTGAATGGGAATAATTCTCATTTTTTACAATCCGGGCAGAGGCCGCATTCCGACCTGGTTCGGACTGGATGCGGCGCAGTTTTCCGTCTCGAAAGCCCTTCCGGATGTCTCCATCTTCCCGCTTCGGCCTGCCGCGCGCAGGCTTTGACCATTGCACGGTCCCTGTGCCCCGCTGGCATGCGCTGGGCGCGATCGCCAGCGCCTGCGCCATGGTGGCTGCCGCCGCACTGCCTGCGGCTTCCCTGGCCCAGCAGGCCGAGCTTGGCGAGGTCACGGTGCGCAGCGCCACCGACCCCCAGGCCCTGCCTGCCGTGGCGCCTGGCGGCCAGGTCGCCAAGGGTGCGGGCCTGGGGGTGCTGGGCCAGCGCGATGTGATGGACACGCCGTTCAACATCACCGCCTACACGGCCGAGGGCATGGCCGACCAGAACGCGACCACGCTGATGTCGGTGCTGGAAAACGACCCCTCGGTGCGCTTCACGACCAATACCGGCCATGCCTATGAGAACTTCACCATCCGCGGCCTGGGGGTGAACTCCACGGAGCTGGGCTTCAACGGCCTGTACGGCCTGGCGCCCGATGGCCATGTGCCCACCGAGATGATCGAACGCGTCGAGGTGCTCAAGGGCCCGGGCGCGCTGCTGAGCGGCATGTCGCCGGGCGGCGCCGTGGGCGGCACCATCAACCTCGTCACCAAGCGCCCGCTGGCCCGGGATCTCACGCGCGTGACCACGATGTTCGGCAGCACCTCGCAGCTGGGTCTGCAGGCGGACGTATCGCGCCGCTTCGGCCCCGAGCGCCGCCTGGGCATGCGCGTCAACGGCAGCACCTCGTCGGGCGACACCGGGATCGACGGCCAGAGCCGCCGCCACGGCCTGGGCGCGCTGGCCCTGGACTACCAGGGCGACGGCTTCACCGTGGGGCTGGATGCCTACAGCTACCGCTCGACCCTCCGCGATGGCAGCCCGATGATGGTGAGCCTGCAGAACCTCAAGCAGATGATCGCGGCGCCCGATGCCACGACCAACCTGTTCAAGGGCATCCACGCCAGGCAGCAAAGCGATGCGCTGATGCTGCGCGGCTCGGTGGACCTGGGCCGGGACTGGACGCTGTTCGGCGCGGTGGGCACGGCCGAGCATGCCTACGACGGCATGCTCAACGGCACGCGCGTGGTGCTGCGTGCCCAGGGCGACGGGTCGGCCGTGGGGCAGACCTACAACCAGTACGGCTACACGGACACGACGGCGGCCGAGTTCGGCGTGCGTGGCCGGCTGCGCACGGGTGGCGTGGACCATCGGCTGGTGGCTTCCGTCAACTGGATGAACCAGAAGGGCGGCCGTGCGGCCGTGGCCACGAGCGCCAGCTACATCACCAACATCTACGACCCCGCGCCCATCACGCTGGCCGGCCCCTACGGCGCCATCAGGCAGGAGCGCGACGATGTGCTCAGCAGCCTGGCCCTGGCCGACACGCTGAGCTGGGGCGGCGATGCCGTGCAGCTCACCGTGGGCGCGCGCCTGCAGCGCGTGAACCAGAAGATGGCGCGCTACGACGAGCAGGCCACATCGCCCGCCCTGGGCCTGGTGGTCAAGCCCTGGGGCGATGCGGTCTCGCTCTATGCCAACCATGTGCAGGGCCTGAGCGCGGGCTCCATCGTCGGCCCCACCTACGCCAACGCGGGCGAGGTGTTCGCGCCCTACAAGACCCGGCAGTTCGAGATCGGCGCCAAGTGGCGCACGGGCGATTTCACGCAGACGGTCTCGCTGTTCCAGATAGAGCGGCCGTCTTCCGTGGTCGAGACCGCGACCAACCGCCTGCGCATGGATGGCGAGCAGCGCAACCGCGGGCTGGAGTGGAATGTGTTCGGCGAGCCGGTGCGCGGCGTGCGCGTGCTCGGCGGCGCGGCCTACACGCAGGCCATCCAGAGCAAGACCCAGGGCGGCGCACGCAATGGCTTCGGCGTCTTCGGCGTGCCGCGCTGGACGGCCAACCTCGGCGGCGAATGGGATGTGCCGGCCCTGCCCGGCGCCACGCTGACGGGGCGCCTGATCCACACGGGTGCGCAGTGGGTGAATTCCGCCAACACGCTGAAGATGCCCGGCTGGACCCGCGTGGACGTGGGCGCGCGCTATGCCACCCGCATCGCGGCCCGGCCCGTGACCTTGCGCGCCACGGTGGAGAACCTGTTCGACAAGTCCTACTGGGCCGGCAGCTTCAACGACAACTTCGCGACCACGGGCGGCCCGCGCACGGTGCGCGTCTCGGCCACGGTGGACTTCTGACGCCATGGCGCACGCTGCACGCAAGGGCCTGTGCATGGCCGCATCGCTGATGTGTCTTCTGGGAGCCGGCGTCCATGCCGATGACGATGTGAAAGCGGCCCCGGCGCCCCGGATAGCTGCCGCGCAGACCGGCCTTCTGGCGCCTGGGCAGGCTGCCAGGGGGCTGCTGCCCGCCGGTGGTGCCCAGGCCTGGCGCATCGACCTGCCGGCCGGCCACGTGGTCCAGGGCGAGTTCGAGGGGCAGGGCGTGGCCCTGGACCTGGAAGACGCCCAGGGCCGCCATCTGCGCCGCCTGGCGCGCCCCGACGGGGGCGCCCAATCGCTGATGTGGGTCACGCAAGGCGCGGGGCGGCAAAGGCTGGTGGCGCGCCGCATCGCTTCGGATGCGCTGGTGGCCGACGAGGCGAGGGCCGAGGCCGGCCGCTTCTCGCTGCGCCTGGGCGCCAGCCTCGCGCCCGTGCAGGCCAGTGCCGCGCAGGCTGCGGACGGGCCCGTGCTGGAAAGCCCGCGCCTGCGGGCCCTGGCCCGGGCGATCCGGCGCGGCGCGGGCTCGGGCGTGGCGGCCGACGCCTTCTGGCGGCGCGTGCAGCAGGAAGGCACGCCCATGGTGGAGCCGCTGGCGGACGGACAGTCGCTGGTCACCTTCCTGTGGCGCGGCCTGCCGCGCGAAGGCATGCAGGGCGTGCGCCTGTTCGGCAGCCCGGCCGGCAACCATGATCCCCTGCAGCACCTGCCGGGCAGCGATGTCTGGTGGGCGAGCTTTCGCATGGCGGACAACGCGCGGCTGAGCTACCGGCTCGCGCCCGATGTGCCGCTGATCCAGGGCTCGGCCATGGCGCAGCGGCGCGCCGTGCTGGCCACGGCGCAGCGCGATCCCCTCAATCCCAAGGCTTTCCCGCAGCCGCCCGAGGGCGGATTCATCGACGCCTTCCAGGGCGCCTCCGTGCTGGAGCTGGCCAAGGCCCCGCCCCAGCCCTGGGTGGCCGCGCGCGCCGGCGTGCCGCAGGGGCAGCTGGTGCGGCATCGCCTGCCCAGCCGCGTGCTGGACAACCAGCGCAATGTCTGGACCTACCGCCCGGCCGGCGACCGGGCGCCCGAGGCGCTGCTGGTGCTGTTCGACGGCAGCGCCTACACCACGCAGGTGTCCGCGCCCACCATCATCGACAACCTCATGGCCGATGGCCTGATCCCGCCCACGGCCGTGGTGCTGGTGGACAACGCCAGCCCGCAGGCGCGCGGCCGGGAGCTGCCGCCCAACACGGCGTTCGCGCGCTTCCTCGACGAGGAGCTGATGCCCTGGGTGCAGGCACGGGGCCTGGGCCAGCCGGCCGCGCGCACGGTGATCGCGGGCTCCAGCTTCGGCGGGCTGGCCTCGGCCTATGCGGGCCTGGTCAATGCGCGCTGGTTCGGCAATGTGCTGAGCATGTCGGGCTCGTTCTGGTGGTCGCCGGACGGCGAGGTGCCGGGCTGGGTGCAGCGCCGCTATGCCGAGGCGCCGCGCCAGCCCGTGCGCTTTTACCTGGATGCGGGCCGCTATGAGCGTGCGCGCGGCGGACAGGACGGCATCCTGGAGACCAACCGCCACCTGGCCGACGTGCTGCGCGCCAAGGGCTACCCAGTCACCCAGGCCGAACACGAGACCGGCCACGACTACCTGCAGTGGCAGGGCGCGCTGGGCTGCGGCCTGGTGGCCCTGCTCAATCCCGAGCGCTTCGCCCGGGGCTTGCCGGCCTGCGAGCGCATGCCGGACAGCACGCCGGAACTGAACTAGTTTTCGCCTGAACTTTCCGGCCATACGGCAGTCACTGAAAGCATGAATACCGTGAACGAAAATCATTCTCGTCGCCAGATCCTCGCGAAGATGGGCCGGGGCATGGGCGTGCTGGTCACGCTGCCGCTGTTGGCGCAGCCGGCCCGCGCGCAGGCGGCCGCATCCGGCAAGACCGTGGCCGTGCCGCATGCCAAGGGCGAGATCCAGGTGCCCTTCCAGCCGGCCCGCGCGCTGGTGTTCGAGCTGGCGGCGCTGGACACCTTGCAGGCCCTGGGTGGCGAGGTGCTGGGCGTGCCCGAGTTCAAGATGCCGCCGCTGCTGTCGCGCTATGCCGATGCGAAGTACGCGCGCATCGGCAGCCTGTTCGAGCCGGACTACGAGGCCATCAAGGCGCTGTCGCCCGACCTCATCATCGTGGGCGGCCGCTCCGAAGCCAAATCCAGGCAACTGCAGCGCTTCGCGCCCGTGCTGGACCTGAGCATCAGCGACCAGCACCAGATGCCCGACATCTACCGCAACATCCGCACGCTGGGGACCGTCTATGGCCTGCAGGACAAGGCCGAAGCCGAGGTCAGGGGCCTGGAGCAGGCCATCGCCGCGCTGCATGCGAAGGCGCAGTCGGCGGGCGACGGCCTGGTGCTGCTGACCTCGGGCGGCAAGCTCAGCGCCTACGGACCGGGCTCGCGCTTCGGCATGCTGCACGATGTGTTCGGCGTGAAGCCCGCGGCCGGCAAGCTCACCGTGGCGCGCCACGGGCAGGTCGTGTCCTTCGAATACCTGCTCAAGACCAATCCCGACTGGCTGTTCGTCATCGACCGGGACGTGGCCATCGGCCAGGACGGCAAGACCGCCCGGCAGTTGCTGGACAACCCGCTGGTGCGTGCCACCAAGGCCTGGCGCAACCAGCATGTGGTCTACCTGAACGCGGCCAACTGGTACATCCTGGCCAATGCGGGCGTGGGCGCCCTGAAGGCCAACATCCAGCAACTGTCGGATGCCTTCGAGCGCGCATGACGCAGGCGCTCTGATGGCGGCGGCAGGGACCGTGCGCTTCCGCCAGTCCTGGGCCTGGCCGGCGGCGCTGGCGGCCCTGCTGGCGCTGTCGCTGGCCAGCCTGATGGTGGGCGCGGGCGACATGCACTGGAGCGTGCTGTGGTCGCGCAGCGAGGACGACCTTGCCTCCCAGGTGCTGTTCTTCAGCCGCGTGCCGCGCACGCTGGCGCTGCTGCTGGCCGGCGCCTCCATGGCGGTCTGCGGGCTGCTCATGCAGATGCTGGCGCGCAACCATTTCGTGGAGCCGTCCACCGTGGGCACGGTGGAGTCGGCCAGCCTGGGCATGCTGGCGTCCTTCCTGTTCGTGCCGCACTGGCCCGTGATCGCCAAGATGGGCGTTTCGGCCGTGGCGGCGCTGCTGGGCACGGCGCTGTTCCTGGCCGTGCTGTCGCGCATACGGCTGCGCTCGTCGTGGATGGTGCCCCTGGTCGGCCTGGTGCTGGCCGGCGTGCTGGATGCGGCGGGCAGCTTCGTGGCCCTGCAGTTCGACATGATGCAGGCGCTGAAGTCGTGGTCCAGCGGCGACTTTTCCCTGGTGGTGCAGGGGCGCTACGAGCTGCTGTGGCTGTCGCTGGGTGCCACGGCCCTGGCCTGCCTGGCGGCGGACCGCTTCACCGTGGCCGGGCTGGGCGAGAGCTTCGCCACCAGCCTGGGGCTGAACTACCGGCGCCTGGTCTGGCAGGGCCTGGTGGTGGTGGCCGTGGCCACGTCGGCCGTGGTGGTCACGGCCGGCAGCCTGCCCTTCGTGGGCCTGATCGTGCCCAACGTGGTGCGCCTGGTGCTGGGCGACAACGTGCGCCGCAGCGTGCTGTGGGTGGCGCTGATCGGCGCGGGCCTGACCCTGCTGTGCGACCTGGTCGGGCGGCTGCTGATCGCTCCCTACGAAATCCCCGTGGGCACGGTGCTGGGCGTGCTGGGCAGCGGCCTGTTCCTGGCCCTGATCCTGCGCCGCCGCAAGGAGGGCGCATGAGCAGCCTGCCGCAGGCCTCGTCCCCGTTCGCCGGGCGGCCGCGCGCCTGGGGCCATGGGGCACGCCTGGCGCTGCTGGGCGTGCTGGCGCTGCTGTGCCTGGCGGCCTTCATGACCGTGGGCGTGAAGACCGACTGGGCCTTCGTGCTGGAGCACCGCGGCGCCAAGGCGCTGACCATGGCCCTGGTGGCCTGCGCCATCGGCCTGTCCACCGTGGTGTTCCAGACCGTGTCGCACAACACCATCCTCACGCCCTCGGTGATGGGGCTGGATGCGCTGTACCTGTTCGTGCAGGCGGCCCTGGTGCTGCTGCTGGGCGCGGCCAGCGTCTCCGGCATGGGCGAGATCGGGCGCTACGCGCTCAACGTCGCGCTGATGATGGGCTTCAGCGTGCTGCTGATGCGCTGGCTCTTCGTCGGCCATGCGAACAGCCTGCACCTGATGCTGCTGGTGGGCATGGTCGGCGGCATCTTCTTTCGCAGCCTCGCGGGCCTGGCCATGCGCGTGCTCGATCCCAACGAGTTCACGGCGCTGCAGGACCGTTTGTTCGCCAACTTCAATGCCGTGAACCTGCAGCTGCTGGCGCCTTCGCTGCTGCTGATCGTGGCGGGCAGCGTCTGGATCTGGCGCCAGCGCCGCGTGCTGGACGTGATGGCGCTGGGGCGCGACGCGGCCATCGGCCTGGGCGTGGACTACGAAGGCCGCGTGCTGCGGCTGCTGGCCGTGGTGGCCTGCCTGGTGGCCGTCTCCACGGCCCTGGTCGGGCCCGTGGTCTTCTTCGGCCTGCTGGTCAGCAACATGGCCTACCACGCCATGGGCACGCGGCGCCATGCCTGGGTGCTGCCGGCGGCCGTGCTGTGGGGCTGCGTGCTGCTGCTGGGCGGCCAGGTGCTGCTGGAGCAGCTGTTTCATTTCAGTACCGTGCTGAGCATCGTGGTGGAGTTCCTGGGGGGGATCGTCTTCATCGTGCTGCTCATGCGCAAGGGGACCCCATGATCGAGGTGCGTGATCTGCTCAAGCGCCATGGCGGCACGACGGTGCTGCAAGAGCTCAATTTCGAAGTGCCCGAGAAGGCGCTGACGGCCATCATCGGGCCCAACGGGGCCGGCAAGTCCACGCTGCTGTCCCTGGTCAGCCGCCTGATGCCGATCACGGCGGGCCAGGCACTGGTGGCCGGCCACGACGTGGCCACCACGCCCACCGAGGCGCTGGCGCGCACCATGGCCATCCTGCGCCAGGACAACCAGAGCGCGCTGCGCCTGACGGTGCGCGACCTGGTGGGCTTCGGCCGCTTTCCGCACAGCAAGGGGCGCATGGGCCCCGAGGACCTGCGCCATGTGGACGAGGCGCTGGCGTACCTGCAGCTGACGCCGTTGGCCGAGCGGTTCCTCGACGAACTGTCGGGCGGCCAGCGCCAACGCGCCTACATCGCCATGGTGCTGTGCCAGGACACGCCCTACATCCTGCTGGACGAGCCGCTGAACAACCTGGACATGGCCCATGCCGTCAGCATGATGGGCCTGCTGCGCCGCGCCGTGACCGAGCGCGGCAAGACCGTGGTGATGGTGCTGCACGACATCAACTTCGCGTCGTGCTATGCCGACCACATCATCGCCCTCAAGGACGGTCGCCTGGCCATCGCCGGCACCCCCGCCGAAGTCGTGCAGGACGATGTCCTGAGCACCCTCTACGGCATCCCCGTCAGCGTCCACGAGGTCCGGGGCCGCCGGCTCTGCCATTATTTCGGCTGAGGCGGTGAGAGCCGGTTCCGCGCGTGGCGCGTGAAACTGGCGCGGCCCAAGTCAGGGACACCGAGCAAGGGCCGCCCCGCCGCGAGGGTGTCGTCCCCCTCCCGCGAAGCGAGAGAGGGGGAAGGCGCGTCAGCGCCTCAGGGGGTGACCTTTTTCTCCAGGATCATGGAGTCGCCATAGCTGAAGAAGCGGTACTGCTGCGCAATGGCATGGCGGTACAGCGCCATCACATGCTCATAGCCCGCGAAGGCGCTGACCAGCATCATCAGCGTGCTCTTGGGCAGGTGGAAGTTGGTGATCAGCAGATCCACCACCTGGTACTGGAAGCCCGGTGTGATGAAGATGCGCGTGTCGCCGCAGATGTGGCCCGTCTGGGCCCAGGACTCGAGCGTGCGCACCGTGGTCGTGCCCACGGCGACGATGCGGCCGCCGCGCTGGCGGCAGCGCTCCAGCGCGGCCAGCGTGGGCAGCGGGATCTCGTACCACTCGCTGTGCATCTGGTGGTCGGCGAGGTTCTCGGTCTTCACAGGCTGGAAGGTGCCGGCGCCCACATGCAGCGTGACGCTGGCGCGCTCGATGCCGCGCTCGGCCAGGCGGGCCAGCACTGCGTCGTCGAAGTGCAGGGCGGCCGTGGGGGCGGCCACGGCACCGGGGCGGGCCGCGAAGACGGTCTGGTAGCGTTCGCTGTCCTCGGCGGCGTCGGGGTCGTTGCCGCCGTCCTGGTGGCGCTCGATGTAGGGCGGCAGGGGCAGGTGGCCGAAGCGCTCCATCAGCTCATGCGGCGTCTCGCCGCGCGGGCCCTCGAAGCTCAGGTGGAACAGCGGGCCGTTCTCGTCGGGCCAGCGGCCGCGCAGCACGGCATCGAAGCCGCCACGGTTCTTGCCGCCGCACAGGTGGATGCGCGAGCCGGGCAGGGGCTTCTTGCTGACGCGCATGTGGGCCACGACATCGTTGCCTTCGAGCACGCGCTCGACCAGCAGCTCCAGCCGGCCGCCGCTGGCCTTCTCGCCGAAGATGCGCGCCTTGAGCACGCGCGTGTCGTTGAACACCAGCAGGTCGCCCGGCTGCAGCAGGTCGGGCAGCTCGCGGAAGATGCGGTCGGTGGGAGAGGCGGCATCGTCACGGCCATCGAGCAGGCGCGAGGCGCTGCGCACGGCGGCCGGATGCTGGGCAATCAGTGCCTCGGGAAGTTCGAAATCGAAATCACTGAGAGAGAAGACGCGGGACTGGGAAGACATGCAGTGCTTGAGGGCCGGACGGGCCCGTTCCAAGTTCGTTGAACGGATAGGCCGCCATTGTCGCAAACCCTGAGGCTTTTCAGGGCTTGCCTGGCCTGCCGCCAGGGGCGCCGCCCGCATGCGCGGGCCCGGCCGGCCTTGTTCGATGCCCTCAATGGGCCTGGCGATCGAATTCCAGCCACAGCGTGTCCAGGTCCGGGAAGTCCCACTGTTCGGGATCCTCCCGGGCAATGATCCGGTCATTGGACTGGCTGTCCGACAGGTCCTCGACCTCGGGCGTGATGCGGCACTGCTGGCGCAGCGAATAGAACACCTTGACGCGGGGCGCCAGCAGGCTGGCGGCCGAGGCGTCGACCACGACGGCCAGGCGCTGCGAGTGCAGGCGTACCAGGGAGCCCAGCGGGTAAATGCCCACGGTCTGCACGAAGTGCTCGAACAGCCGCTTGTCGAAATGCCTGGGGCTCCACTCGGCCATGCGGCGCAGTGCCTCCGAAGGGTGCCAGCCCTTCTTGTAGGGCCGGTCGGAGGTGATGGCGTCATAGACATCGCAGATGGCCGTCATGCGCGCCAGCAGTCCGATGTCGCCCTGGCGCAGGCCATCGGGGTAGCCGCTGCCGTCCACCTTCTCATGGTGGTGCAGGCAGGCGTCCATCACTTCATCGTCCAGGCCCAGCGGCTCCAGCAGCCGCACGCCGTGGCGCGGATGGGCGCGCATCAGCGCCCATTCGGCGTCGTCCAGCGGGCCAGGCTTGTAAAGGATCTCGACCGGGATCGCGGCCTTGCCGAGGTCATGCATGAGGCCGGCCATGCCCGCCTTGCGCACGCTGTGCTCGTCCAAGCCCATGCGGCGCGCCAGCGCCACCATCAGCGCGCACACGGCCAGGCTGTGCATGTAGGTGTAGTCGTCGGCCGTCTTCAGCCGCGCCAGGCTGATCATGGCATGCGGATTGCGCGCCACCGAGGCCGCCACGTCGTCCACGAGCCGGCCGGCGGCCGAGGCATCGATGGAGCGGCCCAGCCGCGCGTCGCTGAACAGGCGGGTGAGCAGGGGGCGGGCCTGGGCGCAGACCTGCGCGGCGCGGCGCAGTTCGGTGGCGGTCTTCAGGGGGGCCGTGCTTTGTTCGGAGGCGGGGCGCGCATGGTCGGGGATCTGGTGGCGCAGTTCGTCCAGCGGATCGAAGCGCAGGCAGGGCACCTGCATGCCGACATCCAGGCCCTTGCGCACATCGATCCACACCTCCTTGATGGAGGTGGCACGCAGGCGCGACAGTTCGGCCTCCGAATTCAGCAGAAAGCGGGTGCGCCAGAATGGATGCTCCATCCAGGAGCCGCAAAACTCGTGCAGGAACATGCCCAGCGTGACATGCTGGACATTGATGCGCTTCAACATGGAGATCCTGGTACTGGTAACACGACGTAACGTCTGCCGGAATGGTAGCTGCTTCCCCATAGACCCGGGACAGGGAAGGTCCTTTTAAGAAACGGCCGTGCAAGGAACGTGGCGCGCTGCACACACCTGTATATGCATACACTAGAGCGTGCGCCGCGCGCATGTTCTGAGTCAGGATTGTCCATGCCCTTGAATGCCTCCGCCACCTTTCCCGAACTCGGGCGCGATGCCGCCGGCAAGCCTGCGCGTGCCGGCAAGGGCAAGGCGCCCGCCAAGCCGGCGGGCGGTGCCAAACCGGCCGGATCGGGTACCAGCGCGGCGCAGAAAGCCCTGCAGAAGATGGGCCTGGTGCGCGACATCGACCTGGCCCTGCACCTGCCGCTGCGCTACGAGGACGAAACCCGCATCACGCCGCTGCGCAATGCGCGCGAGGGCGATACCGTGCAGATCGAGGCCACGGTCACCCACAGCGAGGTGCAGCTGCGCCCGCGCCGCATGCTCAAGGTCACGGTGGACGACGGCACGGCCGAATGCGTGCTGACCTTCTTCAGCTTCTATCCCTCGCACCAGAAGACCCTGTCCGTGGGCGCGCGTCTGCGCATACGCGGCGAGGTCAAGGGCGGCTTCTGGGGCCGGCAGATGCTGCACCCGGCCTTTCGCCCGGCCGGCGGCGACCTGCCCACGGCGCTCACGCCGGTCTATCCCACGGCGGCGGGCCTGCCCCAGGCCTATATCCGGCGCGCGGCCGCCACGGCCATGCTGCGCGCAGATCTGTCCGACACCCTGCCGCCGGGCGAGCAGCCGCCCGTGGCCCAGTTCCATGGCAGCGGCGGCCTGCCGCCGCTGTTCAGCCTGCGCGATGCGCTGCAGTTCCTGCACCACCCCACGCCCGATGTGGCCCTGGCCACGCTGGAAGACCATTCCCACCCGGCCTGGCAGCGCCTGAAGGCCGAGGAGCTGCTGGCCCAGCAGCTGTCGCAGTACGAGGCCAAGCGCGAGCGCGCGCGGCTCAAGGCGCCCGTGCTGCGCGCCGAAGCCTCGCAGCAGGGGCTGACCCGGCAGTTCCTTGGCCAGCTGCCCTTCGGGCTGACCGGCGCCCAGCAGCGCGTGGTCGCGGAGATTCGGGGCGACATGGCGCGCAGCATTCCCATGCACCGGCTGCTGCAGGGCGATGTGGGCTCGGGCAAGACCGTGGTGGCGGCGCTGTCGGCCGTGGCCTGCATCGAGGCCGGCTGGCAGTGCGCGCTGATGGCGCCCACGGAAATCCTGGCCGAGCAGCATTTCGGCAAGCTGGTCGGCTGGCTGGAACCCCTGCTGGCGCCGCTGGGCAAGCGCGTGGCCTGGCTGGCCGGCGCCCAGAAGAAGAAGGAACGCGCCGCCATGCTGGAACTGGTGGAAAGCGGCGAGGCCGCCCTGGTCATCGGCACGCATGCGGTGATCCAGGAGCAGGTGCAGTTCAGGAACCTGGCGCTGGCCGTGATCGATGAGCAGCACCGCTTCGGCGTGGCGCAGCGCCTGGCCCTGCGCCAGAAGCTCGCGGCCACGGGCATGGAGCCCCACCTCCTGATGATGAGCGCCACACCCATTCCGCGCACGCTGGCCATGAGCTACTACGCGGACCTGGATGTCTCCACCATCGACGAGCTGCCGCCGGGCCGCACGCCCATCGTCACCAAGCTCATCGCCGACAGCCGCAAGGACGAGGTCATCGAGCGCATCGGCGCCCAGGTGGCGTCCGGGCGCCAGGTCTACTGGGTCTGCCCGCTGATCGAGGAAAGCGAGGCGCTGGACCTGTCCAACGCCACGGCCACCCACAGCTACCTCAGCGAGATGCTGCCCGGCGTCATGGTCGGCCTGCTGCATTCGCGCATGCCCACGGCCGAGAAGAAGGCGGTGATGGAACTGTTCTCGGCCGGCGTCATGGGCGTGCTGGTCTCGACCACGGTGATCGAGGTCGGCGTGGACGTGCCCAATGCCTCGCTCATGGTCATCGAGCATGCCGAGCGCTTCGGCCTGTCGCAACTGCACCAGCTGCGCGGCCGCGTGGGGCGGGGCGCAGCGGCCTCCGCCTGCGTGCTGCTGTATTCGGTGGGCGACAGCGGGCGCCTGGGCGAGACGGCCAAGGACCGGCTGCGCGCCATGGCGCAGACCAATGACGGCTTCGAGATCGCCCGGCGCGACCTGGAGATCCGCGGCCCCGGCGAATTCCTGGGCGCGCGCCAGTCGGGCGCCCCCATGCTGCGCTTCGCCGACCTGGAGCAGGACCTGATGCTGCTGGACTGGGCGCGCGAACTGGCCCCGCGCATGCTGGAGCAGCACCCGCAGCTGGCCCAGCGCCACGTCAGCCGCTGGCTGGGCGGCAAGGCGGAGTTTCTCAAGGCCTGAGGTTTGCGGAACATGGCGATGCGAGGGGGTTCCAAAGCATCTGCAATCCACGGTCATTGCGCGTCTTCGGTTGGATAGACCGAAAAACCGAATGGATATCCATGGCCAACTGTCCCCAATGCGTGCCGCCCGCTTTGATGGCCTCTGATGCCAGGATTTCGTCGTTGCGACTGCAGTGCTGGAATCAGAAGATGCACTGGAATGGCAGGTTGCGCCGAGATGCCGATCTGTCTGGCGATACATCTGAAATCGACAGTTACGCCTGGATTGCATAATTCCCGGATCAATAGTCTTAAGCTAACGCCGGGAGGTCGAGGATGCTTAATATTGATGGAAATGGAATGGTCTATGGGAATGCGCGAATTCAGCCGCGACGATTCTTTATTATTGAGCGTGGGCCTATGGTTTCAATAGCGGGAATTATTGTTCATCAGACTGGGTCGTCGAGTGCGCAGTCCACTTTTGGCAGTTATCGAATTGCCAATGCTAAAGGCGCGCACTTTCTCATAGACAAGAATGGAGTGATTTATCAGACGGCTTCCGTGCTGCAGCGCACAAATCATGTGGGGCAGCTGCGTGCACGTTGTTTGGTGGAGATGCGGTGCCAAGCCGCTGAATTCAGAATTACTGCCCAGTTTCCTGAAAAGAAATTGGTTGATCGCATGCACCGCATAGAGATGCAAAAGTCAGTTCCTCTACGTTATCCATCCAACACAGACAGCCTGGGGATAGAGATCGTGGGGCGTCCTGAGCTTCCGCCTGGCAAGAGGCCGCCGCCCGATGCCACACCCCGACAGCGCGAAATTTATTTCAACGAAAATGCAGTATATGAAGCCGCTACTGTGGCGCAGAACATGTCGCTTCAATGGCTGGTTGCAGAATTGACTTCCTCTCTTTCCTTGCCAGAAGGCGAAGTGCACCGTCATTCGCAGGTCAGTCGAAAAAATCCAACGGAGGCCATCACGGCCGCTTGGAAATGAAGCAGTACGGTGTGAAGACCATCACCATGTTGATGGCGGTCTGTCTGTATGCTCCTGTAGTTCAATCTCAGCCGCCACAGGAGGAAGGGGGAATGGTTGGAAACGTCTCCTCCGCCAAGGAGATGCAATTGCAGGAAAAGCGCCGTTTGAGTGCGCGTGCATATCCAATGGGGAAAATCAAGCGCATCGTGATAGGCCAACCGACGTACCGCGATGCCGAGGGCAAGGCGTGCCCCCAAACACCCTCACAGGTTACCGAGCAATCGGTGCGCTCTTTCTTGGCACGTGCCGAAGCTGTGTCTCAGATCTCAGTCATGAACTATTACGGAGTGCACGGCGAATGCGTGCGCGATCCGGTAGAGGTCTTCTTTGCAGATGGACGGCGCGCTCGCCTCGCTTTCGCTGCGGAAAGCGGGGTAGCCTATCTTTCTCCCCTGCACAATGGCCGTGAGACGGACGTATTTTTCTACTATTGTGCCGATTGTGACCAATGAGTTCTGGGTGCCGGCTTTGAAGGCATGTCCGACCTTGTTGTCAGATAAAATCTCGTTACGCATTTTTACCTTGCTCTCGACCACTCACGGTGAGCCATAAGCTGGCTGCGCCATCCTGCCGTCGCGGTGTTGTGCCTCGGTGGTTGGACGCCGTGCCTGGACACGCGGCCGGAAAGGGGACATTGAATATCTGTGGCCTTTTGGTACATTGAGTCACATAAAAGCGAGGCAGGATGGTCCGCATGCGGATCCTCCCTCTGCTCCCGCTGTCAGGCGGGCTGCCACGGCCCCAGTTGTGCTGCCTGTCCGTCTGTCCTGCCAAGGAGCTGCCGACATGAATGAAGCCGTTCAAGCGAGTGCGACTGTCGTTGCGACTTCCGTCCGCATGGGCGGCCAGAGCCGCTGCGTGGCTGCCGGTTTCGTTTGCAAGGTGCGGAGACGGCGCTATGCTCGTTGTTCCCAGGCCCTGACCGCGATTAGCATGCGCGTGATCGCCGTCTTCAGGCTTGGCCGCCTGGATTGACATGGACCCGTCGATGCGTCGCGGACTCCAGGCGTCCAGGCCCGCAGGCTCGGATGGAAACGCGTTTGGCGCTGCCGGGCGAATGTGCGCCACCACGGTGGCGCACAGACTGGCACAATCGTAACAACATGTCGAAATCGCAAGACGATTGATTTTTCCTTTCGAGGCTTACCCCCGACCCAGCTCGCCAATGACACTCACCGAACTCAAATACATCGTGGCCGTGGCGCGTGAAAAGCATTTCGGCCGCGCCGCCGAAGCCTGTTACGTGTCCCAGCCCACGCTGTCCGTGGCCATCAAGAAGCTCGAGGAAGAGCTTGACGTGAAGCTCTTCGAGCGCAGTGCCGGCGAGGTTTCGGTCACATCCCTGGGTGAAGAGATCATCCGCCAGGCGCAAAGCGTGCTGGAGCAGGCCGCCGAGATCAAGGAAATCGCCAAGCGCGGCAAGGACCCGCTGTCCGGCGTGCTCACGCTGGGCGTGATCTACACCATCGGGCCCTATCTGCTGCCGGACCTGGTGCGCAATTCCATCGTGCGCACGCCCCAGATGCCGCTGATGCTGCAGGAGAACTTCACGGTGCGGCTGCTGGAGATGCTGCGCACCGGCGAAATCGACTGCGCCATCGTTGCCGAGCCCTTCCCCGACACCGGCCTTGCGCTGGCGCCCCTGTACGACGAGCCCTTCATGGCCGCCGTGCCCAGCAACCACCCGCTGGCCCAGCAAAGCCATGTCTCCACCAGCGATCTCAAGAACGAGACCATGCTGCTGCTGGGGGCGGGCCACTGCTTCCGCGACCATGTGCTCGAGGTCTGCCCCGAGTTCGCGCGCTATGCGAGCAATGCCGAGGGCATTCGCCGCACCTTCGAAGGCTCGTCGCTGGAGACCATCAAGCACATGGTGGCGGCCGGCATGGGCGTGACCCTGGTGCCGCGCCTGTCCGTGCCCGCCGAGGCGCTGGAGGCCACGGCGCGCCGTCGCAAGACCGACGAGCCGCACATCCGCTACCTGCCCATCCTCGAAGATGACGGGTCGGCGCCGCCCTCGCGCCGCGTCGTGCTGGCCTGGCGCCGCAGCTTCACGCGCTACGAGGCCATTGCCGCGCTGCGCAATGCGGTCTACGCCTGTGCGCTGCCGGGCGTCAACCGCCTGTCGTGATGGCCGGGCCGCGCCGTGGCCCGCAGGCGCGCAGGCGCCTTACTTGCGTTATCGTTGCACTGGCCCGCAGGCACTCCCGTCCGGGGGCGCGGCGGGCATCTCCGTTCGTACGAAGCAGAAAGGGATTCCATGGCCAAAAATGCCAGCAAAGACAAGTCCGGTGCAAAAAAGCCTGAGGCCGTGCAGGCCTTGCAGGCTGACGTGGCACCTGCGTCCGTGCGCCCCACGGCCATCCACATCGGCATCAGCGACAAGGACCGCGCCGCCATCGCCAAGGGCCTGTCGGCCCTGCTGGCCGACACCTACACGCTGTACCTGACCACGCACAACTTCCACTGGAACGTCACGGGCCCGATGTTCAACACCCTGCACACCATGTTCATGGGGCAGTACACCGAACTGTGGAACGCCGTCGACCCCATCGCCGAGCGCATCCGCGCGCTGGGCCATTTCGCACCGGGCTCCTATGCCGACTTCGGCAAGCTCACCAGCCTGGCCGACGTGCCCCACGATCCGCCGAAGGCCCTGGAGATGGTGCGCATCCTCGTGGCCGGCCATGAGGCCGTGGCCCGCACGGCACGCAGCCTGTTCCCGCTGGCCGACAAGGCCAGCGACGAGCCCACGGCCGATCTGCTGACCCAGCGCCTGACCGTGCACGAGCAGACCGCATGGATGCTGCGCGCGCTGCTGGAAGACTGATGTCCGGCGCCACCATCCTGTCCATTCCGGGAGAGCCGTCCCCGCATGCTCTGGTCCTGGATTGACGCGCATGCTGCCCTGGGCGGCATGTGCCTGTCGATGGCCGCCCTGGGTGGCCTTTTTTTCTACCTGCGCAGGCCGGGCGCGGCCGCCGAAGGCGGGCGGCTGCCCGTGGCTGCGTGGCGCGCGCTGGGCGTGGTGGGCCTGATCGCGGCGCTGGCCCTGGCCGCCATGGTGCGGGACATGGTCGGCCTGTCCGATCCCGCAGGCTGCGCCGCCTGCAACGACTGGCCTGCCCTGGACGAGGCCCTGCACCATTGGCTCGCCAGCCACGCCACCGATGCCTGGGTGCGCCCCGTGGTCGGGTTCACGCAGCTGGGCCATGTGGGCTGGATGATCTCCCTGTCGCTGGCGGCCCTGCTGGTGCTGCTGTGGCGGCGCGACTGGCTGCATGCGGGCGCCTGGCTGGTGGCCACCGCAGGCGTGGGGCTGTGGATACGCGCCATCAAGACGGGGGTGGGACGGCCCCGGCCCGCAGGCGGCTGGGTGTCCGAAGGCGGCTTCAGCTTTCCCAGCGGCCACAGTGCCGGCACCTTCGTGCTCTACCTGATGCTGGCCTGGCTGTTGCTGCCCCATCTGCGCCCGGCCTGGCGCTGGCCGGCAGGTCTGGCGGCGCTGGCCGTGGCCCTGGGGGTGGGCGCCAGCCGCGTGGTTTTGCGCGTGCATTACGCCAGCGACGTGCTGGCCGGCTGGCTGCTGGGGCTGGCCTGGATGGCGCTGGTGGTCTGTGCCGTGGAGTGGGCGCAAACCCGTGCCGCGGCAAGGCGCAGCTGAGCGGCGTTGACGGACCCGCCGGACCTGCGGCGACAATGCCCCCATTTCGACCCACGCACGCTCCTGGCCGGGCCCCGGCCCGCCAGCCGCCAACGACGCCATGTCCACCATGTCCCCGCAACTGCCCACACCCGCCCCCCGCCGCAGCAAGCTGTCGCTCTACCTCGACCTGGTCCGCTTCAACCGCCCGGCCGGCTGGCTGGTGCTGGTCTGGCCCACGCTGGCGGCGCTGTGGGTGGCGGCGGGGGGATTTCCGGGCTGGCACCTGCTGGCGGTCTTCGTGCTGGGCACGGTGCTGATGCGCAGCGCGGGCTGCTGCATCAACGACATCGCCGACCGCGATTTCGACCGCCATGTCAAGCGCACCACGCAGCGCCCCGTCACCTCGGGGCAGGTCTCGGTCAGGGAGGCCGCCCTGGTGGGCGCGGCCCTGGCCCTGGTCTCGCTGGGCCTGGTGCTCACCACGCGCTGGGAGGCGGTGGCCTGGTCGGTGCCGGCCGTGCTGTTCACCATCCTCTATCCGTTCACCAAGCGCTTCTTCGCCATGCCGCAGGCCTTCCTGGGCATTGCCTTCAATTTCGGCATCGTCATCGCCTTCGCTGCCGTGCAGGGACAGGTGCCGGCCACGGCCTGGATCCTGTGGTGCGCCAACATGTTCCTGGTGCTGGCCTATGACACCGAATACGCCATGGTGGACCGCGACGACGACCTGAAGATCGGCATGAAGACCTCGGCCATCACCCTGGGCCGATTCGACGTGGCCGCCGTCATGGGCTTTTTCGTGCTCTGCGGCGTGCTGACGGTCTGGGCGCTGCAGCCCTGCGCGCTGGGCTGGCCCTTCTGGCTGGGCCTGGCGCTGGCCGCCGCCCAGGTGGCCTGGCACTTCACGCTGATCCGCCACCGCACGCGCGAAGGCTGCTTCACGGCCTTCAGCAAAAGCCACTGGATAGGCGCCAGCCTGTTCGCGGGCGTGGCGCTGGGGTTCGCGCTGCGCTGACTTCTCGCCTTCAACGGCCGAACTCGGCCGCCAGTTCCTTGGCGCGGGCCTCGGCCGCGCGCATGGCGGCCACGAAATGCTCGGGCACCTGCTGCGCCTGCATGTGGGTGATGGCGGCATGGGTGGTGCCGCCCTTGCTGGTCACGCGCTGGCGCAGCACCTCGGCGGGTTCGGTGGAGCGCGCCGCCAGCTCCGAGGCGCCCTGGAAGGTGGCCACGCCCAGGCGGTAGGACTGCTCGGCCGTCAGGCCCATGTCCACGCCGGCCTTGGTCATGGCTTCGAGGAACAGGAACACATAGGCGGGGCCCGAGCCGGACAGCGCGGTCACGGCGTCCAGGTGCGCCTCCTGGTCCACCCAGACGAACTGGCCCGTGGTGGCGACGACCTGTTCGATGGCGGCCTTGCCGGCCGCATCGACCCCGGGCCGCGCGAACAGGCCCGTCATGCCCTTGCCGACCAGGGCCGGCGTGTTGGGCATGGCACGCACGATGCGGCCCGTGCCCAGCCACCGGGCGATGCTGTCCGTGGGGATGCCTGCGGCCACGCTCAGGTGCAGGGCCTGGCCGGTGTGCGGCGCGGCCGCCTGGGCGGCTTCCTTGAAGGTCTGGGGCTTGACGGCCCAGACCACGATGCCGGCGCCGGCCAGCGCGCTGGCGGCCGCCGCCGCGTCGGCATGGGCCTCGATGCCGAAGTTCGCGCGCAGCGCGTCGCGTGCGCCCTCGAAGGGCTCGACGACGGCGATGCGGTCCGCGGGCCGGCCCTGGGCGATCAGCCCGCCGATGATGGCGCTGGCCATGTTGCCGCCGCCGATGAAGGCGATGGTGCCCGGGGAATGCGATGCAGGGGTGGAGGTGGTGACAGTCATGGTGCGCAGCGTTCTTGCGGAAGGTAGGCGGTGATCAGGATCTGGTTGGCCTGGGACGGATTGAAATTGTCGTCGCTGGCAAAGACCAGCGTGCGCGTGCCGTCGGGCAATGGCGGCCCCCAGGACATGGCTTCCATATTGTCCAGCCGGCCGCGCTGGACGGTGGAGAGGTCGGCGATCAGCGTCTTGGCCGCCGCCTGCGGCGGCGTGCGGGCGAAGGAGGGCAGCGCCCGCGTGTCGGGCGCATCGACGGCGTCCAGGCCGATGCGGTACAGCCGCGCGCCGAATCCATGGCCGGGGCTGTAGGAGCGCTCCAGCACCAGCAGATGGCCGGGGCCGTCGGGCAGGATCTCGCTGATGCCGTTGACCTCGCGGCGGCGCAGCAGGCCCCAGCTGGCCGCCGGCACGGCATCGGGCTGGTAGGCGATCTGGCGCAGCATGCGGCCGTCGGACAGGTCCACCAGGCTGATGCGCACGGGCGCGCCGGCCATGTCGGCGCTGGCGCGCGGGCCGTCCTGGCGCAGCGGCGCTTCCAGGGCCAGCCAGGCATGGCGGCCGTCCGCAGCCACGGCCAGGCCTTCGAAGCCGAAGTTCGAACGCACGCCCGGGGTACCGGACCCGTCCTTGAACGGGTAGAACCAGCGCGTGCGCTGGCGGCCTTCTGCGTCGGCACGCACCAGCGAAGGGCCGAAGCCGCGTGCCAGGTCACCTTCCTCGGTCCACAGCAGGCCGCCGTCGGGCAGCAGGCGGATGGCTTCGGGGTCCGGAACGGGCTGGGCGGCGGGTGCGGCATGGCGCGGGCGCAGCCACCGGCCCTCGGCATCGAGCAGCGGGTGCACTTCGGTGACCTGCGCCTGCCAGGGGTTGGGGCCGGCGCGCCGTTCGGCGGGAACCTGCTCCACGCGCAGCCGCATCCAGCGCGCGGGGCCGTGCGCCGAGCGGTCGTCGCTGATGGCGATGTAGTCGCCGCGGTGCGCGTCGTAGTCCAGGCCCGAGATGCCTCCGATGGTGCTGCCGTTGACAGGCTCGTCGCGTGCCAGGGTGGTGCTGCCCAGCCATTGCAGGCGAGGGCAGGATGACGGTGGCGGTGGCGCGGCGCAGCCGGCCAGCGCGAGGCCGGCCAGCAGTGCGCAGGCCAGCAGCGGGCGGGTGGTGGCGCGCAGGCCTTCAGGCCGGCAGCGCGGTCTGTGCCACGGCATGTTCCCAGCGCGCCATCAGTTCATCGGCACGGGATTGGTCCAGCGTGGGCACGAAGCGGCGCTCGGCCTTCCACAGCGCGGACAGCTCCTCGGTGCTCTGGTAGATGCCGGACGACAGGCCCGCCAGATAGGCCGCGCCCAGCGCCGTGGTCTCCACGCAGGCCGGGCGCACCACGGGAATGCCCAGCAGGTCGGCCTGGAACTGCATGAGCAGGTTGTTGACGCAGGCGCCGCCGTCCACGCGCAGTTCGCTGACCGGCGCGCCGCCGCTGGCCACGGCGTCACGGCTCATGGCCAGCAGCAGGGCCGCGCTCTGGAAGGCGATGGATTCGAGGGCCGCCCGTGCGATGTGGGCGATGGTGGTGCCGCGCGTCAGCCCGGTGATGGTGCCGCGCGCATCGGGCTTCCAGTAGGGCGCGCCCAGGCCCGTGAAGGCCGGCACCATCATCACGCCGCCCGAATCGGGCACGCTCTCGGCCAGCTGCTGCACCTGGCCGCTGTGCTCGATGGCGCGCAGGCCGTCGCGCAGCCACTGGACCACGGCGCCGCCGACGAAGACGCTTCCCTCCATGGCATAGGCCCGTTCGGTGGGCGCTGGCAGTCCGGTGCCGGGCCGCCCCAAGCCGGACTGGGCCCCCTCGGGGGGCAGCGCAGTACGCGAAGCGACAAGCGTGGGGGCCACTTGTGCCGCACTGGTGGTCAGCAGGCCGTTGGCCGAGGTCTGGAAGGTGGCGCCCGTGTGCATCAGCATGAAGCAGCCCGTGCCATAGGTGTTCTTGGCCATGCCGGCCGCAAAGCAGGCCTGGCCGAAGAGGGCGCTTTGCTGGTCGCCGGCCACGCCGCCGATGGCGATCTCGCCGCCCAGCACCTCGGCCGCCGTCCGGCCGAAGTCCGCCGCCGAAGGCAGTACCTCGGGCATCAGCGCGCGCGGGATGTCCAGCAGGGCCAGCAGCTCGTCGTCCCACTGGTTGGTGTGGACGTTGAACAGCATGGTGCGGCTGGCGTTGGAGACGTCGGTCACGTGGCGGCGCCCGCCCGTGAGCTGCCAGATCAGCCAGCTGTCCACGGTGCCGAAGGCCAGCTCGCCGCGCTCGGCGGCGGCACGCGCGCCGTTCACGTTGTCCAGGATCCAGCGCAGCTTGGTGCCCGAGAAATAGGCATCGATCAGCAGGCCGGTCTTGCGCTGGATGGTGTCGGCATGGCCGCCGTCGCGCAGCTGGGCGCACAGCGGCTCGGCGCGGCGGTCCTGCCAGACGATGGCGTGGTGCATGGGCTGGCCCGTGGCACGGTTCCAGACCACGGTGGTCTCGCGCTGGTTGGTGATGCCCAGGGCACGGATATCCGCCGCCGCGAGCCCTGCCTTGGCCAGCGCTTCGCGCGCCGTGGCCAGCTGGGTGCGCCAGATCTCGCGGGGGTCGTGCTCGACCCAGCCGGGCCGGGGATAGATCTGCGGCAGCTCCAGCTGGGCCGAGGCCACGATGCGGCCCTGGGTGTCGAAGACGATGCTGCGGGAGCTGGAGGTGCCCTGGTCCAGGGCGAGCAGATAGGTCATGGTGCGGTATCCAAGAAAAAGCGGAGCGGGTGCGCGCGTCTTCCGGCGAAGGGGCGCAGCGGCTCCAGGGAGCTTATTGCGCCACCACGCACTGCACCTCGGCCTCGCGCAGCAGAAGGTCGAAGGGGGCGGGCGGGGCGACGTCGGTGAACAGGCGGTCGATCTGGTCCAGGCGCGCCAGCTCCACCATGGCCTGGCGGCTGAACTTGCTGTGGTCGGCCGCCAGCCAGACCTCGCGCGACTGGGCGATGATGGTCTGGGCCACCTTGACCTCGCGCATGTCGAAGTCGCGCAGGCTGCCGTCGGGCTCGATGGCCGAGATGCCGATCAGCGCGATGTCCACCTTGAACTGGCGGATGAAGTCCACGGCCGCCTCGCCCACGATGCCCCGGTCGCGCGTGCGCACCACGCCGCCGGCCACGATGACCTCGCAGTCGGCGTTGGAGCTGAGGATGGCGGCCACGTTGAGGTTGTTGGTGATCACGCGCAGGCCCCGGTGCTTGAGCAGGGCCTGGGCCACGGCCTCGGTGGTCGTGCCGATGTTGAGGATCAGCGAGCAGCCGTTGGGAATCGCCTCGGCCACGGCGCGCGCGATGCGGGCCTTGCCCTCGGCATGCAGCACCTGGCGCTGGGTGTGGCCCAGGTTCTCCACCGTGGCGCTGGGCACGCGCACGCCGCCATGAAAGCGCACCAGCAGGCCGGCATCGGCCAGCTTCTGGATGTCGCGGCGCACGGTCTGCAGGGTCACGCCCAGGATCTCGGCCAGTTGCTCCACCGAGGTGGACTGGCGGCTGCGCACTTCGTCGAGCAGCTGTAGTTGTCGGGGATTGGTATTCACGGCGATTCCAGGGCTAGGGCGTTCTCGGGCAAACAGGGCGGGGCGACCGGGTTATAGCGCATTTGTCCCGGCGGGCCGTGGATTGGGGAACTTTAAAACGAAGAAAAAAGAACAGCACCTAGGGTATGTGTTGATGGGCTGCGATCCGGAAAGAACAAAAATGAACGCGTTCTTGCTTTCGGATGTGGCGCGAGGCGCTGCGCCGAGGCCTGTGTTTCTCCTTGTTCAATCGCTGCCCCTGCAGGCGGCCTCGTCAGTGAGGGCGGTCGTGGAACTGGTGTTGGAGGCAATCAGCAAGCGCGTGGGCGGCCAGACCTGGCTGCACCCCATGCACCTGGAACTGGAAAGCGGCGCGGTGACCGTGCTGCTGGGGGCCACGCAGGCCGGCAAGACCAGCCTGATGCGCATCATGGCCGGGCTGGATGTGCCCTCGGAGGGGCGGGTCCGTGCCGATGGCACCGACGTGACCGGCGTGCCGGTGCGCGAGCGCAACGTGGCCATGGTCTACCAGCAGTTCATCAACTATCCCTCGCTCACGGTGGCGGACAACATCGCCTCGCCCCTGAAGCTGCGCGGCGACCGCGACGTGGCGCAGCGCGTGCGCACCCTGGCCGAGCGGCTGCACATCGACATGTTCCTGGACCGCCTGCCGGCCGAGCTGTCGGGCGGCCAGCAGCAGCGCGTGGCGCTGGCGCGGGCCCTGGCCAAGGGCGCGCCGCTGATGCTGCTGGACGAGCCCCTGGTCAACCTGGACTACAAGCTGCGCGAGGAACTGCGCGAGGAGCTGGGCCAGCTGTTCGCCACGGGCGATTCCACCGTGGTCTACGCCACCACGGAGCCCGGCGAGGCCCTGCTGCTGGGCGGCTATACCGCCGTGCTGCACGAGGGCGAACTGCTGCAGTACGGGCCCACGGCCGAGGTCTTCCACCAGCCCAACTCGCTGCGCGTGGCGCGCGCCTTCAGCGATCCGCCGATGAACCTGATCGCCGCGCGGGCCGTGGAGGGCGGGCTGGAGCTGCCCGGAGGCGCCCGGCTGCCCGTGGCGCTGGGCGCGCAGGCCGCCGCCATGCAGCGCCTGACGCTGGGCCTGCGCGCCAGCGCCCTGCGGCTGCAGGCGCGGCCCGCGGACCTGGCATTGCCCGGCCGCGTCGAGCTGGCCGAGATTTCGGGCTCGGACACCTTCGTGCATGCGGCCACGGCCTGGGGCGAACTGGTGGCCCAGGTCACGGGCGTGCACCACCTGGAGCTGGGCAGTGCGGTCACGCTGCACCTGGACCCGGCACAGGCCTATGTGTTCGGCGCGGATGGCGCGCTGCTGCGGGCGCCCGCGCGGCCGGGAGGACGCTGAGATGGCCCGCATACAACTCGATCTCGCGCACTCCTACAAGCCCGACCCGCGGCAGGACAGCGATTACGCGCTGCTGCCGCTGGACATGGTCTTCGAGGATGGCGGTGCCTACGCCTTGCTCGGCCCC
Organism: Comamonas sp.; assembly: GCA_041984925.1. Lineage (GTDB taxonomy): Bacteria > Pseudomonadota > Gammaproteobacteria > Burkholderiales > Burkholderiaceae_C > Comamonas. The sequence goes on from JBHIXF010000016.1 coordinate 78,470, forward strand.
TCGGGCTGCGGCAAGACCACCATGCTGAACATCATGTCCGGCCTGCTCGTGCCGTCGCAAGGCAAGGTGCTGTTCGACGGCCGCGACATGACGCGCGCCACGCCGCAGGAGCGCAACATCGCCCAGGTGTTCCAGTTCCCGGTGATCTACGACACCATGACCGTGGCCGAGAACCTGGCCTTTCCGCTGAAGAACCGCCGCATGCCGGCGGACCGCATCCGCGAGCGCGTGGGCCAGATCGCCGAGATGCTGGAGATGAGCGGCCAGCTCGACCAGCGCGCGTCCGGCCTGTCGGCCGATGCCAAGCAGAAGATCTCGCTGGGCCGGGGCCTGGTGCGGCCCGACGTGGCGGCCGTGCTGTTCGACGAGCCGCTCACCGTGATCGACCCGCAGCTCAAGTGGCAGCTGCGCCGCAAGCTCAAGCAGATCCACCACGAGCTGCGGCTGACGCTGATCTATGTGACGCACGACCAGGTCGAGGCCCTGACCTTTGCCGACCAGGTGGTGGTCATGACGCGCGGGCGCGCCGTGCAGGTGGGCACGCCGGCCCAGCTGTTCGAGCGGCCCAGCCACGCCTTCGTCGGCCACTTCATCGGCTCGCCGGGCATGAACTTCGTGCCGCTGCTGCGCGAGGACGGCCGGCTGCTGGCCGAGGGCCAGTACCTGCCGCTTCCTGCCGCGCTGGCGCAGGTGGCGCCCGGCCTGCCGTTGAGCCTGGGCATACGTCCCGAGTACCTGGCCCTGGCTTCGTCCCATGCGCCCGGCGCCGTGGCCTGCACGGTGGAACGCGTGCAGGACGTGGGCACGCACCAGCTGATGGTGGCGCGCCTGGGCGAGCGGCTGCTCAAGCTGCGCTGCGGCGCCGATGCCTTCCTGCCCGCCGTGGGCGAGACGGTATGGGTACAGCTGCAGGGCCCCCATACCTGCTACTACGTCAACGAGGAGTTGGTATGAGTCTCCCCCTGAGCGGCTGCGCCGCTTCCCCCTCTCTCTTCGGGAGGGGGACGACACCCTCGCTGCGGGGTGGCCCTTGCTTGGCGTCCCTCACTTTGGAGCGCGCCAGTTTGATCGGTTGCGGTTGGCGCGACGGAGGCATGGGATGAGTTCAATCAAGCCCGTCAACCAGAAGGCCTGGCTGCTGATCCTGCCGGTCATCGTCTGCGTGGCCTTCTCGGCCATCATCCCGCTGATGACGGTGGTGAACTACTCGGTGCAGGACATCATCAGCCCCGACCGGCGCGTGTTCGTGGGCACGGAATGGTTCGCCCAGGTCATGCGCGACGAGGAACTGCATTCGGCCCTGTTGCGCCAGATCACGTTCTCGCTGACCGTGCTGCTGGTGGAGATCCCGCTGGGCATCGCGCTGGCGCTGTCCATGCCGGCCCAGGGCTGGAAGGCCTCGGCCGTGCTGGTCGTGGTCTCGCTGTCGCTGCTGATCCCGTGGAACGTGGTGGGCACCATCTGGCAGATCTACGGTCGCGCCGACATCGGCCTGTTGGGCGCGGCGCTCAACACCCTGGGCGTGGACTACAACTACACGGGCAATGCCACCGATGCCTGGCTCACGGTGCTGGTGATGGATGTGTGGCACTGGACGCCGCTGGTGGCCCTGCTGTGCTATGCGGGCCTGCGCTCCATCCCCGACGCCTACTACCAGGCCGCGCGCATCGACGGTGCCAGCAAGTTCGCCGTGTTCCGCTACATCCAACTGCCCAAGATGCGCGGCGTGCTGATGATCGCCGTGCTGCTGCGCTTCATGGACAGCTTCATGATCTACACCGAGCCCTTCGTGCTCACCGGCGGCGGGCCCGGCAATGCGACCACCTTCCTGTCGCAGTACCTCACGCAAAAGGCCGTGGGCCAGTTCGACCTGGGACCGGCGGCGGCCTTCTCGCTGATCTATTTCCTCATCATCCTGCTGCTGTGCTTCATCCTCTACAACTGGATGCAGCGCGTGGGCACCGCCGACAAGGAGGGGGCTGGACATGAATGACGAAGGCCGTTTCCACAAGCGCACGCTGTTCCTCGCCGCCTACCTGCTGTTCGCCGTGCTGCCCATCTACTGGATGGTCAACATGAGCTTCAAGACCAATGACGAGATCCTGTCCAGCTTCTCGCTGTGGCCCCGGCATTTCACCTGGGCCAACTACCAAACCATCTTCACCGATGCCTCCTGGTACTCGGGCTACATCAACAGCCTGATCTACGTGGCCATCAACACCGTGATCTCGCTCACGGTGGCCCTGCCCGCGGCCTATGCGTTCTCGCGCTACCAGTTCCTGGGCGACAAGCATGTGTTCTTCTGGCTGCTGACCAACCGCATGACGCCGCCGGCCGTGTTCCTGCTGCCCTTCTTCCAGCTCTACACCACGGTGGGGCTGATGGACACGCACATCGCCGTGGCCCTGGCCCACCTGCTGTTCAACGTGCCGCTGGCCGTCTGGATCCTGGAGGGCTTCATGAGCGGCATCCCGCGCGAGATCGACGAGACGGCCTACATCGACGGCTACTCCTTCCCGCGCTTCTTCCTCACCATCTTCCTGCCGCTGATCAAGGCGGGCGTGGGGGTGGCGGCCTTCTTCTGCTTCATGTTCAGCTGGGTGGAGCTGCTGCTGGCGCGCACGCTGACCAGCGTGAACGCCAAGCCCATCGTGGCGACCATGACGCGCACCGTCTCGGCCTCGGGCATGGACTGGGCCACGCTGGCGGCGGCCGGGGTGCTGACCATCGTGCCCGGCGCCATCGTGATCTGGTTCGTGCGGCATTACATCGCCAAGGGTTTTGCCATGGGGAGGGTGTGACATGTGGCTCCCCCTGAGTCGCTTCGCGCCTTCCCCCTCTCTACTTGCTTCGCAAGGGAGGGGGACGACACCCTCGCGGCGGGGCGGCCCTTGCTCGGTGTCCCTCGCTTTAGGCCGCGCCACTGGCAAACAGCGCAGTGACGTTGATGTTGGATTGCTGAAAGGACAAGCACCATGTTTTCCTGGATGGCCTGGACGCTGCCGGTGGCGGTGTTCTTCAGCTGCATCGTGCTGATGCTGGTGGGCATGACGCTGTGGGAGCTGCGCAGCCCGACGGTGCTGCGCAAGGGTTGGCTGCCGATGGCGACGACGCGGGGCGACCGGCTGTTCATCGGGCTGCTGCTGGCGGCCTATGTCAACCTGGCCTGGGTGGGCCTGGGCGAGAGGATGGCGCAGTGGTTCTCGCTGGAGGCCGAGCCTTCGGTGTGGATCAGCTTCGTGCTGTCCATGCTGGTCCTGGCCCTGGTCATGCGCAAGGGCTGATCACTGAATTCCACGGATCGACAGCCGGGCCCGACGCTCCCCCGGGGCCCGCTGGTGCATGTGCAGGTCGGGGAGGCGGCAAGAATCTAGGAGACGGCAGATGAAACAGCGACTTCACACCATTGCCCTGGCGGCGGCCCTGCTGGCGGCGGGGCAGGCGGCCTGGGCGGGCGAGGCGGAGGCGAAGAAGTGGATCGATTCCGAGTTCCAGCCCAGCACGCTGTCCAAGGACCAGCAGATGGCCGAGATGAAATGGTTCATCGAGGCGGCCAGGAAGCTGCAGGCCAAGGGCGTCAAGGAAATCTCCGTGGTCTCCGAGACCATCACCACGCACGAGTACGAGAGCAAGACGCTGGCCAAGGCCTTCACCGAGATCACCGGCATCAAGGTCAAGCACGACCTGATCCAGGAAGGCGACGTGGTCGAGAAGCTGCAGACCTCGATGCAGTCGGGCAAGTCCATCTACGACGGCTGGATCTCCGACTCCGACCTGATCGGCACGCACTACCGCTATGGCCGCATCATGAACCTGACCGACTACATGGCCGGCGCGGGCAAGGAATTCACCAATCCGGGGCTGGACATCAAGGACTTCATCGGCACCAGCTTCACCACGGCGCCCGACGGCAAGCTCTACCAACTGCCCGACCAGCAGTTCGCCAACCTCTACTGGTTCCGCGCCGACCTGTTCGAGCGCAAGGACCTCAAGGACAAGTTCAAGGCCAAGTACGGCTACGACCTGGGCGTGCCGCTGAACTGGAGCGCCTACGAGGACATCGCCGAGTTCTTCACCAACGACGTCAAGCAGATCGATGGCAAGCCCATCTACGGCCACATGGACTACGGCAAGAAGGACCCCTCGCTGGGCTGGCGCTTCACCGATGCCTGGCTGTCCATGGCCGGCGCGGCCGACAAGGGCATTCCTAACGGCATGCCCGTGGATGAGTGGGGCATCCGCGTAGCCGACGACAAGTGCACGCCCGTGGGCGCCTCGGTCTCGCGCGGCGGCGCCACCAACTCGCCGGCCGCCGTGTTCGCGCTGACCAAGTACGTGGACTGGATGAAGAAGTACGCGCCCAAGGAAGCCATGGGCATGACCTTCGGCGAGTCCGGTCCCGTGCCGGCCCAGGGCCAGATCGCCCAGCAGATCTTCTGGTACACCGCCTTCACGGCCGACATGACCAAGCCCGGCCTGCCCGTGGTCAACGCCGACGGCACGCCCAAGTGGCGCATGGCGCCCGGCCCCAACGGACCCTACTGGAAGGACGGCATGCAAAACGGCTACCAGGACGTGGGCAGCTGGACCTTCTTCAAGGACCACGACCCCAACCGCACGGCCGCCGCCTGGCTCTACGCCCAGTTCGTCACGGCCAAGACCGCCAGCCTCAAGAAGACCATCGTCGGCCTGACACCCATCCGCGAAAGCGACATCCGCTCCAAGGCCATGACCGACATGGCGCCCAAGCTCGGCGGCCTGGTCGAGTTCTACCGCAGCCCCGCGCGCGTGGCCTGGACGCCCACCGGCAACAACGTGCCCGACTATCCCAAGCTGGCCCAGCTGTGGTGGAAGAACGTGGCCCAGGCGGTCACGGGCGAGAAGACGCCCCAGGGCGCCATGGACAACCTGGCCGAGGAAATGGACCAGGTCATGGCCCGCCTGCAGCGCGCGGGCATGGCGCACTGCGCGCCCAAGCTCAACCCCAAGGGCGATCCGGCCAAGTGGCTCAGCGACAAGCAGGCGCCCTGGAAGAAGCTGGCCAACGAGAAGCCCAAGGGCGAGACGATTGCGTATGACACGCTGCTCAATGCCTGGAAAAACGGAAAAGTGAGGTAACCCCCTGAGTCGCTTCGCGCCTTCCCCCTGAAGGGGGACGACACCCTCGGTGCGGGGCGGCCCTTCCTCGGTGTCCCTCGCTTTAGGCCGCGCCGGTTTTGGGCGGCATGACCTGAGTTGGCATGCCGCCCATCGCTATGGTTTGTTAGGCCGTCAAAAACACAAAACGAAAGATAGCGAAGAAAAAAATACAAAAACGAGCGAAAATAGCGGAAAACCCGATTCCGTCCCCTTCGCATTGGGCGCAGGCGTGGCGTACCGGGTGCTGACATGGCGGCTACATGGCGCCTTGTTAACTTAGGTTCCATCTCCTCCGTCGAAGATCCATGTCCCTCGCTGCTTCCCCTTTGCCCACCGGCCGCGCCGCCCTGCTGGAACGCCTGGCCCAGCCTGAAACCTATGACCTGGCCATCATCGGCGGGGGGGCCACCGGCCTGGGCGTGGCCCTGGATGCAGCGGCGCGGGGCTTCAAGGTCGTGCTGGTGGAGTCGCATGACTTTGCCAAGGGCACGTCCTCGCGTGCCACCAAGCTGGTCCACGGCGGCGTGCGCTATCTGGCCCAGGGCAACATCGCGCTGGTGCGCGAGGCCTTGCACGAGCGCACCACCTTGCTGCACAACGCGCCCCATCTGGCCCAGCCGCTGGCCTTCGTGATGCCGTCCTACCGCCTGCTGGACACGCCGTTCTACGGCGTGGGCCTGAAGATGTACGACGCGCTGGCCGGCAAGGCCGGCCTGGGCGCCACCGAATTCCTCTCGCGCTCCAGCACCGTCAAGTGCCTGCCTACCGTGCGCCAGCAAGGCCTCAAGGGCGGCGTGAAGTACTGGGACGGCCAGTTCGACGATGCCCGCCTGGCGCTGGCGCTGGCGCGCACGGCGGCCGCCAGGGGCGCGCTGCTGGTCAACTACTGCCCGGCCCGGGAACTGCTGCACGAGGACGGCAAGGTGGCCGGCCTGGTCTGCGAGGACAGCGAGACCGGCAACCGCTTCACGCTGCGCGCCAGGTGCGTGGTCAATGCCACGGGCCCCTGGGTGGACCTGTTCCGCCAGCAGGATGCCGAGGCCCAGGGCCGTCCCGTCCAGCCCATGGTGGCGCCCAGCCAGGGCGTGCACGTGGTCGTGGACCGCGACTTCCTGCCCGGCGACCATGCGCTGCTCGTGCCCAAGACGGCCGATGGCCGCGTGCTGTTCGCCGTGCCTTGGCTGGGCAAGGTCATCCTGGGCACCACCGACACGCCGCGCAACGACCTGGCGCGCGAGCCGCTGCCGTTTCCCGAGGAGCTGGACTTCATCCTCACCGAGGCCGGCCGCTACCTCACGCGCCAGCCCACGCTGGCCGATGTGCGCAGCATGTGGGTGGGCCTGCGTCCGCTGGTCAAGCCGCAGGACGACGATGGCGAGAACACCAAGAAGATCAGCCGCGAGCACACGGTCATGTCCAGCCGCACCGGCCTGGTCACCGTCACGGGCGGCAAGTGGACCACCTACCGCGCCATGGCCGAGGACGTGCTGTCCGAGTGCTTCGCCATCGGCCGCCTGCCCCACCGCCCGGGCGGCGTCACCGTGCGCCTGCCGCTGGCGGGCGCGCCGGCCGAGTCCGCCGTCCACCACCGCATGAACCAGGTGCAGGGCCTGCACTCCTACGGCACGGAGGCGGCCGCCGTCGCCGCGCTGCCGGGCGCCGAGGAATGGCTGGCCGACGGCCTGAGCGAGGCCATGGTGCGTTTCGCCGCGCGCTTCGAATATGCGCGAACGGTGGAGGACGTGCTGGCGCGCCGCAGCCGCCTGCTGTTCCTCGATGCGCGCAAGGCCGCCGAGGTGGCGCCGCGCGTGGCGGCCATCCTGGCGCAGGAGCTGGGGCGCGATGCGGCCCTGGACGACTTCAGGGCCTTGGCCGCCCAGTACCTGCCGGCATGAGCCTTTTCCGCATCATGGAAGCGCCCGGGGCGTTTCCATGCCTTCGCCGGGGCGGATGCCCCGCACGGCCGTTCCTGGCGCGCAACAGCCGCATGCGCCGGACGGCCCGCCGGCCTGGTGTGGAAAAATAAAATTTCTCCTTTGGAATCAAGGCTCTTGGGCACGATTTCACATGGCGCGGGCCCTGGATCCGTGCCAGCCTTGTCCGGCAAGGCCCGCAGACCCGGAAAAAGCTGCTAAGGGTTTGACGCGCAAAGGAATTCCTGAGACAATCTCATGCTTCACGTTTTACAGCGTGAAGTTATCTGCCCAGTGGAAGCGCCGAGAAATGGTTCGCGGCGTGGACGACGGGCCCAAGACTGACTGGCTGCTAGCGGCCCTTGAGAAGACTCTGGGGCTGTCGAGCGTTGCTGGAGCAAGTTGGGAATATTGAAATGATCCAAACAGAATCTCGGTTAGAGGTTGCCGACAACACCGGCGCGAAGTCTGTTCAGTGCATCAAGGTGCTGGGCGGTTCTCATCGTCGCTATGCGAGTGTGGGCGACATCATCAAGGTGAGCATCAAGGAAGCTGCTCCGCGTGGCCGCGTCAAGAAGGGCGAGGTCTACAGCGCAGTGGTGGTCCGCACGGCGAAGGGCATTCGCCGCGCCGATGGCTCGCTCGTCAAGTTCGACGGCAACGCCGCCGTGCTGCTGAACGCCAAGCTGGAGCCTATCGGCACCCGCATCTTCGGCCCCGTGACCCGTGAACTGCGTACCGAAAAGTTCATGAAGATCGTGTCCCTGGCACCTGAAGTTCTCTAAAGGAAGCACCATGAACAAGATTCGCAAGGGCGACCAAGTCATCGTGCTGACCGGCCGTGACAAGGGCAAGCAAGGCGTGGTCTCGGCACGCAAGGACGACTCCCACCTGTTGATCGAAGGCATCAACCTGGTGAAGAAGCACGTCAAGCCGAACCCCATGAAGGGCACCACCGGCGGCATCGTGGAAAAGGCCATGCCTATCCACCAGTCCAACGTGGCCATCTTCAATGCAGCGACCGGCAAGGCCGATCGCGTGGGCATCAAGGTGCAAGCCGACGGCACGCGCGTTCGCGTGTTCAAGTCCAATGGCGCCGAAATCAAGGCGGCCTAAGGGGTAACACATGGCACGACTGCAAAAACTGTATCGCGAAAAGATCGCGGCTGAACTCAAGGAAAAGTTCGGCTACACCTCCACCATGGAAGTGCCCCGCCTGACCAAGATCACCCTGAACATGGGTGTGAGCGAAGCCGTGGCCGACAAGAAGGTGATGGACAACGCCGTGGCCGACCTGACCAAGATCGCTGGTCAGAAGCCCGTGGTGACCAAGGCCAAGAAGGCTATCGCCGGCTTCAAGATCCGTGAAGGCCAGGCCATCGGCTGCATGGTGACCCTGCGTGGCGTCCAGATGTACGAATTCCTGGACCGTTTCGTCACCGTGGCCCTGCCCCGCGTGCGTGACTTCCGTGGTATCTCCGGCCGCTCGTTCGACGGCCGCGGCAACTACAACGTCGGCGTCAAGGAACAGATCATCTTCCCCGAAATCGAGTACGACAAGGTGGACGCTCTGCGTGGTCTGAACATCAGCATCACGACCACGGCAAAGACCGACGACGAGTGCAAGGCACTGCTCGCCGCTTTCCGTTTCCCCTTCAAGAACTGAGGTGGCGCATGGCTAAAGTTGCATTGATTCAGCGCGAACTGAAGCGCGAAAAGCTGGCAGCCAAGTACGCTGCCAAGTACGCAGAACTGAAGGCGATCGCCGCTGACGCAAAGCGCAGCGACGAAGAGCGCGAAGCCGCTCGCCTGGGCCTGCAAAAGCTGCCCCGTAACGCGAACCCCACTCGCCAGCGCAACCGCTGCGAGATCACGGGCCGTCCCCGTGGCACCTTCCGTCAATTCGGTCTGGGTCGCGCCAAGATCCGTGAACTGGCCTTCGCTGGCGACATCCCCGGTGTCACCAAGGCCAGCTGGTAAGCAAGCAGGAGAGATTAAACATGAGCATGAGTGATCCCATCGCTGACTTGCTGACCCGCATCCGCAACGCACAAATGGTCTCCAAGGCCACCGTGTCGGCTCCTTCCTCCAAGGTCAAGGTTGCCATCGCCCAGGTGCTGAAGGATGAAGGCTACATCGACGGCTTCCAAGTGAAGACCGACGCCGGCAAGTCCGAACTCGAAATTACCCTGAAGTACTACGCCGGCCGTCCGGTGATCGAGCGCATCGAGCGCGTGAGCCGTCCCGGCCTGCGCGTGTACAAGGGCCGCGACGCAATCCCCCAGGTCATGAACGGCCTGGGCGTGGCCATCGTCACCACTCCCAAGGGCGTGATGACGGATCGCAAGGCACGCGCCACCGGCGTGGGCGGCGAAGTGCTGTGCTACGTGGCCTAAGACATTAAGGAGAAATACTGAAATGTCTCGCGTAGCAAAGACTCCCGTGGCCATCCCCGCAGGCGTGGATGTGTCCATCAAGGCTGACCAGATCAACGTGAAGGGCACCGGCGGTTCGCTGTCGCTGGCCCAGAACGTGCTGGTGAAGATCTCCAACAACGAAGGCAAGCTGTCTTTCGAGCCCGTCAATGACTCGCGCGAAGCCAACGCCATGAGCGGCACCATGCGTCAGCTGGTGAACAACATGGTGGTGGGCGTGAGCAAGGGCTTCGAGAAGAAGCTGTCGCTGGTGGGCGTGGGCTTCAAGGCTTCCGCTTCGGGCAACAAGCTGAACCTCGCGATCGGCTTCTCGCACCCGGTGAACTTCGAAATGCCGGCCGGCATCACCGTCGCCACCCCGACCCCCACGGAAATCGTGGTCAAGGGTGCCGACCGCCAGGTCGTTGGCCAACTGGCTGCTGAGATCCGTGCCGTTCGTCCTCCCGAGCCCTACAAGGGCAAGGGCATCCGTTACTCGGATGAGAAGGTCGTGATCAAAGAGACCAAGAAGAAGTAAGGAGCTGCATTATGTTGACCAAGAAAGAGCAGCGTCTGCGTCGTGCGCGCCAAACCCGCATCCGCATTGCACAGCAAGGCGTGGCGCGTCTGAGCGTGAACCGTACGAACCTCCACATCTACGCCAGCGTGGTGTCGGAAGACGGCACCAAGGTGCTGGCTTCGGCCTCCACTGCCGAAGCCGAAGTGCGCACCCAGCTGGGCGCCTCCGGCAAGGGTGGCAACGTGAATGCCGCCACCCTGATCGGCAAGCGCATTGCCGAGAAGGCCAAGGCTGCCGGCGTCGAGAAGGTTGCTTTCGATCGCGCTGGTTTCGCATACCACGGCCGCGTGAAGGCTTTGGCAGAAGCCGCTCGCGAAGCGGGCCTGCAGTTCTAAGCGGAGCGGATAGAAATGGCAAAGTTTTCCCCCAAGGTGCAAGACGAAGGTCGTGACGACGGTCTGCGCGAAAAAATGATCGCGGTGAACCGCGTCACCAAGGTCGTGAAGGGCGGTCGTATCCTCGGCTTCGCTGCACTGACCGTGGTTGGCGACGGCGATGGCCGCGTTGGCATGGGCAAGGGCAAGTCCAAGGAAGTGCCTGCCGCCGTGCAAAAGGCGATGGAAGAATCCCGTCGCAACATGATCAAGGTGTCCCTGAAGAACGGCTCGATCCATCACACCGTGATGGGTCACCATGGCGCAGCATCCGTGATGCTGAACCCCGCTCCCAAGGGTACCGGCATCATCGCGGGCGGCCCGATGCGCGCCGTCTTCGAAGTGCTGGGCATCACCGACATCGTGGCCAAGAGCCATGGTTCGTCGAACCCCTACAACATGGTCCGCGCGACTTTCGACGCTCTGAAGAACTCCACGACCCCCGCGGAAGTGGCAGCCAAGCGCGGCAAGTCGGTTGAAGACATCTTCACCGCCTGATCGGAGTCAAGTACATGACAACGCAACAAACCGTGAAGGTGCAACTGGTGCGCAGCCCCATTGGCACCAAGCAATCGCACCGCGCCACCGTCCGTGGCCTGGGCCTGCGCAAGCTCAACAGCGTCAGCGAACTGCAGGACACCCCTGCCGTGCGCGGCATGATCAACAAGATCAGCTACCTGGTCAAGGTCCTCTGAAAGGATTGATGATGGAACTCAATAGCATCAAGCCTGCAGCGGGTGCCAAGCATGCCAAGCGCCGTGTCGGCCGTGGCATCGGCTCCGGCCTGGGCAAGACTGCCGGCCGTGGCCACAAGGGCCAGAAGTCGCGTTCGGGCGGCTACCACAAGGTGGGCTTCGAAGGCGGTCAAATGCCTCTGCAGCGCCGTCTGCCCAAGCGTGGCTTCAAGTCGCATCTGCTGAAGTTCAATGCAGAAGTGACCCTGTCCGCCCTGGAACAGCTCGGCCTGGCCGAAGTCGATCTGGCAGCTCTGAAGCAAGCCGGTCTGGTTGGTGAAATCGCAAAGGTGGTCAAGGTCATCAAGAGCGGTGAGATCAGCAAGGCTGTCAAGCTCAGCGGCATCGGCGCCACCGCCGGCGCCAAGGCCGCCATCGAAGCTGCCGGCGGCAGCATCGCCTGATTAAAGTTCTGAAAGAAGACATCCGTGGCTACTAGCGCAGCTCAAATTGCAAAAACCGGCAAATTCGGCGATCTTCGCCGCCGCCTGGTTTTTCTGTTGCTCGCGCTGGTCGTTTACCGCATCGGGGCGCATATCCCCGTGCCGGGCATCGACCCAGCGCAGCTGCAGCAGCTGTTCAATGGCCAGCAGGGGGGCATTCTCAATCTGTTCAACATGTTCTCGGGTGGGGCGCTGTCGCGCTTCACGGTGTTCGCACTGGGGATCATGCCGTACATCTCGGCATCGATCATCATGCAACTCATGACCTACGTGGTCCCGACATTCGAACAGCTGAAGAAGGAAGGTGAATCGGGTCGTCGCAAGATCACCCAGTACACCCGCTACGGCACTCTGGGCCTGGCGATTTTTCAGTCCCTGGGAATTGCCGTGGCTCTGGAAAGCTCGGCAGGTCTGGTTCTGAGCCCCGGCTTCGGCTTCCGCCTCACGGCGGTGGTCAGCCTGACGGCCGGCACCATGTTCCTGATGTGGCTCGGTGAACAGATCACGGAACGTGGTCTGGGCAACGGCATCTCGATCCTGATCTTCGCAGGTATCGCCGCAGGTCTGCCGAGCTCCATCGGTGGCCTGCTGGAGCTGGTGCGCACCGGTGCCATGAGCATCCTGGCCGCGATCTTCATCGTCCTCGTGGTGGCAGCCGTGACGTACTTCGTCGTGTTTGTCGAGCGGGGACAGCGCAAGATCCTGGTGAACTACGCGCGTCGTCAGGTGGGCAACAAGGTGTATGGCGGCCAGTCCTCGCACTTGCCGCTGAAGCTGAACATGGCGGGGGTCATCCCTCCCATCTTCGCTTCCTCGATCATCTTGCTGCCTGCGACCGTGGTGAATTGGTTCAGTGCAGGGGAGTCGATGCGCTGGCTGAAGGACATTGCCAGTACGCTGACCCCCGGTCAGCCGATCTATGTGATGCTCTACGCCACCGCCATCATCTTCTTCTGCTTCTTCTACACGGCCCTGGTGTTCAACAGCCGGGAAACCGCCGACAACCTGAAGAAGAGTGGTGCCTTCATCCCCGGGATCCGTCCCGGCGACCAGACGGCCCGCTACATTGACAAGATTCTGGTTCGCCTGACCCTGGCTGGCGCGGTGTACATCACATTCGTGTGCTTGTTGCCCGAGTTCCTGATCCTGAAGTACAACGTCCCGTTCTACTTCGGTGGCACATCACTGCTGATCATCGTGGTGGTGACCATGGACTTCATGGCCCAGGTGCAGAACTACATGATGTCGCAGCAGTACGAATCGCTCCTCAAAAAGGCGAACTTCAAAGCGACACTTGGCAATTGAACTAAGTGATGGGCCTGGCCGGCGGTGCCGGCGGGTCCAGTAAGAGTTAGTAGACGCCCATTCGATCTATCGCGGGCAAGTATCCCGGTCGGTAGGCCGTAACGGATGTAGAGTTTTAGGAGAATGAAATGAGAGTTTCGGCTTCGGTCAAGAAAATCTGCCGTAACTGCAAGATCATCCGCCGCAAGGGTGTGGTGCGAGTGATCTGCACGGACCAGCGCCACAAGCAGCGCCAGGGTTGATAGGAAAGTTTGAGGACGAATAATGGCACGTATCGCTGGCATTAACATCCCGCCGCATCAGCACGCTGAAATCGGCCTGACCGCGATCTATGGGATCGGTCGCACCACTGCACGCAAGATCTGCGAAGCCGCTGGCATCGCATATTCCAAGAAGATCAAGGAACTGACTGACGGCGATCTGGAAAAGATCCGTGACCAGCTGGCTTCCCTGACGCTGGAAGGTGATCTGCGTCGCGAAACCACGATGAACATCAAGCGCCTGATGGACATCGGCTGCTATCGCGGTTTCCGTCATCGTCGTGGCCTGCCCATGCGTGGTCAGCGTACCCGCACGAATGCCCGTACCCGCAAGGGTCCGCGCAAGGGTGCCGCGGCTTTGAAGAAATAAGGTTGAAAGATCACTATGGCTAAGTCTCCCGCAAACAACGCTGCACAGCGCGTTCGCAAGAAGGTCCGCAAGAACATTTCGGACGGCATTGCCCACGTGCACGCATCGTTCAACAACACGATCATCACCATCACCGACCGCCAAGGCAACGCTCTGTCGTGGGCCTCGTCGGGCGGCCAGGGCTTCAAGGGTTCGCGCAAGTCGACTCCCTTCGCTGCCCAGGTGGCTTCGGAAGTGGCTGGTCGTGCCGCCATCGAACAGGGCATCAAGAACCTGGACGTGGAAATCAAGGGTCCCGGTCCCGGCCGCGAATCCTCGGTCCGCGCCCTGGGCGCCCTGGGCATCCGCATCACGTCCATCGCCGACGTGACGCCGGTTCCCCACAACGGCTGCCGCCCTCAGAAGCGCCGTCGTATCTAAGCTTTTTCACCAAGCCCACCGCCGCCCAGATGTGCAACATCGCGGGCGGCTCCCGTGTTTGCGCACGGTAGATGACACAAAGGAAATCAAGTGGCACGCTATATCGGCCCCAAGGCCAAACTCTCCCGCCGTGAAGGCACCGACCTGTTCCTGAAGAGCGCACGCCGCTCGATCGCCGACAAGTCCAAGTTCGACACCAAGCCCGGCCAGCACGGCCGTACTTCCGGTCAGCGCACTTCCGACTTCGGCCTGCAGCTGCGTGAAAAGCAGAAGGTCAAGCGCATGTACGGCGTGCTGGAAAAGCAATTCCGCCGCTACTTCGAAGCCGCCGACAAGAAGAAGGGCAACACCGGTGCCAATCTGCTGTCGCTGCTGGAGTCGCGTCTGGACAACGTGGTGTACCGCATGGGCTTCGGCTCGACCCGTTCCGAAGCGCGCCAGCTGGTCTCGCACAAGGCCATCCTGGTGAACGGCCAGTCGGTGAACATCCCCTCCTACATGGTCAAGGTGGGTGACGTGGTTTCCGTGCGTGAAAAGTCCAAGAAGCAGGCCCGCATCGTCGAAGCCCTGCAGCTGGCTGGTCAAGTCGGTTTCCCCGCATGGGTGGAAGTGTCGGCCGACAAGGCAGAAGGCACGTTCAAGAAGTCGCCTGACCGCGACGAATTCGGTGCCGACATCAACGAATCCCTGATCGTTGAGTTGTACTCGCGTTAATCCTGAGCAGCGACATTTCTGTAAAACCGTCCCCCAGCCGCGAGGCATCGCGCTGGGGTGCTTCACCAGCCTTACCGGTGTAACGAGCCGGGGGTATTGAGAGGAAGTCTGCATGCAAACGAATTTGCTGAAGCCCAAGACAATCAATGTCGAGCAGCTTGGCCACAACCGTGCCAAAGTTGTTCTGGAGCCGTTTGAGCGCGGCTACGGCCATACGCTGGGCAACGCCCTGCGCCGTGTCCTGCTCTCGTCCATGGTGGGTTACGCAGCGACGGAAGTGACGATTGCCGGTGTGCTCCACGAGTACTCGTCGATCGACGGTGTCCAGGAAGATGTCGTCAACATCCTGCTGAACCTCAAGGGTGTGGTGTTCAAGCTGCACAACCGCGACGAGGTGACGCTGTCCCTGCGCAAGGATGGCGAAGGCGTCGTGACGGCGCGCGACATCCAGACGCCCCATGACGTGGAAATCATCAACCCTGATCATGTCATCGCCAACCTGTCGCAAGGCGGCAAGCTGGACATGCAGATCAAGGTCGAGAAGGGCCGTGGCTATGTGCCGGGCAACGTGCGCCGCTATGGCGACGAGTCCACGAAGTCGATCGGCCGCATCGTGCTGGACGCTTCGTTCTCGCCCGTCAAGCGCGTGAGCTACGCCGTCGAGTCGGCCCGCGTGGAACAGCGCACCGACCTGGACAAGCTGGTGGTGGAGATCGAGACCAATGGTGCGATCACCGCCGAGGACGCCGTGCGCGCCTCCGCCAAGATCCTGGTGGAACAGCTCGCCGTGTTCGCACAGCTGGACGGTGGCGACATCGCCAGCGTCTTCGATGCTCCGGCCGGTGGCCGTGGCGCCGCGACCGCCTTCGATCCCATCCTGCTGCGTCCCGTGGACGAGCTGGAACTCACCGTGCGTTCGGCCAACTGCCTCAAGGCAGAGAACATCTACTACATCGGCGACCTCATCCAGCGTACCGAAAACGAGCTGCTCAAGACCCCCAACCTGGGTCGCAAGTCGCTCAACGAGATCAAGGAAGTCCTGGCTTCCCGCGGTCTGACGCTGGGCATGAAGCTCGAGAACTGGCCACCCGCTGGCCTGGAAAAGCGCTAAGCGCTATAATCGCGGGCTCCCTTTCGGGGAGTCCCTGTGCCTCGGGCAGTACCTGATACGGCTGCCCGAATTAATCGACAACTTGCGCAAATCCGGTCGAGGCAAGCCGCAGGTCCGATAACGGATCCAGGCTTGCATCCTTTTTTGCACAAGTCCTAATTACCTATTTTAGGAATAAAGCACCATGCGTCACGGTCACGGCCTCCGCAAACTGAACCGCACCTCTTCGCACCGCCTGGCGATGCTGAAGAACATGATGAATTCGCTCATCGAGCACGAAGCCATCAAGACCACCGTTCCCAAGGCCAAGGAACTGCGCCGCGTGATCGAGCCCATGATCACCCTGGCCAAGGTCGACACCGTTGCCAACCGCCGCCTGGCTTTCGACCGCCTGCGCGACCGCGACAGCGTGACCAAGCTCTTCAACGAGCTGGGCCCGCGTTTCGCCAAGCGTCCCGGTGGCTACACCCGTATCCTGAAGATGGGCTTCCGCGTGGGCGACAACGCTCCCATGGCCTATGTGGAACTGGTCGAACGCGCCGAGGAAGGCGCTGCTGAAGCCAAGGCTGCTGAATAATCTGCTATAATTTCGGTCTACCGCGCGATGGAGCAGTCTGGTAGCTCGTTGGGCTCATAACCCAAAGGTCGGAGGTTCAAATCCTTCTCGCGCAACCAAATTGAAAAGGGCCACGACATTGTCGTGGCCCTTTTTTCGTGCGGCCTTGCGGGCTCAGTGCGCTGCATCGCCCAACTGGCGGCCCACGCTGGCGCTCAGGCGCGAGCGCAGGCGCACGCGCACGCGGTGCGCGATCTCGTTGGCGATCTCCGGGCTCAGCACCTCGCTGATGTGCAGCACCTCGTTGTAGTGCATGTACAGCAGGCCGCGCAGCGTGCGGAAGGACTCCGGGTGGTCCGATCCGCAGAGGCTGGCATCGTCGGCCAGCACGCGTTCGACCACGCCGGCCTCCAGCAGCGCGACCTTGCAGATGAGTGCGTGGCGGACGATCTCCAGGTCGATCTCCTCAAGGCGACTTTCCCATTCATCGGGCAGAAAGCGGTTGGGCGGCATCATGGCGAAACTCCTGTGGGTCGTGTGGAGGCGAGGCTGGCGTGGCCGCAGGGCCCATGCCACCAGGATCACCTGGGCGGTCCTCATGGGTGGAACAAAGGTCTGAGCGCGCTCAGGCGGCTCGATGGCTGTCCGGCCTGGCGTGCGGCGGCAGTCCCAAGGACTGGGGCAGGCCTTGGCGATGGCGATGGCGTGGGCCGGGGCCGGAGCTGGCTTGCATGGAATTGCGTGCAGCTTCCATTGCACTGCCTTCGTGCCTTGCGCTGCTTGATATGGGTCAAGCATGCGTGGCGGCAGGCCTGCGGCATGCGTTTTGTGATGCTGCACTGCATCATGATGACAGCATGCCGCAGTCGGGCCAAAGCCCTTTCAGCGTTCTTGGCCTTTGTCCGCCCGCCATGGGGCCGGCGCATCCGGCGGGCTGGGCTGCGGCGCCACCCTGGTCATAGAAAGGATGACGCGCATGCTCCAGAAAATCGTGGCGATGCTCCGCTACTTCAACGCGGCCGTGCCCTTCCGGCTGGTGCCGGCCCTGATCACCACGCTGGTGCTGGCGGGCATGCTGCTCATCCCCGTGCCCGCGGATCTGACGCCCAAGGCCTGGCAGCTGGTGGCCATCTTCATCACCACCATCGTGGCCATCATCCTCAAGGTCATGCCCATCGGCGTGATGGCCCTGATGGCCATCGTCATCGTGTCGCTGTCGCAGGTCACGGCGGATTCTTCCAAGGGCGCCATCGCCGATGCCCTGGGCAGCTTTTCCAGCCCGCTGATCTGGCTCATCGTGGTGGCCATCCTGATCTCGCGCGGGCTCAAGAAGACGGGCCTGGGCAACCGCATCGGCCTGATGTTCATCGCCCTGCTGGGCAAGCGCACCATCGGCATAGGCTACGGCCTGACCATCTGCGAGCTGGTGCTGGCGCCCTTCACGCCCAGCAACACGGCGCGCGGTGGCGGCATC
Organism: Comamonas sp.; assembly: GCA_041984925.1. Classification (GTDB taxonomy): domain Bacteria; phylum Pseudomonadota; class Gammaproteobacteria; order Burkholderiales; family Burkholderiaceae_C; genus Comamonas. The sequence goes on from JBHIXF010000016.1 coordinate 96,277, forward strand.
GTGCATCCGGTCATGAAGTCGATTGCCAGCGCCTTCGATTCGGACCCGGCCAAGGGCACGCAGGGCAAGGTGGGCACCTACCTGGCGCTGGTCAACTACCACGCCAATCCCATCACCTCGGCCATGTTCCTCACGGCCACGGCGCCCAATCCGCTGGTGGTGAACTATGTCGCCAAGGCCACGGACCAGGCCTTCCACCTGAGCTGGGGCACCTGGGCGCTGTGCATGCTGCTGCCGGGCCTGCTGTGCCTGCTGCTGATGCCGCTGGCCATCTACCTGCTGTCGCCGCCCGAGGTCAAGGCCACGCCCGACGCCGTGTCGTATGCGCGCAGCGAGTTGGCGCGCATGGGGCCGCTGTCGGGCAGCGAGCGCGTGATGCTGGGCACCTTCGGCCTGATGCTGCTGTTGTGGGCCAACGTGCCGGCGATGCTGCTGGGGCCCGCCTATGCGCTGGACCCGGCGGTGGTGGCCTTCCTGGGCCTGTTCGCGCTGATCATCACGGGCACCATCGACTGGGACGACGTGCTGTCCGAGAAAAGCGCCTGGGACACCCTGGTCTGGTTCGGCGCCCTGGTCATGCTGGCCGAGCAGCTCAACAAGCTGGGCGTGACGGCCTGGTTCTCGCTGGGCATGAAGAACGCCATCGTGGCCAGCGGCCTGGGCTGGCTGCCCGTGGCCGCCATCCTGGTGCTGGCCTTCGTCTTCTCGCACTACCTGTTCGCCAGCACCACGGCCCATATCAGCGCCATGATGCTGGCCTTCCTGACCGTCGGCGTGCAGCTGATTCCGCAGGAGTATGTCGTGCCCTTCATGCTGATGATGACGGCCGGCTCGGCCATCATGATGACGCTGACCCACTACGCCACCGGCACCTCGCCCATCATCTTCGGCAGCGGCTACGTCACCATGGGCAACTGGTGGCGCGTGGGTGCGGCCATGTGCGTGATCGAGCTGCTGGTCTTCGCCGTGGCGGGCAGCGCCTGGTGGAAGCTGCTGGGCCTGTGGTGAGGGCGGGCGCCCTCACGCGGTGGCTTGCGGCTCGCCCAGCGACAGCATGAGCCGGTTGGCCCAGTTGAAGAAGGCCGTGCCGTGCAGCGCATCGGAGATGGCCGCATCGTCCAGGCCTGCGGCGC
>JBHIXF010000017.1:0-97313 GCA_041984925.1 Comamonas sp.
GGATTGGCTGCGCAGCGACAAGTCGGACACGGACCGTAAAGCTGTCGACACCACGACGTCCAATGCATTTGTGGAAACTTACGCCGCCATTCGCAATGTCTCCGCCACCTTAGCCAATACGCTGGGCATCGATACGTCCAGCCTGGCCACCCGCGTCCAGGCGCTCAACATCAACCTGACAGGCCTCGCCACCGAGGCGGACAGGCTGGGCGCGCCCGTGGCCGCGCTGGCCCTGCTGCTGGCGCTGACGGCCATGGAGCCCTTTGCCGCGTTGCGCCGGGGCGCGCTGGAGGCCGGGCGCAGCTGGCTGGCCGCGCGCCGGCTGGCGCCTGCCTTGCGATCCCCTGGTGGTGCGGGCCCGGCCATGCCCGCGGCACCTCATCCGGGCCTGGCCGTGGAACTGGAACAGGCCGTCGCGCCGCGCGGTGCCGGGCTGCCGCAGCAGTTGCGCATCCAGGAGGGCGAGCGCGTTGCCCTGCTGGGCGCCAGCGGCGCCGGCAAGAGCACGCTGCTGTCCCTGATGGCCGGCGAGCTGCAGCCGCTGGCCGGCCAGGTGCGGGCGCAACGCTGCACCTGGATGACGCAGCGCACCGAACTCTTCGAGGACAGCCTGCGCGACAACCTGCGGCTGGCCTGTCCCGATGCCCCGGACGAACGGCTGTGGCAGGCGCTGGAGATCGCCGGCCTGGCCGGTGACGTGCGCGCCATGGACCGGGGGCTGGACACGCCGCTGGGCGAGGGCGGCCTGGGCCTGTCGGGCGGACAGGCGCGGCGCCTGGCCCTGGCGCGGCTGCTGCTGAGCCCGGCGCGCTGCTGGCTGCTGGACGAGCCCACCGAAGGGCTGGACGCGGCCACGGCACATGACCTGCTGGCGCGCCTGGAAGGCGCCATGCAGGGCCGCACCGTGGTGCTGGCCACCCACAAGCGCCGCGAGGCCCGGCTGGCCGACCGGCTGCTGTGGGTGGGCGAGGGCGCGGTGGTGTCCGAGGCCAGGCGCGGCACGCCGGCCTTCGAGCAGGCGCTGGGGCGCCTGCGCCAGGACGGCACGCACGACGCGCCAGGCTGAGCGCAGGGCGGCAGCAAGGAATTCATACCAAGTACCCCAGAGAAAGGATCTCACCATGGACCTCGACATCGTCGATCTATCGCGGCTGCAGTTCGCGGTAACGGCGCTCTACCACTTCCTGTTCGTGCCGCTGACCATCGGCCTGGCCGTGATCATCGCCATCATGGAGACCGTCTACGTGATGACGGGCCGCACCATCTGGCGCGACATGACGAAGTTCTGGGGCGTGCTGTTCGGCATCAACTTCGCCATGGGCGTGGCCACGGGCATCGTGATGGAGTTCCAGTTCGGCATGAACTGGAGCTACTACAGCCACTACGTGGGCGACATCTTCGGCGCGCCGCTGGCCATCGAGGGGCTGATGGCCTTCTTCCTGGAAGCCACCTTCGTGGGCCTGTTCTTCTTCGGCTGGGACCGCATGAGCAAGGTCGGGCACCTGGTGGCCACCTGGTGCGTGGCCCTGGGCTCGAACTTCTCGGCGCTGTGGATCCTGATCGCCAACGGCTGGATGCAGAACCCCGTGGGCGCGCAGTTCAATCCGCAGACCATGCGCATGGAGGTCACCGACTTCTTCGCCGTGCTCACCAACCCGGTGGCCCAGGCCAAGTTCGTGCACACGGTGTCGGCCGGCTACGTGACGGCCGCTCTCTTCGTGCTGGGCATCTCGGCCTGGTACCTGCTCAAGGGCCGGCACATCCACCTGGCGCGCCGCTCCATGACGGTGGCCGCCTCCTTCGGCCTGGCCGCGGCGCTGTCGGTGGTGGTGCTGGGCGATGAAAGCGGCTACCTGTCGTCCGAGCACCAGAAGATGAAGCTGGCCGCCATCGAGGCCATGTGGGATACCGAGCCCGCGCCCGCCGCCTTCACGGCCTTCGGCTTTCCCGACAAGGCCGCGCGCGAGACGCACTATGCCGTGCACATCCCATGGGTCATGGGCTTCATCGGAACGCGTTCGCTGACCACCGAGATCCCCGGCATCAACGACCTCGTCCGGCGCACCGAGCAGTACGTGCGCGACGGCATCGTGGCCTATGACGCGCTTGAGGTCATCCGCGCCGTGCGCGCGCCCGACCCGGTGCCGGCCGAGGCGAGGGCGGCGTTCGAGGACAAGGGCGCCATGCTGGGCTATGCGCTGCTGCTCAAGCGCTACGTGGACGATCCGCGCCAGGCCACGGACGAACAGATCCGCCAGGCCGCCTGGGATACGGTGCCGGCCGTGGCGCCGCTGTTCTGGAGCTTCCGCATCATGGTGGGGCTGGGCATGTTCTTCATCGTGCTGACCGCCACCTTCTTCTGGCTGTCGGTGCGCCGCCGGCTGGACGCCCATCCCTGGCTGCTCAGGTTGGCGGTGTTCGCCATCCCGCTACCCTGGATCGCGGCCGAATGCGGCTGGATCGTGGCCGAGGTAGGCCGCCAGCCCTGGATCATCGAAGGCGTGCTGCCCACGGCGCTGGCCGTCTCCAACCTGGGCGCGGGCACGCTGCTGCTGACCATCGCCGGCTTCATCGCCATCTACACCGTGCTCTTCGTCATCGAGATGAAGCTCATGGTGAAGGCCATCCGCAAGGGGCCGCTGGAGGAAAGCGCGCCGCACCTGACCACCTACTTCCCGCTGATGCACAAGCTGGCCCGCGGCCAGTGACCCAGGGAGATTGACACCATGATTCTTCACGAACTGATCAGCTACGACATCCTGCGTCTGCTGTGGTGGGGCCTGCTGGGCGTGCTGCTCATCGGCTTTGCCGTGACCGACGGGTTCGACCTGGGCGCCGGCGCGCTGCTGCCGCTGGTGGGCCGCACCGATGTGGAGCGCCGCGTCGTCATCAACAGCGTGGGCCCGGTCTGGGAGGGCAACCAGGTCTGGCTCATCCTGGGCGGCGGCGCCATCTTCGCGGCCTGGCCGCAGTTGTATGCCGTGTCGTTCTCGGGCTTTTACCTGGCCATGTTCGCCGTGCTGGTGGCGCTGATCCTGCGCCCCGTGGCCTTCAAGTTCCGCAGCAAGCGCGAGGAGCCGGCCTGGCGCGCGCGCTGGGACGCCGTGCTGTGCATGGCCGGCGTGGTGCCGGCGCTGATCTTCGGCGTGGCGGTGGGCAACGTGCTGCAGGGCGTGCCCTTCCGGCTGGCGAGCGACATGCGCATCTACTACGAGGGCACGTTCTTCGGCCTGCTCAACCCGTTCGCGCTGCTGGCCGGCCTGGTCTCGCTGGCCATGCTGCTCATGCATGGCGCGTCCTGGCTGGTGTTCAAGACCGGGGGCGAGGTGGCGGCCCGCGCGCGCCGCTTCGGCGTGGTCGCGGCCATCGCCACCACGGTGCTGTTCGCGGCGGCCGGCGTCTGGCTGGCCGCGCTCAACGGCTACCGCATCACCAGCGTGGTCAACCCCGTGGGGCCGTCCAATCCGCTGTTCAAGACGGCCGAGCTGCAGGCCGGCGCCTGGTTCGCCAACTACCGTGCCTGGCCGCTGCTGGCCCTGGTGCCGGCCCTGGGCCTGCTGCTGCCGCTGCTGGCGGCCCTGGGCATGTGGCTGCGGCGCGAGTGGCTGGCGCTGCTGTCCAGCGGCCTGGGCATCGCGGCCATCATCGCCAGCGTGGGCGCGTCCATGTTCCCGTTCATCCTGCCCTCGTCGCTGAATCCGCAGCACAGCCTCACCGTCTGGGACTCCTCGTCCAGCCATGTGACGCTGTTCATCATGCTGGTGTGCGCACTGATCTTCGTGCCCATCATCCTGGCCTACACGGGCTGGGTCTACAGCGTGCTGCGCGGCAAGATCGATCCCATGGCCATCATCGAAGGCCGGGGCCATTCCTATTGATCCGACAGCTCACGAAGCTGCAAGAAAGGACACAACACCATGTGGTATTTCGCCTGGTTGCTCGGCCTGCCGCTGGCGGCGGCCTTCGCGGTGCTCAACGCGATGTGGTACGAACTGATGGATGACGAGGCCACGCGCCGCGAGCTCCTGGCCCGGGAGAAATGATGCTCCCCCTGAGCCGCTGCGCGGCTTCCCCCTCTCTCTTCGGGAGGGGGACGACACCCTCGCTGCGGGGGCGGCGCGGCCGGCGTAGGCCCTTGCTCGGTGTCCCTCGCTTTGGGCCACGCCAGTTTTTGTACGCGCTTACCGCTAATGAAGCATTGCTGAAAACACGATGAGCTCCCGGGGGAGCTCATTTTCGTACGCAGGCTTGCCAGATTCAATCGTCGGAATCATCCGCCCTGGCGCGGGCCTTGCCGCCCGTGATGCGGTCCTTGAACTCCAGCAGCCGCGTCACGGCCGTGCCCATGCCCATGAGCTGCATGGCGGTCTCGGGCGACAGGCGCTGCACGTCGTCGAACCAGTTCATGAGGCGGTCGATCAGCTCGTACATGTCGCGCATGCGCTGCTGGGCGTAGCGCTCCTCCTCGGTGGAGACTTCCTCCAGCATGGCCGCGCGCAGCATGGACTGGGTGGGCTCGATCTCGCGGCGGCGGCGCTCCTCGGCCAGGCGGCGGAAGATCTCCCAGACGTCCTGCGGCGCCTCGAAATACTCGCGCCGGTCCCCGGGCTGGTGGCGCAACTGCACCAGGCGCCAGGCCTGCAATTCCTTGAGCCCCATGCTCACGTTGGAGCGCGAGAACTCCAGCGTCTCGGCAATCTGCTCGGCATTGAGCGGCTCGGGCGACAGGAACAGCAGTGCGTAGATCTGGCCTACCGTGCGGTTGATGCCCCAGCGGCTGCCCATCTCGCCGAAATGCGAGACGAACTGCCGGTTCAACGCCGGAAGAGGTTTGGATTGCGTCATGGCCTGCATTGTGCCTGCCTGCGGCAGGCACGCTCCACGCGGCTTGGGAAGCGAGGCGTCAGCTTTCTGCAAGACCTGGCCAAAAGGCGCACAATGGCGGCTTTGCGGGCCCGTGGCCAGGGGGCCCGGGCCCTGCGCCTTGCCCGTTCCCGTTCCGCTTGCAGATTCCACCCATGTCCCACGCTAGCCGCAGCGCACTGATCGACTGCACCAAGGGCCTGGCCTGTGCCGCCATCGTCTGGCACCACCTGGCCTTCTATGGCCCCATGTCCGACATCGCCCACCCGGCCGCTCCCGATCTCATCGACTGGCTCTACGAATATGCGCGCATGGCCGTGCAGATCTTCCTCGTGCTGGGCGGCTACCTGGCGGCGGCCAGCCTGGCGCCCCAGGGCCAGGGACAGCAGGGCGCTGCCTGGCCGCGGATCGGGCGGCGCTTCGTGCGCCTGGTCGTGCCCTATGCGGTGGCCCTGGTCGTGGCCATCGTCGTATCGGCGGCCGTGCGGCCATGGTTCGACCATGCCTCGGTGTCCGGCGAGCCCGGCCTGGGCCAGCTGCTGGCCCATGCGCTGCTGCTGCAGAACATCGTCGGCGAGGAATCGCTGTCGGCCGGTGTCTGGTACGTGTCCATCGACTTCCAGCTGTTCGCGCTGACCGTGCTGCTGCTGGCTGGCGTGCGCTGCCTGGCGCAGGCGCTGGCCCGGCGCTTCGGCGAGCCGGCGCTGCAGCGCTGGTGGCCCTGGGCGCTGACCGGCGCCCAATCGCTGGTGGTGGGTGGCGTGGCCGCCTCGCTGCTGGGCTTCAATCTCGATGCGCAGTGGGATGTCTGGGCCCTGTATTTCTTTGGCGCCTATGGCCTGGGCATGATGGCCTGCTGGGCCAGCCAGGCCCGCAGCAGCGCGGCGGCCTGGAGCTGGTGCCTGCTGATGGCCGCGCTGGTCGTGGCCGCGCTGTCGCTGCAGTGGCGTGACCGCATCGCCCTGGCCGGCGCCACGGCGCTGGCCCTGGTGGTGGCCATGCGCAGCCCGTCGTTGGCGCAGTGGCAGGGCTGGGGCCCGCTGCGGCGGCTGGGCCAGATTTCCTACTCGGTGTTCCTCGTGCACTTTTCGGTGTGCCTGCTGGTGAATGCCGTCGAAAGCCATTTCTGGCCCCAGTCCATCCCGGCGGCCCTGCTGGGCATGCTGCTGGCCTTCGGCCTGTCCATCGCGGCCGGCCACCTGCTTTATGAGCGTGTCGAACGCCATGTGCCGACCTGGCATGCGGCGCTGCGCTGGCAGGCCGGGCTGGTCGGCACGGGCCTGATCGCGGCCTTGCTCACCGGCCTGCGCTGACGCGCCATCCGCAGCCTGCGGCGCCCAAGGCCGCGCACGCCCCGGGCGGCATGGAACAATGCGTGCCTTCACGGCATTGCGCCGGATCGACATGCAGGGGCGGCGGCCCCGGTTGCGGGGAGTCAGGATGTTGGAGTGTGCGGAGCGAGGCAGTCCCATGGAGCACCAGCTGGCGCAGTGGCATGCGCTGGACCGCGCCATGGCCATTGCGCAATTCGATGTGGACGGCGTGCTGCGGCAGGCCAACGACAATTTCCTGGCGCTGCTGGGGCTGAGCCGCGAATCGGCGCAGGGCCTGCACCACAGCCGCCTGTGCCCGCCCGCCTTTGCCGACAGCGCCGAGTACCGCAGCTTCTGGCCCCGGCTGCGCGATGGCGGGGCGCGCACCGGACTGGTCGAGCGCGTGCGAAGCGACGGCAGCCATTGCTGGCTGGAAGCCACCTACACGCCCGTGCTCGACGCCCGGGGCCGTGTCAGCCATATTCTCAAGGTCGCCACCGACATCACGCAGCGGCTCCAGGCTGCGCAGGCCCAGAAGGAGCATCTGCTGCGCCTGTCCCTGGTGGCCGACGCCAGCGACACGGCGGTCGTCATCAGCGACAGCGACTCGCGCATCGTCTATGTCAACAATGGCTTCAGCCGCATGTTCGGCTGGCAGCCGGAGCAAGTGCTGGGCCAGGCGCCGATCACGCTGCTGGCGCCGCAGCTCGACCAGTCCTTCGTGAGCGACTACCGCTGCGCGCTGCGCGAAGGCCGCCCCGTGGAGCGCGAGGAGATCGTCGCCAGCAAGAACGGGCGGCGCTACTGGGTCAAGGTCATCAGCAACCCCGTCAGCGAACCGGGCCGCGAAGGCTGGCACTACACCGTGACCACCTTGACCGACATCACGCGCGCCAAGATGCACGAGGTGGTGCAGCGCCGTGTGCTGGAGGCCCTGGTGCGCGAGAGTCCGCTGGCGGACGTGCTGGAGCAGGTCTGCCACGAGGTCGAGCGCATCGCGCCCGAAATCAGCGCCTGCATCCTCGGTGTGGACGGGAACGGCCTGCTGCAGCCCCTGGCGGGCCCCAGCCTGCCATCGGACTACCGCCGCCAGCTGCAGGGCATTGCCGCCGGACCGGCAGCGGGCTCGTGCGGCGCTGCGGCCTGGCGCAATGAAGCCGTGTGCACGGACGACATCGCCACCGACCCGCTGTGGGAGACGCACCGCCACCGCATCCTGCCGCTGGGCTACGTGGGCTGCTGGTCCACGCCCATACGCAACAGCCACGGCCGTGCGGTCGGCACCTTCGCCTTCTATTTCAAGAGTCCGCGCATCGAGGCCGACCGGCTGTTCCACCAGCTCATGGTCGATGTCTGCACGCACCTGTGCGCGCTGGCCATGGAGCGCGAGCATGCACGCCAGCGCATCCGGCAGCTGGCCTTCTACGACGGCCTGACCGGCCTGCCCAACCGCAGCCTGCTGCTGGCCAAGGCCGACCAGGCCATCGCCTCCGCCCAGCGCAACGGCGAGCCGCTGGCCGTGCTGTTCATCGACCTGGACCGCTTCAAGCAGGTCAACGACTCGCTTGGCCATCCTGCCGGCGACGAATTGCTGCGCCAGGTCGCCAACCGGCTGCGGCGCGGCGTGCGCGCCTGCGACATCGCGGGCCGGCTGTCGGGCGACGAGTTCGTCGTCGTGCTGCCGCAAAGCGATGCCGACCAGGCCGCCGGCATGGTCGAGCGCCTGCTGGCGCTGCTGTGCGAGCCCGCCGCCCTCGGCGAATCGGCGCCGGGCATGACGGCCAGCGTGGGCATCGCCATGTTCCCGGGCGACGGCAGCGACATGGAAACCCTGCTGCACCGCGCCGACATGGCCATGTACCAGGCCAAGAGCAGCGGCCGCGGCTGCTTCAGCTTCTTCAGCAGCGAGATGAACCAGCTTGCGCAGGAGAGGCTGGCGCTGGAGACCGCGCTGCGCCAGGCCATCCAGCAAAAGCAGCTGCACCTGCACTACCAGCCGCAGGTGGATCTGCAGACCGGCGAGCTCTACGGCGTGGAGGCGCTGGCGCGCTGGACCGATGCGCAGATGGGCGAGGTCTCGCCCGCGCGCTTCATCCCGCTGGCCGAGGAGTGCGGCCTGGTCGCCGACCTCGGCCGCTGGGCCCTGGGCGAAGCCTGCCGCCAGCTTGCGCAATGGCGTGCCCAGGGGCTGGCGGTGCCGGCGATCTCCGTCAATCTCTCCCCGACGAGCTTTCACAACCTGGACCTGCCGCGCATGGTGGCCGATACGCTGCAAAGCAACGACCTGCAGCCGCGCGACCTGACGCTGGAGCTGACCGAAAGCGTGCTGCTGGACACCCACCCCAGCACCATGAAGACCATTGCCGAAGTCCATGCCAACGGCATCCGCCTGTCCATGGACGATTTCGGCACGGGCTATTCCAGCCTCAGCTACCTGCGCCGCCTGCCGGTCAGCGAGCTCAAGCTGGACCGCAGTTTCGTCGCCGACCTGGAAACCGACGAGGCCGCACGCGCCCTGAGCGCGGCCATCCTGGGCATCGGCAAAAGCCTGCACCTGACCGTGGTTGCGGAAGGCGTGGAGACGGTGCAGCAGAACCTGCTGCTCAGCGAACAGGGCTACCCGGTGGCGCAGGGCTACCTGTTCGCGCGGCCCCTGGCGCCACGGGATTTCGAGGCGTGGCTGCAGAACGCGCGGGGCCGGGCGCCACAGCCCTGACAGGCACGGGCGGCCTCAGCGGTGCAGCTCGCCCGCGCTCTCGGGCTGGAAGTCCAGGCCGTCCACGCGCACCGTGACCTGGCCCGTGGGGCTGGCCATGCGGAACTGGTCGCCCACGCTCAGGCCCAGCAGGGCAATGCCCACGGGCGCGAACACCGATACCTTGTCGGCGCTGCCATCCATCTCCTTCGGGTAGACCAGGGTCAGCGTATTGGTCTTGCCCGACTCCAGGATCGTGAAGCGCACCGTGGAGTTCATCGTCACCACGTGGGCCGGCATCTCCTGGGGGTCCAGCACATCGGCGCGGTCCAGTTCGGCCTCCAGCGTTTCGCGGCCCGGAAAGCTGCCGGGCAGCTTCTCGAGCAGCGCCTCGATGCGCTCCAGATCCAGGGACGACAAAATGATGTGGGGCTTGCGCTCCATGGGGGCTCCTTGCAGGGTGTGGCAGTGCGTCCGGCGGCCGGGTACGGAACCGTGCTGGCAGCGTTCAAACGGACAAAAGCCCGGGCAACGGGGTTGTCCGGGCCAAGGCGAAGGGGAGCACCAAATTGGTGCGAAGTGGCCATTGTGCAGGCCGGCGCCGCTTCTGCCAAGCGATCCCGCACGGCGCGGTGCGGATTGGGCGCGGCACTTGCCAAGCCCCGAAAATCCATTCCCGGACCGCAGGCATGCAACGGCGGCTTGGTGAAATATCTGTATTTATATACAGTCTTTCCATGCGCCAGCATCTTCCACCCTCCCAGGGGCACGCCCTGATCCCCCTGCGGCCCATGAAGGGCCGTGGCGCGGCCAGCCAGCTGGCGCACCGCTTCACCACCGACCCGCGCGAGGCCTTCGACGATGGCTGGGCCAGCCTGGATGCGCCGGCAGAAGGCGAAGAGGCCGCACCGATGCGCACCGAGCTGCGCTGGGAGCAGGCGCGCTCGGCGCTGAGCCGCCACCAGTCGCCCGATCTGCCGTTGCACATGGGGCTCAATCCCTACCGGGGCTGCGAGCATGGCTGCATCTACTGCTATGCCCGGCCCACGCACAGCTACCTGGGCTGGTCGCCGGGCCTGGACTTCGAGACCCGGCTGATCGCCAAGCAGAACCTGCCCGAGCTGCTGCGCGCCGAGCTGTCGCGCGCCAGCCATGTGGCCGAGCCCGTGATGCTGGGCTCGGTCACCGACTGCTACCAGCCCGTGGAGCGCGAGCTGGGGCTGACGCGCCGCCTCATCGAAGTGCTGGCCGAGGCGCGCCACCCGTTTTCCATCGTCACCAAGGGCAGCGGGGTGGAGCGCGACCTGGACCTGCTGGCGCCGCTGGCGCGCCAGGGCCTGGCCTCGGTGCACATCACGCTGACCACGCTGGACGCCGACCTGGCCCGCCGGCTGGAGCCGCGCGCCGCCGCGCCGCACCGCCGGCTGCGCACCATCCGTGCGCTGACCGGCGCGGGCGTGCCGGTGGGCGTGAGCCTGGCCCCGCAGATTCCCTTCATCAACGAAGACCTGGAAAAGGTGCTGGAGGCGGCCGCCGATGCCGGCGCGCGCCACGCCTTCTACGCCGTGCTGCGCCTGCCCTGGGAGGTGGCGCCGCTGTTCGAGCAGTGGCTGCAGCTGCACTACCCCGATCGCGCCCGCCGCGTGATGGAGCGCGTGCGCGACCTGCATGGCATCCAGGGCGAGCAGCGCGAGGCCGGCCGCGTCTACAGCGCCGAGTTCGGCCAGCGCATGAAAGGCACGGGCCACTGGGCCGATCTGCTGCGCCAGCGCTTTGCGCTGGCCTGCCGCCGCTTCGGGTTCAACCGCGAGCCGCTGCGCCTCGATTGCAGCCTCTACCACCCGTCGCTGCTGTCGGTGCAGCGCAGCCTGTTCTGAGCCCTGCCGGCAGTCCGCCACCGCGCATGGGCCGAACGCTGCTGCGGGACTTGAAACCGGGTTCTGGCCGTCCTGGCTGCTAGGCCCTGCGGCCTGGCTTGGCCGGCAGGACCAGCGCGGACAGCAGCCAGCGGCGAAACGTCTGAATCTTCGGGATCTCGCGTTCCTCGGTGCGAACGGACAGGAAATGGGTTTCCCGGCAGACGCGGGGAAACTCCTTGGCCCCCAGTTCAACCAGTTCCCCCTTGGCAAGCTCCTTTTGCGCAAAGCGCGTGGACTCCAGGGCGATGCCGAGCCCGTCCACGGCGGCGGAAATCGCCAGGGCGGCCCTGTCGAATGACTGGTTCACCCGGGGTTGCGTCGTCAGCCCGTTCATCGCGAACCAGTCGCGCCAGTTCACGCGGCTGAGCTGCGAGTCGATGAGGTTGGAGGTGCTGATGATGTCCCGTGCATTGCGCCCGCCCGCCAGCAAGGACGGCGAACACAGGGGAACGATGAACTCCTGGCCCAGCGCCCTCACCTCGATGCCCGTGCGCTGGACCGCCGAGCCGTAGGAGATCGCGACATCGATCTCGCGCGCGCGGATGAGGTCCAGCGGCTCGGCGGCGCTGGTCAGGCGAATGGCGATGTCCGGATGGCGCCGGGCGAACTCCGGCAGGCGGGGGCTGAGCCACTTGGCTGCAAAGCTGGGCGCGCAGTAAAGCGACAGCACCTGGCCGGTGGGCGCCAGGCTGACTTCCGCGCAACTGGCCTCCAGGGCATTCATCACGCGCGTCAGGCCGTCGGCCAGCCTGGCGCCTTCCTCGGTGAGGTCGACCCTGCGGTGGCGGCGGTGGAACAGCGGCTTGCCGAACACCTCCTCCAGTTCCCTGACCTGGTGGCTGATGGCCGACGGCGTCAGGCTGAGCTCGGCGGCCGCAGACGCAAAGCTGCCCAGCCGGGCAGCGGACTCGAACGCTCGCAGGAGCACGAAGTTGGGGATTTTGCGCATGGCCGCACCGTGGGGAGGAGGGGTGCCGGGGAGGCGGTCTTTCAGATGAGCATGGTTCATCTGAACTTGAACAAGTATCGCTTTTTTTGAATCGAGGCAAACCAGAAGATGGCAGTCATCCGGGCGTGTCGCTGGCGGCGCGCCGGGCCCCCAACACCCTTCAATTTCAAGGACCCCCATCATGTCTGCCTTACTCGATTCCCGGCCTGCCGGCAAGCACGCGCCCGGGCGCCTGCCTGATGGCCGCATCTCCATCTACGAGCCCACGCAAAAGGGCCTGATCTATCCCCGGCAGCCCACGTTCGACGATGTGCAGCAGGAGCGCCTGCATCTCAAGCAGCGCCTGGTGGCGGCCTGCCGGGCCTTCGCGCAGCAGGGGTTCGACTATGGCTTCGCCGGCCACCTGACCATTCGGGACCCGCAGTTCCCCGAGCTGTACTGGACGAATCCGATGTGCGTGCATTTCGCGGACGTGCGCGTGTCCAGCCTCATCCTGGCCGACCACAAGGGCCGGGTCGTCGAGGGGAACTACGCCCTGAACCGCGCCGGCTTCGTGCTGCATGCCGCCGTGCATGAGGCGCATCCGGACATCCTGGCCATGTGCCATGCGCACACCACGTATGGCACGGCCTTCGCTGCGCTGGGCAAGCCGCTGGAGCCGATCTCGCAGGATGCCGCCGCCTTCTTCGAGGACCACGTCGTCATCCGCGAAGAAGCGGGCCAGGTGGCCGTGGAGGAGAAGGCCGGCATGGCCGTGTGCGATTGGTTCAAGGGGGTCAAGGCCGCCATCCACCAGAACCATGGCCTGCTGACGGCCAGCCGGCACAGCATCGAATCGGCGGCGTTCTGGTTCATCGCGCTGGAGCGCTGCTGCCAGCAGCAGCTGCTGGTGGAGGCGACCGGATGCAAGCCCGTCATGGTCCCGCCGCAGCGCTCGCGCTACAGCCGTGAGCACGTGGGCTCGGAGTACATCGGCTGGCTCCATTTCCAGCCCATCTACAGCCGCCTGGCTGCTTCACAGCCCGACATGTTCGACTGAGCGCCCCGCCTGACCGAGGCCTGTCCCGGGGCCTCGGCCCTTGAAAATCCAGGAGATAAAAATGTACAGCGATGTTGCACCCCCACGCGCCGAGGCTTGCGATTTCGAGGCGGCGACCTATGCCAAGGTCGCCTGGCGCCTCCTGCCCTTTCTGTTCCTGTGCTACGTGTGCGCCTATCTGGACCGCATCAACGTGGCCTTCGCGAAGTTGCAGATGTCCCAGGACCTGGGCTTCAGCGATGCGGTCTACGGCCTGGGCGCGGGCATCTTCTTCGTCGGCTACCTGCTGTTCGAGGTGCCCAGCAATCTCATCTTGCTCAGGGTCGGGGCGCGGCGCTGGATCGCGCGCATCATGGTCACCTGGGGCCTGGTTTCCGCCGGCATGATGTTCGTGTCCAGCCCCGGCAGCTTCTACGTGATGCGCTTTCTGCTGGGCGTGGCGGAGGCCGGCTTCATTCCGGCCATCCTGCTGTACCTCACCTATTGGTTTCCCGGCAAACGGCGCAGCAAGGTGACGGCCCTTTTCCTGACGGGCATCCCCATGTCCGGCGTCATCGGCGGCCCGCTGTCGGGCTGGATCATGAACCAGTTCAACGGGGCCATGGGCATGGCCGGCTGGAAATGGCTGTTCCTGCTGGAAGGGCTGCCCACCGTCTTCGTCGGCATCGTCGCGTTCTTCTATCTCAACGACAAAGTGGCGGATGCGAGATGGCTGAGCGCATCGGAGAAGCAGCTCATCGGGCAGGATCTGGCGGCGGAGCAACAGGACCAGCACCTGCACTCCATCAAGGATGGCTTGACCAATCCCAGGGTGCTTTTGCTGGCCGGCATCTACTTCTTCTTCACCATGGGGCTGTACGGAGTCAGCTTCTGGCTGCCCAGCCTGGTCAAGGCCAGCGGCGTGACGGACACTCTGCAGATCGGCCTTCTGTCGTCCATCCCCTATGCCGGCGCAGTCATCGGGATGATTGTCTTGAGCCGCAGCTCCGACGCCACCGGCGAGCGGCGCTGGCACCTGTCGCTGGCCGGCGTGCTGGGGGCGATCGGACTGTGCGCCAGCGTGTTCTGGGCCGGTGACACCACCTGGGCCATGGTGGCGCTGACCGTCGGCACGGTCGGCGTGATGGCGACGATCTCCCAGTTCTGGGTACTGCCGCCGGCCATCCTCACGGGAGGGGCGGCGGCGGCCGGCATTGCCTTCGTCAACTCCGTGGGCAGCATCTCGGGCGTCGTCAGCCCCTACGTCATCGGCTGGGTGCAGACGGCCCATGGAACCACCGGGGCCGGCGTGTTCGGGCTGGCGGCCAGCCTCGTCATCGGCAGCCTGCTGGTGTTCACCGTGCCGGCTGCGCTGGTCAACGTGGCGAAGGCGGACGGCCGCCGTCAGGCTGTCAGGGGGTAAAGCCTTTGCAGCTCCCGCACCAGGCTGCTGCTCGCGTTGCCGATATGCAGGTCGCTGAGCTGCACTGCGCGCTGCGCGTCGCCCTCGGCGATGGCATCCGCAATCGCCTGGTGCTCATCCCACAGCGTCGCCCGGTGCCTGGACGTGCGGTGGACTGCACCCATCACGCGCCTCAGATGCATCCAGTAGCGCTGGCCGCTTTCCGGGATCAGCGGATTGCCCGAGGCCTCATAGATCGCATTGTGGAAGGCGAGATCCGCGTCGATGATGGCCCGCAAGTCCTGTCCCTCGGAGACGGTGCGGCCATGCCGGATCAGCGCGGGGTCCAGCGCATGGCGGCGTTCGGCGGCCAGACGCGCGGCCAGTGCATCCAGCGCGCCGCGCACCTGGTACAGGTGCGCAACCCAGCCAATGTCCAGCTGCGCGACCTGCACGCCGCGCCCCGGAGCGTCTTCGATGAAGCCGTCCTTCTTGAGAAGGCGCAGGGCTTGCAGGACGGGCGAGCGCGAGACGCCAAGCTGCTCTGCAATTTCTTCCTGCGTGATGCGCTCGCCGGGCGCCAGGGATCCATCGGTGATGGCATCCACCAATACACGGTAGGTCGCGTCGACGAAGTCCGAGCGTGCGGGCAGGTGGGCGGGATTGAGCTTCATGGGCCCATTGTATTTTGGATACAGAGTTCAACGCCTGCAGGCGGCAGCAGGCTTCTTTGCCCGCCTTGCAGGGGCCGGCCTCAGGCACCGAATCAGGGGTTTACCCCCGAGGTTCCAACGGCATTGCTCCCTTAATCTATGTATACAGAGTTCAGAACTCTGAATTCTGTATTTCAACCATCCAAGCGAGACCCACATGAGCACGAAACAGGACCAGTACGAACGCTCCGGCACGGCAGGCGGGGCCCCGGCCAAAAAGCTGATTCCCTATGGCGGCTACTTCTCCAACAAGGTCCCGGACCATGATCCCGAGTTGACGGAGGTGGGCCCCGGAACGCCTGCGGGCGAGTACCTGCGGCGCTTCTGGCACCCTGTCTGCATGACGCTGGAACTGAGCGACACCCCGCGCTTTCTGAAAATCCTGGGCGAGGAGCTGGTCTGCTTTCGTGACGGCAGCGGCGCCATCGGCCTGCTGCATGCGCATTGCGTGCACCGGGGCGCCTCGCTGGAGTACGGCAAGATCGAGGAGCACGGCATCTCCTGCTGCTACCACGGCATGGTTTTCGATGTCGATGGCACGTGCCTGCGCGTGCCCTTCCCCGAGGGCGAGCAAGAGGAGGGCGAGCGTTACCGCTGCTCCATCCGCCAGGGCGCCTACAGGACGGTCGAGCGCCATGGCCTGGTGTTCGCGTACATGGGGCCGCCCGAGGAGGAGCCGCCGTTTCCGGACTGGGAGGGCGGCTTCACGGTGGCCGACAGCGATGAGCTGGTGCCCTACAGCAACTTCCAGCACGCCAACTGGCTGCAGGTCCAGGACAACTCGGCGGACAACTACCACACCATGGCCTTGCACGCCAAGCGCCAGGTGACTGGCGGGCACTACCAGGGCACCACGTTCGACGAGGTGGGCGCGGCCTCGATGGAAGTCCCGCCCGACATGCAGTTCGTGCCCATCCATGGCGGCCGTGGGCTGGCCTGCTCAGGCGCCCGCCGCTCCGATGAGGGCCATATGTACATCCGCGTCCAGCACCAGGTGCTCCCGAACTTCAGCCTGCATGCCTACACCTCGGAGGACGGCCATGCCAAGAAGCTGTTCGGGCGCTTCCACATGATCCGCTGGACGGTGCCCGTGGATGACGTCAACAGCAAAATGATCGGCTGGCGCGTCATGGGCCCCGGCATCGATACGCGCGGCATCGGCGACAAGAGCCTCGTCGGCTACGAGACCATCGACTTTCTGGAGGGCCAGGTGGCCATGCGCCGGCCGGAGCGCTTTGGCAAGTACAGGCTGGAAGACCTGCCCCCGATTCCCGCCGACCACCGCGCCCGTGCGAACTACAAGGACTGCCAGTACGCGCCTGGCGACTACGAGGCCATCATCTCCCAGCGCCCCATCGCGGTCCATGCGCTGGAGAATCCGACCAAGTTCGACGCCGGCCTGTACATGTTCCGCAAGCTGTTGCGCGATGCCATCCGGGGGGCCAATCCCGCGGCCGGTCCGCAGCAGTTTGCGCAATGGCTGCGCGATTGCGGCGGTGCGCCCAACAGCTATTGCTGCGGCAATGTGTTCGAGCTGCCCGTGGGCCGCACGAAGCAAGAGGAGGTCGCCCTGCGCCGCTTCCTGGCCCGCCAGGTGGTCCTGATCCTCACGGGGGCGGACCATCTCCAGGGCCGCGAGCGTACGGAGCATGTCAAACGCAAGCTTGAAGACCTTCAGCAGGAAGTCCTCGCACGGAGAATGGCATGAATGCGCCGCCGTCCAAGGCGGTGTGGGGCGCGGGATACGAGGCGGGCCTGCCCATGGCGCTGCGCGTGCGCGGCATCCGCTGGCAGGCCGAAGGCATCCACTCCTTTGACCTGGCGCACCCCGAAGGGCTGGACCTGCCTGCCGTGGAGGCGGGCGCCCATGTGGATGTGCACCTGCCGGGCGGCATCGTGCGCTCCTACTCGCTGGCAGGCGATCCTGCGGATCGAAGCGGCTGGACGCTAGGCGTGCTCCGGGAGCCGGACAGCCGTGGCGGCTCGCGTGCCATGCATGAGGCAGTGCGCGTCGGCGAGACCCTCACCATTGGCTGGCCCCGCAATGCCTTTGCGCTGGCGGCGCAGGCAAGGCACACGGTGTTGCTGGCCGGCGGCATCGGCATCACGCCGCTGAAAGCCATGGCCCATGCGCTGGCGGGCCGGGGCGCGTCGTTCGAACTGCACTACTGCACGCGCAGCGCAGGGCATGCCGCCTTCGTGGAGGAACTGCGCCGCGTGGTTCCCCCGGGCCGCCTGCACCTGCACCACGATGGCGGGGAGAGGGGCAGGGGTCTGGACATCAGGGCGCTGCTGGCCCGCCCCGCGGAGGGCACGCATGTCTACTTCTGCGGCCCGGCCGGTTTCATGCGGGCCTGCGCCGAGGCCGCGGAACACTGGCCCGAGGGCACGGTGCACAGCGAGCACTTCAAGGCGCCGGAGCCTGCGAAGACCGGCGATGCGCCGGCTGGCAGCTTCGAGGTCCGGCTGGCGAGATCGGGCGCCTGCGTCCAGGTGCTGGCCGACCAGACCATCGTGCGCGCCCTGGAACTGGCAGGCCACCGTGTACCGACCTCATGCCTGTCCGGGCTGTGCGGTGCCTGCAAAGTGCAGTATCTGCAGGGAGAGGTCGACCATCAGGACTTCATCCTGACGGACGAAGAAAAGACGCATTGCCTGGCCAGCTGCGTGTCCCGGGCGCGCAGTGGGGTGCTGGTGCTTGATCTGTGATGCCGTGCGGCCCGGCTAGACGGCCTCCAGGAACGACCCCACCAGCAGGCTGTCCGCGCGCTCGCGCATGCAGTAGACATAGGTCGTGGTGCTGGCCGGGTCGCCTGCGATGCGCAGCGGGCGAAAGCGCGGGTCGGGGATGAATTCGGCCTCGGACACGGCGCCCAGTCCCAGGCCGCGCGCCACGGCTTCGCGGATGGCCTCGCGGCTGCCGATTTCCAGGTCCGTGCGCGGCTGCACGCCTGCGGCCTGCAGCACCGTCTCCAGCGCGGTGCGGGTGGTGGAGCCGTGCTCGCGCAGCAGCAGCGGCTGGCCCTGGAGTTCGTCCAGTGCGATCTCGCCGCGCTGCGCGAACGGATGGTCCACATGGGCGAACAGGATGATGGCGTGGCGCGCGTATTCCCGGGCCATCAGCTCGGGCCGCTCGTGCTGCCCGGCCAGCACGGCCACGTCGGTGGCGTAGCGCTCCAGGTCGGACAGCACCTGGCGCGAGTTGCCCATGCGGATGGACAGCCGCATGCCTGGATGGCGGGCGCGGTAGGCGGCCACCATCTCGATCACATGGAACGGCCCGACGGCGCCGATCTTGAGCTCGCCCTGGTGCAGCTGGCCCGAGTCGCGCAGGAAGAACTCGGCCTCGGCTTCCAGCGCCATGATCTTCTGCGCCATGGCCAGCAGCCTGGTTCCCGCGCCCGTCAGCGTCATGCGGTAGCCACGGCGGTGGAACAGCTCGATGCGGCTTTGCCGCTCCAGCGTGGCGATCTGGGTGGAGATGGTGGGCTGGCTCACGCCCAGCGCGCGGGCGGCGGCGCTGAGGCTGCCATGGTGGGCGACGGCGGCGAAGGCACGGTAGCGGGCATTGCTCACGGAAGGGTTCTTCTCAAGGTTTCATCTATGGATGCTGTGTTTTCTGATTCTGGAACTTTCACATGGCAGAAATATGTCGTTCCTAGCATTCACCCATCGCACTGCCAATGGATGGTGCGCCTGTCCGGATGCAAAGGAACGACTCCATGAAGATGACCCGCAAGACCTGGCTGCGCAGCGCCGCGGCCCTCGCCCTGGCCACCGCGGCCCCGGCTTTCGCGCAGAACGGCGAACTGCGCGTGGGCCTGATCCCTTCCGAGGACGCGCAGGCCATGATCCGCGCCAGCCAGCAGGTCATGGACCAGCTGGCCGCCAGGACGGGCATGAAGGTGAGGCCCTTCGTGGCCAATGACTACAACGGTGTGATCGAGGCGCTGCGCTCCAGCAAGATCGACATCGCCTTCCTGGGGCCCTTCTCCTATGTGCTGGCCAGCCAGGTGGCGGGCGCCGAGGCCTTTGCCGTGGCCGTGACCAGGAAGACCGGCACCAGCGCCTACCGCAGCCTGGTCATCTCCCGCAAGGACAAGGGGCCGGCCCGCGTGGCCGATCTCCAGGGCCGCAGCTTTGCCTTCGTGGACCCGACCTCGGCCTCGGGCCACCTGTTTCCCAAGGCAGGCCTGATGGCCGAGGGCTTCGACGCCGACAAGGGGTTCTCGCGCGTGATCTTCTCCGGATCGCACGATGCCAGCATCATGGCCGTGGCCAACGGCAAGGTGGATGCGGCGGCCGTGGCCGACCGCATCCTGGACTCCGCCGTGGGCAAGGGCCTTGTCAGGCGCGAGGATTTGCAGATCGTCTGGCGCTCCCAGCCCATCCCTGAATCGCCCATGACCTGGCGCAAGAGCCTGGATGCGGGCACCAAGCAGAAGGTGGCTGCTGCACTGGCCGAGATCAAGGGCCTGCCCTGGGGCGACCAAGGCGTGCTGGACGGCTTCGCGCCCACGGACGACAAGGCCTATGACGTGGTGCGCGAGACGGCCCGGGCCCTCAAGCTGGACCTGGGGAGCATGAAGTGATCCACATCCGCCAATTGCGCAAGCGCTACGGCAGCAACCAGGTGCTGCACGGCATCGACCTCGATGTCCGGCCCGGCGAATTCGTGGCCCTGCTGGGGCTGTCGGGCGCGGGCAAGTCCACGCTGCTGCGCTGCATCAACGGCCTGGCGCGGGCCGACAGCGGCACGCTGCAGGTCGGCGGCATGGATCTGATGGCGGGCGGTGGGGGCCGGCGCCGCGAGCTGGCCCGCCACGTGGCCATGGTCTTTCAGCACCACAACCTGGTGCCGCGCCTGTCGGTGCGCAAGAACGTGCTGACCGGGCGGCTGGGCCAGCTGGGCACGCTGGCCTCGGTGCTGCAGCTGTTTCGCGGCAGCGACATCCGCCTGGCCGACCAGTGCCTGGAGCGCGTGGGCCTGGCGCACAAGGCGCTGGAGCGCACCGAGGCCCTGTCGGGCGGCCAGATGCAGCGCGTGGGCATTGCCCGTGCGCTGGCCCAGCAGCCCCAGGTCATCCTGGCCGACGAACCCGTGGCCAGTCTGGACCCCAAGACCGCGCGCAGCGTGCTGCAGTACCTGCGCGAGGCCACGCGCGAGCTGGGCATCGCCGTGGTCTGCAACCTGCACCAGGTCGATTACGCCCGCGAGTTCAGCGACCGCGTGCTGGGCCTGGCCCAGGGCCGCATGGTTTATGACGGGCCGGCCGAATCCCTGGACGAGGCCGCGCTGCACGCCATCTACCACCCGGCGCCCATGGCCCTGCGTGACGGTGCAGGGCCGGACGGCGCGGTGGTGCCCGCTTCCTGGATGCGTGCCGGCGTGCCGGCGGGAGGACTGTGATGGCCACGGCACAAGGCAAGGCACCGGTGCGCGACGGCTGGCACTGGACGGCGCCACGCCCCGCGGGCGCCATGGGCTGGCTGGGCCATGCGGCCGCGGCGCTGGCCATCGCCTGGGTGCTGCACTGGAGCGCGGGCGGCGCGCAGATGAGTTGGGGGGAGCTGGCGGCAGGCATGCCGCAGATCGCGGACTTCGCCGCCCGCTCGTTCCCGCCCGACTGGAGCATCCTGCCGCGCCTGTGGGCGCCGGCGCTGGAGACCGTGCAGATCGCCATCTGGGGCACGCTGCTGTCCGTGGTCCTGGCGCTGCCGCTGTCCTTCGTCGCGGCCGGCAACCTGCATGGCTGGCACTGGCTGCGCCGCGCCACGCGCCAGTTCCTGAACGTGGTGCGCAGTATCAACGAGCTGATCCTGGCCCTGGTCTTCGTCTCCGCCGTCGGCCTGGGGCCGTTTCCCGGCGTGCTGGCCCTGGCGCTGCACGGCATGGGCATGCTGGGCAAGTTCTTCGCCGAGAGCATCGAGGAGATCGATGGCGGCCCGCTGGAGGCCCTGCGCAGCGCCGGCGCCAGCCAGCTCCAGCTCATCGTCTTCGGCGTGATCCCGCAGGCCATCACGGCCTGGATCGCGGTCGTGCTCTACCGCTTCGAGGTCAACCTGCGATCGGCCACGGTGCTGGGCATGGTGGGCGCGGGCGGCCTGGGGTTCGAGCTGGTCGGCAGCCTCAAGCTGTTCCGCTACCAGGAGACCGCCACCTGCATCATCGTCATCACCGTGATGGTGATCGCGGCCGACCTGGCCGCACACTGGCTGCGCCAACGCATACAGCAGGGCAGCCGCCGCTGAAGCTGCGCCCCTGTCCCGCACCTGACTGCCTGATTCCCAAGCCACTCCGAAAACCGCACATGCACCACACCATCGCATCTTCCCCCGCCGGCCTGGCGCCCTTGCAGGCCGTCATCTTCGACTGGGCCGGCACCCTCGTCGACTTCGGCTCGCTCGCGCCCACGCAGATCTTCGTGGAGGCCTTCGCCAGCTTCGGCATCACCATCACCCTGGCCCAGGCGCGCGGCCCCATGGGACTGTCCAAGTGGCAGCACATCCATGAACTGCTGCAGGACGAGGGCATCCGGGCCCAGTGGCGCAAGGCCTTCGGCCAGCCGCCCGCGGACGCCGACGTGGATGCCATCTACGCACGCTTCATGCCCATGCAGATCGCCAAGGTGGGCGAGTTCTCCGCGCCCATCGCCGGCGCCCCCGAGCTGCTGCAATGGCTGCGAGCCCAGGGCCTGAAGGTCGGGTCGTGCTCGGGCTATCCGCGCGAAGTCCTGAACCAGCTGCTGCCGCAGGCTGCAGCCCAGGGACTGGCGCCGGACCACGTGGTAGCCGGCGACGAACTGCCGGCCGGTGGCCGCCCCGGCCCCTTCATGGCCCTGGCCAATGTGCTGGCGCTGGGCATCGGCGATGTGCGCGCCTGCGTGAAGGTGGATGACACCGTGCCCGGCATCGAGGAAGGCCGCCATGCCGGCATGTGGACCGTGGGCCTGAGCCTGTCGGGCAACGAGGTCGGCTACTCGCCCGCCGAACTGGCCGCCGCGCCCGCCGACGAAGTGCGCGAGCGCGTCGCCCGCGCCGAGGACAAGCTGCGCGCGGCCGGCGCCCACCATGTGGTCGCCAGCGTCAAGGACCTGCCGCAGGTGCTGGAGCGGATTGCGCAGGACATGCGCGCAGGGCGCATGCCTGGATGAGACGCGCCCGTTCTATGGTCTTGTGCCCAATCTTGGAAACTGGCGCGCTCCAACCCAGGGACAGCAAGCAAGGGCCTGGGCCGGCCGCGCCGCCCCCGCAGCGAAGCTGTCGTCCCCCTTCAGGGGGAAGGTGCGAAGCGCCTCAGGGGGTACTCAACTGTTCCGCATGGTGGCGCAGGTGGTCGTCGATGAAGCTCTGGATGAAGTAGTAGCCGTGGTCGTAGCCGCCATGGCGGCGCAGCGTCAGCGGCTGGCCGGCCTGGGCGCAGGCGGCCTCGAAGGCTTCGGGAAGCAGCTGCTTTTCGATCAGGAACTTGTCGGCCAGGCCCTGGTCGACGAGGATGCCGGCCGGGTAGGGCGCCTGGCCCTGGGCGGCCATCAGGCAGCTGGCGTCATGGGCTTCCCATGCCTTGCGGTCCTCGCCCAGGTAGCCCGTGAAGGCCTTCTGGCCCCAGGGGCAGTTGACCGGGTTGGCGATGGGGGCGAAGGCCGAAAGGCTCTTGAACCGCCCCGGATGGCGCAGCGCCAGCGTGAGCGCGCCGTGGCCGCCCATGGAATGGCCGAAGATGCCCAGCCGCTGCGCGTCGATGGGCAGGCGTGCGGCGATCAGCGGCAGCAGCTCGCCCAGCAGATAGCTTTCCATGCGCCAGTGCAGAGCCCAGGGCCTGGTGGTGGCATCCAGGTAGAAGCCCGCGCCCACGCCGAAGTCCCAGGCATCGGCCTCGCCGGCCAGGCCTGCGCCGCGCGGGCTGGTGTCGGGCGCGATCAGCGCGATGTTCAGTTCGGCGGCCAGGCGCTGGGCGCCGGCCTTGACCATGAAGGTCTCCTCGGTGCAGGTCAGCCCGGCCAGGTAGAGCAGGGCGGGCACCTTCTCGCCGGCCACGGCCTTGGGGGGCAGGAAGACCGAGAACTTCATGTTCAGGCCGATCTCGGCGGAGAAATGCGCGTAGAAGCGCTGGGCGCCGCCGAAGCAGGCATGGGCGCTCTTGAGTTCCAGGGGCGGCAGTGCGGACATGGTGTTCCTCAAAACGGTATGGCTACGGACAGCCCGCTGCGTATGAAACTGGCGCGTTTCAAGCGCGGAACACCGAGCAAGGGCCTACGCCGGCCGCGCCGCCCCGCAGCGAGGGTGTTGACCCCCTCCCGCGTAGCGAGAGAGGGGGAAGGCGCGCAGCGCCTCAGGGGGAGCTTCAGTACACGACGACGGAGCGGATGGACTTGCCCTCGTGCATTAGGTCGAACGCCTCGTTGATCTGCGGCAGGCCCATGGTGTGCGTGACGAAGGGCGCCAGCTGGATCTCGCCGCTCATGGCCTGCTCGACCATGCCGGGCAGCTCGCTCCTGCCCTTGACGCCGCCGAAGGCCGTGCCCATCCACTTGCGGCCGGTGACCAGCTGGAAGGGGCGGGTGGAGATTTCCTGGCCCGCGCCGGCCACGCCGATGATGACCGACTGGCCCCAGCCGCGGTGCGCGCATTCCAGCGCGGCGCGCATGACGTTGACGTTGCCGATGCACTCGAAGCTGTGGTCCACGCCCCAGCCCGTCATCTCGACGATGACCTGCTGGATGGGCTTGTCGTGGTCCTTGGGGTTCACGCAGTCGGTGGCGCCGAAGGTGCGGGCCAGGTCGAACTTGGAGGGGTTGGTGTCGATGGCGATGATGCGGCCGGCCTTGGCCAGCTTGGCGCCCTGGATCACGGCCAGGCCGATGCCACCCAGGCCGAACACGGCCACGGTATCGCCTTCCTGGACCTTGGCCGTGTTCTTGACGGCGCCCAGGCCCGTGGTCACGCCGCAGCCCAGCAGGCAGACCTGCTCGGGGTTGGCATCGGGATGAATCCTGGCCAGCGAGACCTCGGCCACCACGGTGTACTCGCTGAAGGTGGAGCAGCCCATGTAGTGGTAGATGGGCTGGCCGTTGTACGAGAAGCGCGTCGTGCCGTCGGGCATCAGGCCCTTGCCCTGGGTGGCGCGCACGGACACGCACAGATTGGTCTTGCCGCTCTTGCAGAACAGGCACTCGCCGCATTCGGCCGTGTACAGCGGGATCACGTGGTCGCCGGGCTTGACGCTGGTCACGCCTTCGCCGACCTCGACCACGATGCCCGCGCCCTCATGGCCGAGCACGGCGGGGAAGATGCCTTCCGGATCGTCGCCGCTGAGCGTGAAGGCGTCGGTGTGGCATACGCCCGTGTGGGTGATCTTGATCAGCACTTCGCCCTTCTTCGGAGGGGCCACGTCGATCTCGACGATCTGCAGGGGTTCTCCCGCCTTGAAGGCGACGGCGGCTTTGGATTTCATGGGCTGGTCTTTCGCTAGGGGTGGCACAGGAGCGGGCGGGGCGCGCTCCGCGAAGCCTTGACTGTAGGCCATGTGCGTGAAGCCCCGCCTGTCCATGGCCGCCGCCTCAGGTGATATGTCCGGATCTGAGGGGTGCGATGGCTTGCGGCCGGGGTTTCAGGCCATCCGGCGCAGCCTTTGCCATGCGCGTGCGGCGGCCAGGGACAGGAGCAGCAGCATGCCGTCCACGCACCAGATGGCCGCAGGCGTGCCGCTGTCGCGGTAGGCGCCGGTGGTGGCGGCATTGAGCAGCACGCAGGCCAGCGCCAGCAGGGCAATGGCTGCCGCCTGTTCATGCCAGGCTTTCGTCCCGCGCAGCGCCGCATGCGCGAGGCAGGCCAGCCACAGCAGGCAGAAGGCCGCGACCTCCAGGCCCGCGCGGTCCAGGCCGGCGGCCTGGGCATGGGCAGGCAGCAGCCGATTGGCGCACAGATAGCCCAGGCTGGCTGCGATGGCGCCGCAGCAGCCGGCCACGCCCGTGGCCTGCACCAGGCGCCAGCCCAGGCCGGTGGCAGCCCGCGCATGCCGCGCGGCCAGCCAGTGCACCAGGCCCGTGGCGATCAGCAGGCAGCCCGACAGCCCCAGCGCGAAGTACAGCCAGCGCAGCAGCGCATGCTCGTATTGCACGAAATGCAGGCCCGAGACAAAGCGCTGCACGCCCATGGCGGGGGAGGCCTCGAAGCGCTGCAGCAGCCGGCCCGTGGCGGCATCGAAGAACAGCTGGTCCAGGTTCATGGTGACTTCGCGCGCATAGGAGCGGCGGATCTCCACATGGCCTTGGGCCTGGCCCGGGTTCCAGACGCGCACGAAGTAGGGCTCGGCGCCAGGCCCCCACAGGCGCCGCGCTTCGTCGGCCATGGCATCCAGGGATGCCCTGGGCGGCGCTGCGGCCGGTGCCCCCGCCCCGGGCCGCGCGAAGCGGCCATAGGCATCGGCCTGCAGCCTGGCCCTGGCCGCGGCGCCCTCGCCGTAGACGCCCTGGTGGGCCTGCGGAAAGTACAGCGCCCAGAAGATCACCAGCCCCGACAGCGTGATCATGAAATGGAAAGGCAGGCCCGCCACGCCCGAGAGGTTGTGCAGGTCCAGGCTGCTGCGCGGCAGCCGCTTGCGGGGCCGGAAGGTGAAGAAGTCCGCCCACAGCTTGCGGTGGATGAGCACGCCGCTGGCCAGCAGCACCAGCATGCCCATGGCGGCCAGGCCCACCAGCCATTTGCCGAGGTCTTTCCAGCCGATGTGCAGGCCATAGTGCAGCGGGAAGAAGAAGCCGCTGGCGCCCAGGCTGCCGGGCTCTTCGAGGACGGCCAGGGTTGCCGGGTCCAGGAGTCTGTGCTGGCGCAGCCCGTCGCGCGTCTGCCACGACAGGCGCAGCACCGGCGTGCGCGGCGTGGCCCAGTCCACGCGCCACTGGCGTGCGCCCGGCGCCACCAGGGTGTCTGCGACGGCGGCCACCGCATCCAGCGCGGGCGGCGCGCGGGGCGGAGCAAGCCGGGTGGCCGGCATCATCCAGCGGTCCAGCTCGCGGTCGAAGACGCTGAGCGAGCCCATCCAGAAGATGACGAACAGCAGGGCCCCCAGCAGCACGCCGGCCCAGTCATGCACGCCGCCCAGGCGCTTGCGCCAGGCATTCATCGAGGCGCTCCCGCCAGCGCCCAGGCGGCGGCGCCCAGCAGGGCGGCCGCCAAGCCCAGCGTGGCCAGCAGCCGGGCGAGGCTGGGGCAGGGCAGGGCCCACAGCAGCAAGGCCAGGTAGGCGGGAAAGCCGAGCATGGCGGCGCTGGCCACGGCATCGGATGGTGCCAGGCCCGCGCGTGCCAGCGCCGAGGCCAGCGCCTGCACGCCCAGTGCCGTGGCGCCATAGCCGCCGCCGATGGCGGTGACGGCGCGCAGGCCTGCGGCCCAGGCCCGCCCCGGTTTGCGCGCGGCCATCAGAAGTCCAGCGAGTAGCCCACGGTCAGCGTGCGTCCGCGTCCCGCGAAGTAGCGCATGGGTTCGACCAGCGCGCTTTGCGAGTAGTAGCTGATGTAGTCGCGGTTGAGCAGGTTGGCCACCGCCAGGCGCACCGCGCCCTTGTTCAGCTTGTAGTGCAGGCTGGCGTCCACCAGCGTGTAGCCGCTGAAATTGCGCGCCGGGTCGTCGAAGTTGCGGCGAAACGCATGCTGGACCTGCACGAAGGAGGACAGGCGCGCGCTCCACTGCGCGGCCCAGGTGGCCAGCAGGCGGTCGGGCGCCACGTTCAGGCCGTCCAGGCGCGCATCCAGGCTGCCGTTGCCGTCGCTGTCGTAGCGGCCGCGCGTGTGCACATAGGACAGTCTGGCGCGGTGGGCGCGGCTGAAGCGGTAGCCGAGGCTGGCTTCGACGCCGTCGATGCGGTTTTTCTCGCGCGCCAGCATGAAGGCGTCGTTGACGCGGATGACGCGCGAGCCGTAGTCGGAGGCGGAGCTGAACAGGCCGGCCTCGGCCTCCCAGTCGCCGCGCTTCAAGCGCGTGCCCAGCTCCAGGCTGCGCGTGATGATGGGGCTCAGGCTGCGCATGTCATCGACCTTTTGCTGCGGCGTGCTGATGGCGCGCAGCACGCGTCCTACGTCCGGCATGCCCAGGCCTTCCGAGTAGCTGGCGTAGAAGTTCCAGTCCTTGCTGGCCTCGAACACCAGGCCGAGGTTGTAGAGCGTGTCGTTGAAGTTCAGCGTGCCGCCCTGCACGGGCACGCGGTTGTAGCGCGCCAGCGTGGTGTACGAGTCGATGCGCAGGTCCGCGTATTCGCGGCGCACGCCCGCATGCAGCGTCAGCGGATCCCAGGGCTTGTACTCGGCCTGCAGGAACAGCGAGAGGTTGCGGTATTCGGACTCGGGCACGTAGGTCCGGCCCGTGCCGTACAGATCCTGCCTGCCCTTGTCGATCAGCGTGTCGAAGCCCGTGGTCAGCTTCAGGCGGTGCTCCAGCAGGTCGGAGCGGGTCAGCGTGACCTTGCTGCCGAACTTGGAGGACACGGCGCGCGACTGGTCGTACAGCGTGCCCACGGGCGCGATGCGCGCGTCCTGGAAGGTGGCGGAGTTGTCGGCGCCGAACAAGCCCTCGAAATCCTGGTGGAAGACCATGGCCGACAGTTCCATGCCGGCCAGGTCGTAGTGGTTGTAGCTGAGGCTGGAGGTCCAGACTTTGTTCCAGGGCGGCGTGCCTTCGGGCGTGCCGCGCACCGATGTCGTGGGCAGGCCCAGCGCGCGGTTGCCCGCGACGCCGACGTAGCCGGCCTTGGACTTGATCTGGTAGCGGTTCAGAGACAGCTGCAGGCGCTGGTTGTCGTCCAGCCAGTAGCCGAGCTTGCCCATCACGTCGTAGCTGCGCGAGTCCATCAGATCGCCCTGCGTGGTGTCGGCGCCGATGGCGCGGCCCCTGGCGTCGCGGTACAGGCCCTGGTCTTCGGCGGCGATGGAAAACAGGTAGTCCAGCCGGTCCTTGCGCCCGCTGGCGCGGTAGCTGCTCTTGTAGCCCATCACGTCGCTGCCCAGGTCCGAGGTCGGCATGCTGGCCTGCACGTCCACATGCTGTTCGAAGGCGCCGTCGGCAGGGCGCCTGGTGATGAGGTTGATGGTGCCGCCCGTGGCGCCCAGGCCGTTGATGGCGTTGGCACCCTGCACCACCTCGATGCGTTCGAGCATGGAAAAGTCGATGGTGTGCGCCTCGCGCCCCGTCGGGCGTATGGGGTTGGATTGGGGCACGCCATCGATCAGGATCAGGGGCGTGCGCCCGCGCAGCGTCTCGCCGCTGCCGTTCATCTTGCCGCGGCTGGGGGTGTAGGAGGGGATGAGGTTGCTCAGCACGTCCGAGGAGTTGGTGGACAGCGCGAGCTGGCGCTCGATGTCGGCCTTGCCGAAGACCTGCACGGACTGCGGCGCCTTGCCGGCCTCGACGTTGGAGCGCGAGGCAGCGACCACCACGGCCTCCAGCGCCTGCTCGCCGCTGTCTTGCGGCGCCACGGCTGCGCTGGCGGGCGCGGCCTGCGCCTCAGGCGCCGCAGGGGGCTCGGAGGCCGCCAGGGGCGCCAGCAGGTAGCCTTCGGCGGTCTTGCGGGCGGCGTAGCCCGTGCCGCGCAGCAGCTGGGCGAATCCGTCTTCCACGCCGTAGCGGCCGTCCAGGCCCTGGGTGCGCAGCGCGCCGATCTGGCGCGCATCGGCCACCAGGGCGACGCCGGCCTGCTGGGCGAAGCGGTTGAGCGCGGCCGCCAGCGGCCCGGCCGCAATGCGGTAGTGCATGTCGGCCGCAGGCGTGGCCTGGGCATGGAGGGCCGGGGAGGCCAGGGCGGCCAGCAGCGGAAGGCAGCCGCGCGGGCTGTGACGCATGAGCTTGCGCATGGGAACGGGTCCTTGGTTCATTGGTTCATCGCCATTGACGAACCAGGGGACCGGAAGTGGAACCACGGGCCGGCGCTTTTTGGAAAAAAGAATTTCAGGAGGCCGGCTGCAGGTCGATCCAGACCCAGCGCCCGGCCACCGAGCGCACGCGCAGTTCGGGAAAGTTGTGCTGCAGCAGGCGCAGCGCCTTGGCCGTGTCGTCCAGCGGCAGCACGCCCGAGACGCGGATCCCGGCCAGCGCCTCGCGGTCGAAGCGCATGGGGCCGGGGTGGTGGCGCGCCAGCTGGTCCAGCACCTCGGGCAGGGGGCGGTCGTCCGCCACGAGCTGGTGCTGGCGCCAGCCTTGCTCGATAGCGCCTGTGTCCAGCGCGTCCAGCGCCTGCCGGCCATCGTGGCCGATGCGCAGGCGCTGGCCGGCGTCCACCACGACGGCCTGGCCGCTGCCGGACTGCCACTGCTGCGGCGTCTGCACGGCCACGCGCGACTCCAGCATTTCCAGCGTCATGCCTGCGTCGTCATAGCGGACCACGAAGCGCGTGCCCAGCGCGCGGATGCGGCCCAGCGGCGTCTGCACATAGAAGGGGCGCGCAGCGTCCCTGGCCACGTCGACCAGCAGGCTGCCGCGCACCAGCTCGACCACGCGGCTGGACTCGTCGAAGCGGTAGTTGATGGCGCTGATGCCGCCGAGCGTGACCACCGAGCCATCGCTGAGGCGGCGCTCCACCCACTGCCCGCCATGGCTGTGCAGGTCGGCCCACAGATTGGCGGGCGGGTAGCTGTGCACGGCCAGCCACGAGGGCAGGGCCAGTGCCAGCGCCAGGGCCAGCGAGACGCCCGCGCGGCGCCGGCGCGACGGCCGGGCCTTGCCCTGGGCCAGCTGCAGCGCGGCATGCGCTGCGCGGCCCTCATCGGCGCAGTCCTGGCCCACCTGCCGCACCTGGGAGACAAAGGCCTGCAGGCGGCTGGCTGCCTGCGCATGGCGCGGATCCTGCGCCTTCCAGGCCTCGAAGCCCAGGCGCGCGGATTCGCGCTCGGCCGCATCCTCGCTGTCGAGCCGCACCAGCCAGGCGGCCGCCTGTGCGGCCACATCGGCCGCCCCGCAAGCGCGCGCTGCCATCACTCCTCCAGCGTGGCGTGGCAATGCGCCAGCGCCTGGATCAGGTACTTCTGCACCATCTTGGTGGAAACGCCGATCTGCTGCGCGGCCGCTGCATGGGTATGGCCTTCGAGATAGCACAGCAAAAAGGCCTGGCGCGCCTTGCCGGACAGGCCGGCGAGCGCAGCCTCGATCTGCAGCAGCGCCTGCACGGTCTGCAGCACCTCCTCGGCCGAAGGCGCATGGGCCGCATACGCCGGGGACTGGGCCAGTTCCTGCAGATAGGCCTGCTCGATCCGCTCGCGCCGGGCCCGGTCGATCATCAGCCGCCTGGCCGTGGTGACCAGGTAGGCGCGCGGCTCGCGCAGGCCCAGCAGGGCATCGCGGGAGCCGAGGATGCGCAGGAAGGTGTCCTGCGTCACATCGGCCGCATGGTGGCCGCAGCCCAGCTTGCGCCGCAGCCAGGCAAACAGCCATCCATGATGTTCGCAATACAGCATCCGCACCTGCTGTTGCGTGGCCGTGTCCACGGCTGTCATAGCACCTCCCAGACCTGCATCCCGATCACAGCCTGTGCATGTGAGAATGCTTCTCACTTTATCAGCAAGCTCGGCCTGCTGCCGGCCTGGGGCCACTGGGCCGTGCCGCCCGCATGCCGGCAGGGCCCTTGATCTGGCCGTATAGTCCCCCCGGCCCCGCAAACCACCGCCTTGCCCCATGGACCACCGCCACGCCAGCGCCCACCGCATCGATCTCGTCGTCTACCCCGGCTTCAAGGCGCTGGAGGCCATCGGCCCCATGTCGGTGTTCGACTATGCCAATGTGCACCTGCGCGCGCGCGGGCAGAGCGACGGCTACGAGGTGCGCGTGGCCTCGCGCGAGCGGGGCGCCGTGCGCTCGGACACGCTGATGGCGCTGGAGGCCACGCACACCCTGGCCGAGCTGGAGGCCGCAGGCACGGGCTGCACCGTGGTCGTCGTGGGTTCGCGCCATATCGAGCAGGTGCTGGGCGGCTCGGGCGAACTGGTGGCCTGGCTGGGGCGCGTGGCGCCGCGCGTGCAGCGGCTGATCGCCTTGTGCTCGGGCAGCTTCTTCCTGGCCGAGGCGGGGCTGCTGGACGGCCGGCGCGCGGCCACCCACTGGAGCGTGACGGCGCAACTGGCCCAGCGGCATCCGCGCGTGCAGGTCGACGCCGATGCCATCTACCTGCGCGAGGACATACGCGACGGCGAAGGCTGCCGCCAGCTGTGGACCTCGGCCGGCGTGACGGCCGGCATCGACCTGGCGCTGGCCGTGGTCGAGGAGGATTTCGGCCATGCGCTGGCCCTGGAGGTGGCGCGCGACCTGGTCATGTACCTCAAGCGCCCTGGCGGCCAGTCCCAGTTCAGCGTGCCGCTGGCCGCCCAGGCCACGCAGCACGGTGGCGTGCAGGCCGTGCAGCAGTGGGTGATCGCCCATCTGGCCGAGCCGCTGACGCTCGCGCAGATGGCGCGGCAGGCCCACATGAGCGAGCGCCACCTGCGCCGCGTGTTCCAGCAGGAAACCGGGCAGAGCCCCACCGTCTTCATCGAAAGCGCGCGGCTGGAGGCAGCCAAGCAACTGCTGGAGAACCGGGCGCACCTGCCGCTCAAGACCGTGGCCGCGCGCGTGGGCCTGGGGTCGGAGCAGGCGCTGCGCCATCTGTTCGTGCGCCACCTGGGCATCACGCCCGCGGCCTATCGCGACCGCTTCGGGGGGCGGGGCGGCGCCGGCGCGATCTGAGGCGCTCATTTTTGCCGCCGGGCCGCCCCAAGGCAAAAAAGCGGCCCCCTCGGGGGGGCAGCGGACCTTGCGCAGCTAGGGAAGCGTGGGGGCGTTTTTTCCTGCGCGCAGCTTGTCCTTCTTGCTGGGGCGGCGGCCCTTGATGCCGCCGTTGCCGTCCTGGGCCACCGGGGGCGGCGGCACGGGCTCGGTGGGCTCGAACCCGGGCAACTGCTCCAGCGCCAGATCCAGCTGGTTGCGCTTGCAGATCAGCTTCCAGTGCGCCTGCTCGGCCGGCGTCACGAAGCTGACGGCCGTGCCGGCCTCGCCCGCACGGCCCGTGCGGCCGATGCGGTGCACATAGTCGGCGGCCGAGCGCGGCAGGTCGTAGTTGACGACCAGGGGCAACTGCGCGATGTCGATGCCGCGCGCGGCCAGGTCGGTGGTGATCATCACCTGCCAGCGCCTGGCCTTGAAGTCGGCCAGCGCCTGCTTGCGTGCGCCCTGGCTCAGATCGCCATGGAAGGCCGTGGCGTAGATGCCGGCCTTGTAGAGTTTTTCGGCCACCAGTTCGGCCGTGTGGCGCGTGGCCACGAAGACCAGGGCGCGTTCCAGCGTGGCCGGGTCGGTGCCCGGCGCCGTTTCGCGCTGTACCAGCTGGCGCAGCAGCTGGGTGCGGCGCGTGCGGTCCACAGCGATGGCGCGCTGCACGATGCTGGCAGGGCTGGCCGCGTCCTGCCCTTCGGCGGCATCGACGCGGGCCTGCACGGGGTCGTCAAGCAGGCCCGAGGCCAGCGTCTGCACGGCCTCGGGATAGGTGGCCGAGAACAGCAGGGTCTGGCGCTGGCGCGGCAGCAGGGCAAGCACGCGCTGCAGCTCGTCCTGGAAGCCCAGGTCCAGCAGGCGGTCGGCCTCGTCCAGCACCAGGTGGCGCACGGACGACAGGCGCACGGCATTGTGCTCCACCAGATCCAGCAGCCGGCCCGGCGTGGCCACGAGGAAGTCGGCGCTGCCGCGCAGCATCATCATCTGCGGATTGATGGACACGCCCCCATAGACCACGGCCACGCGCGGCGGCCGGGGCAGTGGCTGCACCAGTTCGGTCAGCGTGGCGCCGACCTGCTGGGCCAGCTCGCGCGTGGGCACCACGATCAGCGTGGACAGCGTGCGCACGAATCCGCCCTGGCCGCGCGGCGCCTGCATCCACTGCTGCAGCAGCGGCAGCAGGTAGGCGGCCGTCTTGCCCGAGCCCGTGGGAGCGCAGGCCCAGAGATCACGGCCCGCCAGCACGGGGGCGATGGACTGGGTCTGTATGGGCGTGGGATCGACGAGGCCCAGGTCTTGGAGGCGGGTGGCCAGCGTCGGGATCAGGCCCAGGGAGGCAAAGGTCATGGGTGTGCAGATAGGCAGGGGCCGGAATGCTGGCGCGAGAGAAAGCCGCGGCAGACGGGGCCGGGGGAGGCATTGTCGGCGAAACCAGGTGGTCGCGTGAAGCAGGGGCCTCTTGGCTTTGCGCTGCGGCTGGCCATGGCGTTTGCCGGAAATCCTTGTCCAGAGGGTGGGCTGGCTACAGGGCGTCGGCCACATGTGGCTTGGATGCCGTGACAATGGTCAGCACTGCCTCTGCTGTCCACGAAAAGGCATGCAGCCAGTCATGGCGGAATCCTGCCTTGTTTTTTCAGTTCCTTGATGCGTCGTTCGGTTGCGCGGTCGAGGGCGTCTTGCAGCAACCCCATCTTGCGTTCCCTACAAGGCTTGCAGTCATAGAAACTGCCAGGCACACCAACAGGGTCAAGTTTTTTGTTAGCCTCGAAAAGGTTAATCCGCCCTGTAGGCTCAATTCCCATGACGATGATTTTTCCATTCTTGAATGTAACGGATGCGCTCCCTGAGCATCCCGTTCTTTCAATGTCTTCACCGAAGTAGCGCTTCTTTGATATTTTTCGCATGTGTTGCAGCGCATATCGTACATCCTCTTCAGTTAGTATCACATCGCTGCAGTCGAGCCAATTTTTATCTTCCCAAGAGGAGCCGCCGGAGGGTTCAATGATATCGATATTTTTTACGTAACTAACAGGATATCTAACATCAGCCGCATGTAGTGTCGTAGTCAGATTATTGAAAAAATAACAGCGCAGGCACGGATGAGAATGAAATTCATGGTGTCTTTCTCCAGTTGGCCCCTTCTGCCTCGGTCAAGTTCTTTCGACTTAATTCGGGATGCTTGAAGACTTCACTGCGTGAGAGTTTTATTGAATATTGCAATGCTTCAACCAGCCATGTCAAAGCAAGGTTTTATCAATCAGTCGGTGTGGGGTAAATGCCAAATTCTCCCCTGATAGCCTCTGGACTCAGTTCCTTTCTTTTGTCGGGGGCTTGAAATCTTTCGGCAATTCAGCTCTCCCAACCATCTGATCGCCGAAATTTTCACCAAAAAGGAGGTGAGGGTGTGGTTCATGGTGGGAGCCTACCCCGCCTCTTCAATTCCTGGATGCGCCGCTCCGTGGCTCGATCCAGTGCATCTTTCAGCAAATCCATCTTGCGTTCCTTACAAGGTTGGCATTCGTAGTATCGAGAGGGTTTTCCTGTGGATTTTAGATCGGTCGTGGTTTCGAATATCCTTATGCGGCCTGTTGGCTCGATGTCCATAATGGCGGTTTTTCCGTTGTTGAAGGTGATGGCGGCACCTCCTGCACATCCTGATCGTTCCATGTTGTTTTCACTGAAGTAAGCTCTTTCCGAGATTCTACGCATGTGATTCAATGCATATTGAACGTCTTCCTTGGTCAATATGACATCGTTGCAATCGAGCCAGTTTTTGTCTTCCCACGAGGAACCGCTTGATGGTTCGAATATGTCGATATTTTTAACAGCATTTGCGGGATATATGGCATCTGCGGCATGAATTTTTGGATTCTCTATAAAAAATAGCAACGCCGCTATCGCCGGAAAAATATATTTGTAATTCATTTCGTTTCTGTAGAGAAATTCCAGTTTGCTCCTTCTGCTTCAGTCAGGTTCTTTCGACTTACTTCAGGATGTTTGAAAAATTCACTTGGTGAGAGTGTCATGGAGTCTTGAAGTGCTTCAACGAGCCATGTTAGTGATCTATTCTGAGCTTCGGTCGGTGTGGGATAGACGCCGCTCTCTCCACGCAATTTTTCAGGGGACAAATTCTGCTCTCTTGGCGAGAGTTTTATTCCTTTCGGCAACTTAGCACGCGCAACCATCTCGATACCAACCGCCTCCATATTGATCGCATAGCGCGCACCGACGGATTTCATCATCTCGTTTCGAAGCGCATGGCATACGGTAGCCGCCCGGCTGCGGGGCATCGGTCACATGTGGCTTGGATGCTGTGACAATGGCCATCACTGCCGCTGCTGTCCACGCAAAGAAACGAAGCTGGTCATGGCGGAATCCTGCCTTGTTTTTTTAGTTCCTTGATGCGTCGTTCGGTTGCGCGGTCGAGGGCGTCTTGCAGCAGACCCATCTTGCGTTCACTGCAAGGCTCGCAGTCATAGAACCTCGTAGACCCTTTAATCGGTTTCATTTTTTTTGTAGTCTCGAAGGTGTGGATATAGCCTGTGGGCTCAACTTCTATGACGATCATTCTTCCGCTATTGAATGTGATAGATGCCCCCCCAGAGCACCCCGTCCTGTCCGTATCTTCATTGAAGTAGGAGTTCTCTGAGATTCTGCGCATGTGCCGCAACGCATATCGCACATCCTCTTCTGTTAAGACCACATCGTTGCAGTCAAGCCAGTTCTTGTTCTCCCAGGCAGAGCTACTCGACGGGTCGAAGACTTCTATTTTCTGAACGGCATGTTCTGGATACCTGGAGTCGGCGGCAAGAGCTGTGGATCCTATGGTCACTGCTACCACAGAAGTCACAACGCAGTAAAATGAAATACGGTTGTATTTCATGGTGTATCCGTGGGAATAGTCCAGTTGGCTCCGCCAGCCTCGGTCACGTTTTTTCTACTCACTTCGGGATGTTTGAATACCTCGCTTGGGGCGAGCTTCATGGAATATTGAAGTGCTTCCACGAGCCATGTGAGTGATCGGTTCTGCGCCTCAGTTGGATTTGGATAAATTCCAAATCTTCCTCGCAGCTTGTCAAGCGGCAAATCTTCTTGCTTTCGAGGAGGCTTGAACCCCTTGGGCAACTCAGCCCTCACAATCATCTCGATACCAACCGCTTCCATATTGCTAGGATAGCGCTCACCGACGGCTTTCATCATCTCGTTTCGAAACGCATGGCATACGGTAGCCGTTGGCTGGCTGCAGGGCATCGGCCACATGCGGCTTGGATGCCGTGACAATGGGCAGCATTGCCGCTGCTGTCCACGCAAAAGAATGAAGCTGGTCATGGCGGAATCCTGCCTTGTTTTTTCAGTTCCTTGATGCGCCGTTCGGTTGCTCGGTCCAGTGCATCTTTTAATAACCCCATCTTGCGCTTCTTACACAGATCGCAGTCATAGAAGCTCTCAGGCGTGCCTTTGGGCTCTAGTTGCTCTGACGCCTCGAAGATATTGATGTATCCTGTCGGCTCGACTCCGATGACAATGATTTTCCCATTGTTGAACCTGACGGAAGCGCTTCCAGAGCAACCTGTTCTTTCCCTGTTTTCTGAAAAAAAGGACTTCCTCAAAATACGGCGCATGTGTTGCAATGCATATCGCACATCTTCCTCTGTCAGGATAACATCGTCGCAATCGAGCCAGTTCTTGCTCTCCCAGGACGAACTTTCTGAGGGTGAGATGATGTCGATCTTTTGAATGATATTGATGGGATATCTGACATCTTTCGCATGAAGCGTAGAAGTTGTGGCTATAGCGATGGCTGAGATGGCGACCCAAGAAAAAATGCGGTATGGATTCATGGAGTCATATTCCAGTTGGCACCTTCTGCCTCTGTTATATTTTTATAACTTACTTCGGGATGCTTAAAGACCTCGTTGGGCGAAATTTCATGGAATCTTGAAGTGCTTCGACAAGCCATGTTAGAGTCAGATTCTGTGCATCAGTCGGTGTGGGATAGACTCCAAACCATCCGTGCAATTCCTCAGAGGTCCAAGCCTTTGGTCTAGGCGGAGGCTTGAACCCTTTCGGTAACTCAGCCCTCCCAACCATCTCGATACCAACCGTCTTCATATTGCTCGGATAGCGCGCACTGCCGGATTTCATCATTTCGTTTCAAAATGCATGGCATACGGTAGCCGCCCGGCTGCAGGGCATCGGCCCCATGTGGCCTGGATACCGTGACAATGGGCAGCACTGCTTCTGCTGTCCACGGAAAGGCACGCAGCCAGTCATGGCGGAATCCTGCCTTGTTTTTTCAGTTCCTTGATGCGCCGTTCGGTTGCGCGGTCGAGGGCGTCTTGCAGCAGACCCATCTTGCGTTCACTGCAAGGCTCGCAGTCGTAGAAACTTTCGGGGGTGGCAAGGGGCTTCAATTTTTTGTCGGTCTCGAAGATATTGATTCTCCCCGTTGGCTCGACCCCGATGACTATCGTCTTTCCGTTCTTGAATGTGACGGATGCACCTCCTGCACAGCCTGTCCTTTCCATATATTCACCGAAGTAATGCTTTCTCGAGATCCTGCGCATGTGCTGCAGCGCGTAGCGCACGTCTTCCTCTGTCAGGACCACATCGTCGCAATCGAGCCAGTTTTTGTCTTCCCAAGCAGAACTGCCTGAGGGTTCTATGATTTCGATTTTCTGGATAATATTAATTGGATATCTGGGGTCGGCCGCATAAAGCGTTGTAGGTAGAATCATGGCGATAACTGAGGCCGTCGTCCAGTAAAAATTGCGGATAAGATTCATGGCGTAGTCGAAGGAGTTTTCCAGTTTGCACCCTTCGCTTCAGTCAGATTTTTTCTGCTTACTTCGGGGTGTTTGAAGACTTCGCTGGGTGAGAGCATCATAGAGTCTTGAAGGGATTCAACAAGCCAAGTCAGTGCCTGATTTTGAGCTGCAGTCGGTGTGGGATAGACGGCAAACTCTCCTCGTAATTCATGCAGAGGTCGCCGACTTTGCTTTTCTGGAGGCTTGAATCCCTTGGGCAACTCCGCCCTCCCAACCATCTCAATACCAACTGCCTCCATATTGCTCGGATAGCGCTCACCGACGGCCTTGCGCATCTCGATGCGATGCATCCCCTGGACACCTGTCTTTGCGTAGTCCTTGGGTGTGCAAGTCCCGATGGCCAGGCATTTGGCCTTCAGCAGGCCGACGTGGTCGGTGCGCTGGTAGATGGCCGCTGTCTGGTAGATCGTGCCATCCAGGTCGATGAGGAAGTGCGCGCCGTTCATCTTGTGGCGCTTGTAGCTGTTCAGTGTGGAGGCAGCGGTGCTGGCATCGGTCTGGTGCACGACGATGCTGGTGATGGTGGCGGTACGCTTGCCGCGTTCGATGGCAGGGCTGCGTGCGAGCTTTACGCGCGGGTGGATGATCATTCCGTCTTTGTCTATGACTATGTGCATATGAAAGGGCCGCTAGGTTGATTTCCCGGCGAGCAGGGGCTCGCCCTGTGCTTGCCCTGTTGCAAAGGCTATGGGCAGTCAGCATGGTGCAGGCGGGGCAGGCTTTGATCAATCGCGCGGCGGAACGAAATAGCTCTTTTCATCGCTGCAATTGACTATTGGCGCAAGCATGAACGATTGCACGGCAGGAAGGAAGCAAGGTTCTGGGCTGATGGCGCGCTGAGGGATGACAGGAATACAAATATTTTTTGCAAGCTTCCCTCGGTTATTGGGGCTGTAGCGATGTGCTGACCGCCGTCAGGGTGTCAACGCCGGGCCGGTCGGACTGCAGGGCCTTGCGCCATGCTGTTGTGGCAACCTGGCATAGGGCTGCAGGGGCCGCGGGTATGGCAGGCATGTGGACCATCCTTCGCCCGGGATGATGTACGCAAACACTTCACGGCGGCAGCTTGCCGAGTCTTTTCAATTCTTCAAGGCGCCGCTCCGTGGCTCGCTCCAGTGCATCTTTCAGCAACTCCATCTTGCGCTCCTTGCAAGGAGCGCAGTCGTAGTAGCGTGAGGGCCCACCAAGAGGCTCAAGCTTCCTGTTCGCCTCGAAGATTCTGATCCGACCTGTTGGTTCGATATCCATGACGATGATCTTTCCGTTTTCGAATGTGACGGATGCACCTCCGGAGCATCCGGATCTATCCATATTTTCTTCGCTGAAATAGGAGTTTTCCGAGATTCGGCGTATGTGCTGCAATGCATATCGCACATCCTCCTCGGTCAGGATTACATCGTCGCAATCGAGCCACTTTTTATCCTCCCAAGCGGGGTTGCTTGATGAGGCAGTAAAGATATTGATTTTCTGGATGTTCTTTGCAGAATACCGGGCATCGGCAGCATGAATCGTTGAAGCCATGATCATCGCTGAAGTTGTTGCCCAAAAAAATTGGTGATACTTCATGGTGTGTTTGTAGGAAGGTTCCAGTTTGCACCTTCAGCCTCGGTCAGATTTTTCCAACTTACCTCGGGATGTTTGAAGACCTCACCGGGCGACAGTTGCATGGAATCCTGCAGTGCTTCAACAAGCCATGTCAGTGACCAGTTCTGAGCTTGGGTCGGTGCGGGATAGAGGTCGCGCTGCTCTCGCAATTTCTCTGTAGTCCAATACTTTGCTTGTTCGAGAGTAGGTTTGAACCCCTTGGGCAACTCAGCCCTCCCAACCATCTCAATACCAACCGCCTCCATATTGCTCGGATAGCGCTCGCCGACGGCCTTGCGCATCTCGATGCGATGCATCCCCTGGACACCTGTCTTTGCGTAGTCCTTGGGTGTGCAATTCCCGATGGCCAAGCATTTGGCCTTCAGCAGGCCGACGTGATTGGTGCGTTGGTAGGTGGCCGCTGTTTGGTAGATCGTGCCTTCCGGGTCGATGAGGAAGTGCGCGCCGTTCAACTTTGGGCGCTTGTAGCTGTTCAGTGTGGGGGCGGCCGTGCTGCCATCGGTCTGGTGCACGACGATGCTGGCAATTGCCGAAATCGTCGCCCAAGAAGAGGCGCGGACGTGATTCATGGCGGGAGCCTACCCTGCCTCTTCATTTCCTGGATGCGCTGCTCTGTGGCTCGATCCAGCGCATCTTTCAGCAAATCCATCTTGCGTTCCTTGCATGGTTCGCAATCATAGAAGCTTCCAGGTGCGCTTTTAGGCTGTAGTCGACGGTTAGTTTCGAAAATATGAATATAGCCGGTAGGTTCGACGGAAATCACGATTGTTTTTCCTCCCTTGAATTTGACGGATGCCGCCCCAGAGCAGCCTGTTCTGTCCGTGTCTTCATCAAAGAAAACCTTCTTGGAAATCCTGCGCATATGCTTCAATGCATATTTGACGTCTTCTTCATCTAAGATCACATCATTGCAATCAAGCCAGTTTTTGTTTTCCCACGATGAGCTGTTGGATGGCTCAATAATTTTTATATTTTCAATTGAATTAATGGGATACCTAACGTCCGCTGCAAATATTTGGGTTGCAATTGTCATTAAGCTTGATAAATAAAAGAAGTGAATTTTTTTCATGGATTTGGAGGGGTTAATTTCCAATTTGCACCTTGTGCCTCAGTTTCATTTTTTCGACTTACTTCAGGGTGCTTAAAGACTTCATTAGGAGCTGGTTTCATAGAGTCTTGTAGTGCTTCCAGCAGCCATGTAAGTGATGAATTTTG
The DNA here is from genome assembly GCA_041984925.1 of Comamonas sp. Lineage (GTDB taxonomy): Bacteria > Pseudomonadota > Gammaproteobacteria > Burkholderiales > Burkholderiaceae_C > Comamonas. The sequence goes on from JBHIXF010000017.1 coordinate 40,243, forward strand.
GTGGTCGGTTGGATTTGGATAAACTCCAAATTTTCCTCGTATTTTCTCTGGAGTCCAATCCTTTGCTTGTTCGAGAGTAGGTTTGAACCCCTTGGGCAACTCAGCCCTCCCAACCATCTCAATACCAATCGCCTCCATATTGCTCGGATAGCGCTCACCGACGGCCTTGCGCATCTCGATGCGATGCATTCCCGGGACACCTGTCTTTGCGTAGTCCTTGGGTGTGCAAGTCCCGATGGCCAGGCATCTGGCCTTGAGCAGGCCGACGTGGTCGGTGCGCTGGTAGATGGCTGCAGTCTGGTAGATCGTGCCATCCAGGTCGATGAGGAAGTGCGCACCGTTCATCCTGTGGCGCTTGTAGCTGTTCAGTGTGCAGGCAGTGGTGCTGGCATCTGTCTGTTGAACGACGATGCCTGTGATCATGGCGGTTCGCTTGCTGCGTTCAATGGCAGGGCTGCGTGCGAGCTTGACGCGCGGGTGGATGATCATTCCGTCTTTGTCGATGACTATGTGCATATGAAAGGGCCGCTAGGTTGATTTCCCGGCGAGCAGGAGCTAGCACTGTGCTTGCCCTGTTGCAAAGGCTATGGGCAGTCAGCATGGTGCTGGCTGGGCTGGCTTTGATCAATCGGGTGACGGCACGAAATGGCTCTTTTCAGCGCTGCAATTGACTATTGGCGCAAGCATGAACGACTGCGCAAGAGGAAAGAAGAGAGGCTCTGTGCTGATGGTGCGATGGAAGGTGACAGGAATACAAATATCTTTTGAAAACCTGGATCTTGGAACTGTAGCCATATGCTGAGCCCCGGCAGAGTGTCAATGCCAGGCAGGTCGGATGCAGGGTCTGGTGCTACGCTGTCGTGGCGCCCAGGCACAAGGCTGCATGGGCCGTGGGTATGCCAGGCATGTTGACCACCCGTCGCCCAGGATAATGTACACAAGCACATCATGGCGGCAGCTTGCCGAGTCTTTTCAATTCTTCAAGGCGCCGTTCTGTTGCCCGGGCCAGCGCATCTTTCAATAATTCCATCTTGCGCTCCTTGCAAAGCTGGCAGTCGTAAAAGCTGATGGGTGATCCGGTCGGCTCCAGCTTTTCGTTGGCTTGGAATATACTGATACGTCCCGTTGGTTCTATGCTCATGACGATGATATTTCCAGTTTTGAAATGAACTGATGCACCTCCTGCGCATCCCGTTCTTTCCGTTTCTTCACTGAAGTACGACTTTTCCGAGACCTTGCGTATGTGCCGCAGTGCGTAACGCACGTCGTCTTCAGTGAGGACTACATCATTGCAATCGAGCCAGTTTTTGTTCTCCCAAGCATAATTTCCAGAGGGCTCGAATATGTTGATTTTTGTGATCGCCTTCACCGGGTATCGAGCATCAGCTGCATGTGTGCTAAAAGCGATGGCCATGATCATGGATGAAGTCAGAGACTGGAGAAAAAAAGGAATTTTTTTCATGGTGTGATTGGGGAGGTTTTCCAATTGGCTCCTTGTGTCTCAGTCAAGTTTTTTTCTACTCACTTCAGGGTAGCTGGAGACTTCTCTGGGAAAAATCTTCATGGAGCCTTGAAGTGCTTCAACAAGTCAACGCTCGATTCTGATTTTCCGTTGGGTTGGGATAAATTCCAAACTCTCCTCGTAGTTTTTCAATGGGTGAGTCCTTGTAGTCCTTTGAAGGTTTGAAATCTTTCGGTAACTCCGCCCTCCCAACCATCTCGATACCAACCGCCTCCATATTGCTCGGATAGCGCTCACCGACGGCCTTGCGCATCTCGATGCGATGCATCCCCTGGACATCTGTCTTTGCGTAATCCTTGGGTGTGCAAGTCCCGATGGCCAGGCATCTGGCCTTAAGCAGGCCGACGTGGTCGGTGCGCTGGTAGATGGCCGCTGTCTGGTAGATCGTGCCATCCAGGTCGATGAGGAAGTGCGCGCCGTTCATCCTGTGGCGCTTGTAGCTGTTCAGTGTGCAGGCAGCGGTGCTGGCATCGGTCTGGTGCACGACGATGCCGGTGATGGTGGCGGTACGCTTGCTGCGCTCGATGGCAGGGCTGCGTGCGAGCTTGACGCGCGGGTGGATGATCATTCCGTCTTTGCCGGTTTGGATAGGCATGCGAATGGGTTCGCCAGGTTGATGCCAGGTTGATTCTTCGGCGAGCAACTCGTCCCGTGTTGGCATGCCCCGCAGGAAATGCATAGCCGCCATGGTGCTGGCTGAGTGTGTTCCTATCAACCGGGTCGCGAAATGAAATGGCTCTTCGCCGCGCTGCAATTGACGGTCGGCGCAAGAACGAGCGGATGCGTTGCAAACGGGCTGAAGGGCAGCGTTTGAAAGCCGGTTGCGGCAGAGGCGGCAGGCTGGGCATATCCCTCTGGAAAAGAGGTCCACAGGGCCGCACAAATGCAAATGCCCGATGCGATTGCATCGGGCATTGGGGAATGCCGCCTTGTGGCGGCAGATGGGCCCCTGGCGGGGACCTATGGGGCGGGGGCCGGGCCTGTCGGCCCGGCTTTGCCGATCAACGCTGGCCGATCGGCTTGACGTCGCGGGACACGGAGCCCGTGAACAGCTGGCGGGGACGGCCGATCTTGTACTCGGGGTCGGCCATCTGCTCGTTGAGCTGGGCGATCCAGCCCACGGTGCGGGCCAGGGCGAAGATGCCGGTGAACAGGTTGACCGGCACGCCGATGGCGCGCTGCACGATGCCGGAGTAGAAGTCCACGTTCGGGTAGAGCTTGCGCTGCACGAAGTAGTCGTCTTCCAGGGCGATCTTCTCGACTTCCTTGGCCAGGGCGAACAGGGGGTCCTTTTCCAGGCCCAGCTCGGCCAGCACTTCATTGCAGGTTTCCTGCATGAGCTTGGCGCGGGGGTCGTAGTTCTTGTAGACGCGGTGGCCGAAGCCCATCAGCTTGACGCCGCTGTTCTTGTCCTTGACCTGTTCCATGAACTCGCCGACCTTGGCCACGCCGCCGTTGGCCTGCAGGTACTCCAGCATGTTCAGGCAGGCCTCGTTGGCGCCGCCGTGGGCAGGGCCCCACAGGCAGGCCACGCCGGCCGAGATGGCGGCGAAGGGGTTGGTGCCCGACGAGCCGCACAGGCGCACGGTGGAGGTGGATGCGTTCTGCTCGTGGTCCGCGTGCAGGATGAAGATGCGGTCCAGCGCGCGCTCGACCACGGGGTTGACCTTGTACTCCTCGCAGGGGTTGCCGAACATCATGCGCATGAAGTTGCCGGCGTAGCTCAGGTCGTTCTTGGGGTACATGTACGGGGCACCGATGCCGTACTTGTAGGCCATGGAGACCAGCGTGGGCATCTTGGCGATCAGGCGGATCGCGGCGATGTCGCGGTGCTCGGCGTTGTTGATGTCCATGTTGTCGTGGTAGAAGGCCGACATGCCGCCGACCAGGCCCGTCAGGACGGCCATGGGGTGGGCGTCGCGGCGGAAACCACGCAGGAAGAACTGCATCTGTTCGTTGACCATGGTGTGCTTGGTCACGCGCTCGACGAAGTCGGCCTTCTGCGCCTCGTTGGGCAGCTCGCCGTACAGCAGCAGGTAGCAGGTCTCGAGGTAGTCGCAGTTCTTGGCCAACTGCTCGATCGGGTAGCCGCGGTACAGCAGCTCGCCCTTGTCGCCATCGATGTAGGTGATGGCGGACTGGCACGAGGCGGTAGAGAGGAAGCCCGGGTCATAGGTGAACATGCCGGTCTGCGCGTACAGCTTGCGGATGTCGACCACGTCGGGACCGACATTGCCCTGGTAGACGGGCAGCTCGACGCTGGGAGCGCCGTTGCTGAAAGACAGCGTTGCTTTGTTGTCTGCGAGTTTCATTTCCAAACTTCCTTCTCTAGATTGCCTAGCCTACTTGCGGGACAGAGCCGGGCTTGCGCTTGCGCACCAGCTCCAGCACTTCCCTGATTTCTTGGGTGTCGAGTTCCCCTTCGGGTTCCTTGCGGCGCAGGAAGAGGTCCATCAGGTCGTTGTCTGCCAGGTCCATCAAGGCAGACAGACCGCTCGCGTGTCTCCGCGTGAGCTGGTCTGCGTAGGTGGCGAAGAACTGCTCGATGAACAGGTCGTTCTCGACCAGGCCGCGCCGGCAGCGCCAGCGCAGCAGGTCCCGTTCGCGTTCGTCGAGCAGGGTATTCGTCATGGTCATCAGATGGCCCGGCGGACCATCAGTTCCTTGATCTTGCCAATGGCCTGCGTGGGGTTCAGGTGCTTGGGGCACACGTCCACGCAGTTCATGATGGTATGGCAGCGGAAGAGGCGGTACGGATCTTCCAGGTTGTCAAGGCGGTCGCCCGTGGCTTCGTCGCGGCTGTCCGCGATGAAGCGGTAGGCCTGCAGCAGGCCGGCCGGGCCCACGAACTTGTCGGGGTTCCACCAGAAGCTGGGGCAGCTGGTGGAGCAGCTGGCGCACAGGATGCACTCGTACAGGCCGTTGAGCTCTTCGCGCTCCTCGGGCGACTGCAGGCGTTCCTTCGTGGGGGACGCGAAGCTGTCGTTCTGCAGGTAGGGCTTGATCGAGTGGTACTGCTTGAAGAACTGCGTCATGTCCACGATCAGATCGCGGATCACGGGCAGGCCGGGCAGGGGCTTGAGAACGATGTCGCCGCTGAGGGTCTTCATGTTCGTCAGGCAGGCCAGGCCGTTCTTGCCGTTGATGTTCATCGCGTCGGAGCCGCACACGCCTTCGCGGCAGGAGCGGCGGAACGAGATGGACGGGTCCATCGCCTTGAGCTTGACCAGGGCGTCCAGCAGCATGCGCTCATGGCCGTCGAGTTCGACCTCCACGGTCTGCATGTAGGGCTTGGCGTCCTTGTCCGGGTCGTAGCGGTAGATCTTGAAAGTGCGCTTCATTTGTCTGTTCTCTCGTGGGCTGCTGGATTAGAACGTGCGGACCTTGGGCGGCACGCTGTCCACCGTGAGGGGCTTGAGGTTCACGGGCTTGTATTCCAGGCTGTTGGTGGCGCTGTACCACAGGGTGTGCTTGAGCCATTCCTTGTCGTTGCGGCCCAGCGGGAACTCGGCGTGGTCGGCAGGGTGCTCGTAGTCGTACACGGTGTGGGCGCCGCGGCATTCGTGGCGGGCGGCGGCCGAGATCATGGTGGCCTGGGCCACTTCGATCAGGTTGTCCACTTCCAGCGCTTCCATGCGGGCGGTGTTCCAGACCTTGGACTTGTCCTTGAGGGTCACGGAGCCCACGCGCTCGCGGATGGCGTTGATCTTTTCCACGCCTTCGTCCATGCCCTTTTGCGTGCGGAACACGCCGGCATGCTGCTGCATGGCCGAGCGGATGTCGCCTGCCAGGTCCTGCGCGTAGGTGCCTTCCTTGGACTCGTCGAGCTGGTTCAGGCGCGCCAGGGTACGGTCGGAGCCGTCGGCGGGCACGGCGGCATGGTCGCCGAAGCCGTTGACGAACTGCACGATGTGCTTGCCGGCCGACTTGCCGAAGACCAGCAGGTCCAGCAGCGAGTTCGTGCCCAGGCGGTTGGCGCCGTGCACCGACACGCACGAGCATTCGCCCACGGCGTAGAGGCCGTTGACCACGTTGTTCTGCTGGCCGTCCCACACCACGACCTGGCCGTTGATGTTGGTCGGGATGCCGCCCATCTGGTAGTGGATGGTGGGCACCACGGGGATCGGCTCCTTGGTGATGTCCACGTTGGCGAAGTTGTGGCCGATCTCTTCCACGGAGGGCAGGCGCTTGCGGATGGTCTCGGCGCCCAGGTGGTCCAGCTTCATCAGGATGTAGTCCTTGTTGGGACCGCAGCCGCGACCTTCCTTGATTTCCTGGTCCATGGAGCGGGACACGAAGTCGCGCGGAGCCAGGTCCTTGAGCGTGGGCGCGTAGCGCTCCATGAAGCGTTCGCCTTCGCTGTTGAGCAGGATGGCGCCTTCACCGCGGCAGCCTTCGGTCAGCAGCACGCCCGCGCCGGCCACGCCGGTGGGGTGGAACTGCCAGAACTCCATGTCCTGCAGCGGGATGCCCGCGCGCGCGGCCATGCCCAGGCCGTCGCCGGTGTTGATGAAGGCATTGGTCGATGCCTGGAAGATGCGGCCCGCGCCACCCGTGGCCAGCAGCACGGCCTTGGCGTGCAGCTCGTACAGGTCGCCGGTCTCCAGTTCGATGGCGGTCACGCCGACCACGTCGCCCTGGGTGTTGCGGATCAGGTCCAGCGCCATCCACTCCACGAAGAAGTTGGTCTTGGACTTGACGTTCTGCTGGTACAGCGTGTGCAGCATGGCATGGCCGGTGCGGTCGGCCGCGGCGCAGGCGCGCTGCACGGGCTTTTCGCCGTAGTTGGCCGTGTGGCCGCCGAAGGGGCGCTGGTAGATGGTGCCGTCGGGGTTGCGGTCGAACGGCATGCCGAAGTGTTCCAGCTCGATCACGACGTTGGGTGCTTCGCGGCACATGAACTCGATCGCGTCCTGGTCGCCGAGCCAGTCGGAGCCCTTGATGGTGTCGTAGAAGTGGTAGTGCCAGTTGTCCTCGCTCATGTTGCCCAGCGAGGCGGACACGCCGCCCTGGGCGGCCACGGTGTGCGAGCGGGTGGGGAAGACCTTGGACAGCGAGGCCACGGACAGGCCGGCGCGCGACAGTTCCAGCGCGGCGCGCAGGCCGGAGCCGCCGGCGCCGACGATGACGACGTCAAACTTGCGCTTGGTGATGTTTGCTTTGGAGTAGCTCATTCTTAACCTTCAATCGTGGAGACCGAGTCTCTATCAGATACGCCACAGGATCTGGATGCCCCAGCCGGCGCAGCCGACGAGCCAGACCAGGGTGAAAACGTTCAGCGCCAGGCGCAGGCCCACGGGCTTGACGTAGTCCATCCAGATGTCGCGCACGCCGACCCAGACATGCCAGGCCAGGGAGACGATCACGGCGAAGGTCAGGAACTTCATCCACTGGGGGGCGAAGATGCCGGCCCACAGGTCATAGCCGATGGAGCCGGTGCTGAAGATCAGCTTGGCCAGCAGCACGATGGTGAACAGTGCCATCAGCACGCCGGTGACGCGCTGCACCATCCAGTCGCGGATGCCGTAGTGCGCACCGACCACGGTGCGCTTGGAGCCGTAATTCACGGACATGGTTCTTTTTCCTTATCGTGAGGGGGAGATCGTCGATCAGTACAGGCCGAACAGCTTGGCGCCCAGGATCAGGGTCAGGCCCACGCTCAGCACCAGCACCACCAGGGCCGAGGTCTTGCCGAACTGCTTGTTGACGGCATGGTGGTTCACGTCCATGAACAGGTGGCGAAGGCCGGCGCAGAAGTGGTGCAGATAGGCCCAGATCAGGGCCAGGCACACCAGCTTGAGGAACCAGCCGAAGGGGCCTGCGAAGACCGAGGCGAAGCCATCGAACGAGATCTCGGACGTCAGCGAGGCGTCGAACATCCAGAGGATGAACGGCAGCAGCAGGAACATCAGCAGGCCGCTGACGCGGTGCAGGATGGACACGATGCCGGCCGGAGGCAACCGGTAGGTGGGGACGTCCTTGAAGAGGTTGATGTTGCGGAACTCTGGCCGCTTTTTGGCTTGCTCAGTCATGGCAGGGTACTTTCGTGGATGTAACTGCTTCGTAATCGCTCAGGGGCGGCGATGCAAAATTCTATTGCAATGCAATAAAAACAGCTTTGCCGGGAAATGCGTATTTTCGCCCGCTTCTCTGGGGAGCGGATCGGTCAGCTCAGGGCGTTGCGGTAGTGGTGGGTGTCGGTTCGGTACAGGCCGCGGCGTAACTCCATGGGAACATCGTTGTATGTGTAAGCGGTGCGCTCCACGCTCAGCAGCGGCGTGGTGCCGGGCACGTCCAGCAGCAGGGCCTGTTCGGCCTCGGGCAGGACGGCGCGGATTTTTTCGTCCGCGCGCACCATGCGCACGCCATAGTCGAGCTCGAACATGGCGTAGGTCGGGCCCTGGTAGGCCGACATCTGCTCGGCCGTGAGGCCCTTGAAGGCATGGCCGGGCAGCCAGATGTCTTCCAAAATGGTCGGGATTGCCGCGAACGACAGCACGCGGCGCACGTGCATGACGGCGTCGCCGCTGCGCAGTGCCAGTGCGCGCGCCACCTCGGCCGGCGCGCGCAGGCGCCGGCACTCGATGATGCGGCGCTCGGCGCGGCCTTCGCCCTGCTGGTCGCCGCCATCGGGGTGCAGCTTCAGGAAGCGGTACTGCACATGCTGGGCCGCGTGGGTGGCCACGAAGGTGCCCTTGCCCTGGCGGCGCATCACCAGGTTCTCGGCCGCCAGCTCGTCGATGGCCTTGCGCACCGTGCCCTGGCTCACGCGAAAGCGCGCGGCCAGCTCCATCTCGCTGGGGATCAGCTCGCCGGGGCGCCATTCGCCCGCCTCAAGGCTCTGCAGTATGAGCCCCTTGATCTGCTGGTACAGCGGGCTGAAGGCAGGCGTCGACACGGGCGCGCCGCCGGCGGGCGCGGCTGGGGTGTCGGGGGCGGGAGAGGGCAGGGCTGGCATGGTGGTGTGGGGCGGAAAAAGGCCTCCGGCGTCGCTTGAAATACCTGGATACAGCCTGCGATCATATCTTATATAAGACATAAGACAAATTGACCAGGCTTCGAAATCGGCGGTACACTTGCCAGCTGTTTGCGGAGCACGGGCTGCTGGTTTCTGACGCTGGTGCGACCTGGCACCGATAACACCTGACTTTCACCCCATTTCTGGAGTTTCATCATGAGCAAGAAGCCCGTTCGTGTCGCCGTCACCGGCGCCGCCGGTCAAATCGGTTACGCCCTGCTGTTTCGCATCGCTTCCGGCGAAATGCTGGGCAAGGACCAGCCTGTCATTCTGCAACTGCTCGAGATTCCTGACGAGAAGGCCCAGAACGCGCTCAAGGGCGTGATCATGGAGCTGGAAGACTGCGCCTTCCCGCTGCTGGCCGGCATCGAAGCCCATTCCGACCCCCTGCAGGCGTTCAAGGATACCGACTACGCCCTGCTGGTCGGCGCCCGTCCCCGCGGCCCCGGCATGGAGCGTGCCGACCTGCTGGCCGCCAACGCACAGATCTTCACGGCCCAGGGCAAGGCGCTGAACGCCGTGGCCTCGCGCAACGTGAAGGTGCTGGTCGTCGGCAACCCCGCCAACACCAATGCCTACATCGCCATGAAGTCGGCCCCGGACCTGCCGGCCAAGAACTTCACCGCCATGCTGCGCCTGGACCACAACCGCGCTGCCTCCCAGCTGGCCGCCAAGGCCGGCTTCAAGGTGGGCGACATCAAGAAGCTGACCGTCTGGGGCAACCACTCGCCCACGATGTACGCCGACTACCGCTTCGCCACCGTCAATGGTGAAAGCGTCAAGGACAAGATCAACGACCAGGTCTGGAACAAGGACGTGTTCCTGCCCACCGTCGGCAAGCGCGGCGCCGCCATCATCGCGGCGCGCGGCCTGTCCTCGGCTGCCTCGGCCGCCAACGCCGCCATCGACCACATGCGCGACTGGGCCCTGGGCTCGAAGGGCGAATGGGTCACCATGGGCGTGCCCTCCAACGGCGAGTACGGCATCCCCGCCGGCATCGTCTTCGGCTTCCCGGTCACCACCGAGAACGGCGAATACAAGATCGTCGAAGGCCTGGAGATCGATGCCTTCTCGCAAGAGTGCATCGACAAGACCCTGGCCGAGCTGCAAGGCGAGCAGGACGGCGTCAAGCACCTGCTGTAACCGACCGGTAACCCATGCTCGACTGGAACCCCGCGCTCTACCTGCGCTTTGCTGACGAGCGTACGCGCCCGGCAGCCGAGCTGCTGGCGCGCGTGCCGCTGCAGCAGGCCCGCCATGTGGTGGACCTGGGCTGCGGTCCGGGCAACTCCACCGAGCTGCTGGTGAGGCGCTTCCCGCAGGCGCAGGTCACCGGCATCGACAACTCCCAGGCCATGCTGCAGGCCGCGCGCCTGCAGCTGCCTGGCGCAGGGTTCGCGCTGGCCGATATTTCCGCATGGCGGCCCGAAGGCGGCGCTCCCGACCTGGTCTATGCCAACGCCTCCCTGCAATGGGTGGGTGGGCATGAAGCGCTGATCCCCCGCCTGTTCGCCGACCTGGCGCCAGGGGGTGTTCTCGCGATCCAGATGCCCGACAACCGCAATGAGCCCACGCACCGGCTCATGCGCGAGGTCGCGGCCTTGCCGCGTTTCGCGTCGCACATCGGCGATGCGGCCCGCGTGCGTACCGATATCCTGCCGATAGGCGCCTACTACGATCTGCTGGCCGCGCCGCAGGCCCGGGCCGCCTCGGTCGATGTCTGGCATACCGTCTACCAGCACCCCATGGACTCGGCCGCGGCCATCGTGCAATGGCTGCGCGGCACGGGCCTCAAGCCCTTCGTCGAAGGCCTGCCCCAGGCCCTGCAGGCCGACTTCCTCTCCGAATACGAAAACCGCGTGGATGCCGCCTACGGCATGCGCGCCGACGGCCGGCGCCTGCTGGCCTTCCCCCGACTGTTCATCGTCGCCCAGCGCAAGCCATGACCGCTGCCAACGCCACACCCTCTCGCGCGCACCCGGCCCAGGTGCTGCTCGATGCGCAGGGCGGTGCCCTGCACCTGCCCGTCTGCGACCACTACAGCGGTGTCGAGGTGCGCATGCGCAAGAGCCTGCAACTGCAGGCCGAGATGATGCGCGAGTTCGGCACCTGCGTCTTCGACGTCACGCTCGACTGTGAGGACGGTGCGCCCGTGGGCCAGGAGGCGGCCCATGCGCGGCTGGTGGCCGCGCTGGCGCGCGAGGCGGCGCCCGGCGCCCGGGTGGCCGCGCGCGTGCACGCCGCGGACCATGCCAGCTTCGTGCAGGATCTGGACATCATCGCCGGCGAGGCCGGCGACCGCCTGTGCCATGTCATGCTGCCCAAGGTGGAGCATGTCGAGGACGTGCTGCAGGCCGAGCGCCATCTGGACCGCCTGGGCTGCCGCAGCCTGCCTTTGCACGTGCTCGTCGAATCGCCTGCCGCCGTGCACCGCGCCTTCGAGATAGCCGCGCATCCGCGCGTGCAGAGCATCTCCTTCGGCCTGATGGATTTCGTCTCGGCCCACGGCGGCGCCATTCCCGCCTCGGCCATGGGGTCGCAGGGCCAGTTCGAGCACCCGCTGGTGCTGCGCGCCAAGCTGGAGATCGCCGCCGCCTGCCATGCGCACGGCAAGGTGCCCTCGCACTGCGTCGTCACCGAGTTCAGGAGTCCGCAGGCGCTGCAGGCGGCTGCCACGCAGGCGTCGCGCCGGCTGGGCTATACCCGCATGTGGAGCATCCACCCGGACCAGATCCGGCCCATCCTGGCCGCCTTCGCCCCCCAGGCCGACGAAGTGGCACAGTCGGCACAAATTCTTACCGCCGCCGCGGCCGCCGACTGGGCGCCCGTGAGCGTGGATGGTGTATTACATGACCGGGCGAGCTACCGCTACTACTGGCAGTTGCTCGCGCGTGCCCACCAGACCGGCCAGGCGCTGCCCACCGAGGTGCAGCCCTGGTTTGTTCCAGAATCACTTGCTTAGCCCAGTCCGGGAATTTGCAGGAGCCCATCGCATGAAGACCGTTATCGCCACCATCCTGATCGCAGCTCCGCTGCTGGCCATCGGCCAGGGCGCCAGTGCCGCCGAACCTGCCAAGAAGGCCCCGGCCAAGGCCGCCGCCAAGAAGGCCCCCGTGAAGAAGCCCGTGGCCAAGGCCGCGGCTGCCGCCGGCGGCGCCGCCGCCGCGGGGGGCGCGGCGGCCGTCGCCGCGGCCCAGCAGCCGCTGGCCCCCGAGGAACTGGCCATCGCCGAGCGCGTGCACACCGGCCGCATTCCCTGCGAGCTGGGCGCCTTCGTCAACGTGACCGCCGACCAGGCCAATCCCGGCTACTTCGTCGTCGATGGCAAGGGCTTCAGGTACCACATGTCGCCCGTCAAGACCTCGACGGGCACCGTGCGCCTGGAGGACAGGCATGCCGGCGCCGTCTGGCTGCAGATCGCCAACAAATCGATGCTCATGAACCAGAAGGTGGGCCAGCGCCTGGCCGACGAGTGCATGAGCCCCGACCAGCTTCAGGTGGCCGAGGCCATCAAGAAGAATCCGCCTCCCAGCCTGCTGGACGCGCCCAGGCCCGCCGGCCAGTGATCCCGGTCCGGGCCTGAGCGTCCCGCAAGCAGCCCCACTTTAGAAAACCATGGAGAGAGAATCATGTTGAAAGCCTACCGTGACCACGTGGCCGAACGCGCCGCGCTCGGTATTCCCCCGCTGCCGCTGGACGCCAAGCAGGTTGCCGAGCTGATCGAGCTGATCAAGAACCCGCCGGCCGGCGAGGACGCCTTCCTGCTGGACCTGCTCACGCACCGCGTGCCGCCGGGCGTGGACGATGCCGCCAAGGTCAAGGCCAGCTTCCTGGCGGCCGTGGCCCATGGCGACATCCAGGTGGCGCTCATCTCCAAGGCCAAGGCCACCGAGCTGCTGGGCACCATGGTGGGCGGCTACAACGTGCACCCCCTGATCGAGCTGCTGGACGACGCCGAAGTGGCCGGCGTGGCGGCCGACGCGCTGAAGAAGACGCTGCTGATGTTCGACTTCTTCAACGACGTGGCCACCAAGGCCAAGGCCGGCAACGCCAAGGCCAAGGAAGTCATGCAGAGCTGGGCGGACGCCGAGTGGTTCACCTCGCGCCCGGAAGTCGACAGGAAGATCACCGTCACCGTCTTCAAGGTGCCTGGCGAGACCAACACCGACGACCTGTCGCCCGCGCCCGATGCCTGGAGCCGTCCGGACATCCCGCTGCACTACCTGGCCATGCTCAAGAACACCCGTCCCGACGCGGCCTTCAAGCCCGAGGAAGACGGCAAGCGCGGCCCGATGCAGTTCATCGACGACCTCAAGAAGAAGGGCCACCTGGTCGCCTACGTGGGCGACGTGGTGGGCACCGGCTCCTCGCGCAAGTCGGCCACCAACTCCATCGTCTGGGCCACGGGCCAGGACATCCCCTTCGTGCCCAACAAGCGCTTCGGCGGCGTGACCCTGGGCGGCAAGATCGCCCCCATCTTCTTCAACACGCAGGAAGACTCGGGCTCGCTGCCCATCGAGGTGGACGTCTCCAGGCTCGAGATGGGCGACGTCATCGACGTGCTGCCCTATGACGGCAAGCTGGTCAAGAACGGCGAGACCGTCGCCGAGTTCCAGCTCAAGAGCGACGTGCTGTTCGACGAAGTGCGCGCCGGCGGCCGCATCAACCTGATCATCGGCCGCTCGCTGACCGCCAAGGCCCGCGAATTCCTGGGCCTGCCCGCGTCCACGGTCTTTCGCATGCCCCAGGCGCCTGCCGCTTCGAACGCCGGCTTCACGCTGGCCCAGAAGATGGTCGGCCGCGCCGTCGGCCTGCCGGAAGGCCAGGGCGTGCGTCCCGGCACCTACTGCGAGCCGCGCATGACCACCGTGGGGTCGCAGGACACCACCGGCCCCATGACCCGCGACGAGCTGAAGGACCTGGCCTGCCTGGGCTTCTCGGCCGACATGGTGATGCAGTCCTTCTGCCACACGGCCGCCTACCCCAAGCCCGTGGACGTCAAGACCCACCGCGAGTTGCCCGCCTTCATCAGCAACCGCGGCGGCGTGGCCCTGCGCCCCGGTGACGGCGTGATCCACTCCTGGCTCAACCGCCTGCTGCTGCCCGACACCGTGGGCACGGGCGGCGACTCGCACACGCGCTTCCCGATCGGCATCTCCTTCCCCGCGGGCTCCGGCCTGGTGGCCTTCGGCGCCGCCACGGGCGTGATGCCCCTGGACATGCCCGAGTCCGTGCTGGTGCGCTTCAAGGGCGAGATGCAGCCCGGCGTGACGCTGCGCGACCTCGTGCACGCCATTCCGCTGTACGCCATCAAGGCCGGCCTGCTGACCGTGGCCAAGGCCGGCAAGAAGAACATCTTCTCGGGCCGCATCCTTGAAATCGAAGGCCTGCCCGACCTCAAGGTGGAACAGGCGTTCGAGCTGTCCGACGCCTCGGCCGAGCGCTCGGCCGCCGGCTGCACGATCAAGCTCAATCCCGAGCCGGTCAAGGAGTACCTGAAGTCGAACATCGTTCTGATGAAGAACATGATCGCCGACGGCTACCAGGACGCCAAGACGCTGCAGCGCCGCATCGAGAAGGTCGAGGCCTGGCTGGCCAAGCCCGAGCTGCTCGAAGCCGACAAGGACGCCGAATACGCGGCCGTCATCGAGATCGACCTGGCCGACATCAAGGAGCCCATCGTCTGCTGCCCCAACGATCCGGACGACGCCAAGTTCCTGTCCGAAGTGGCCGGCACCAAGATCGACGAAGCCTTCATCGGTTCGTGCATGACCAACATCGGCCACTTCCGCGCAGCCGCCAAGCTGCTGGGCGGCCAGCGCGACATCCCCGTCAAGCTGTGGGTGGCGCCGCCCACCAAGATGGACCAGAACGAGCTGATCAAGGAAGGCCACTACGCCGCCTTCGGCACGGCCGGTGCACGCACCGAAATGCCGGGCTGCTCGCTGTGCATGGGCAACCAGGCCCAGGTGCGCGAAGGCGCGACGGTGATCTCCACCTCGACCCGCAACTTCCCCAACCGCCTGGGCAAGAACACCAACGTGTTCCTGGGCTCGGCCGAACTGGCCGCGATCGCATCGCGCATCGGCAAGCTGCCGACCAAGGAGGAGTACCTCAAGGAAATGGGCGTGATCGATGCCGACAAGGCCAGCGTCTACCGCTACATGAACTTCGACCAGATCGAAGAGTATGCGGACGTGGCCAAGGGCGTCGCCGCCTGAGGAGGCTCCGGCCTGATCGAGAAAGCCCGCTTCGGCGGGCTTTTTTCCGTCTTCGGCATCAGGTGCAGCGCTGCGCCTGCCGCAGCCGCACCAGCGCTTGCCGCCTGCCTGCACCAGCACCTGCGGCGTCTGCGCATCCGCCGCAAAGAACGGCTTGTCAGGGCGCGGCGGTGCCGGCTGTGGCGTCCTGAGCCGTGGCCGGCGCGATGGCAGGGCTGTGAAAGCAGCCCGTTTCCGCGCAGCGGACGATGTTGTCCGCATGGGACTATCGCCAACGGACCACAGCATCGGCGGGCACTTCTGGGCACAATGGAAATCTGAGTCTTGGGACATGCGCAGCAGCCAGGAAAGGCGGCGCGCAGGTTTCCTCCCCAGAGTTTCATCCAGGAGTCTCACGATGCGCCACGAATACGAAAACACCCTCAAGTCCTTTGCCGCGGCAGGGGGCAGGAAGGGCAAGTTCTTTTCCCTGCCCGAACTGGCCAGGCAGTATCCGCAGATCCGTCGATTGCCCGTGTCGCTGCGCATCGTGCTCGAGTCCGTGCTGCGCAACTGCGACGGCAAGAAGGTGACGCGCGCGCATGTGGAGCAGCTCGCGAACTGGAAGCCCCAGGCCGAGCGCGTGGACGAGATTCCCTTCGTGGTGGCGCGCGTGGTGCTGCAGGACTTCACGGGCGTGCCGCTGCTGGCCGACCTGGCCGCCATGCGCAGCACGGCCGCGAAGCTGGGCAGCAAGCCCAAGGCCATCGAGCCGCTGGTGCCCGTGGACCTGGTGGTGGACCACTCCATCATGGTCGACTACTTCGGCACCAAGAAAGCGCTGGACCTGAACATGAAGCTGGAGTTCCAGCGCAACAAGGAGCGCTACCAGTTCATGAAGTGGGGCATGCAGGCCTTCGACACCTTCGGCGTCGTGCCCCCGGGCTTCGGCATCGTGCACCAGGTGAACCTGGAATACCTGGCGCGCGGCGTGCACAAGACCAAGGAGGGCGTGCACTACCCCGATACCCTGGTCGGCACGGACAGCCACACGACCATGATCAACGGCATCGGCGTGGTGGGCTGGGGCGTGGGCGGCATCGAGGCCGAGGCCGCCATGCTGGGCCAGCCCGTGTACTTCCTCACGCCCGACGTGGTGGGCTTCGAGCTGTCGGGCCAGCTGCGCGAAGGCGTGACGGCCACCGACCTGGTGCTCACGGTGACCGAGATCCTGCGCCGCGAGAAGGTGGTGGGCAAGTTCGTCGAATTCTTCGGCGAGGGCACCCGCAGCCTGGCGCTGCCCGACCGCGCCACCATCGGCAACATGGCGCCCGAGTACGGCGCCACCATGGGCTTCTTCCCCGTGGACGACAAGACCATCGACTACTTCAAGGGGACGGGCCGCAGCAAGTCCGAGATCGAGGCCTTCGAGAACTATTTCCGCGCCCAGGAACTGTTCGGCGTGCCCGGCGCCGGCGAGATCGACTACTCCCATGTCGTGCGCCTGGACCTGGGCACGGTGGCGCCCAGCCTGGCCGGACCCAAGCGCCCGCAGGACCGCATCGAGATCGGCAACGTCTCGGCCAAGTTCGATGAGCTGTTCAGCGCGCCCGTGGCGCACAACGGCTTCAACCAGAACCCCGCGCGCCTGGGCCAGCGCTTTCCCGTGGGCTTGGGCGAGGCCGGGGCCGCGCCCACCGATACGCCGGCCCATCCTCCGGGCGCACAGCCTTCGCTGGCCGAGATGGAGGCCAACAAGCCCCGGCTGGAAGCTGCCCACAGCGAGGCGCCGGTCGAGCCGCCGCCCGCACCGCCCAGGCACCTGGGCATCGCCAACGGCGACGTGCTGATCGCCGCCATCACCAGCTGCACCAACACCTCCAACCCCAGCGTGCTGCTGGCCGCCGGCCTGCTGGCCAAGAAAGCGGTGAAGGCGGGCCTGAAGGTGCAGCCGCACATCAAGACCTCGCTGGCACCGGGCTCGCGCGTGGTCACCGAGTACCTGACCGAGGCCGGCCTGCTGCCCTACCTCGAAAAGCTGGGCTTCGCGCTGGCGGGCTACGGCTGCACCACCTGCATCGGCAATGCGGGCGACCTCACGCCCGAGCTCAACGAGGCCATCACCAGCAACGACCTGGTCTGCGCGGCCGTGCTGTCGGGCAACCGCAATTTCGAGGCGCGCATCCACCCCAACATCAAGGCCAACTTCCTGGCCAGCCCGCCCCTGGTCGTGGCCTATGCGATCGCGGGCACGGTGCGCCGCGACCTGATGACCGAGCCCGTGGGCCAGGGCAAGGACGGCCGGGACATCTACCTGGGCGACATCTGGCCGACCAGCGACGAGATCCATGCGCTGATGAAGTACGCCATGAACGGCAAGGCCTTCCGCGAGAACTACGAGAAGGTGCGCACCGAGCCCGGCAAGCTCTGGGAGAAGATCCATGGCGTGACCGGCGCCACCTACACCTGGCCCGAGAGCACCTACATCGCCGAGCCGCCGTTCTTCGAGGGCTTCCGGCTGCAGCTGGACACACCCGCCGCCGATGCGGGAGGCACCAACCCCTACATCGTGCATGGCGCGCGCGTGATGGCGCTGTTCGGCGACTCCATCACCACCGACCACATCTCGCCGGCCGGCTCCATCAAGGAAAGCTCGCCCGCGGGCCAGTGGCTGCTGGCCCATGGCGTGCGCAAGGCCGACTTCAACAGCTACGGCTCGCGGCGCGGCAACCATGAGGTGATGATGCGCGGCACCTTCGCCAACGTGCGCATCAAGAACCTGATGATTCCCGCCCTGCCCGACGGATCGCGCGAGGAAGGCGGCCTGACGCTGTACCGCGACGGCACGGGCCAGGCCACCAAGATGCCGATCTACGACGCGGCCATGAAGTACCAGTCCGAGGGCCGCGCCACCGTGATCTTCGCGGGCGAGGAATACGGCACGGGCTCTAGCCGCGACTGGGCCGCCAAGGGCACCCAGCTGCTGGGCATCAAGGCCGTGGTGGCGCGCAGCTTCGAGCGCATCCACCGCTCCAACCTCGTGGGCATGGGCGTGCTGCCGCTGCAGTTCCTGGGCACGGACAGCTGGCAGACGCTGGGCCTGACGGGCGAGGAATTCGTGGACGTCATCCCCGCCGCCGACCTGGCCCCGCAAAGCGAGGCGCAACTGGTGATCACACGCGCCGATGGCAGCAAGCAGACCGTGGTGGTGCGGCTGCGCATCGACACGCCCATCGAGGTGGACTACTACCGGCACGGCGGCATCCTGCCCTACGTGCTCAGGCAACTGCTAAGCACCCCCTGAGCCGTTGCACGGCTTCCCCCTCTCCTGCGGGAGGGGGACGGCGCCCTCGCCGCGAGGCGGCTCTTGCTTGGCGCCCCTGGCTTTGGCGAGCGCCGGTATTGGAGTCCGTGAACTGAGCAAGGCATGGGTCTCTCATCGCTGCTGCCCCAGCCGGCCCGCGCTGTCGCGCAGGTCGGCCAGCAGCGACTGGACCAGGGGCTGGACATGGCCCGGGTGCCACATGGCCTGCATCTGCGACTGCGGGTGCCGGCCCTGGATGGGCACGAAGGCCAGCCCCGGAAAACCCACGCGCTGCAGGCAGGACGGAACCAGGGACACGCCCTGGCGCAGCGACACCATGGACAGCACGGACAGCCAGTGCCGCACCTCATGGTGCAGCTCGGGCGTGAAGCCCTCGCTCTGGCAGATCTGCCAGATCTGCTGGTGGTAGTCGGGCGAGACCTGGCGCGAGAACAGCACCATGCGCTCGCCCGCGAGCTGGCGCACCTTCAGCGCGCGCAGCCCGGCCAGCGCATGGCCGGCCGGCAGGCAGGCCATGAAGGGTTCGCTCACCAGGGCCTGCGACTGCAGGCCCGCCGCCGGGCGCGTGGCATGCAGCAGGCCCAGGTCCAGGCGCTCCTGCTGCAGGGCGGTGATCTGCTCGGCGCTGTTGAGCTCCAGCATGTCGATGCGCACGCGCGGGTGCCGTTCGCGAAAGCCCTCCAGCGCCTCGGGCAGGCCCCGGTAGATGGCCGACCCCACGAAGCCCAGCCGCAGGCTGCCTTGCATGCCCTCGGCGATGGCACGCATGTCCTGCTTCACGCGCAGGGCCTGTTCCATGATCTCCTGGGCCTGGCCGCGCAGGTGCCTGCCGGCGGCCGTGAGCCGCACCTCCTTGCTGGTGCGCTCGAACAACTGGGCGCCCAGCTCCTCCTCCAGCTGGCGTATGGCCACGCTCAGCGGCGGCTGGGAAATGGCCAGCCGCTGGGCGGCGCGGCTGAAATGCAGCTCCTCGGCCAGCACCAGAAAGTATTTCAGTTGCCGCAGTTCCATGGTGTCTATCTGATTTGAATATTGATCGATACGTTATCAATATTTGACTCGAATAGGACTGTTTCCAAGAATGGGGCATTCCCGGGGGCCGCAAATCCCCATGCACCCCATGCACCCCAGGCACCCCCGTGCACCAGGAGACAGACCATGAATGCAGACCCGCAGGCACAGGCCGCGCTGCGCGCCCTTGCCGCCCAGGCCGTGCCGGACCGCCACGGCAGCAATCTCTACACCACCGACGAGCAACTGGCGCCGCTGCTGGCGCTGTACCTGCCGGCCGAGGTCCATGCCCACCTGCAGCCCCACCTGGAGCGCATGGGCGCGCTGGCCGGCCGCGAGATCGACGAATGGGCGCTGACGGCCGACAGGAACCCGCCCGAGCTGGAGCACCGCGACCGCACCGGGCGCGACGCGCAGCGCATCGTCAAGCACCCGGCCTATGTGGAGATGGAACGCATCGCCTACGGCGAGTTCGGCCTGGCCGTCATGTCGCACCGCACGGGCGTGCTGGGCTGGGAGGGCAGGCTGCCGCCGCTGGCCAAGTACGCGTTGACCTATCTGTTCGTGCAGGCCGAATTCGGCCTGTGCTGCCCGCTGTCCATGACCGACTCGCTGGCGCGCACGCTGCGCAAGTACGGCGATCCCGCCCTGGTCGAGAAGTACTGGCCGCGGCTGACGCAGCTGCGCTTCGAGGACCAGGCCCAGGGCGCCATGTTCATGACCGAGCAGGCCGCCGGCTCGGACATCGCCAACACCCGGACGCTGGCGCGCCCGGCCGGGGACGGCAGCTGGCGTCTCACGGGCGACAAGTGGTTCTGCTCCAACCCCGATGCCGATTTCGCCATGGTGCTGGCGCGCGTGGAAGGCGCACCGGCCGGCATGAAGGGCATCTCGCTGTTCCTGCTGCCGCGCCGGCTCGACGACGGCGCGCCCAACCACTACCGCATCGTGCGCCTCAAGCACAAGCTGGGCACGCGCTCCATGGCCAGCGGCGAGATCGTGCTCGACGGTGCCGTGGCCTACCTGGTGGGCGAGCAGGGCCGGGGCTTCGTGCAGATGGCCGACATGGTCAACAACTCGCGCCTGTCCAACGGCGTGCGCTCGGCCGGCCTGATGCGCCGCGCCGTGGCCGAGGCCGAGCATGTGGCGCGCGAGCGCCGCGCCTTCGGCAAGGCCCTGCAGGACATGCCGCTGATGCAGCGCCAGCTCGACAAGCTGCGCATCTACGCCGAGCAGGCCCGCACCATGGTGCTGCAGACGGCCCAGGCGCTGCAGCGCTCGGACGCGGGCGAGCCCGGCGCCTATGCGCTGCTGCGCATCCTCACGCCCCTGATCAAGTTCCGCGCCTGCCGCGATGCGCGCAAGGTCACGGGCGACGCCATGGAAGTGCGCGGCGGCTGTGGCTACATCGAGGAATGGAGCGACCCGCGCCTGGTGCGCGACTCGCACCTGGGATCGATCTGGGAGGGCACGAGCAACATCGTGGCGCTGGACGTGGTGCGCGCCATCCGGCGCGAAGGCTCGCTGCCCGTGCTGCAGGACCATGCGGCCCAGCTGCTGGCGCAGGCCGGGGCGGCCACGGAATTCAAGGCCGCGCTGTCGGCCAGCATGGACAAGGCGGCCGCGCTGGCGCTGCGCGCGGCCGAGGAGGGCGGCGAGCGGCTGGCGCGCGCCGCCGCCTCGGGCCTGTACCACTGCTTCACGGCCACGGCCATGGCCTGGGAGGCCACGTGCACAGGAAGCAGCGAGCGCATGCGCTGGGCCCAGCTGGTGCTGCTGCACCGCGTGCTGCCGCGCGATCCCCTGTCGGACCCGGAACTGCCCGCCAGCTGGCGGGCCTGACGCCGCCCCGCGAAGAACACATCCCGGCACAGGGATGGACGCCTATCCATCGGAGACAGACAACATGACCTGCATTGACCCCAAACGCCATTTCCTGATGGCCTGCGCACTGGCCGCCAGCGCCGTGCTGCCGGCCCCGGCCTGGGCCGAGCGCTTTCCCGAGCGGCCCGTCAGCTTCGTCGTTCCCTTCCCGCCCGGCGGTCCCACGGACGCCATGGCCCGCACGCTGGCGATATCGCTGACCGAGACGCTGGGCCAGAGCGTGATCGTGGAGAACAAGGCCGGCGCGGGCGGCAACATCGGCGCCGACTTCGTGGCCCGCGCCAGGCCCGATGGCTACACCATCATGTTCGGCACCTCGGGCCCGCTGGCCATCAACAAGCACCTGTACCGCAAGATCGGCTACGACCCGCAGACCAGTTTCGCGCCCATCATCCGCGTGGGCCACCTGCCCAACGTGCTGGTGGTCAACCCGGCCATGAAGGCCTCGAACGTGCAGCAGCTGATCGCGTCGGACAAGGCCCGGCCGGGCAGCCTGGACTACGCGTCCTCGGGCAATGGCGCCTCCTCGCACCTGGCCGGCGTGCTGTTCAACAAGATGGCCGGCACCTCGCTGCAGCACATTCCCTACAAGGGCACGGGCCCCGCGCTCAACGACCTGCTGGCAGGGCAGGTGGACATGACCTTCACCGACATCCTCACGGCCATGCCCTACATCAAGGCCGGCAAGTTCAAGGCCATCGGCGTGGCCACGGAAAAGCGCTCCCAGGCCATGCCCGACATCCCCACCATCGCCGAGCAGGGCCTGCCCGGCTACGACGTGAGCGTGTTCTTCGGCGTGGTGGCGCCGGCCGGCACGCCGGCCGACCGCATCGAGACACTGAACGCGGCCTTCCGCAAGGCGCTGGGCAGCGAGCGCATCCGCAAGGCGTTTGCCGACCAGGGGCTGGAGCCCGCATCGGACCTGTCGCCCGCGGGTCTGTCGACCTTCATCGCGCAGGAGGTCACGAAATGGAAAGCCGTGGTCGATGCCTCCGGCGCGAAGCTCGACTGACGAGAGTATCCCCATGAACACAAATCAATGCGCGGGAGCGCTCCAGGGCATCCGTGTCCTCGATCTCTCCCGCATTCTTGGCGGGCCGCTGTGCGGCCAGATCCTGGGCGACCACGGTGCCGATGTGCTCAAGGTCGAGCCGCCCCAGGGCGACGACACACGCGCCTGGGGCCCGCCGTTCCAGGACGGTGTGTCCTCCTACTACCGGGGCCTGAACCGCAACAAGCGGCTGCAGTTCCTGGACCTGTCGCAGCCCGAAGGGCAGCAGGCCGTGCTGGCGCTGATGGCGCAGGCCGATGTGGTGGTCGAGAACTTCAGGATCGGCACCATGGAGAAATGGGGCATAGGCTGGGAGCAGGTGCGCGAGCGCTTTGCGCGCCTCATCTGGTGCCGTGTCAGCGGCTTCGGCGCCGACGGCCCGCTGGGCGCATGGCCCGGCTACGACGCGGCCGTGCAGGCCATGACGGGGCTGATGAGCGTCAACGGCGAGGCCGACGGCGGCCCGCTGCGCGTGGGCCTGCCCGTGGTGGACATGGTCACGGGCATGAACGGCGTCATCGGCGTGCTGCTGGCGCTGCAGGAGCGCCAGCGCAGCGGCCTGGGCCAACTGGTCGACGTATCGCTGTACGACAGCGGCATCTCGCTGCTGCACCCGCACGCGGCCAACTGGTTCATGAGCGGCAGCACGCCGGGGCGCTCGGGCAATGCCCATCCC
This sequence comes from Comamonas sp., assembly GCA_041984925.1. Classification (GTDB taxonomy): domain Bacteria; phylum Pseudomonadota; class Gammaproteobacteria; order Burkholderiales; family Burkholderiaceae_C; genus Comamonas. The sequence goes on from JBHIXF010000017.1 coordinate 62,930, forward strand.
AACATCTACCCCTACGACAGCCTGGCCACGGGCACCACGCCCGTGTTCCTGGCCGTGGGCAACGACCGCCAGTTCCGCCTGCTGTGCGAGCACCTGGGCTGCATGCCCCTGGCGGCCGACGAGCGCTTCGCGACGGCGGGCCAGCGCTCCCTGCACCGCGATGCGCTCAAGCCGCTGCTGGAGCAGGCGCTGCAACCGCACGACGGGCCGGCCCTTGCCGAGCAGCTCATGGCCATCGGCGTGCCCGCGGCGCCCGTGCTGGGCGTGGACGCGGCACTCGACCACCCGCACACCCGGCACCGCGCGATGGTGGTGGAGATGGAGGGCGGCTACCGGGGCCTGGGTGCGCCCGTCAAGCTCAGCCGGACCCCGGCCAGCTACCGGCATGCGCCGCTGGCCGAGGGCGATAGTTTCGAGTGAGGCGCATTCAGGGGGCGATGGGCCGCAGCTGCGCGTCGGCCATCCCCACCAGCAGCGCGCGGCCGCCGGGCTCCACGCGGAACTCGCCATAGCGGGCCTGCTCCCAGCGCTGGCCGTCGCCCTCGCGGAAGTACCAGGCGTCGGTGACCAGGGTCCAGCGGCCATCGCGCGGGGTCAGTTCAAAGCGCAGCTCACCGGGGGCCAGCGGCTCGCTGGCCGTGGCTGTCCGCAGCCACTGCACCACGCCCCGCTCGTCGAGCTTGCCGATGGCGTGGAGTCGCTCGCCGCGCAGGCCGTCTTCTTGCGCGTCCCTGTCCTCGGAGGGCAGGCGGAAGTTCAGGCGCATGTAGTCGCCCTGCATCAGGGAGCGCGGGTCCACCGGCGCCAGTTCGACAAACACCTTGCGGCCCTGGGCGATGGTGCGTTCCTTCTGGGCGATGCCGATGTTGGCGACCGCCAGCGTGCAGGCCGCCGTCAGCACCACCAGCCAAGGCGCCCAGCGCTGCATGCGCGCAGGGACCGGGGAGCTTGCGCCGTCCGCGCTGCCGGGTGCCACTGCGGCGCGCGGCCCGGTCCAGGCCAGCAGCCCCAGCAGGGCGCCGCAGCCGGCCAGCACCAGGGCCTTGGTGGCCAGCGGCCAGGCCAGCTGGTAGTAGAAGCTGCCCACGATCCAGGCAGCCGCCAGGGCCGCCGCCGTGGCCTGCTTCCATCGGCCGCTGGTGCCGGTCACCGCCAGTGCCAGCAGGCAGGCACCCAGCCAGGGCAGGAAAGCGCCCAGCGCGGCCAGCACCAGGGCGGCCACGGCGGCGCGCGGCTGCCGCAGCGCGGGCCAGGCGCGCTGGGCCACATAGGCGGCGCCCAGGGCCAGCACGGCCGAGCCGGCCTGCGTCAGAACGCCCATGGAGGCGCGCGGGACGGCTTCGTGCACCAGCTCGCCCGCCAGGCCACCGCCCAGCACGCCCGCCACCATGAAGCTCCTGCCGGACAGAAAGGCCAGGCCGGCCAGCACCGCCAGCAGCCAGCCCGTGGCAAAGGGCTCCAGCGCCGCTGCCACCCGCGTCAGCGCTGCGGACTGCGCCAGGGCACGCCACTGGGCCGCCAGCATCAGCATCCAGAGCAGCAGTGCCACATGCACCACGGCCCAGATGGGCAGGCCTGCGTACAGGCTGGAGGGATCGCTGGCCGGCCAGAGCATGGTGCACAACAGCAGCGCGCAATGGGCCCCCAGCAGCACGCGCAGCCAGGGCCTTGGAATGGCGGCCGTGCAGGCCAGCGCAATGGCCAGGCCGATCGCGCTGGCCGCCTGTCCCGACAGGTCGCGCGCCAGGCCGAAACCCAGCAGGCCGGCGCCGGTCAGCAGGGCCGGCAGGGCCAGTTGCTCCAGGAAGACGGGAAGCTCATCGGCGCGCAGCACGGCCACGGCCGCCGCCAGCATCAGCGTGCCGATCACATAGGTGCCCGCGCCGCGCTCTATCCAGTCGGACAGGGCGAACGCAAACAGGATCAGCAGCGGCAGCAGGGCCAGCCAGGCACCCAGCGCCGTGAGCAGGACCACTGCCCAGTGGCGGTCGGTGGCGGCGGGGCGGGGCGCCTGCAAGGCCTCGGCTGGCAGGATGCCCTGGTCCACGGCATGGCGCAGCACGGTGTCGAGGCTCTGTGTCATGGCGTGCCTGCTGCGTTGCGGGCCACTCTGAGGACCAGGCTGACCGTGGCGGCCAGCAGGCCCGCGGCGCCCAGGCCGACGAGCAGCAGCATGCCCGTGAAGTCCGCATCCAGCTTCTCCAGCAGCAGGTAGACCAGGCCGCAGACCAGCAGCACATTCAGGCCCAGCGCGGCCCCGCTGAGCAGAAAGATGTCGAAATGCCTGCGCAGGCCCGCCAGTGCAGCCGCGCCCGCCAGCAGCGCCAGGCCCAGCGGATACTGCGGCGCCACCGTGCTGTGGAACAGGCCGCCGACGGCGGTGGAGGTGATCATGGCCAGCGCCAGGGCGCCCGCGCCGCGCAAGGCCCACAGCCCCGCGCCCGTGAAGCGCCGCAGGGCCGGCACCATGCCGGCCGTGACGGCCATGGCGGCGCCCAGGGCCACGGCATGCACGCCCAGGTCGCGCGACTGCACATCCCAGAACCGCGGCGCATGGGCCTGCGTCCACAGCGCGATGCCCGTCATGGCGACCACCACCCAGGGCAGCCACACGCCATCGCTGCGTGCCGCCAGGGCCAGCGGCAAGGTCAGCAGCGCCCACAGCGCGAACAGCTGCCAGGGGTCGGCCCCCGTCTGGTAGGTCTGGCCGAAGAACGCGAACAGCGCCCCGGTGCCCAGCAGCGCCAGCACCGACAGCGGCACCCGCGCGGCGGCCCGCCATGCGGCGCCCAGGCACATCACGAGCACGAAGCCCTGCAGCAGGGCGAATCGCTGCATGCGGCCCATGCTCTCCCAGTTGGCCGCGATCCACAGCACGATGCCGAGCCCGCCCAGGGCCGCGCCCAGCAAGGCCACCACGGGCCAAAGGCGTGTCCGCAGGGCGGCCGGCTCCTGCCCGAATCCCGCCAGGGTGAAAAGCTGCTCGGCGGCATTGCGGTCCAGCCCATGCTGGCGGACGAGGTCATGCAATAAGGGGCGCAGGTTCATGGTGTGGATGTTCCTTGGCATGGGAGTCGGATGCCCGACTTTGCCAGAACATGGCGCAGATGGCTGCATGCAGGGCGTGCAGCCCCTGCGCCGGCCGCCGCCGGCGCCATCTGATACGGTCGAATCCGCCGCATCTGCTGCTACCGCCGCAGGGCCGGCCTGGGCATAGTCCGGGGCAATCCCCGGCACCTCCATGACAGGCCCGCATCAAGGGCGCACCGACCGGGGCGAAGGCCCGCATGTCAGAACGACCGAAACCGCTTCCCGATGAAAACGCCGCCGCCAGGCCCCGGCCCGCGCCGCGCAAGGTGATACCGATTGCCGAGGTGGCCGCCGACAGCCCCCTGTTCGAGGCGCGCCGCAAGATCCAGCCGCGCTCCATCGCGGGGCGCTTCACGAACTGGCGCTGGACCATGGTCTGGCTCACCCAGCTGTTCTTCTACGGCGTGCCCTGGCTGCAGATCCATGGCCGCCAGGCCCTGCTGTTCGACCTGGAGCAGCGGCGCTTCTACATCTTCGGCTGGCTGCTGTACCCGCAGGACTTCATCTACCTGGCCGTGCTGCTCATCGTCTCGGCGCTGGCGCTGTTCCTGTTCACCACGGTGGCGGGGCGGCTGTGGTGCGGCTTTTCCTGCCCGCAGACGGTCTACACCGAGCTGTTCATGTGGGTGGAGCGCCGGCTCGAAGGCGACCGCAGCGCGCGCCTGCGGCTGGACGGCAGCGGCTGGAGCGCGGAGAAGATCGCGCGGCGCGGCGGCAAGCATGCGCTGTGGCTGCTGATCGCGCTGTGGACGGGCCTGAGCTTCGTCGGCTACTTCGTCCCCATCCGCAGCCTGCTGCCCGAGGTGCTGTCCCTCACCGGGCCCTGGCAGATCTTCTGGGTGCTGTTCTATGCGCTGGCCACCTACGGCAACGCGGGCTTCCTGCGCGAGCAGGTCTGCAGGCACATGTGCCCCTATGCGCGTTTCCAGAGCGCCATGTTCGACAAGGACACGCTGATCGTCACCTACGACGCGGCCCGCGGCGAGGCGCGCGGCCCGCGCCACAAGGGCACGGACTACCGCGCCCGGGGCCTGGGCGACTGCATCGACTGCACGCTGTGCGTGCAGGTCTGCCCCGTGGGCATCGACATCCGCGACGGCCTGCAGTACGAATGCATAGGCTGCGGCCTGTGCATCGACGCCTGCAACAGCGTGATGGACCGCATGCACTACCCGCGCGGGCTGATCCGCCTGTCCACGCAAAACGGCGTGGCCCGGGGCTGGGACCACAGCGAGTTGGTGCGCCGCATCTTCCGGCCGCGCGTGCTGGTCTACGGCGCGGCGCTGGTGGCGATTTCCACGGCCATGGTGGCCAGCCTGGCGCTGCGCACCCCGCTCAAGGTGGACGTGGTGCGCGACCGGGGCACGCTGTCGCGCATCGTGGCCGGCGGCCAGATCGAGAACATCTACCGCGTGCAGATCGGCAATGCCACGGAGCAGGACCAGCGCTATGTGCTGACGGCCAGCGGCATCGAGGGCCTGCGCGTGGCGTCCGAGGCCGAGGTCGATGTGGGCGCGGCCCAGGACCGCTGGGTGGTGGTGCGGCTGCAGGCGCCCTACGGCGCGGCCGGACCCGGCTCGCACGGCGTGGAGATCACGGCCACGGCCGTGGGCGACACGGGCCTGGCCCAGCGCGCCCGCACGACCTTCCTCATGCCGCGCTGAGCGCGCGGCAAATCCCGGGAGTACGCCCAGGAGCATGCCCAGGAGTACGGCGCAGTTGTTGTGCACGGCGCCCCGTCCGCTGCAGCGTGGACAGGCGCCGGTTTTCGAGGCCCCGGGACCTGTCCCGGGGCCTTTTTTTTGTCGCTGCAAAGCAATTGTGAAGACAGTTGCTGGTGTAAATGCTCATAGGAAAAGTCGCGGACCCCGCTATGGTGGGCGCCTGTTTCCCGGCCCGCGTATGAACAAGAAACCAGCCTCTCCCGACGACGTCTTCCCCGAACCCGCCGCCTCCGCTCCCCTGGACACTCCCGGTGCCATGCCTTTGCGCTCCGCGCTGATCCGCAGCGGCACCATCCGCGCCACCACGCGCAGCTTCCTGCATGCGCTGGGCCAGGACGACGAGGACATCGAACGCCCGCACATCGGCGTCTTCCACACGGGCGGCGAGATGAGCCCCTGCAACCTCAACCTGCGCGACCAGGCCCAGCATGCCAAGACCGGCATCTACGCCGGTGGCGGCATGCCGCACGAGTGTCCCGTGGTCTCGGTCAGCGACGGACTGACCATGGCGCATTCGGGCATGCGCTTTTCCCTGGTCTCGCGCGAGCTGATCGCCGACAGCGTGGAGGCCTCGGTGCGCGGCCACCAGTGGGATGGCATCTTCGCCATCGGCGCCTGCGACAAGAACCTGCCGGGCCTGATGATGGGCATGGTCCGCTGCAACGTGCCCAGCGTCTTCGTGCATGGCGGCTCGGCCCTGCCGGGCCAGGCTCCCGGCGTGCACGGGCGCGACCTGAACGTGGTCGATACCTACGAGACCATCGGCCAGGTGCTGGCCGGCACGGCGACCGCCCAGGACCTGCAGGCCATGAGCCGTGCCTGCCTGCCCACGGCCGGCGCCTGCGCGGGCCAGTTCACGGCCAACACCATGGGCATGGTCAGCGAGGCCCTGGGCCTGGCGCCCATAGGCTCCAGCATGGTGCCCGCCGTGTTCAGCGAGCGCGCGCCGCTGATGCGCCGCGCCGCGCGCCAGCTCATGCAGGCCGTGTGGGCCAGCGCCGAAGGCGGCGGCCCGCTGCCGCGCGACATCGTCACGCGCAAGGCGCTGGAGAACGCCTGCGCCGTGGTCAGCGCCACGGGCGGATCGACCAATGCCGCGCTGCACCTGCCGGCCATCGCGCACGAGGCCGGCATCCGCTTCCACCTGGACGACGTGGCCGAGATCTTCGCGCGCACGCCGCTGATCGCCGACCTGCGCCCCGGCGGGCGCTTCCTGGCGCGCGATGTGCACTACATCGGCGGCGCCGGCGTCATCCTGCGCACGCTGATGGAGCAGGGCCTGGTCCACGGCGATGCGCTCACCTTCACGGGCCGCACCCTGGCCGACGAACTGGCCGGTGCCGCGCCGCCCGACGGCGAGGTGGTGCGCACGCCCGGCAATCCCATCACGCACGACGGCGGCCTGACCGTGCTCAAGGGCAACCTCTGCCCCGACGGCGCGCTGCTCAAGACCGCCGGGCTCAAGACCCTGGTGCACCGTGGCCCGGCGCGCGTCTTCGAGTCCGAGGAACAGGCCCAGGCCGCCGTGCAGGCCATGCAGTACGCGGCCGGCGACGTCATCGTCATCCGCAACGAAGGCCCGCGCGGCAGCCCCGGCATGCGCGAAATGCTGGGCATCACCGCGCTGCTCTACGGCCAGGGCATGGGCGACAAGGTCGCCCTGCTGACCGACGGGCGCTTCTCGGGCGCCACACGCGGCCTGTGCATCGGCTATGCGGGCCCCGAGGCGGCCGACAACGGCCCCATCGCGGCCCTGCGCGATGGCGACATCGTCGCCATCGACGCACGCGCCGATGCGCGCAGCATCACGGTCGAGCTGGGCGAGGCCGAGCTGGCGGCCCGCCTGGAGCAATCGGCGGCCGCGCGCCGCCAGGCGCCGCCGCTGGGCGGCCTGCTCGAAAAATATGCGCTCACCGTGCGCCCGGCCCACCAGGGCGCGGTCACGCACTCGGGCCAGGTGGTCTGGCTGCGCGACGACGCCTGATCCCCCTCGAATCCTTTCCAACGCACCGGAGACACTCATGCACATCAATCGCCGCCAATGGCTGGGCACCGCAGGCGCGGGCACGCTTCTGGCCAGCCTGGGCCAGCAGGCCTGGGCCCAGGCGCAGGCATCGACGCCAGCACCGCTGGAGACCCTCAACATCATCACGGGCTTCGCGGCCGGCGGCACCTCGGACGCCATCTGCCGCCGCGTGGCGACCAAGCTGTCGGGCTACGCCAAGGCCTCGGTGGTGGAAAACCGCACGGGCGCGGGCGGGCAGATCGCCATCAACTACGTCAAGGGCCGGCCGGCCGACGGCGCGACCCTGCTGCAGACGCCCACGTCCATGCTGTCCATCTACCCGCACATCTACAAGAAGCTGGCCTATGACCCGATCGCCGACCTGGCGCCGGTCACCGTGGGCTGCATCTTCGACTTCGGCTTTGCCGTCGGCCCGGCCGTGCCCGCCAGCGTGACCACGGTGCCCGAGTTCTTCGCCTGGGCCAAGGCCAACCCGGCCGGGGCCAACTTCGGCTCGCCCGCGCCGGGCTCCACGCCGCACTTCATCGGCGCCCTGCTGGGCCAGCATGCCGGCGTGGACTTCAAGCACGCCGGCTACCGCGGCACCCAGCCGGCCCTGCTGGACATGCTGGGCGGCAATGTCTCCTCGGTCTGCGGCCCCGTGGGCGACATGCTGCAGCACCTGGCCGGCGGCAAGATGCGCATCCTGGGCGTCAGCGGCGCCAAGCGCAGCCGCTTCGCGCCCCAGGTGCCCACGCTGGTGGAGCAGGGCTACAAGGACATGGCGCACAGCGAATGGTTCGCCTTCTTCGTGCCCGCCAAGACCCCCGCCGAGACCGTGCAGCGCCTGAACGGCCACATGCGCAAGGCCCTGGCCACGCCCGACGTGGTGGACAGCCTGGCCACCTTCGGCCTGGAAGCCCAGTCCTCCACCCCCGCCGAACTGGCCGCGCTGCTGCAGTCCGAACTCGCCAAATGGGGCCCTATCGTCAAGCGCGTGGGATTCACGGCTGAGGGCTGAAAGAGCACCAAGACAAGGGCCGAGCGAAGCGAAGGCCCGTACCCACCCCCCGTATGCCCGCGCCTGCGGCGTGGTGGTTGCGGGGTTGCAGTCCTGCCGAAGGACAGGACTGCTTCGTCATCTGACTCGCCGTGATTGTCTGAACGCAGCGCGCAGCGCGAAGTGAGTTTCACGGCGAACCCCGCAGCCGCCACGACGCAGGTTGCCCCGCAGCGCAGCGAAGGGGTCGCGGACATTCGGGGTCGCCTTCTTTGGCCACCTTTCTTGGCGACCAAGAAAGGTGGTCGGCTACCGGGCCGAGACCCGGTCTCGGAAAAACACCACCCGGCAGGGTCAAAAACAGACCCACGTAAAACAAAGCCTCAGAACGGCAACGTCCCCTGCACATACAACGTCCGAGGCATCCCCACATACTTGCCCCCGTTGTTATCCGTAGACCGCGTGTAGTACCTGCGATCGAACAGATTCTTGACCCCCACGGCCACCCGCAGATTGCCCAGCGACTTGCCGAAGTCATAGCCCGCACGCAGGCCCACGGTGGCAAAGCCCGGAATATCGCCCAGCCGCCCCGCGGCATCTTCCTGCGTCACATACTGCGTGCCGGAACCGGGCGAGCGCTGCCTGGACTGCGCGGCCAGATCCGCATTCAGCGTCCACTGCCCCAGCGCATAGCGCGCCCACAGCTGGCCCGTGTGGCGCGAGTACAGCGGCAGGTCGCGCCCGGCGAAATCGCCAGCGCGCGAGACGGCCTCGGTATAGGTATAGGACACACCCGCCGTCAGCCCCTTGAGCGCGGTATTCCACTGGCCCAGGTCGTAGCGCAGCGAGGACTCGATGCCCCGGTGGCGCGTGGCACCCAGGTCGGTCCAGATGCCGTCCACGCCCACGCGGGTCAGCAGCAGTTCCTTGTCGAAATCGATGTTGAACAGCGTCAGCTCGGCGCTCAGGGCCTGGCTGTTGAAATGGGTGCCGACCTCATAGGTCTTGGCCGACTCGGGGTGCAGGCCGCGCTCGGTCTGGGCCAGCTGGGCGTATTGCTGGGGCCCGAAGGACTTGCCGGCATTGGCGAACAGCGACCACTGGCTGTTCATGCGGTAGAGCAAGGACAGCGTGGGCAGGAACTCGCGCGCCTCGGCCTTGGGGAACAGCTGGCTGGTGACGGTCGTGCCATTGGCCGCCAGGTTGTCCACGTTGTTGAAGGAGTTGATGCGCTCGTAGCGCACGCCGGGCGTGATGGTCCAGTTGCCGATGTCGATGCGGTCATCGATGTAGAAGGCATGGGCCGTGGTGCCGCCCCGGCTGGTCTGGTAGGGCGTGAGGGGCAGGGCCATGGCGTTGGCCATGGTGGCGGGGTTGTAGTAGGCGGTGCGCAGCGCGACCTCGGAGCTGCTTTCCTTGAGGTAGCGGTAGCCCACGCTGACTTCCTGCACCACGGAGCCGGTCTCGAACAGGCGCGAGTAGCGCGGCTCGATGCCGAAGTAGTGGTAGCTGCGCGGCGCGGCCGTCAGGCGGCGCTGGCTGGCGTTGTCCTGCTCGATGTAGCTGCCGCGGAACGAGTCCACGTAGTAGCCCAGCACCTCGAAGTGGTTGCGCCCGTCCTTGTGGTTGTACTTGAACGAGGCATCGGTGCGTCGGCCGTCGAAGCTGTCGTAGGAGCGCGTGGACTGGAACGGGTCGGCCGCATACTGCGCCGTGGTCAGGCCGCCGGGCATGCGGCCCGAGCCCTCGAAGTGGTGCAGCGAGACGGCGATGTCGTCCCGGGCCGAGATGCGGTAGGCGCCCTTGAGCAGGATGTCGTCGATGTCGGTCTTGTCGTTGCCCGAACGCCAGCCGTCGCCGTGCGTGCCCGAGTACAGCAGGGCCAGGCCCAGGCCGGATTCGCTGGTGCCTCCCACGAACAGGCTGGGCGTGGTCTTGGCGTTGCCGCCATGGCGGTAGATCTCGGTGCCCACCGAGGCTTCGGCCGCGAAGTCCCTGGGAATGGCGCGCGTGACGAAGTTGATGATGCCGCCCACGTTCTGGGGGCCGTAGCGCACCGATCCCGCGCCCCGGATCACGTCCACCGATTCCAGGTTGCCCAGGGATACGGGCGCCAGCGACAGCTGCGGCTGGCCGTAGGGCGCGTAGGAGACGGGCACGCCGTCCATCAGCACATACGAGCGCGGCGACAGGCGCGCCGTCAGGCCGCGCACGCCGATGTTCAGCGACACATCGCTGCCGCCCGTGCCGTTGCTGTCCTGCACCTGCACGCCGGGCACCAGGCGCAGCACGTCGCGCAGGCTGGACGAACCGGTTTCCTCGATGCGCTGGCGCTCCACGATGGAGCGCGCGCCCGGGTGTTCCAGCACCTTTTCCTCGCTGGGGTTGTCCAGCCAGTTGCCGGTGACGGTGATGGTGGACAGGCCGGGCGCTTCGGGGGCGGTCGTGGCGGGCTGCGCCTGGGCCGAGACCTGCAGCGACAGCAGGGCCGTGGCGACGGCGGCGGCGCAGCGCGTCAGCGCGGCGCAGTGGTGGCGGGAAACCATGGAAACTTCCTTCTTGCGTCTGGATTGGGGCAGCGCTGAAGGGTCGGTGGCAGGCTGCAGGACGCGTGGCGGCGGGCGAGGCGGAAAGCAGAAGGCAAGGACCGGTCAGCATGCGTTGCGGCCATGCCGGTTCGGGGCGCGAGTCTAAATGAGAATCATCCATGCGGCACGAGGCTGGCAGCGTGTCATCGCGTGGCGTTGCCCTTGCGCGACAGCGCCCCGGGCGCAGCGGGTGCCTGCCCCGCAGCCTGGCGGGCCAGGGCGCCCAGCGTGGCCATGGCCTGCTCGGCCTCGTCGTTCCAGTCGTGGCCGTAGTTCAGGCGCAGGCAGTGGCCGAAGGCCTGCGAGGCCGAGAAGATGGGCCCCGGCGCCACGCTGATGCCACGCGCCAGCGCCTGGCGGTGCAGGGCCAGCGCATCGCAGGGCGCCGGCAGTTCCACCCACATGAAGTAGCCGCCCTCGGGCCGCGTGGCATGCGTGCCTTCGGGGAAATGCCGGGCAATGGCGTCGGCCATGCGGTCGCGCTGCAGGGCCAGGGCCTGGCGCAGGCGGCGCAGGTGCCGGTCCACGCCGCCGCTTTCAAGGTAGTCGGCCAGCGCCTGCTGCGTGGGCGCATTGGTGGCCAGCGTGGTGGTGAGCTTTTGCCGGGCCACGGCGCGCGTGAAGCGGCCTGGCGCGGCCCAGCCGATGCGCCAGCCCGGTGCCAGGCACTTGGAGAACGAGGCGCAGTGCAGCACCCAGCCCTCGGTGTCGAAGGCCTTGGCCGGGGGCGGGCGGTGCTCGCCGAAGTACAGCTCGCCGTAGACATCGTCCTCGATCAGCGGCACTCGGTGGCGCGTGGCCAGCTCGACCAGGGCCTTCCTGCGCGCCTCGGGCATCAGGCTGCCCAGCGGGTTCTGGAAACTGGTCATCAGCCAGATGGCCTGGGGCCGGTGGCGCTGCACGGCGGCCTCCAGCGCCGCCAGGTCCATGCCTTCGCCCGGGTGCGTGGGCACCTCGATGGCCGACAGCCCCATGCGCTCCAGCGCCTGGAGGGCGCCGTAGAAGCAGGGTGACTCGATGACCACGGCGCCGCCGGGCCGCGTCACGGCCGCCAGGCACAGGTTCAGGGCTTCCAGGGCGCCATTGGTGATGACCAGGTCGGATGGCGACAGCGCCAGGCCGTCGGCCAGGTAGCGCCGCGCGATCTGGCGGCGCAGCGCCATGGAGCCCGGCGTGAGATCGTCGATGGCGCTGCGCGGATCGGCCTGGCGCGCGGCGCGGGCCAGGGCCTGGCCCAGGCGCTGCAGCGGGAACAGGCGCGGCGAGGGAAAGGCCGAGCCCAGGGGGACGACATCGCGGTCCATGGCCGATTCGAGCACCTCGAACACGCGCTCGCTGACATCGACCACGGCGAAGCGGCCGCCCTGGGGCGCCGATGGCCGGGTGGGCTCGGGCGGCGCGCTGCGCGGGCGGGGCGCGACGAAATAGCCCGAGCGCTCGCGTGCCCGCACCAGGCCGCGCGCTTCCAGCAGGTAGTAGGCCTGGAACACCGTGGAGGCGCTGACGCCGCGCCGCTCGCTGGTGTGGCGCACGGAGGGCAGCTTGTCGCCCGCGCGCAGCACGCCCGAGGCGATGGACGCCTCGATGTCGTCGGCAAGCTCCTGGTAGCGCGTCATGGCGCCTGACATGCAAGACGTTGATGGAGGATGTTGCTCAGCCCTGTTCGGCCAGCAGTTCCTGCAGCGCCTTGACCTGCTGGCGCAGGCGCTCGTTCTCGGCCTCCAGCTCGGTGATGCGCTGCTGCATTTCCTCGGGCGAGGCCATCGCGGCCGCGCCTTCGCCTTCGGCGGCATCGGCCTCGGGCTTGGCGGCCTTGGGCTTTTTCTTGGCCTCGCGCACACGCTTGGCGGCCTGCTTGAGCTCGTCGGCGCCCGCGGCGGCCACGGCCTGCTGCTCGTCCACGGGCAGGCTGGCGACCACGGCGGCCGTGTTCAGCGAGATATCGCCCGAGCGCACGGCGGCCACCACCTCGGGGGCGGCCTTTTGCTGGATGGTCTCGATCAGCTTGACCTGGCTGGCGGACAGGCGGGCCACGCGGGCCAGCGCCTCGCGCGTGTCCAGGGCCTCGTCGGGCACCTTGGGCACGCTGGCCAGCGCCGCGGCGACCACGGGGTCGGTCTCGCCCTCCCAGGGCGCTTCGCCTTCGGGCTGGGCCGGGGCATCGGCCTTGGCGGCCATCACGGCGGCTGCGGCGGCGGAGCGGCGCGCGGCGATGATCTCGCGCTTGCGCAGCGCCAGCACGCCGCGCTGGAAGTCGGAGACGCTGCGCCGGCCCAGGTGCTGGTCGATCATCCACAGGTGCACGTCGTCCATGTTCTTGAACTGCGTGGCCTGGATGGTGTGGAAGGGCAGGCCGTGCTTCTGGCAGATGGCGTAGCGGTTGTGGCCGTCGATGAGCAGATCGTTCCAGAGCACCAGCGCATCGCGGCAGCCTTCGGCCAGGATGCTGCGCTCCAGCGCGTCGAATTCATCGGGGGTCAGCGGATCGATGTAGGCCTTGAGTTCTTCGTTGACGACGATGTCCATGGCAATGCAGAAAATGGGAATGAAAGAAGCGGCGGTCGCCGGGGGCCATGCTGTCCATGGTCCCTGGCAGCCGCAATGAAAAAACCGGGGGTGGGATGCCGCCTCAGAGCAGGCGCGAGATCAGCGCGCCCTCGACCGGGCCTTCGAGCGGAATGCGCACGCGCACCGGGTTGCCCTGGGCGACCTGCACGGGCTCGCCGTCGAGGTTGAACATCTTCTCCAGCAGCACCTGGCGGTTGCCCTGGGGGTGGATGATCTCCAGCGTGTCGCCCACCGCGAAGCGGTTCTTGGTCTCCACCTCGGCCAGTCCGTCGGCCCAGCCGCGCACCTCGCCCACGAAGTGGCTGCGCTGCAGCACCGAGTGGCCGGTCTCGTAGTTCTGGTAGTCCTGCGAGGGGCGGCGCTCCAGCAGGCCGCCCGTGTAGCCGCGGTTGGCCAGGCCTTCCAGCTCGGTGATGAGGTGGGGGTTGAAGGGGCGGCCGGCCACGGCGTCGTCGATGGCGCGGCGGTAGACCTGGGCCGTGCGCGCCACGTAGTACAGGCTCTTGGTGCGGCCCTCGATCTTGAGCGAGTCCACGCCTATCTTCACCAGGCGCTCCACATGCTCCACGGCGCGCAGGTCCTTGGAGTTCATGATGTAGGTGCCGTGCTCGTCTTCCATGATGGGCATCAGCTCGCCGGGGCGGCCCTTTTCCTCCAGCAGGTAGACCTGCTCGGCCTTGGGGTGGCGCCGGCCGTCTCCGCAGGTGCTGGTGAACTGGCTGTCGGCCTCCTCGCGCGCCTTCTCGAAGCTGAAGTCCTGCTCCATGGCCTGGGCCAGGGCCTCGCCGGTGTTGGGGTCCACGGCCGCGTCATGCGTCTTGTAGTCCCAGCGGCAGGCGTTGGTGCAGGTGCCCTGGTTGGGGTCGCGGCGGTTGAAGTAGCCCGACAGCAGGCAGCGGCCCGAGTAGGCGATGCACAGCGCGCCGTGCACGAAGACCTCGATCTCCATGTCGGGGCATTCCTGGCGGATCTTCTCGATCTCGTCCAGCGACAGCTCGCGCGAGAGGATGATGCGCGAGACGCCGGCCTTCTGCCAGAACTTCACCGTGGCCCAGTTGGTGGTGTTGGCCTGCACCGAGAGATGGACCTCGGTCTCGGGCCACTTGTCCTTGACCATCATGATCAGGCCGGGGTCGGCCATGATCAGCGCGTCGGGCCTGCACTCGATCACGGGCGCTATGTCGCGCAGGTAGGTGCGCACCTTGTCGTTGTGGGCGATCAGGTTGCTGGTGACGAAGAATTTCTTGCCGCGTGCATGGGCCTCGGAGATGCCCTGGGCGATCTGCTCCAGGCGGAATTCGTTGTTGCGCGCGCGCAGGCTGTAGCGCGGCTGGCCGGCATAGATGGCGTCGGCGCCGAAGTCGTAGGCCGCGCGCATCTTGTCGAGCGAGCCGGCCGGCAGCAGCAGTTCGGGGGCTTTGAGGGTCATGATGGCCGTATTGTCCCGCATCGGCCTTTCCAGTGCGGTGCGCTATGGCTCCGGCGCGGCCTGCCCGCGCAGATGCTCCAGCAGCAGCCGGGCATGGGCGGGCAGGCGTTCGGGCAGGGCCGTGCACAGCAGCAGCCGGCGGCTGGCCCAGGCATCGGCCAGCGGCACGGCGCGGGCGCCGCTGGCGGGCGCCAAGCGCCGGGCGGCGGCAGCGGGCATGACGGCCACGCCCACGCCCTGGCCGACCAGCTGGCACAGGCTGTCCAGGTGCTGCAGCTGGGCGCGCCAGCGCAGCCGCGCGCCGAGCAGGGCCGCCTGCTGGCGCACCAGCACCTGCAGGGCGGCGTCGTGGGGCAGGCCCACCCAGTCCTCGGCCAGCAGGTCCTGCAAGGCCAGCCGCTTGCGCCGTGCCAGGCGGTGGGCGCGCGCCAGCACGGCCACCAGCGGGTCGGGCCGCCAGTGCTCGGCCTGCAGGCCGCTGCTGTCCTGGGCATCGCTGGCGACGCCGATGTCGCACAGGCCCTGCCGAATGCGGTTCAGCACCTCGGCGCTGCCATGCTCCTGGAGGTCCAGCGCCACGCGCGGATGGCTGCGCAGGAATCCGGCCACGGCCAGCGGCAGGTGCTCGCTCACGGCCGAGGTATTGCCGCACAGGCGCACGTGCCCGGCCAGGCCCGCGCCATATTCCGCCATGTCTCCGCGCAGTCGCTGCATCCGGGCCAGCACGCCGCGCGCATGCTGGCCCAGCGTATGGCCGGCCGCCGTCGGCTGCACGCCGCGCGCCTGCCGGGTCAGCAGGGCGCAGCCCAGTTGCTCTTCCATGCCGCGCACGCGCTCGCTGGCCGAAGCCAGGGTCATGTGCGAGCGCAGGGCCGCGGCCGTGAGCGTGCCGCAGTCCAGGATGTGGACGAACAGTTGCAGGTCGGTGAGGTCGAAGCGCATGACAGGCCGTGGCGGCTCAGGCCGTGCCTGAGTCTTGGTTCGATGATTCCCGATTGTGCTCGCTTTGAATGCACGCGAGCATGGTGCCCCGAGGTTCAGGAATGGCCTGAGCGACAACCGTGAAATTGCAGGGGGCCGGAATGTGGGATGCGTGGTGGATGCTGGCGGCGGCGCTGGCCGTGTTCGGGCTGGCCGGTGTGGTCAAGGGCGTGGTGGGCCTGGGCCTGCCCACGGTATCGATCGCGTTGCTGGCGCTGTTCATGCCGACAGGCCAGGCGGTGGCCTGGCTGCTGTTGCCGTCCCTGGTGACCAATGTGGTGCAGATGCGGCCCATGTCCACGCTGCGGCCCCTGCTGCGGCGCCTGGGCTGGATGCAGCTGGGCATCGTCGCGGGCACGGTGGGCGGCATGCTGTGGTGGGGCCCGGTGGGCCAAGCCGCCATGGCGCGCATGGCGCTGGGCGTGGCTCTCATCGTCTATGCCCTGTGGGGCCTGTGGGGGCGCAGCCTGCACTTTCCTGAAAGGTATCAGGCCTGGCTGGGCCTGTTGTGTGGGCTGTTGACGGGTGCCGTCACGGCGCTGACGGGCGTGTTCGTGGTGCCGGCCATGGCTTTTTTGCAGTCGCTGGCGCTGAGCCGGCAGACGCTGATGCAGGCCATGGGCCTGTGCTTCACGGTCTCCACGCTGGCGCTGGGCGCGGGCATGGCGCTGTCGCAGGGGCCTGGCCATGCCGCCATCGCCTGGGACAGCGCCGTGCTGGTTTCCGCATTGATGGTACTGCCCGCCCTGGCCGGAATGGCCTGGGGCGAGCGTCTGCGCGAGGCGCTGTCGCCCCAGGTCTTCAAGCGCGTGCTGATGCTGAGCCTGCTGGCGCTGGGCGTCTACATGTGCGCCAGGGGCTAGGCGCGGAACACCTTCACGGGACTGCCGCGCTCCACCTGCCAGTGCTGCTGGCTGCGCTCGCGGCGCGCCTGGCCCTCGCCCTGGGCGTTGAGGCGTGCCAGCCTGAGGGCCAGCAGCTCGCGCGCCAGCCGCTTGTTGGCATGCTGGCTGCGCTCGCTCATGACCTTCACCGAAATCCCACTGGGCACATGCAGGGCATGGACGGCGGAATCCGTGGTGTTGACATGCTGGCCGCCCTTGCCCGAGGCCTTGCAGGCCTGGAAGACGATCTCGCCATCGGCCGGCAGCTGCCGCGGCGGTTCGCACTTCTGCACGGCCACGAACCAGTTCCGGCGCGGGTGGTGGGGCCGCAGCGGACTGTCGAAGATCCACTGGATGGTGCCCAGCCAGCCTTGCAGCGGGCCCGTGTCGCCCTCGCAGCGCAGCAGCACGGATTTGTAGCCGGCCGGCGTGGGCGCTTCCTCCAGCACGTCCACGGCGATGCCGCGCGCGGCGCAGTCGCGCAGCAGTTCGCGCAGCGTCAGCCGCACGGCGTGCTCGCACTCGGCGGGGCCATGGGATGCGGTCAGCTGGATCAGCAGCATTGCATGGCTCCCTTCTTGTAGGTCAGCAGCGGGCGCAGCCGCGCCACCAGCTGCACCAGGCCGGCTTCACGCAGGCTGGCGACCACGGAGTCCACGTCCTTGTAGGCCTGGGGGGCCTCCTCGTAGACCAGCTCGCGGTCGGCGCAGACCACGGCGCTGCCGAATTGGGTGCGCAGCAGCTCGTCCAGCGTGAAGCGCGGGCGCAGCCGGCCCATGCAGTCGGTGCGTGTCCATTTGCGGCCCGCGCCGTGCGCCAGGGAGTGCAGGGCCTCGTCGCGCCCGGCCACGGGCCGCACAAGGTAGCTGTAGTCGCCGCGCGAGCCCGGAATCACCACCAGCCCCTGGTCGGCCGGCGTGGCGCCCTTGCGGTGCAGGAAGCCGTCCTCGCCGCGCCAGTGGTGGGCGATCACATGGTTGTGGGTGATGTCCAGCAGCGCCTGGCCCTGCGTGCGGATGGCGCGCAGCAGGCGCGCCGCGATGCTGGCGCGGTTGAGCCGGGCGAAGGCGATGGCGGCCGCGTGCTGGCGCAGGTACTGCGCGGCCGCATCGCTGCCTGCGGCCAGGCCGTCGTGGCTGAAGGCCTCCACATGCGCGCGCAGGATGGCGCCGCCCAGCCCGCGCGAGCCGCTGTGCACCATGAGGTGCACGCGCTTTTTGTCGAGCGCGCCGTCCTCGTACAGCGTGTCCACCACCTGCAGCTCGGCAAAGTGGTTGCCGCCGCCGATGGTGCCCAGGCTGTCCTGCAGGTACGCCAGGTCGGCCACGCCGCTGGCCTGGGCGATGTGCTCCAGTTGCTGCATGTCCACGGCGTCCAGCAGTTCCTGGGGCAGGGGGCCGTCGATATTGCCCACGGCCTTCTCCAGCCTGGGCGCCGAGGTCTTGTGCGCCGCCAGCTCCGTGCCGTACAGCGACATGCCGCAGCCGATGTCGCCGCCGACCAGGGCCGGGTAGAGGCGGCCCACGGTAAAGAAGGCCGCCCCGACCGGGTAGCCCCGGCCCGGGTGCAGGTCCGGCAGGCCTACGGCCGCGCGCATGCCGGCCAGGTTGGTGGCCGTGGTGCGAAGTTGCTGGATGGCGGCGTCTTCAATCCAGACGCCGCGGTTGGCGAACACCTGAAGATGGATGTCCGGCCCCCCTGAGTCGCTGCGCGCCTTCCCCCCTCTCGCTTCGCGGGGGGAGACGACACCCTCGGTGCGGGGCGGCGCGGCCGGCGTAGGCCCTTCCTCGGTGTCTCTGGCTTGAGTGATTGCGGGTGCCGCGTCTGCGCCACGGAATACTATGGAATTGCCCATGAATGGCTTTCGATCGAGTGCATGAGATATGCGGAATGTGCGATGGGCAGTCGCAGCAAGCTCGATCGATAGGCATCAGGAAAAGCGTACGCGCAGCCGAAAGCCGGGCCTCTTGCGGGCCGGGGATCAGGTCTGCAGCGTGGCCTGGAGGCGCTAGGGCTTCAAGCGTGCACGACTGCAAAGGGACGTGTCGAATGGGACATGGGTTCTCTCCTTTGCGATGGTGGACGGGGTGCCGCGAATGCGGCAAAGACAGGCATGCTAAGGACAAGTGCCGGCTCATGCAAGCTGCACGGCCAGTGCGTGGCGGGTTGCATACAGACTATGCACTCTGGCATCGGCGCGGGCCAAAGACGAGGGACATCGAGGAAGGGCCTACGCCGGCCGCGCCGCCCCGCACCGAGGATGTCGTCCCCCTCCCTCGCGAAGCGAGCAGAGAGGCGCCGTGCAACGGGGGGAAGCGGCGCAGCCGCTCAGGGGGAGCAGCATTCAATCCTGCGGGCGGAAGCCGATGACCAGGTCCGAAGGAACGCGGCCATCGATGTCGCGCGGCAGGGTCTCGGTCTTTTGCAGCGCGCGGATGACGGCGTCGTCCCAGGCCTTGTTGCCGCTGGACTTGGAGATGGTGGCGCTGGTGATGGTGCCATCGGGCGCGGCGCGCACGCGCACCTCGGCGCGCGGGTTGCCGCTGAGGGCGTCGGGGTAGACGATGTTGGGCTTGACCCGTGCGGCCACCTTGGCGCCGTAGCCGGCCGAGGGGCCGCCGGCCGAGCTGCCGCTGCCGCCGCTCCTGCTGCCGCCCGATCCCTCGCCTGCCGAGCCGCCGCTGCCGGCCAGGCCCTGCATGCGGCGGATGTTTTCCTGGCGGCGCGCCTCGGCTTCCTTGGCCTCGCGGGCTTCCTTGGCGGCCTGCTCCTTCCGGCGCTTGTCCTCGGCGGCCTTCTTCTCGGCTTCGGCCTTGGCGGCCTTTTCCTTCTCGGCCTTCTCGGCTTTCTCGCGCTCGGCCTTGTCCCTGGCGGCCTTTTCCCTGTCCGCCTTCTCCTTTTCGGCCTTGTCCTTCCTTTGCTGCTCCAGGCGTTCGCGACGCTCCTGCTCGGCCTTTTCCTTTTTTTGCTGTTCGAGCTTTTCGCGGCGGTCCTTCTCGGCTTTCTCGGCCTTTTCCTGCTTCTCGCGCTCGGCCTTGTCCTTGGCCGCCTTCTCGGCCTTTTCCTTTTCGAGGCGCTCCTGGCGCTCCTTCTCGCGCTGTTCGCGCGCGGCCTGCTCGGCGCGTTCCTTCTTCTGCTGCTCGATCTTGCGCTTCTTATCCAGCGCGATCTCGGCCTCGCGGTCGTCATCGACGGCCTGGGGCTTGGGTGGCGGCGGCGGCGCGATCACAGGCGCCGGTGGCGGAGGTGGCGGCACCGGCGCGGGTTCGGGCGCGGGCGGCGCGGGGGGCGCTGGCACGGGCAGGGCGGGGGCCGGCGCGGCCGTGGACCAGAACTCGGCCTCGACCATGGGCTCGTCGGCCTGCTTCGGGGGGCGCACGGTCCACAGCATGGCGGCCACCAGCAGGCCGTGCGCGGCCACGGCCATGGCCCACGAGCGCGTGCGGCCGCGCGTGCGCGGCGGAGCGAACTGGTCGTGGTCTTGCAGGTTGGGCATGGAATCGGAGGCGGGCGGCGCGGCTTACTGGGTGGACTTGACGCCGAAGGCCACGCGCTTGACGCCGGCGGTCTGCAACGCGGACATGGCGGCCATCACGGTCTCGAAGGGCAGTTTCTTGTCGGCCGAGATCAGCACGGCGCTGTCGTCGCTTTGCTGGTCCTGCCAGTCCTTGGCGGCCGTGCCCAGTTCCTGGAGCGTGACGGCCCTGTCGATGCTGCCTGCCTTGATGCGGATGGCGCCATCCTTGTCGATCATCACGTCGGCGCGCTTCGGGGGCGTGCGCGCGGCCTTGCCCGCGCTGGGCACGTTGATGGAGCCCGGTGTGAGCATGGGCGCCGTCACCATGAAGATGATGAGCAGCACCAGCATCACGTCGATGAAGGGCACCATGTTGATCTCGTTGACGGTGCGGCGGCTGCGGCCGCCGCGCGAGGCTACTGCGGGCATGGGCTCACTCCTTGCAATGGCTCAATGGCCGGAGGGGCTGCCCGAGGAGGTGGCGCCCACGTTGCGTTGCAGGATGTTGGAGAACTCCTCGATGAAGGTCTCCTGCTGGCTGGCCACGCGGTCGATCTGGTGGGCGTAGCGGTTGTAGGCGGTGACGGCCGGGATGGCCGCGAACAGGCCCATGGCCGTGGCCACCAGCGCTTCGGCGATGCCGGGGGCCACGGTGGCCAGCGTGATCTGCTCCATGTTGGCGAAGCCCGTGAAGGCATGCATCACGCCCCAGACGGTGCCGAACAGGCCCACGTAGGGCGAGACCGAGCCCACCGTGCCCAGGAAGGACAGGCCCGATTCGACCTCGTCCATCTCGCGCTGGAAGCTGGCGCGCATGGCGCGGCGCGTGCCGTCCATGAGCTGGTTGACGTCGGCGATGCGGCGCTCGCGCAGCTTCTGGTATTCGCGCATGCCGCTGGCGAAGATGCGCTCCATGGGGCCGCCCTGCTTGGCATGGTGGGCGGCGGAGGCGTAGAGGTCGTTGAGGCTGGTGCCCGACCAGAAGTCCTGCTCGAAGCCGTCGTTGAGCGAGCGCACGCGCTTCAAGGTCTGCGACTTGCGGAAGATGGTGGCCCAGCTGGCCACCGAGGCGCCCACCAGCAGCAGCATGACGAGCTGCACGACCCAGCTGGCCTGCAGCACGAGGCTGAGTATGGACATGTCGTGGGAGTTCATGAGAGTTGCTCCAGGATGCGGTTCGGAATTCTTGCGGGGCGCATGGTCGTGCCATCCACCCATCCAATGCGTATCGTGCCCTCGCACAGCAGGGGCGGCGGTGCGCCACCGTCGCCAGCGGATGCCAGCAGCGCATGCTGGCGTATTGTCAGCGAAGCGCGGCCACTGCTTTGCAGCGCGGCGGTAACAAGGAGTTGGTCATCGAGCCGGGCCGGCCGCTGGTACTGCAACTGGGCCTGGGTTACGACAAACATGCCGCCCGTTTGTTCCCGCAGCCGCTGCTGCTCGATGCCCAGCGAACGCAGCCACTCGGTGCGGGCGCGCTCGAAGAAGCGCAGGTAGTTGGCGTAGAACACGATGCCGCCGGCATCGGTGTCCTCCCAGTAGACGCGGATCGGAAACTCGAAGGCCATGTGCGGCGTGCCTCAGCCCAGGAGCCGTTGCAGGCGCCGAACGGCCTCCTGCAGCTGCTCCATCGAATTGGCGGTGGAAAAGCGCACGAAGTCGGCGGTCTCGGCGGTGCCGAAGTCGCGGCCCGGCGTGATCGCCAGGTGGGCGCGCTCCATGACGGCATAGGCGAAGTCCCAGCTGCCCTTGACGCCCAGCTTCGCGGCGGCGGCGCGGCAGTCGGCCCAGGCGTAGAAGGCGCCATCGGGCTGCACGGGCACGGGCAGGCCCAGCGATTCAAGGGCGGGAATGAAGAAGTCGCGCCGGGCCTTGAATTCGGCGCGGCGGCGCTCGTACTCGGCGATGCTCTCGGGCTCGAAGCAGGCCAGGGCGGCGCGCTGGGAGACGGCGCTGGCGCAGATGAACAGGTTCTGCGCGACGCGCTCGACCACGGGCACCATGGCCTCGGGCACCACCATCCAGCCCAGGCGCCAGCCCGTCATGTTGAAGTACTTGCTGAAGCTGTTGATGCTGATCACGTCCTCGCCCAGGGCCAGCGCCGTCTGGCCGAAGGCCTCGTCAGAGAAATGAGCCCCCACGCTCGGCACTGGCGTGTCCTTGCTGCCCCCCGAGGGGGCCTCGGCTTGCTTGGGGCGGCCCGGCACTTCGCCGAAGGACAGGCCCAGGTAGATCTCGTCGATGAGGGCCAGCCCGCCGCGGGCGCGCACCACGTCGAGGATGCGGCGCAGCTGCTGCGGCGCGATGGAGGTGCCCGTGGGGTTGGAGGGGGAGGCCAGCAGCACGCCGCGCGTGCGCGCGGTCCAGGCGGCCTCGACCTTGTCGGCGCTCAGCTGGTAGCGCTCGGCCGCCGTGGTCGGGATCAGCACGGCCTTGCCTTCGGCCGCGCTCACGAAGTGGCGGTTGCAGGGGTAGCTCGGGTCGGGCATGAGGATTTCGTCGCCCGCGTCGATGGTGGCCAGGCAGGCCAGCTGCAGCGCGGCCGAGGCGCCCGCCGTGACCACGATGCGCCGCGCGGGCACGTCGACGCCGAAGCGCTGCGCGTACCAGTGGCTGATGCGTTCGCGCAGCTGGGGCAGGCCCAGGGCCGGCGTGTACTGCGTGGCCCCGTCCTGCACGGCGCGCGCCGCGGCCTGCTGCACCAGCGGGGGTGCGGTGAAGTCGGGCTCGCCGATGTTCAGGAAGATCATCGGCGTGTCGCTGTCCGCGCAGCCGCGCGCCATCTCCTGCGCCGCCTTGGCGATCTCCATCACGTAAAAGGGCTCAATGCGTTCGGCGCGGGTCGAAAACTTCATGACGGCTGGGGTCCTGCAAGAGTCGCCCGCGTCCGTGGCGGGCGCGGGCGGGCCATGGTGGCCGGATGCGGCGGGGCGGGGCCCCGCGTGGCTGTGGAGCGGGCTTCAGCCCGCCTGGTCGGCGCGATCGTCCGCCGCGCCGGGGGCCGGGGCGGCTGCCTTGGCGGCGCGGTCATGCGCGACCTCGTCGGCACGCAGCGTGGGCGCCAGGCCATTGAGCACGGCGTTCACGTACTTGTGGCCATCGGTGCCGCCGAACTCCTTGGCCAGCTCGATGCACTCGTTGAGCACCACGCGCCAGGGCACGTCGGGGCAGTGCTGGAATTCGTACACGCCGATCCACATGCTGGCGTGCTCGATGGGCGAGATCTCGGCCAGCGTGCGGTCCAGCTTGGGCGCGATCAGCGCATCCAGGTCGGCCTGGGCGGTGATGCAGCCGCGCAGCAGCGCGTCGTAGTGCACCGAGTCGGCCTTGTGAAAGCCCGACAGGTCGCGCGTGAAGCGGTCGATGGCATCGACATCGTTGCCGCCGACGATGTGCTGGTACAGGGCCTGCAAGGCGAACTCGCGCGCACGGCTGCGGTTGGACTTGGAGGCGGCCTTGCGCGCGCCGGTGCTGGTCAGGCCGGTGCGGCTCTGGCGCGGGGGGCGGCCAAAGGCCGGTGTGGTTTGTTCGTCGCTCATGTTCGGGCCATGGTTTGGAGCAGGTTGGCCATCTCCACGGCGACCCGGGCCGCATCGCGCCCCTTTTCGGTCTGGCGGGCGATGGCCTGCTCGGTGTTTTCGGTGGTGATGATCGCGTTGGCGATCGGCAGCTGGTAGTCCAGGGCCAGGCGCGTCACGCCTGCGCCCGATTCGTTGGCCACCAGCTCGAAGTGGTATGTCTCCCCACGGATGATGCAGCCCAGCGCCACCAGGGCGTCGTACTCGTCGGTCTCGGCCAGCGCCTGCAGCGCCACGGGCACTTCCAGGGCGCCGGGCACGGTGACGTGGGCTATGTTCTCCGCCTTCACGCCCAGGGCCAGCAGCTCCTGGCGGCAGGCCTGGGTCAGGCTGTTGGTGATGCTTTCATTGAAGCGGGCCTGCACGATGCCGATGCGCAGCGCCGCGCCATCGAGGTTCAGGGCCTGGCCCTTTTCTGCGTTCAACATGTCTTATTCCTTGGGGATGTAGCCGCTGATTTCGAGTCCGTAGCCGGCCATGCTGGGCAGGCGGCGCGGCTGGCCCATGAGCTGCATCTTGTGCACGCCGCAGTCGCGCAGGATCTGCGCGCCCACGCCATAGGTGCGCAGGTCCATGCGGCCGCGCTCGGGCGCCTGGGCCGCGCGGGCGCTGCCATCGAACTGGGCCAGCAGCTGGTCGCCGCTTTCGCCGCAGTTGAGCAGCACGGCCACGCCCTGGCCGTGGCGGGCGATGTATTCGAGGCTGGAGTCCAGGCTCCAGGAGTGCAGGGTGCGGCCGGTCTCCAGCGCATCGAGCACGGACAGCGGCTCGTGCACGCGCACGGGCACTGGGGTCTCGGGATCCCACCGGCCCTTGACCAGTGCCAGGTGCACGGACTGGCTGGGCAGGTCGCGGAAGGCATGGGCGGTGAATTCGCCGTGGGCTGTCTGCAGGGTGCGCGAGCCGACCTTGTCCACCAGGGATTCGTTGCGGCTGCGGTACTCGATCAGGTCGGCGATGGTGCCGATCTTCAGGCCGTGCTCGGCCGCGAACAGCTGCAGGTCCGGCAGGCGGGCCATGGTGCCGTCGTCCTTCATGATCTCGCAGATCACGGCGGCGGGCGTGCAGCCGGCCAGGGCGGCGAAGTCGCAGCCGGCCTCGGTGTGGCCGGCGCGCATGAGCACGCCGCCATCGACGGCCTGCAGCGGGAAGATGTGGCCGGGCTGGACCAGGTCGGAGGGCTTGGAGTCCCTGGCCACGGCGGCCTGCACGGTGCGCGCGCGGTCGGCGGCGGAGATGCCGGTGGTCACGCCCTCGGCGGCCTCGATGGAGACGGTGAAGGCCGTGCTGTACACGGTGCCGTTGCGCGCGGCCATGGGCGGCAGCTTCAGGTATTCGCAGCGTTCGCGCGTGAGCGTCAGGCAGATCAGTCCGCGGCCGAAGCGCGCCATGAAGTTGATGGCCTCGGGGGTGACGTGGTCGGCGGCCAGCACCAGGTCGCCTTCGTTCTCGCGGTCTTCCTCGTCGACGAGGATGACCATGCGGCCCGCGCGCATGTCGGCAATGATGTCTTGCACCGGCGAGATGGGCACGGGGGACTTGGAGTTGTTCATGGAGTGCCTTCTGAGGAGGAGCCGGGTTCTGCGGGAGGCGGCGCGGCACACGCGGCACACGCCCCGTCTTGCGCGGCCCGCAGGGCATCAGAAGAGGGCTTCCAAAGAACGTGTGGCGCGGCGCGGCCGCTGTCGGCAATCGGCATGACCCGGAATGACCTGGCGAAAGCGCCCATTCTATGCCAGCGGGCACGGGCTGCAGGCGCTGCGGGCTTTGGCGCGGCTCAGCTTCCCGGGTCCTGCAGCACCACGTCGCCTTCGGGGTAGGCGATGCAGGGCAGCACGCAGCCTTCGGCGCGCTCCTCGCGCGTGACGCCCGGCCATTCGATCTCGTAGCGCACGCTGCCCGACAGCAACTGTCCGATGCAGGTGCGGCAGGTGCCGTTGCGGCAGGAGCTGGGCCAGTCCACGCCGCCTTGCTCCAGGCAGTGCAGCAGGGGCTGGTCGGCCCAGGCATCGACCTGCCGGCCGCTGGGCGCCAGCCGGGCGATGAACAAGGGCGGGGCGAAGGGGGAGTCCTGGCTCATGGGGGCGTTCGGAAGGAGGCGGAAAAGCCCTCAGTTGTATTCGATCCGCAGGGCGGCCGCAGCCATGCCGCGATATCGCGGTTGCCTGTTTTTTCAGCGGGCATGGCGCTTTCCTTTCAAATCAACGGCTTGGAGAGGAATTCCTGGGCTTGCCGCGGCTTGTCCACATGCTTGTCCCGTCGAAATGGGGGTAAATGCGGACATGCGGCCCGCACAGTGGATAACCGCCGCGCGGGCGCCAAGCCGGCCGTTTTCTGCCTGTTTTTTGAGCGGCAAAAGGGTTTTTGTTTGAAATCAAGGACTTGTCCGGCTTATCCCATGCGCGGATGGAGTTGTTCACAGGATTGTTCAGGCAGGAGCGGGATAAGTCGGACAGCCGGCTTGTGGATTTGCTGAAAAAATGGGCATGCAGAATAAATTCAATGAAAACAATGACTTGGGTTCCGAGTCCAATGCTTGCACATGGTTTTCCACAGGCTTGTCACGAAATCGTGGGGACAAGCGGAGCCGGGCCTTGCGCAGTCGCGTCGGCAACCGCAAACGCGGTGGCATGCGTCTACAGTGCGGTGGCGCGCCGCCCGCCCCACCATCCATCCTGGCGCGGGGGTGCGACCCATCAAGCAAAGGGAGTGAATCCATGGCGATCGAGTTTGAAGGCCGCGTGGCCATCGTGACGGGGGCCGGCGGCGGCCTGGGGCGTTTGCATGCGCTGGCGCTGGCCGCGCGCGGGGCCAGGGTGCTGGTCAACGATCTTGGCGGGGCGGTGGATGGCAGCGGCGGCTCGGCCTCGGCCGCGCAGGCCGTGGTGGACGAGATCCGCGTCGCAGGCGGCCAGGCCCTGGCCAATGGCGCCTCGGTCACCGACTTCGAGGCGGTGCAGGCCATGGTCCAGCAGGCGGTCGATGCCTGGGGGCGCGTGGACATCCTGGTGAACAATGCCGGCATCCTGCGCGACAAGAGCTTCGCCAAGATGTCCGTCGAGGATTTCCGCCTGGTGGTCGACGTGCACCTCATGGGCGCCGTCCATTGCTGCAAGGCGGTCTGGCCGCACATGCAGGCGCAGAACTATGGGCGCATCGTGATGACGACCTCGTCCACGGGCCTGTACGGCAACTTCGGCCAGGCCAACTACGGCGCGGCCAAGCTCGCCCAGGTCGGCCTCATGCAGACCCTGTCCATCGAGGGCGCCAAGTACGGCATCCACGTGAATGCGCTGGCGCCCACGGCGGCCACGCGCATGACCGAGGGGCTGATGCCCGAGGCCGTGCTGGCCGCGCTCCGGCCCGAGGCGGTGGTGCCCGCCATGCTGGTGCTGGCCCATGAGAGCGCGCCCACGCGCACCACGCTGTGCGCCGGGGCCGGCGGCTTCGAGGCGGCCTTCATCACGCTGACCGAGGGCATCTTCCTGGGCCAGGGCGATCAGGTGCCCGAGGCGCTGGCTGCGCAGCTGGCCCAGGTGCTGGACCGCAGCGGCGAGCAGGTGCCGCAAAGCGGCGCCGCCCAGGGTACGCTGGAGGTGGGCAAGGCCATGGCGGCGCGCGCATGAGCCGCTGGCGGCTGCCCCGGATCAAGGCGGGTGCGGCGTGGCGGGCAAAACTCTGACACATTCCTTTCGCTGGTGGCGCCATGCTGTGAGGCAACAGGCCAAAACGCGTGGTTAAGCGGACAGGCGCCATCGCGTTGGCTGCGGTTTCTCTATCATTCGGCGTCCGGGTCCGGCCCATGGCAATCCCCTCGGTTTCCAGCGGGGCCGACGCCCATCAACGAATCAGTACAAAGAATGAAATCATCGCAGGCATCCATGGCGGTTCCCGATCCCGAGCGGCTCAAGGGCATGCGCCGGGGCATAGAGAAGGAAGGCCTGCGCGTGCTGCCTTCCGGGGGCCTGGCGCTGACCCCGCATCCCCGGGCGCTGGGGTCGGCGCTCACGCACCCCCACATCACCACCGACTACAGCGAGTCCCAGATCGAGCTGATCACGGGTGCGCGCCTGGGCGTGCAGGAGTGCCTCGATGAGCTGGTGCAGATCCACCAGTTCGTGCTGCGCAGCCTGCGCGACGCGGGCGGCGAGATGCTGTGGTCTTCCAGCATGCCCTGCCAGCTGCCCACGGACGAGACGATTCCGCTGGCGCGCTATGGCTCCTCGCATTCGGGCCGCTCCAAGAGCGTCTACCGCATGGGCCTGGGCCACCGCTACGGCCGGCGCATGCAGACCATCTCGGGCATCCACTACAACTGGTCCCTGCCGGGCGTGGGCAGTGACGAGTATTTCGCGCTGATCCGCAACTTCCGCCGGCATGCCTTCGTGCTGCTGTACCTCTACGGTGCCTCGCCCGCGCTGTGTCCCTGCTTCGTCGAGGGGCGCGAGCACCGCCTGCAGCCGCTGGGGGATGCCGGGCAGGCGCTGTACCTGCCGCATGCCACCTCGCTGCGCATGGGCCGGCTGGGCTACCAGAGCGATGCCCAGGCCAGCATCAACGTCAGCTACAACGGCCTCGATGGCTATGCCGACTCGCTTTACGACGCGCTCACGCGCCCCTACCCGGCCTACGAGACCCTGGGCGTGCGCAACCCCGGCGGCGACTACAACCAGCTGGGCACCGGCCTGCTGCAGATCGAGAACGAGTTCTACGGCACCATCCGCCCCAAGCGCACGGTCAGCCGGGGCGAACGCCCGCTGCACGCGCTGCGCGAGCGCGGCGTGGAGTACGTGGAAGTGCGGCTCATGGACCTCGATCCCTTCGAGGATGTGGGCATCGCGGCGCCGACCATGCGCATGCTGGACGTGTTCCTGCTGCATTGCCTGCAGTCGGACAGCCCGCCCGATACGCCGGCCGAGATCGCCGAGCTCAAGCACAACCAGCACCTGACGGCCGAGCGCGGCCGCGAGCCCGGCCTGCAGCTGCTGCGCGCCGGCCGCGAAGTGGCGCTGCGCGACTGGGCCCATGAGGTGCTCGACCAGTGCCGGCCCTATGCGCAGGCGCTGGATGCCGTGCATGGCACGCAGGATTACAGCGCGGCGCTGGCCCAGGCCTTCGAGCGCCTGGCACAGCCCGAGCGCACGCCTTCGGCCCATGTGCTGCAAGAGCTCACGGGCCGCTTTGGCAACAGCTTCTCGCGGTTCACGCTGGCGCAGTCCGAGCAGGCCCGCGATTCGCTGCTGGCCCTGCCCTGGAGCGAGGCCCAGCAGCAGCGCTTCGAGCAATGGACGCTGCAATCGGTGCAGGAGCAGCGCGACATCGAGGCGGCCGACACGCTGTCCTTCGAGGAGTGGCGGCTGCGCTACATGTCGCCCGAGAATCTGCGCTGAAGCCTCAGGCGCGGCGGCCGGGCGGCAGGGCCTGCTCGGCGTCCTCGCACCAGAACAGCACGGCGTCGTAGAAGCCCTCCCAGACGCAGCCGTTGCAGCCCCGGCCGCAGCAGCTCGTGGGCTGGGGCGGGGCCTCGCGCAGCGTGACACCGGCCGCCTGGGCACGCTGCTGCCACAGGCGCATGCGCGACAGCGCCTGCTCCAGCGGCCCTGCGGGGGCGGTGCTCAACGCCGGGCCTTGCTGCGGCGCACGGCGAACAGCACGATGAAGGCCGCGCCCAGCACCAGGGCGAACCAGCCCACCAGGTAGGACTGGGCCATCATCTGCACGATGCCGCCCGGCGCCATGAACTGCGGCGCCAGCAGGATCACCAGGCCGATCACGGCGCAGGTCACGCCCTTGATGAGCAGTTCGATATCGGCCTTGCGCGAGGCGGAGCGGGAGGAAGAGGTATCGGGCAAGGACATGGGCAGTGGAGCAGGTGGGGAAAGCGGAGGACAATTGCGGCTTGCGCAAGAAGGGCCGAAGCCTGCGGCATGCCCCGGGGCGCAGCGCGCCGTCGCATCCTGTTTGCGCAAGCCCGGATTATCCTTGCGCCCCCGCCAGTTCCCCCGTTCCTCAGAAAGTAATCCCCATGGCCATACAGTGGTTCCCCGGTCACATGAATCTCACGCGCAAGGCGATCACCGAGCGCGTCAAGGAAATCGATGTGGTCATCGAAGTGCTGGATGCGCGCCTGCCGGGGTCCAGCAGCAATCCGCTGCTGCAGGAGCTGACGGGGCACAAGCCGCGCCTGCAGGTGCTCAACAAGCAGGACCTGGCCGATCCCGCGCGCACGCCGCTGTGGCTGGACTGGTACAACGCGCAAAGCGACACGCGCGCCATCGCGCTCGATGCCTCCGAGCCCGCGCCCACGCGGCGGCTGATCGAGGCCTGCAAGCTGCTGGCACCCCAGCGCGGCGGCATGTCCAGGCCCATGCGCGTGCTGATCTGCGGCATTCCCAACGTGGGCAAGTCCACGCTGATCAACTCCATGAGCGGCAAGAAGCAGGCCAAGACCGGGGACGAGGCCGGCATCACCAAGCTGGAGCAGCGCATCGTGCTGGCCGACGACTTCTACCTGTGGGACACGCCCGGCATGCTGTGGCCGCGCATCATCGTCGAGCAAAGCGGCTACAACCTGGCGGCCAGCGGCGCCGTGGGCCGCAACGCCTATGACGAGGAACTGGTGGCGCTGGAGCTGCTGGGCTATCTGCAAAGGCACTATGCGGACCTGATCGATGCGCGCTACAAGCTCGGCCTGGGCAGCGAGCGCATTGCCGCCTTGCATGACGATGAGCTGCTCGATGCCATCGGCCGCCGGCGCGGCGCCATGATGGGGGGCGGACGTGTCAATGTGCAAAAGGCTGCCGAACTGGTGCTGACCGACTTCCGGGCCGCGGCGCTGGGCCGCACCACCCTGGAGACGCCTGACGAGTACGCGCAGTGGCTGGCGTTCGGCCAGGCGCGCGATGCCGAACGCCAGGCGCGCAAGGAGGCCAACAAGGCGCGCAAGCGGCCCTCGCGCGAGCGCCGCCCGGACGCCGGCTGACCGCGCAGGCGGCGCGCCCGGGCGCGCCGCCCTCACTTGTTCGGGGCAGGAGCATGTCCGGCTTGCCCGCTGGCGCAAGCACCGCAAGGGCCCGCGGTCCGGGACGGCTAGCATGTCGTCTGTCACTTTTGCAGGGCATCCCATGCGACGTCACCGGATCGAGGAGGAAACCCATTTGTCGATGCGCCGCGTCGTCCGCGTGGGCAGCGTCTGGATCAGCAGCCTCACCATGCTGCTGGCGCTGGCGCTGCTGACGCAGGACCCGGTGCCCTGGCGCAGCGTCTGGCTCAATCTCGCGGCAGCGGCGGTCAGCTTCTGTGCGGTGCTGCTGGGCTGGCGGCGGCATTGGCAGGTCGCATCCCATGTCTTCGTCTGGGGCAGCTGGGCGACCGCCGTGGCGGCCGTCGCGGCCACCGGCGGTGTGCAGAGCACTTCGGTGCTGGCCTTTCCTGCGCTGCTGGTCATGTGCGCATGGATCCTGGGCGTGCGCATGACGCTGGCCATGCTGGGCCTGTCGGTGCTGTCCATGGCGGCGCTCTGGGTGGCGGGGCGCGAGGGGGCGGCCTGGATCGGGCAGCGGGAGACATCGCCGGTGTTCTCCCTGCTCTACTTCGTGGGCATGCTGGGCATGACTGCCACCATCACGCTGATGGCGCGGCGCAGCCTTTTGCGCCGCGCCCAGGAACTGCAGGACACGCTGGCCGCGCTGGAGCGCCACCAGGACGACCTGCGCAAGTTCTACCGGGCCGTCGAGCAAAACCCCGAGAGCATCGTCATCACCGATGTGAACCAGGACATCGTCTATGTGAACGAAGCCTTCCTGCAGCGCACGGGCTATGCGCGCAGCGAGGTCATGGGCCAGCCCACGCACCGCTTCTCGACCATGGGGCTGGACGCGCCGGCCCGCGAAGAGGCGCTGCGCCAGCTGGCACGCGGCGCGCTGTGGCGCGGCCAGATGACGAACAAGAGCCGCCAGGGCGAAGACCTGCCCGAGGCCGTGCTGGTGGCACCCATCCGCGCGCCCGACGGCCGCATCGTCAACTATGTGGAGCTCAAGCAGGACCTGTCCGAGCGCATGCGCGCCGAACAGCAGATCCATGCGCTGGTGCACTTCGATGCGCTCACGGGCCTGCCCAACCGGCTGTCGCTGACCCAGCGGCTGCGCGCGCTGGCGCGGCGCGCGGGAGAGGGGGAAGACCAGTACCACGGCCTGCTGCTGCTGGACATGGACCGGTTCACGGCCTTCAACGATGTGCGCGGCACGCTGCGCGGCGATGCGCTGCTGCATGCGCTGGCGCTGCGGCTGACGGATGCCCTGCCCGATGGCCTGGTGCTGGCGCGCATGGGCGCCGACGAGTTCGCCGTGCTGCTGCAGGACTGCGGGACCGACCCCACGCAGGCCGAGCTGCGCATCGAGGCCCTGGCCGTCGCTCTGCGGGATGCGCTGGAGCGCCCGCTATGGCTGCAGGACACGGGCGAGGAAATGCAGGCCAGCTGCTGCGTGGGCGCGGCGGCCTTCACGGCCTCGCGGTCGGACAGCGGCGGGCATGACGTGCTGCGGCGCGCGGGCGTGGCCCTGCACCATGCCAAGAAGGCCGGCCCTGGCCAGATCGTCCTGTTCCGGCCCGGCATGGCCGAGGCCGTGGGCAAGCGCTTTCGCATCGAAAAGGATTTGCGCCGCGCCATTCCGGGGGGAGAGCTGCAGCCTTTCCTGCAGTCCCAGGTCGACGGGCAGGGCCGCTGCGTGGGCGCCGAGATGCTGGTGCGCTGGCTGCATCCGCGCCTGGGCATGGTCGAGCCCGGCGATTTCATCCCCGTGGCCGAGGAGTCCGAGCTCATCGTGGCGCTGGGCGACTGGATGCTGGAGCAGGCCTGCCGCCTGCTGGCCCGGCCGGCCTTCGTGCAGCAGGGCTGGCGCCTGTCGGTCAATGTCAGCTGGCGCCAGTTCCGCCAGCCCGATGTGGTGGACAAGCTGCGCCGCAGCCTGGAGGGCAGCGGCGCCGACCCCCGCAGGCTCACGCTGGAGATCACCGAAAGCGTGGTCATGCGCGACCTGGACGAAGCGCGCGAGCGCATGGCGGGCCTGCAGCGTCTGGGGGTGGAAGTCGGCCTGGACGACTTCGGCACCGGCTATTCATCCATGGCCAATCTCAAGCGCCTGCCCTTCCAGGAGCTCAAGATCGACCGCTCCTTCGTGCAGGACTGCCACATCTCGCCGGGCAATGCCTGCATGGTCGAGGCCATCTTGCTGATGGCCCGCCGCCTGGGCCTGCGCGTGGTCGCGGAAGGGGTGGAAAGCGAGGCGCAGGCACAGCGCTTGCGCGGCTGGAACCCGGATGTCCTGTTCCAGGGCTACCACTATGGCCGGCCGCTGCCCGTGCACGAGTGGCTGGAGCAGCAGCCGGACGTGCGCGAGGACGCGGCCTGAATCCTGCCTGAATGCTGCCTGAATCCTGCCTCAGGCCTGCTGCGCGAACCACCTGCGCGCCAGCACGTCCCAGAAGCGGGCGCCGCGCCCCAGGTTGTCGTCGTTGAAGTCGTAGCCCGGGTTGTGCAGGCCCACGCCGGGCTCGCCCGTGGCGGGGCCGTTGCCGATCCAGCCGTAGGCGCCGGGCACGGCCTCCAGCATGAAGCCGAAGTCCTCGGCGGTCATGGCCGGCAGCACGTCGGTATGGGCCTTGGCATCGCCGACGACTTCCCGCATCACCTCGCCCATGAACCTGGCCTCGCGCGCATGGTTGGTGGTGTTGGGATAGCCGGGCTTGAGGATGAACTCGGCGCGGCACAGATGGGCTGCCGCCACATGCTCGCTGATGCGCTGCATGCCCTCGATGAACATCTGCTGGGTATCGGCCCTGAGGGCACGCACCGTGCCGAAGATGCAGGCCTCGTCGGGAATGATGTTCTCCACCGTGCCGCTGGTGATCTTGCCGATGGTGAGCACGGCGCTGTCCAGCGGGTCGGTGCTGCGCGAGACCAGGGTCTGCAGCTGGCCGACGATGGCGCAGGCCACGGGGATGGGGTCCAGCGTGGTGTGGGGCATGGCCGCGTGGCCGCCCCTGCCATGCACGCGGATCTCGAAGCGCAGCGTCGAGGCCATGATGGGGCCGGCGCGCACGGCCATCTCGCCGGCGGGCAGGGCGGGCCAGTTGTGCAGCGCGAAGACGGCCTGGCAGGGGAATTTCTCGAACAGGCCGTCGTCCATCATGGCCTTGGCGCCGGCGCCGCCTTCCTCGGCGGGCTGGAAGATCAGGTGCACCGTGCCGTCGAAGTCCGGCTGCTGCGCCAGCAGCGTGGCCGCGCCCAGCAGCATGGTGGTGTGGCCATCGTGGCCGCAGGCGTGCATGCAGCCCGCACGGGTGCTGGCGTGCTCGAAGGTGTTGGCCTCCGCCACCGGCAGGGCATCCATGTCGGCACGGATGCCGATGGCCGGCCCCGGATCGGCAGCGCTGCGCCCCCGGCCGTGGATGCTGGCCACCACCCCGGTGCGGCCCAGTCCCCTGTGCACCGTCAGCCCCAATGCGGCCAGGTAGGCCGCCACCTTGTCGCTGGTGCGGTGCTCCTCGTAGCGCAGTTCGGGGTGGGCATGCAGGTCGCGGCGAAAGCGCAGCAGCTGGGCCAGGTGGGGGGTGATGTCGGGTGTGGATCGCATACGGGGGCCGCGGCGTCCGGCAAGCCCCGGGGCTGGGCAGGCCGCCTGCAGCGTTTCAATGGCAAGGTGGACATGATAGGGCGCGCGCCTGGAGCCTGCCGCCGATCGCCTGGATAGGCCTCGCGCGGCCGCGGTCTTGCGCTACGGTATTTGATAGCACTCGCCCCAGGGAAAAGCCGGGTGCCGCCCGGCGGCATGGCCGTTCTGTCATCCACAAAACGCGGCAAGGCCCGACAATCGCAGCACCATGAAGAACACCCTCCTGCCCCTGCAGCTGTTCGTGCGCCCCGAACGCGATGACCCCCGCCCCCTGATCCTCTACCACGGCCGCAACTGTCCCGACGGCTTCGGCGCTGCCCTGGCCGCCTGGCTGTTCTACGGCGGCC
>JBHIXF010000018.1:0-90843 GCA_041984925.1 Comamonas sp.
GGCTCTGCAGCAAGGCCTCCCTGCCCTCGGCGTCCAGCCGCGCCGCATCGACACCCTGCGCGATGCGGCCGAACAGATCGACCTCATAGGACAGATTCAGGCCCGCGTTGACCAGGGTCGCGGGCTGCGTGCCCGAGGCCTTGTCCAGGCCCGCGCCGCGCGTGGCGCCCGCGCCCAGGCCGATCTGCGGCATGCGCTCGGCATTGGCGCTGCGCGCCAGCGCGCGGGCTTCGGCCAGGCGTGCGGCTGCGGCCTGGATGCCCTGGTTGTCCACTGTGGCACGCTCCACCAGCGCATCCAGCGCCGGATCGGCAAAGGCCAGCCACCACTGGCCGCGTGCCCGGGCCTCGGCCGGCAGGGCCTGGGTCCAGCCGGCCGGGGGGGCCGCGCCCTGCTCCTTGAAGGCCTGGGCCGCAGGCACTTCGGGCAGGGTCTGGGAGACGCTGGCGCAACCGGCCAGCGCCAGCGCCGCGACCAGGGGCAGCAGGCGCTTGGTCAAAGAGAAGGGCTTCATGATCGTTTCCGGGGAAAAGGCTTGCGGGCTCATTCGTGTTCTCCGCGTGCGGCCGACGGCGCGGGCAAGGCGCCGCCGCCCGAGGCATGTCCATGGGGCAGGTCCGTGGTGGCGGCAGGCGCG
Source organism: Comamonas sp. (assembly GCA_041984925.1). Lineage (GTDB taxonomy): Bacteria > Pseudomonadota > Gammaproteobacteria > Burkholderiales > Burkholderiaceae_C > Comamonas. The sequence goes on from JBHIXF010000018.1 coordinate 638, forward strand.
TGGCCGTGCTGCCTGAGCGGACGGTTGCCCGCCAGGCGGCGCATCAGCACGTAGAAAACGGGCGTGAGGAACAGGCCGAAGGCCGTCACGCCGATCATTCCCGAGAACACGGCCACGCCCATGGCGCGGCGCATTTCCGAGCCGGCGCCCGTGGACAGCACCAGGGGCAGCACGCCCATGACGAAGGCCAGCGAGGTCATCAGGATGGGGCGCAGGCGCAGGCGGCTGGCCTCGATGGCGGCGCGCACGGGCGAGCGTCCCTCGAACTCCAGCTCGCGGGCGAACTCCACGATCAGGATGGCGTTCTTGGCGCTCAGCCCCACGAGCACGATGAGGCCGATCTGCGTGAAGACGTTGCTGTCGCCGCGCGACAGCCACACGCCGGTCATGGCGGCCAGCAGGCCCATGGGCACGATCAGGATGATGGCGATGGGCAGGGTCAGGCTCTCGTACTGCGCGGCCAGCACCAGGAACACCAGCAGGATGGCCAGCGGGAACACGATCACCGCCGAGTTGCCGGCCAGGATCTCCTGGTAGGTCAGGTCGGTCCACTCGAAGTCGATCCCCTTGGGCAGGGTCTCGGCCGCGATGCGCTTGATCGCATCCTGGGCCTGGCCCGAGGAGAAGCCGGGCGCGGCGCCGCCGTTGATGTCGGCCGTGAGATAGCCGTTGTAGCGCATGGCGCGCTCGGGGCCGAAGCTGGAGTTGACCTTCATCAGCGCCGACAGCGGAATCATCTCGCCCGAGCTGGAACGCACCTTGAGCATGCCGATGTCCTCGGCCCGCGCGCGGTACGGCGCATCGGCCTGCACGCGCACGCTGTAGGTGCGGCCGAACTTGTTGAAGTCGTTGGCGTACAGGCTGCCCAGGTAGATCTGCATGGTCTCGAAGATGTCCGTCACGGGCACGCCGAGCTGGCGCGCCTTGGTGCGGTCGATGTCGGCATACAGCTGGGGCACGTTGACCTGCCAGCTGGTGAACATGCCCGTGAGTTCGGGCGCCTGGTAGGCCTTGGCCATGAAGGCCTTCACGGCCGCATCCATCTGCTCATAGCCCAGCGAGGCGCGGTCCTCCAGCTGCAGCTTGAAGCCGCCCGTGGTGCCCAGGCCCGCCACCGGCGGCGGCGGGAACATGACGATGAAGGCATCCTGGATCTGGCCGAAGGCCTGGTTGAGCTGGCCCGCCACGGCGCCGCCGCTCTGGTCGGCGCGCCTGCGCTCCTCGAAAGGCTTGAGCGTGGCGAACACGATGCCGGAGTTGGAGCTGTTGGTGAAGCCGTTGATCGACAGGCCCGGGAAGGCGATGGCGTCCTGCACATTGGGATTGCTCTTCATGATCTCGCCCATGCGGCGGATCACGTCGTCCGTGCGGTCCAGCGTGGCGCCGTCGGGCAGCTGGGCGAAGCCGATCAGGTACTGCTTGTCCTGCGCCGGCACGAAGCCCGAGGGCACGGCCTTGAACAGGCCGAAGGTCACGGCGATCAGGGCCAGGTAGATGGCCAGCATCAGGCTTTTGCGCGAGATCACGCGGCCCACGCCGCCGCTGTAGGCCTGCGAGCCCCGGTGGAACATGCGGTTGAAGCCACGGAACAGCCAGCCGAAGGCGCGGTCCATGCCGCGCGTCAGCGCGTCCTTGGGCGCATCGTGGCCGCGCAGCAGCAGGGCCGCCAGCGCGGGCGACAGCGTCAGCGAGTTGATGGCCGAGATCACCGTCGAGATGGCGATCGTCACCGCGAACTGCTTGTAGAACTGGCCCGTGAGGCCGCTGATGAAGGCCAGCGGCACGAACACCGCCACCAGCACCAGGGCGATGGCGATGATGGGGCCCGAGACCTCGCGCATGGCGCGGTAGGTGGCCTCGCGCGGCGTCAGCCCCGCCTCGATGTTGCGCTCCACGTTCTCCACCACCACGATGGCGTCGTCCACCACGATGCCGATGGCCAGCACCAGGCCGAACAGGCTCAGCGCATTGATGGAAAAGCCCAGCACATGCAGCACGGCGAAGGTGCCGATCACCGACACCGGCACGGCCAGCAGCGGGATGATGGACGCGCGCCAGGTCTGCAGGAACAGGATCACCACCAGCACCACGAGCACGATGGCCTCCAGCAGGGTGTGGATCACCGACTCGATGGACGCCCGCACGAACTGCGTGGGGTCGTAGGCGATGCGGTATTCCAGCCCCTCGGGCATGTTCCTGTTGAGCGCCTCCATGGTCTTGCGCACGTTGGCCGAGATCTCCAGCGCGTTGGAGCCCGGTGCCTGGAACACGCCCATGCCCACGGCCGGGTCGTTGTTCAGCAGGGAGCGCAGCGAATAGTCGGCCGCGCCCATCTCCAGGCGCGCGATGTCGCGCAGCCGGGTCACCGCGCCGTCGCCCGCGCTCTTGACGATGATGTCGCCGAAGTCCTCCTCGCTCTGCAGGCGGCCCTGGGCGTTGATGGACAGCTGCATGTCCACGCCCGGCAGGCCCGGCGATGCGCCGACCACGCCAGCGGCCGCCTGCACGTTCTGGCCACGGATGGCGGCCACCACGTCGCTGGCCGACAGGCCGCGCTGGGCGACCTTCTGCGGATCGAGCCACACGCGCATGGCGTAGTCGCCACCGCCGAAGATCTGGATCTGGCCCACGCCCTCGATGCGCGCCAGCGGATCCTTGACGTTGAGCACCGCGTAGTTGCGCAGGTAGTTGATGTCATAGCGGCCATTGGGCGAGACCAGGTGCACCACCATGGTCAGGTCGGGCGCGCTCTTGACCGTGGTGAGCCCCAAGCGGCGCACCTCCTCGGGCAGGCGTGGCTCGGCCTGCGAGACGCGGTTTTGCACCAGCTGCTGGGCCTTGTCGGGGTCGGTGCCCAGGCGGAAGGTCACGGTCAGCGTGAGCACGCCGTCGCTGGTGGCCTGGCTGCCCATGTAGAGCATGCCTTCGACGCCGTTGATCTGCTCCTCCAGCGGCGTGGCCACGGTCTCGGCGATGACCTTGGGATTGGCGCCTGGATACTGGGCGCGCACGACCACGGAAGGCGGCGCGACCTCGGGGTACTCGGAGATCGGCAGGCCGCGCAGCGCGATCAGGCCGGCGATCAGCATCAGCAGCGACAGCACGCCCGCGAAGATCGGCCGGTCGATGAAAAATTTGGACAGGTTCATGGTATTGGGTTCCGCCACGGCAAAGCGCGGCCCATGCCGCCTGCGGCCAGGCGGCATTTCAGAGGCTGGAAAGGGGTGCTGCTAGATCAGGACTTGGTGGCGTCAGCCACGTGTTCGGCGGCCTGCCGGGTGCCGGGCTGGCGGGCATCGGCCCGCGCATCCATGGCCACCTCCTTGGGCGCGACCAGGGCGCCGGGGCGGATGTGCTGCAGGCCGTTGACCACCACGCGGTCGCCGGCGGCCAGGCCCTGGGTCACCGCGCGCAGGCCATCGATGGACGGGCCCAGCGTGACCTCGCGGTAGACGGCCTTGTTGTCGGCGCCCACCACCATCACGTACTTCTTGCTCTGGTCCGTGCCGATGGCGCGCTCGCTGACCAGCAGCATGCGGCTGTCGCGCGCCTGGCCCATGCGGATGCGGGCGAACTGGCCCGGGATGAGCTGGCCGTCCGGGTTGTCGAAGGCCGCGCGCACGCGCACCGTGCCGCTTCGGGCATCGACCTGGTTGTCGATCAGCTGCAGCCGGCCCTCGAAAGGCGTGCTGCCGGCCGTGGCCGTGCCCATCTGCACCGGGATGCTGTCGATCTTCGCGCGGTTGGCCGCGCCGCCGCCCAGCTCCTTGAGGGCGCGCACGATGACCTGCTCATCGGCATCGAAGCTGGCGTAGATGGGACTGACCGAGACCAGCGTGGTCAGTACCGGGGCACCGGGCCCGGCGGCCACCAGGTTGCCCACGGTGATCTCGCGCTTGCCGATGCGGCCCGAGACGGGCGCGCGCACCTGGGTGTAGCCCAGGTTCAGACGCGCCGACTGCAGCGAGGCCTGGGCCGCGCGCAGATTGGCCTCGGCCTCGCTGCCCGCGTTGATGCGCTCGTCCAGTTCGCGCTGGGCAATCGCCCGCTCATCCCACAGGCGGCGTGCGCGCTCCTGCTCGCTGCGCGCGTAGGACAGGCGGGCCTGTGCCGAAGCCACCTGGGCTTGCGCACGCTCGACCTCGGCCGCATAGGGCGCGGGATCGATGGTGATCAGCAGGTCGCCCTGCTTGACCAGCGCGCCTTCGCGGAAATGCACGGCCTGCACGGCACCGGCCACGCGCGAGCGGATGTCCACGCGCTCCACGGCTTCGAGGCGGCCGGAGAACTCGTCCCAGGCGGTGACCTCGCTTTCGGCCACCGTGGCCACCGACACCGGCGTGGCGGCCGGCTGGGCGCTGGCCGGCGCGTCATCGGCCTTGGCTTCGATGCCGTGCAGGCCGAACAGGGTGGCGCTGACGGCGAGGATGGCCACAGCGGCGGCAGGCAGTTTCCAGCCCTTGCGCTGGGCGGAGACGGAAGAAGAGGATGGGGTGGATTCGGTGGACATGGTGTTTTTTGGCGAAATTCAGGGAACACGATGCCCGCCCGGCGCCTGGATGCGCCGGGAAGGCGGAAGGGAAAACGGGGCAGCAAGGTTCGCCGGCTGCGGCGGCGCGGGGCCTAGCCCGGTGCCGCGGGCTTGTCCATGGTGGCCTCGAAGAAGTCAAGCACATGCCGGGACACGGCGGAGCTGCAGGCCGTACAGGCCTCGGCCTCCGACAGGGCCTGCGGCCAGTTCGACGCGCTGGGCAGCACATGGCTGCTGGCCTGCACGCCGGCGGCGCGCAGCCTTGCCGCATAGGCCTGGGCCTCGTCGCGCAGCGGATCGTCACCGCCCACCAGCACCAGGGCCGGCGGCAACTGGGCCAGGCGCAGCGAGGTGCTGGGCACGGCATAGGGGTGCATGGCGTCCTTGGGACAGCTCAGGTACTCGCGCCAGCCGCTGGCCCAGCGGCATTCGCCGGCCTCGGGTGTGGCCTCGCGCTGCGAGGCCGTGCCCGTGCAGGGATCGAGCATGGGCGACACCAGGATCTGTCCGGCCAGCGGCGGATGGCCCCGGTCGCGCGAGATCACCGCCACGGCGGCGGCCAGGTTGCCGCCCGCCTCCTCGCCCGCAAGAAACAGCGCAGCGCCCTTGCCCGCCATCTTCACGCGGTGCTTGTACAGCCATTGCAGCATGGCGTAGCCCACCTCGATGGGCTGGGGGAACGGATGCTCGGGCGCCAGCGGATAGGCCAGCGACACCACGACGGCGCCCGCCTCGGCCAGCAGCCGGCCGACGAATCGGCCGTTGTCCAGCGTGCCGCAGACGAAGGTGCCGCCATGGAAATGCAGCACCAGCGGCGACACCTTGCCGGGCCTGCGCTGGCCATAGGCGCGCGCCAGCACGGCACCGTGCTCCGGCAGCTCGATGGACAGTTCGGTTTCGGCAATCTGCGCCCCTGCGGCGGGGCCGGACGGAAGCGGCAAATGGGAGGACATGGCGCGAACCTGCGGCAATGGTGGATGGTTGGAATATAGGCGGCGCCGGCCATGTCCGAAACCGCCCGCAAGCCACCGCTCTGTTTCCGTTTGGCGAACAATCGCGGCATCGGGCCCGTGTGAGAATTCCGCCGAGCCGGCACCCCTTGCCGGGCGTTGCAGGAGCATCTTTCCATGGACCAGATCCAGGCCATGCGTGTCTTCGTCCGCGTGGTGGAGGCAGGCAACTTCACCCGCGCCGCCGATTCGCTGGACCTGCCCAAGGGCACGGTCACCAAGCAGATCCAGGCGCTGGAGGCGCGCGTGCGCGTCAAGCTGCTCAACCGCACGACGCGGCGCGTCACCGTCACGCCCGACGGCGCCGCCTACTACGAGCGCGCGGCGCGCCTGCTCAACGACTTCGACGATCTCGAAGCCAGCATGGTCAACACCCAGACGGCGCCCAGCGGCCGCCTGCGGCTGGATGTCGGCAGCTCCATGGCGCGGCTGGTGCTCATCCCTGCGCTGACCGAATTCTGCGAACGCTACCCCGACATCCAGATCGACCTGGGCGTGGGCGACCGCCTGGTGGACCTGATCGGCGACAACGTGGACTGCGTGATCCGCGGCGGCGAACTCAGCGACCAGTCGCTGGTGGCGCGGCGCATCGGCACCCTGAACTGGGTCACCGTGGCATCGCCCGCCTACCTGCAGCGCCACGGCGTGCCGCAGCACCCGTCCGAGCTCGAAACGCACCAGCACAAGATCGTCGCCTTCTTCTCGGGCCACACGCGGCGCCTGTACCCGCTGGAGTTCCGGCGCGGCGACGAATCCATCGACGTGGCCGGCAACTACCGGCTCGCCGCCAACGACAGCAACGCCTACACGGCCGCCGCCCTGGCCGGCTTCGGCATCGCGCAGCTGGTCACCGTCGTCGCCAAGCCGCTGCTGGAAAGCGGCGAGCTCGTCGAAGTGCTGCCCGAATGGACCCAGCCGCCACTGCCCGTGCATGTGGTCTACCCGCCCAACCGCCACCTCAGCGCCAAGGTGCGGGCCTTCGTGGACTGGGCCGCCGACCTGTTCGCGCGCCACCCGCAATTGCAGCGCGGCTGAACGGCCCCTTGCCAAGGCCTTGCGCCGGCAAGGCCTTCCCGCCCGTCAGAACTCTCTGGCGGCAAGGCTGCGCCATGCCCATTCGACATGGCTGCACCCGCCACCGGATACGGCCTGCATCGGTTCAGGCCATGGCTCCTCCTGCGGGAAGGGGTGCGCGGCCATGCACCAAATGTCATCACTCCCCTCTGGAAATGCACCCAAACACGGCATGAAGGCACCAGTCTTGCGCACGATTCACCAAAACGATGCATGACGGCATAACTTTTTGGCATAATTTTGGCTGCACATTCCCTCAGCAGCCTGTTTTTCAGTCAGAAGGTTCTCCTATGAAGTACGAGTCCGTCGGCCAATTCCTCGACGAAGTGGCGCAGCGCAACCCTGGCCAGCCCGAATTCCTGCAAGCCGTCACCGAAGTGATGGAAAGCCTGTGGCCCTTCATCGAGAAGAACCCCAAGTACGCCGAACACGGACTGCTGGAGCGCCTGGTCGAGCCCGAGCGCGTGGTGATGTTCCGCGTCAGCTGGACCGACGACAAGGGCCAGGTGCAGGTCAACCGGGGCTTCCGCATCCAGCACAGCATGGCCATCGGCCCCTACAAGGGCGGCCTGCGCTTCCACCCCTCGGTCACGCTGTCGGTGCTCAAGTTCCTGGCCTTCGAGCAGACCTTCAAGAACGCGCTGACCACGCTGCCCATGGGCGGCGGCAAGGGCGGATCGGACTTCGACCCCAAGGGCAAGAGCCCCGCTGAAGTCATGCGCTTCTGCCAGGCCTTCGTCACCGAGCTGTTCCGCCACGTGGGCCCGGACACCGACGTGCCGGCCGGCGACATCGGCGTGGGCGGCCGCGAGGTCGGCTACATGGCCGGCATGTACAAGAAGCTGTCCAACAGCGCCGCCAGCGTCTTCACGGGCAAGGGCCTGTCCTTCGGCGGCTCGCTGATCCGCCCCGAGGCCACCGGCTACGGCACCGTCTACTTCGCCCAGGAAATGCTGGCCACGCGCGGCCAGTCCTTCGCGGGCAAGACCGTGTCGGTGTCCGGCTCGGGCAACGTCGCGCAGTACGCGGTCGAGAAGGCGATGCAGCTGGGCGCCAAGGTGGTGTCGGTCTCCGACTCCTCGGGCACCGTGTACGACCCCGCCGGCTTCACCACCGAAAAGCTCGCCATCCTGATGGACGTGAAGAACCACCGCTACGGCCGCGTGGACGAGTACGCCAGGCTGGTGGGCGCCGAATTCCTGGCCGGCAAGACGCCGTGGCACCTGAAGGTGGACGTGGCCCTGCCCTGCGCCACGCAGAACGAACTCAATGAGCAGGATGCCAAGGTGCTGATCGCCAATGGCGTGCTGTGCGTGGCCGAAGGCGCCAACATGCCCTCCACCATCGAGGCGGCCAAGGCCTTCGAGAAGGCCGGCGTGCTGTACGCGCCGGGCAAGGCCAGCAACGCCGGTGGCGTGGCCACCTCGGGCCTGGAAATGAGCCAGAACGCGGCCCGCCTGTCCTGGCCCGCCGAGGAAGTCGATGCCCGCCTGCTGCAGATCATGCAGGGCATCCACGCCGCCTGCCTGAAGTACGGCAAGCGCGAGGACGGCACCGTCAGCTACATCGACGGCGCCAACATCGCCGGCTTCGTGAAGGTGGCCGATGCCATGCTGGCCCAGGGCGTGATCTGAGCATCGGCGCTCCCGACCCCTGACGAAAGCCCATGCAGCCTGCTGCATGGGCTTTTTGCCTGCCCCGCCACGACCGCCAGGCGGTCAAGCCGGTTCAGGTCGCTGCGCGATGGGCCGCCCGCTCCAGTGCCTGCAGGACATCAGCGACCAGCTGCTCCGCGGGCTCCAGGCCGACGGCCAGGCGGATGACGCCAGCCTGCACCTTGCAGTACGTCCGCTTCGCCTGCTCGGCCGCCGGGTAGTAGGCCGCCAGGCTGTGCGCGCCGCCCCAGCTCGCCCCGATCCGGAAGACCTTCAGCGCATCGAAGAACGGATGGACCTCTTCGGTCGATGCAAGCCTGGGCACAAACGACAGCACGCATCCACCCCCCTGGAACGACGCCTTCCAGCGCGCATGGCCTTCGTCCCCCGCAAGCGGCGGAAACAGCACGCGCTCCACCATGGGATGCCGGGCCAGCTTCTCCGCCAAGGCCAGCGCGCAGGCGCACTGGTGGGCATACCGCAAAGCAAAGGTGTCCAGCCCCCGCAATGCGAGAAAGCAATCGTCGGGGCTCACCGCCTGCCCCAGCACGCTCTGGGCCGTGCGCAGCTTCTCATAGAGCGTGCGGCTTGCGGTCGACAAGGCACCGAGCAGCAGGTCCGAGTGGCCCCCCAGGAGCTTGGAGACGGCCTGGACCACGATATCGACGCCAGCGGGCACCGCCTGAAAGCCCAGAGGGGACGCCCAGCTGTTGTCGAGCACGGTCACAATGCCGTGGGCCTTCGCTGCCTTCACGATGGCGGGAATGTCCTGCATCTCCATCGTCAAGGAACCCGGGGACTCCATGAAGATGAGTTTCGTGCCGGGCTTGAAGCGCCCGGCGATCTCCGCGCCAATGGCCGGGTCGTAGGTTTCGCACTCGACCCCGAAGCGCCGGAGGTAGTCGCTCGCGAAAGTCCTCAACGGCCCATAGCAAGAGTCGGCGATCAGCACATGGTCGCCCGAACCCAGCAACGCCAGGCCGACTTGGCACAGCGCCGACTGGCCCGAAGGGCTCGCCACGCAGAACGGGGCGTTCTCAAGGCGCGCGATGCGCTCCTCCAGGGCGCGGGTCGTCGGCGTGCCCGTCACGCCATAGGTATATCCGTCGAACAGGCGCTCCTTGCGCGCCGTGAAATCGGCGATGTCATCGAACAGGACCGTGGAAGCGCGCCATATGGCGGGCGACAGGCTTCGGAAATCATCCATCTTGGCCACTTTGGAAGTCCTCTTCATCTCAAGTTGGAATGGCACGCCGCAGAAACCTGCGATCCCGCAGGGGTTGCGTCCGGCGTCAGGGCCAGGTGAACAGCCATCGCTCATCTGGCAACCCGGCAGCGACTCTAAGATCTCCGTTGATTACAATCAATGATCTGGACATGGCACTCCATGACCAAACCTTATGGATTGTTGATGAATTTCCGCCAAGTCGAAGCCTTCCGGGCGGTGATGGTCACAGGCTCTGCCTCGCGCGCCGCAGACCTGCTGCACGTCACGCAGCCTGCCATCAGCCGCAGCATTCTCGAGCTGGAAAAGGCCACGGGATTCCAGCTGTTCGACCGGGTGCGGGGCCGGCTGGTCCCCACGGCCGAAGGGCAGCTCTTCTTCCGGGATGTCAAAACCACCTTCCAGGGCCTGGATCGCCTGCGGGCCAGCGCCGCGCGGATCCGCGACTTCGGCACGGGAGACATTCGGGTGGCCAGCCTGTCAGCCATGGGCTCCACGCTGGTGCCGCATGCGTTGAGACTGTTCAGGGCAAGGCACCCGGCGATCGCGATCACGCTGCAGGTGACGGCTTCCGCCACCGTTCGGGAACTGCTGATGAGCAGCCACTTCGACGTGGGTCTTGCAGCGGATGAAATTGATGTCTCAGGCCTGGAGCACCAGCTCTTCGCGACCCCCCAGGCGATGTGCGCCCTGCCGGCCGGACACCGCCTGGCCGAGCGGGCCGTCATCACGCCGCAGGACCTCGCCGACGAGCCCTTTATCGCGCTGTCGCCGGAAGATACGGTCCGGCGCAAGCTGGAAAAAGTCTTTATCGAGAACGGCGTGCGCCCGCGCGTCGTCGCGGAGACGCCCAGCTCGTCGACCGTCTGTGCGCTGGCGATGGAGGGGCTGGGCGTGGGCCTGGTGAACCCGTACTCGGTGGACGGCTATGCATCCCGCGGCGTCGCATTCCGGCCCTTCTCGGCCGCCGTGCACTTCAGGACCCTGCTCCTTTTCCGGCCGGACCTTCCGAAATCACGGATCGTGCGCGACCTGGCCGCTTGCCTGATCGAAGCCCGCAACGCGCGCGCCGACCGGCTGGTGGGATAGAGCAGACGGCGCAGGGCTCAGGGCCTGCCGCGCACCGCATCGGCCAGCGCCGCCCAGGCCTTGAGCGTCAGCGCATGGGTGAAGGCCGCGCCCGCCACGGGGTGCGAGGACAGCTTGACCACCACCATCTGCGCGGCGGGGTTCACGTGGATGAACTGGCCGTGGATGCCGGCGGCCTCGTAGGCGCCGTCGGCGTTGTGCAGCACCCACCACTGGTTGCGGTAGCTGTAGCCGGGCCGCGCGGCCTGGATGCCGCGGAACTTGAACCGCTCGCGGTCGCCGCCGCGCGCGATGTCCTCGATCACCGCCTGGTCGAAGACCCTGGCGCCATTGAAGCTGCCGCCCAGGCGCAGCATCTCGCCCACCCGCGCCAGGTCGCGCGCGGTGGCGTTCAGGCCCGCGCCCTGCAGCGGCGTGCCCGTGCTGTCCACCATCACATAGGCGTCCTCCTGCATGCCCAGCTTCTGCCAGATGTTCTCGCTCATCAGATCGCTCCAGCGCCGGCCCGTGACGCGCGAGACGATCCAGCCCAGCACCTCGGAATGCACGGTGCGGTAGACGAAGCCCTCGCCATGCGTGCCCTCCTTGGGCAGGGTCTTGAGGAAGTCGTAGACATTCGTCGGCCCCTGGTATCCGGGCGGGCGCGGCAGCATGCCCGAGGCCCAGGAGTAGCCGAAGATCTCGGTCTTCGGATCGGCGTAGTCCTCGCGAAAGCGCACGGCGCCCGTCATGTCCATGACCTGGCGCACCGCCATGTCGCCCCAGGCCGAGCCTTCCAGCTCGGGCACGTATTTCGTCACCAGCGCCTCGGGATCGAGGCGCCCTTCATGGGCCAGCTGCGCGGCCATCAGGCCCGTGAACGACTTGGTGACCGAGAACAGCAGATGCGGCGAGCTGGCCTGCATCTGGTTGCCGTAGCGCTCGAAGACGATGCGCCCCTTGTGCAGCACCACGATGGCATCGGTATAGGTGCGCTCCAGCCACTGGTCCACGGTGACGGGCTGGCCCTTGTCGTCATCGAACTGCACCGTGCCCAGCGGCATGGGCGCCTCGGGCAGCATCGATGCGGGGGCGGCGCCGCGCCGGATGTTCTGCGTGGGCTGCAGCTCGCGCAGGTGCTGCACCACCCAGCGCAGCTGCGGGTAGCGGTAGCCGTTGGAAGCATCGACACGCTTGTCGGGCGGCGGGGGAAAGCCCTGCATCAGCCCCAGCTGCTCCAGGCGCACGCTGTCGGGCGGCGGCAAGGCCGGAGCCTGCGGGGACTGGGCCGCCGCGCAGGCGGGCAGCAGGGCCGCCGCCATGGCCAGCCGGGAGCGCGCAAAAAGCTTTCGGACCATCGCTGTCTCCTCATGTCGGGAAAACAGCCAGTCTTGCAGAAAGCCTGCGGCCGGTCATGGGTGTTCGCCCGCGCGTGCCGGTGCGGGCTGTCGTGTGCGCGACTGCGCCGTCAGCGCCGGACCAGGGCCGCGTCGCACCAGCGTTGCGCGACCTGGGGCGAGGTCATGCAGACCGTGTCGTGCGTCACCGTGGTCACGGCGCGCTCCAGCAGCTGGATGTCGGCCTCGTGCTGGCGTGCCACATGCGGGTCCTCGAAGAAGATCACGCGCTGGCAGCGCCGCTCCAGCACCAGGTCGGCGATCTGGGCGTCCCCCCCCAGCGGGCCGCTGTTGTAGCGGTCCACCCAGGGCCGGTCCTGGGGCCAGCCACGGCTCCAGGCCAGCTCGTTGAGCTTGTGGCCCGTCGTGCCCGTGCCCACGCGCCGGCCGAAGCGCGACAGCAGCTCGAAGTTGCGCGCAGCGAACTCCAGCATCGTGGGCTTGAGCGCATCGTGGGCGATCAGCGCCAGCGTCTGCTGGCCGAAATCATGGAAGCGCCGCGCACCCGGGTCGGCGGGCAGGCCCGCATGGATGCGCTCCATCTCCAGCCAGTCGCGCGCCGAGGCCACGGTGGACAGGAAGGGCTTGCCATGGATCACGCATTGGCGCTTGAGCGCCACGGCTTCGGGAAAGATCGATGACGGATCGACCGGGTCCGTGAAATAGATGGCGCCGTCGATGGTCCGCTCATCGCCCTCGACGCCCACCACCTCGGCCACCAGCTTCATCAGCCCGCCCTCGCGGCCATAGGGATAGCGGCGCAGGCTGCGGTAGGACTGCAGCATGCCCGCGGCCTGGATGGCGTCGAAGGTGCGGCCCACGGCATGCAGGCCCAGCTGCAGCTCGCGGATGCCCGATTCGCAGGCGCGCAGCCAGGAAAACAGCGCGGCATCCTCGGTTTGGTGGTGGATTCGGTTGGCGGCAAGGCCCAGGCGTATCGGCATACAAGAATGATCCATCGGAGGGAGCTGCCCGCAACGCCCCTGCGGCCCGCGGGCAGGATGCAAGAATAGCGCCATTGCGTGACGGCCCGTCGCGGCGCGGGGCCTTGAACCATTTGCGCCCTGCACACTCCATCCAGGCTCCATGCCCCTGCCGCTCCCACCCCTCCTGTCCCGGCCCCGCCTGCGCCGCATGGCGCTGTCGGCGGCCGCCCTCGCCCTGTTGGTCAGCAGCGGCTGCTCGGTGCTCGACGCCAAGCAGCGCGAATGGATCTTCCAGCCCAGCGACCGCAGCTGGCATGGCGCCAACACGCAAGGCATGGAGGACGTCTGGATCGACCTGCCCGTGCGCCATGGCGCCGACGCCCGGCTGCACGGGCTGTGGCTGCCCGCACCGGCCCCCGACGCGCCCGTGCTGCTGTACCTGCACGGCGCGCGCTGGAACGTCGCCGGCTCCTCGCCGCGCATACGCCGGCTGCAGGAGCTGGGCTTTTCGGTGCTGGCCATCGACTACCGCGGCTTCGGCAAGAGCAGCGCCGGCCTGCCTTCCGAGGCCTCGGCCGCCGAGGATGCGCGTGCCGCCTGGGATTGGCTGGCCCGACGGGCACCGGACCGGCCGCGCTACCTGTTCGGCCACTCGCTGGGCGGCGCCATCGCCATCGACCTCGCGCGCCAGGTCGATGACGAGGCCGGCGTCATGGTCGAGGCCACCTTCACCAGCATCCCCGACGTGGTCAGCAGCTTGCGCTGGGGCTGGCTGCCCGTGGGGCCGCTGATCACGCAGCGCTTCGCCTCCATCGACAAGGTGGGGGCCATCGGCTCGCCGCTGCTGGTGGTGCACGGAAGCGCCGACCCGCTGATCCCCGCCACGCTGGGCCGCCAGTTGTTCGACGCGGCCAGCGAGCCCAAGCGCTTCGTGCTGGTGGAAGGCGGCAACCACCACAACACCCAGTCGCGCGCCATGGACCAGTACCGGCTGGCGCTGGTCGAATTGTTCGGCCTGCGCCCGCCCGCGCAGCAGGCGGCCCAGGCCGCCGTGCGCTGAGCTTCGCGACCTCTGGCCAGAGCTCCTAGGAGCAACTGGCCGCGGCCTGCGAGATCACCGCGCGCAGCTGGCGCGTGGTGGAGCTGTCGTCAGGGCCCAGCGTGTTGCGCGTGTAGCGGCAGCCATAGGTGGGCGCGGCCACGGTGGCCGGGGTCTGCACATCATCCCCGCCCGGCTTGGCGCCGCCCTGCTCCCACTGCACCATGGCGTCGAAGGCCTCGACCTGCTCGGCCACCGTGAAGTCGCAGTGCGAGGCCCCCCGGATGGCGCGCTGCACCAGCCACTGGCTGCGGCCCTTGTCGGCCACGCGGCGCTGGTAGATCTGCTGCATGCTGAAGGGCACGTAGAGGTCGCCCAGCGTGTGCAGCGTCACCACGGGGATGTTGATGTCGCCGGGGCTCACGGGAATCCAGCGCAGGCCGTCGCGGCGCAGCCGGTTGGCGTCGGGCACGGCCGTGCGCTTCTGGACGGACGCGTTGAGCGCGGCCGAAGCGGCGGCATCGCCATCGATGCGATAAGTGAAGCGCGTGGTGTCGGCCACATTCCTGTTGAGGATGCCGTTGACCGATCCGTCGCTGCCGAACACCCCCCAGACCGGCGCGAACGAGCCGCCCACGGCCACGCCCAGGTCGAACAGCGGGCGCGGGCCGCCCGTGAGGTTCTGGATCACGGACAGATAGGCGCGGCCCGTCGCGGTGGGCGCCGCCGGGAAGCTGGTGAACAGGGTCGATGTCACCTGCCCCTGGATGGCCGCCCACTCGGTCAGAGGGCGCTGGGCCACGCCGGCAAGGGCCTGGGCCGTCACCTGGGCCCCCGCGAAATAGTCGAACAGCTCGGTATCGCCCACCACGCCGCACATGGGCACGGCGCCCTGGTAGCGCACCTTGTTCCTGGCCGTGGCCAGGGCCTCGGCCTCGATGGCCGCCGCCGTGACATGGCCGCCCATGGAATGGCCGGTGATGTAGATGCGCTGCGGCGGGGCCAGCGGCCGGCCGTGGGCGGCCGCCAGGCGGTTGAAGGCCAGCGCCAGGGCATTCGTGTCCTCCACGCCGGCGCGCACGTCGTAGTAGTTCTTGCTGTAGCTGGACGCCGCCCAGGCGTAGCCGTTCTGGATCAGGTGGCGCCGTATCGACGGATTGGTCACATTGAGCGCACTGCCCTCGCCCGCATAGCCGTGGGCGTACATCACCAGGCGGCCGTTCCAGTTGGCCGGCACCTCGATGCGGTAGGCCGCGCCCTCCAGCACACCCGCCCAGCGGCTGGTGCTGGCGTTGTCCACGGCGTCGCCCGGCGCGGCCGCCAGCGCGGCGAAGGTGGTCGCCGAAGGACCGGCCACGGCAAAGCTGCGGCTGTCCTGAGGGCGCGTTTCCTCCGCGACGGTGCCGTCGCCTCCGCCGCAGCCGGCCAGTACGGCCGCCGCGAACAGGCCCGAAATCTTCCAGTGCATGTCCAGCCTCCTTGGGGTGTGGGTGAGGCCGTAGGCTATGCCATGCCACCCGCCGCCCCTGCCGGTAGGAACCCGCAGGCGGGGCGTTGCGGCTGTCACCCGCGCGACGGCCAGTCTGCGCTAACATGCGCGCCTGCGGTGCAGGCCGCAACCGGGCCCGCGGAAAGGGTTGAACCCACCTGCATGCGCTTTCACGCGCGCTTTCTTCTGCCACATGCCTTTGTGCTGCCAGGTTGCGGGCCGTTGGCGACTGCACGGAGGTTTTCCTGTGAAACGCATCCCCCCGCGGCCCGACATGGGCCATCTGAAGAAGCAGGCCAAGCAGTTGCTGGCTGCGTACCGTGGCGGACACGCCCAGGCCATGGCGCGGCTGCGCAGCCATCTGCCCATGGCCGCCGGCCGCGACGACACCGCGCTGGCCGCCATGGGATTGAGGCTGCACGACGCCCAGTCCTGCGTGGCGCGCGAGCACGGCTTCGCGTCCTGGAACGAACTGTCCGCCCATGTGGCCGCCTGCCAGCGCCTTGCGAACGATCCCGCGCATGCCGTGCGCCACTGGCTGACGCTGGTCTATGCAGGCGATGTGGCCGGCGGCACCCACCGCCCCCAGCCTGCACTGGCACAGCGTCTTCTGGAGGAATGCCCCGGCCTTGCAGGCGATGACCTGGGCGTGGCCTGCGCCACCGGCGACCTGGCCGCGCTGCGCCTGGCCGCGCAGCGCGATCCTGGCTGGCTGCACCGGGCCGGCGGTCCGCTGGCGCTGCCGCCGCTGGTGGCGGTCACGCATTCGAGCCTGCTGCGCCTGCCTGCGTACTCCGGCCGGCTGCGCGAATGCGCGCGCTGGCTGCTCGATGCGGGGGCCGATCCGGGCCAGGCCATCGGCAGCCGCTGGCCGCCAGCCTCGCTGCAGTCGCCCTCGGACAGCGAACGGCTGTCGGCCCTGTATGGCGCGGCAGGCCAGAACCACGACGCGCAGCTCACCCAGATGCTGCTGCAGGCCGGCGCCACTGCCCATGACGGCGAGTCGCTCTACCACTCGCTGGACGGCACCCAGGCCGGCCGCGAATGCACGCGCCTGCTGCTGCAGGCAGGCGCCCGCGTGGCGGGCACCAATGCCCTGTTCCGAGTGCTTGATCTGGACGACGTGCAGGCGCTGCGCCTGCTGCTGGCGCACGGCGCCGACCCCAACGAGGACAACGGCCCAGGCGAGTGGAGCCGCCCCCTGCTGTGGGCGCTGCGCCGGCGCCGTTCGCCCGCCCATGTGCAGGCCCTGCTGGAGGCGGGCGCCGACCCTGCCGTGCGCACGCCGCAGGGGCTGGGCGCCGCCACGCTGGCACGCCGCTTCGGGCTGGCCGAGGCGGCCGCGCTGCTGGAGCAGGCGGCGGGTGCCGAGCCGCCAACGCCCGTCGAGCGCTTCATGGCCGCCTGCGCCCAGGGCGATGAGCCGCAGGCCCGCAGCCTGCTCGGCGCCCATCCGGGACTGCTGTCCGGCCTGGACCACGACGCATTGCGCATGCTGCCCGAGCTTGCCGCCCTGGGCTGCATGGATGCCGTGCGCTGCATGGTGGCGCTGGGCTGGCCCATTGGCGTGCGCGGCGGCGACTGGGACGCCTCGGCGCTGAACCATGCCGTGTTCCGCGGCGATGCGGCCATGGCGCGCTGGCTGCTGGAGCAGGGCGCGCAATGGACGGACCGCCACGGCCATGGCGACGACTGTGCAGGCACGCTGAGCTGGGCCTCGCTGAACCAGCCGCAGTCCACAGCGCCCGGCGGCGGAGACTGGCTGGGCTGCGCCCGGGCACTCCTCGACCATGGCATGCCCATGGCACGCCCCGACCCCGAGGCGCCCGGCTGCGTGCGCATCGCAGGCATCCGCCAGCGCTATCCGGACGAGATCACGGACCTGCTGCTGGGCGCGCAGGACTGAGCGCCTCCAGCGCGCCAGCGGTGCTCCAGCGCCCCCCGGCGCAGCCCCCGTGGACAGCGCCGGTCCGCGTTCTCTGCTACCCTCGGGCGCCTATGTCCGCGCCCCCGTCCTATGCCGCCGCTGCCGCGCAGCCGGCCATGTCGCCCGTCCTGGTCGTCGTCCTGCTCGGCCTGCTGCTGGGGCTGCAGCCCCTGGCCACCGACCTGTATCTGCCGGCCCTGCCCTCCATCCAGGCGGCCTTCGACACCCAGGTTTCCCGGGTCCAGCTCACGCTGACGGCCTTCCTGCTGGCCTTCGGCTGCTCGCAACTGGCCTGGGGACCGCTGTCCGACCGGTTCGGGCGCCGCCCCATCCTGCTGGCGGGCCTGGGCCTCTATGTGCTGGGCGCGCTGGGCTGCGCCAGTGCCGACACCATGCAATCGCTGATCGCCTGGCGCGCCCTGCAAGGCGCCGCGCTGGGAGCGGGCGTGATGTGCGCACGCGCCATGGTGCGCGACCTGTTCGCTCCGCACCTGGGCGCCCAGGTCATGTCCAAGGCGCTCACGGGGCTGGGCATCATCGCCTTTCTGAGCCCCGTCAGCGGCAGCCTGCTGGTCAATGCGCTGGGCTGGCGCTCGACCATGCTGGCGCAGGCCGCGATGGGTGCGCTGGCCCTGCTGCTGGTGGCGCTGCGCTTTACCGAGTCGCTGGCCCGCACCAACCCCTCGGCGCTGCGGCCGCTGGCCCTGGCGCGCAACTGGATCACCATCGTGCGCCACCCGGGCTTCCAGGCCTACCAGCTGCTGACCTGCTGCACCTATGCGGCCCTGTTCACCAACCTGGCCGCCTCCTCCTTCACCTACATCCATGTGCTGGGCATCAGCCGCGTGGAATACGGCCTGCTGATGGGCAGCAACGCGCTGTGCTACATCGCCGGCACCTTCGTGTGCCGCTGGCTGCTGCGGCGCATGGACGTGCGCCGCGCCGTGCAGCTGGCCGGCCTGGCCAGCCTGCTGTCGGCCACCGCCGTCGGCCTGGCGGCGCTGGCCGAGTCGCGCAGCCTCTGGGCCTATGCCCTGCCCTTCTACATCTTCCAGATGGCCCATGGCGTGCACATGCCCTGCGGGCAGAGCAACGCCATCGCGCCGTTTCCGCAGTCGGCCGGCACGGCCTCGGCACTCAACGGCTTCACCATGATGCTCATCGCCTTCGCCATGGGACACTGGCTGGGCCTGCACCTGGACGGCCAGTCCACCCGTCCCATGGCCTACGGCATCTGGTTCTGGGGCGTGTGCACGGCCCTGGTCGCCTGGGGGCTGGTGCGCCGCCACGGCCGGGTCGATGGCTACCGCTGATTCCACCTTCCTGCGTTCCCGTTTCTCGAATGTCCACCGCTTCCACGCTCCCCTGCCTGGCCATCGCCGGCCCCACCGCCTCCGGCAAGACCGCTGCCGCCCTGGCCCTGGCCAGGCTGCTGGCCGAACGCGGCCAGGCCGCAGAAATCATCAGCGTGGACTCGGCCCTGGTCTATCGCGGCATGGACATCGGCACGGCCAAGCCCACGCCCGCAGAGCGGGCCACCTGCCCCCATCACCTGATCGATATCCGCGACCCGCTGCAGGCCTACAGCGCAGCCGAGTTCGTGCAGGACACGCAGCGCCTGGTGGCCGAGATCCGTGCGCGCGGCGCCCTGCCGCTGCTGGTGGGCGGCACCATGCTGTATTTCAAGGCCCTGCAGGATGGCATTGACGACATGCCGGCCGCCGACCCCGGCGTGCGCGAGCGGCTGGACGCCCAGGCCGCGCAGATCGGCTGGCCCGCCATGCATGCGCTGCTGGCCCAGGTCGATCCCGCCACGGCCGCACGCCTGGCGCCTGCCGACAGCCAACGCATACAGCGCGCGCTGGAGGTCTGGCATGTGTCGGGCAAGCCGCTGTCCAGCTTTCATACGCGCAGTGGCAAGAATGCCGAACAGGGCCTGATCAGCCCCGGCGGTTTCTTCTCGCTGGAGCCGCAGGACCGCGCCTGGCTGCATGCGCGCATCGCCCAGCGCTTCGACGCCATGCTGGACGCCGGTTTCATCGACGAAGTGCAGCAACTGCGTGCGCGCGGCGACCTGCACCCGGACCTGCCCTCCATCCGCTGCGTGGGCTACCGCCAGGCCTGGGAATCGCTGGACGGCCTGTACTCCATGAACTCGCTGCGCGAACGCGGCATTGCCGCCACGCGCCAGCTCGCCAAGCGCCAGATCACCTGGCTGCGCAGCATGCCCCAGCGCCATGCCGTGGCCTGCGACGCGCCCGACGCCGAGCAGCAGATGCTGCAGGCCGCACTGGCGGTGATCGAGGGCGCGCGCAGCCTCTGAACAGACCTTTCCGCCATGCACGAACCCGACCGCGACACCCTCCCCCTGCTGCAGGTCCAGGACCTGGCACGGCGCTACCCCAATGGCGACGGCACGCACACCGCCGTCTTCGAGCATGTGGACTGCCGCGTGGCGCGCGGCGAGTTCGTCGCCATCGTCGGCAACTCCGGCGTGGGCAAGTCCACCCTGCTCAACTGCCTGGCGGGGCTGGACGAATGGCAGCAGGGCCGCGTGCTGCATGAAGGACGGGACCTGTCGGGCCTGGACGAAACCGGCCGCGCGCTGTGGCGCCGCCGCCATGTGGGCTTCGTCTTCCAGGCCTTCCATGTGCTGCCCCACCTCGACGTGCAAAGCAACGTGTCCCTGCCGCTGATGCTGCTGCAACGCCTCGACGCCACGGGCCGTGAGCGCGTGCGGCAGCTGCTGCAGGCCGTGGGCCTGGCGGGCATGGAGCGGCGCCTGCCCTGGCAGCTCAGCGGCGGCCAGCTGCAGCGCGTGGCCATCGCCCGGGCCCTGGCCCACGGGCCGGCCCTGCTGCTGGCCGACGAACCCACGGGCAACCTCGACCCCGGCACCGCCGCCCAGATCATGGACCTGCTGCTGCAGCAGACGCGCGACCACCAGGCGGCGCTGGTGCTGGTCACCCACTCCATGGACGCCGCGCGCCGCGCCGACCGCGTGCTGCGCCTGACGGCCCGCGGCATGCAGCCCGCCTAGCATGACCGCGGCCCCCATGCTCGCCCTGCTGCGCACCTTCTCCTGGCAGGAACTGCGCCAGCACCCCTGGCGCACGGCCACCGCCCTGGTGGCCATCATGCTGGGCGTGGCCCTGGGCTTTGCCGTGCATGTGATCAACCAGTCGGCGCTGGACGAGTTCTCGCGCGCCGTGCGCACCGTCAGCGGCCAGCCCGACCTGGAGCTGCGCGCCATGCACGGCGGCCTGCCCGAAGCGCTGTATGGCGCCGTCGCCCGGCACCCCCAGGTCAGCCTGGCAGCCCCCTGGATCGAAACCACGGCCCTGGCCGGCCCCATGGAGGGCAGCGCCGCACCGCTGCAGCTGCGCGTGCTCGGCGGCGACGCCCTGCGGCTGGGGCCCGTGGCACCCGCGCTCATGCCCCGGCTGTTCGAGGGCGGCGGCCGGCTGGACCTGTTCGCGCCCGATGCCGTCTTCCTCAACGCGGCGGCGCTGCAGGCGCTGGGGCTGTCGCCGCAGCAGGCCCCCCTGGCCCGCCTGCGCTGGCAGCTTGGCGGCCAGACCCGCACCCTGCGCATCGCGGGCACGGTGGCGGCCTCCGGGCCGCCGCTGGCCATGATGGACATCGGTGCGCTGCAGGACAGCCTGGGCCGCTGGGGCCAGATCGACCGCATCGACCTGCTGCTGGCCGAAGGCGCGACGCGAGAGTCCCTGCTGGCCGAGCTGCGGCGCCTGCCCGGCTGGCCGCCCCAGGCACTGGCGGGCCGCCCAGGCGACGACCAGCAGCGCATCGCTGAAATGTCGCGCGCCTACCGCGTCAACCTCACGGTGCTGGCCCTGGTGGCCTTGTTCACCGGGGCTTTCCTGGTGTTTTCCGTGCTCGCGCTCAGCGTGGCGCAGCGCGCGCCGCAGTTCGCGCTGCTGGCCGTGCTGGGACTGACGCCGCGCCAGCGCCTGGGCCTGGTGCTGCTGGAATCGCTGCTGATGGGCCTGGTGGGCAGCGCCGCCGGCATCGCCCTGGGCACGGGCCTGGCCTGGCTGGCCCTGCAACTGCTGGGCGGCGACCTGGGCGGGGGCTACTTCGCCGGCGTGCAGCCCGGCCTGCAGTGGAGCGCCGGCGCCGCGCTGACGTTCGGACTGCTGGGCGTGGCCGCCACCGTGGCCGGCGGCTGGTGGCCGGCGCGCCAGGCCATGGAGCTGCCGCCCGCGGCCACGCTCAAGGGCCAGGGGGCGGGGTCCGAGCGCGCGGCCCGCGCCCTGCCGGCCCTGCTGCTGATCGGCGCCAGCGTGGGGCTGGCCTTCGTGCCTCCCGTGGCCGGCATCCCGCTGGCGGCCTACGTGGCCGTGGCCCTGCTGCTGCTGGGGGGCATGGCATCCCTGCCCTGGCTGCTGCAGCTGCTGCTGGGCCTTGTGCCGGCAGTCCTGCTGCGCCGCCCCCTGGCCATGCTGCCCATCGAGCGCGCGCGGCGCATGCGCCGCAGCACCACGGTGGCCGTGGGTGGCGTGGTCGCCAGCCTGAGCCTGGCCGTGGCGCTGACCGTCATGGTCGCCAGTTTCCGGGACAGCATGATCGCCTGGCTGGACACCGTGCTGCCCGCGCCGCTGTACCTGCGCACGGCCGGCGGCACGGGACGCGCCGATGCCGTGCAACTGCCCGCCGGCCTGGCCGCGCGCATCGCCGCCCTGCCCGGCGTGCAGCGCGCCCAGCCCATGCGCAGCATCGGCCTGGCGCTCAGCCCCGAACGCCCCGCGGTCAGCCTGCTGCTGCGGCCGCTGCACGGCCCCCAGGGCCAGCAACTGCCCTGGGTGCAGGCGCCCGTGGAAGCGCCCCCCGGCACCACCGCCGTCTATGTCAGCGAGGCCGTGGCCCAGCTGTACGGCGTGCGTCCCGGACAGCAATGGCCGCAGCTGGGCCAGGCCCTGCAGGCCGGCACCACCCGCTTGTTCGTCGCCGGCATCTGGCGCGACTACGTGCGCCAGTTCGGCGCCGTGGCCATGGACTGGGATGACTTCGAACGGCTGATGCCCTCGGACCGCGCGCACGCAGGGCCGACCGAGATCGCCATCTGGCCCGAGGAAGGCGGCGGCCCGCAGGCGGCCGGCGACCTGCGCCAGCGCATCGAAGCCCTGCTGACCGAGCCCGGCGCCGCGCAGGCGCTGGAATTCACCAGCAGCGCCGCGCTGCGCGAGCGATCCATGCGCATCTTCGACCGCAGCTTCGCCGTCACCTACTGGCTGCAGGCCGTGGCCATCGCCATCGGCCTGTTCGGCATCGCCGCCAGCTTCAGCGCCCAGGTGCTGGCCCGGCGCAAGGAATTCGGGCTGCTGGCCCACCTGGGACTGACGCGGCGCGACATCCTGGCCGTCGTGGCAGGCGAAGGCATGGCCTGGACCACGGCAGGCGCCGTCGCGGGCAGCCTGCTCGGACTGGGCGTGGCCGTGATCCTGGTCCACGTGGTCAACCCGCAGAGTTTTCACTGGACGATGGAGCTGGCCCTGCCCTGGCCGCGCCTCATTGCACTGGCCGCCAGCGTGGTCGCGGCCGGCACGCTGACGGCCTGGCTGGCAGGGCGCGCGGCGGCCGGACGCAGCGCCGTGCTGGCGGTCAAGGAAGACTGGTAGCAGGCAGCCCGCCTGCGACAATGGCTGCCATGCCGCACACCACCGATCCCTGGCTGCACGAGGCCATCAACCGCATCGAGGCCGACTACCAGCGCAGCGCCGACACGCACCTGATCCCGCTGCGCCTGCCGTGCTATGCCGCGCATGGCATCGACCTGTACCTCAAGGACGAGTCCACCCACCCCACGGGCAGCCTCAAGCACCGGCTGGCACGCTCGCTGTTCCTCTACGCGCTGTGCAACGGCTGGGTGCGCGAGGGCTCCACCATCGTCGAAGCCTCCAGCGGCTCCACCGCCGTCAGCGAAGCCTACTTCGCGCGGCTGCTGGGCCTGCCCTTCGTGGCCGTGATGCCGCGCAGCACCTCGGCCGAAAAGATCGCGCTGATCGAGTTCTACGGCGGCCGCTGCCACCTCGTGGACAGCGCCGCCCAGGTCTATGACGAAGCCCGCGCCGTGGCCGCCCAGGCCGGCGGCCACTACATGGACCAGTTCACCTACGCCGAGCGCGCCACCGACTGGCGCGGCAACAACAACATCGCCGAAAGCATGTTCACCCAGATGCGGCGCGAGCGCCATGCCGTGCCGCGCTGGATCGTGGTGGGCGCGGGCACGGGCGGGACCAGCGCCACCATTGGCCGCTACGTGCGCCTGCAGCGCCATGCCACGCAAGTGTGCGTGGCCGACCCCGAAGGCTCCGTCTTCACGGCCTACCACCGCACGGGCGACGCCACGCTCACGGCGCCGGGCTCGCGCATCGAAGGCATCGGCCGCCCGCGCGTGGAGCCCAGCTTCGTGCGCACGCTGGTGGACCGCATGGAGCCCGTGGCCGACCGCGACTCCATCGCCGCCATGCGCAGCCTCTCGACCCTGCTGGGCAGGCGCGTGGGCCCTTCCACGGGCACCAACTACGTGGCCATGCTGACGCTGGCCAGCGAAATGCGCGAACGCGGCGAGCAGGGCTCCATCCTTTCGCTGCTGTGCGACGCAGGCGAGCGCTACCTGCCCACCTACCACGACCCTGCCTGGGTCGATGAACGCATGGGCGACTGCACCGCGGCCCAGGCCGGCATCGAACGGCTGCAGCGCTGACCATGGTGCCCACCCTTCCCCGCCGCCGCCTGCTCGGCCTCGCTGCCGGCCTGGGCTGGGCCACGGCCGGCCTGCCCGCCATGGCGCTGCCGCCGCGCACGCTGAGCTTTGCACGCGACCATGGCAGCCACCCGGACCTGCGCACGGAGTGGTGGTACATCACCGGCCAGGCGCGCGCCGCCGGGCAGGCCTGGGGATTTCAGGTCACCTTCTTTCGCTCGCGCGTGGACGCGGCCCAGCCCCTGCGCTCGGCCTTTGCCGCGCGCCAGCTGCTGTTCGCGCATGCCGCGCTGTGCGACGTGCAGGGCCGGCGCCTGTACCACGACCAGCGCATCGCCCGCGCCGGCTTCGGCATCGCCGAGGCCAGCGAAAGCGACACCGGCGTGCGGCTGCAGGACTGGTCGCTGGAGCGCACCGACGCAGGCCCCGCAGAACGCTACGACACACGCATACGCAGCGGCGCATTTGCGCTGGACCTTCGCTTCGAAACCCGTGATCCCCCCCTGCTGCAGGGTCGCGCGGGCCTGTCGCGCAAAGGGCCCGAGCCCGGGCAGGCCAGCTACTACTACAGCCGCCCGCAACTGCGCGTCAGCGGCACGCTGCAGCTGCAGGGCCGGCGCATGGCGGTCGAGGCCGCGCACGCGCCCGGTGACAACCGTGCCTGGCTGGACCATGAATGGAGCCAGGCCCTGATGCATCCCGAAGCCGTGGGCTGGGACTGGATCGGCATGAACCTGTTCGACGGCAGCGCCCTCACCGCCTTCCACCTGCGCCGCGCCGACGGCAGCGCATTGTGGGCCGGCGGCTCCCTGCGCACGGCCGATGGCGCCGTGCAGGTCTTCGCCCATGACGCCGTGCGCTTCACGCCGATGCGCCACTGGAGCAGCACCGCCAGCGGCGCGCGCTACCCCGTGCAATGGCAGGTGGACACGCCCGCGGGCCGCTTCACGGTGGACGCCCTGGTCGATGACCAGGAGCTGGACAGCAGCGCCTCCACCGGCGCCATCTACTGGGAAGGCCTGTGCAGCCTCCAAAGGCCCGCCGGCCCGGGCCAGGCGGCGCAGGCCGGCCAGGGATACCTGGAGATGACGGGCTACGCGCGGCCGCTGCGGATGTAGCAGCATTTCGCATCACCCCATCGAATCCGAATGATGGGCACAACCAACAAGACTGGCGCGGCTAAAACAAGGGACACCGGGCAAGAGCCGCCTCGCGGCGAGGGTGTCGTCCCCCTCCCGCGCAGCGAGAGAGGGGGAAGCGGCACAGCCGCTCAGGGGGTGCGCTTTTTCTGCAGCCAGGCGATCAGCTCGCCCATGATGCCCTTGCGGAAAAGCAGCACGCAGACCACGAAGATCAGGCCCGTGACGATGGTCACCGACTCGCCCAGCGTGGAGAACCACTCCACGCCCGTGATGCGCTGCAGGAAGCTGCCGAACTCGCCGATCTTGTTCTCCAGCATGACCACCACGGCCGAGCCCAGGATGGGGCCGGACAGCGTGCCCAGGCCGCCCATCAGCGTCATCAGGATCACATGGCCCGAGGTGGTCCAGTGCACATCCGACAGCGTGGCGAAGCCCAGCACCACGGTCTTGAGCGAGCCGGCCAGTCCGGTGAGCGCGGCCGAGATCACGAAGGCCAGCAGCTTGTAGCGGGCCACGTCATAGCCCAGCGAGGTCGCGCGCGGCTCGTTTTCCTTGATGGCCTTGAGCACCTGGCCGAAGGGCGAATGGATGGTGCGCACGATCAGCAGGAAGGCCAGGACCACGATGGCCAGCGTGACGTAGTACATGGCCATGTCGCTGCCCAGGTCGAAGACGCCGAACAGCTTGCCGCGC
Organism: Comamonas sp.; assembly: GCA_041984925.1. Classification (GTDB taxonomy): domain Bacteria; phylum Pseudomonadota; class Gammaproteobacteria; order Burkholderiales; family Burkholderiaceae_C; genus Comamonas. The sequence goes on from JBHIXF010000018.1 coordinate 26,541, forward strand.
GGCACGCCCTGCAGCCCGTCCTCGCCGCCCGTGAACGGGGCCTGCAGGCAGACGAAGAACAGCATCTGGGCCAGGGCCAGCGTGATCATCGAGAAATAGATGCCCTGGCGGCGGATGGCCAGCCAGCCGAAGACCAGGCCCAGCAGCGCGCCGCCAGCGGTGCCGGCCAGCATGGCCAGCTCGGGCGTGAAGCCCCAGCCCTTGATGGCGTAGCCCGTCACGTAGGCCGCGCCGCCCAGGAAGGCCGCATGGCCGAAGGACAGCAGGCCCGTGTAGCCCAGCAGCAGGTTGAAGGCCGAGGCGAACAGCGCGAAGCACATCAGCTTCATCACGAACACCGGATAGGCGCCCAGCAGGGGGGCCGCCAGCAGGCCCAGCAGCAGCAGGCCATAGCCCCAGGGGGCGATGCGTTGAACAAGCGTCTTGGATTTCATGTGGTCTGCCCCTTGTCCTCGTTCTTGTTATTTCTCTTTGCCGAACAGGCCGGCGGGGCGGATGAGCAAAACGATGACCATGATGAAGAACACCACGGTGGACGATGCCTCGGGCCAGAAGACCTTGGTCAGGCCCTCGATCACGCCCAGGCCCAGGCCGGTGAGGATGGAGCCCATGATGGAGCCCATGCCGCCGATCACCACCACGGCGAAGACCACGATGATGAGGTTCTGCCCCATCAGCGGCGTGACCTGGTAGACCGGCGCCGCCAGCACGCCGGCAAAGGCCGCCAGGCCGGCGCCGAAGGCATAGGTCAGCGTGATCATCACGGGCACGTTCACGCCGAAGGCCTCGACCAGGCGCGGGTTCTCGGTGCCCGCGCGCAGGTAGGCGCCGATGCGCGTCTTCTCGATCATGAACCAGGTGGCCAGGCAGACGACGATGGAGGCCGCCACCACCCAGGCACGGTAGTTGGGCATGATCATGAAGCCCAGGTTGGTCGCCCCCTCCAGCAGCTCGGGCGTGTCGTAGCCCAGGCCCGAGACGCCGTAGACCGAGCGGAACAGGCCTTCGATCAGCAGCGACAGGCCCAGGGTCAGCAGCAGGCCGTAGAGGTGGTCGAGCTTGTAGATCCAGCGCAGCAAAAAGCGCTCGATCAGCACGCCCAGCAGCCCCACCAGCAGCGGCGACAGCACCAGCATCACCCAGTAGTTGATCTGAAAGTAGTTCATGGCCATCCAGGTGACCATGGCGCCCAGCATGAACAACGCGCCGTGGGCGAAGTTGATCACGTTGAGCAGGCCGAAGATCACCGCCAGCCCCAGGCTGAGGATGGCGTAGAACGAGCCATTGACCAGCCCCAGAAGGAGCTGGCTCATCAGGCCTGGCAGGGAAACACCGAAGATTTCCATGGGATGCAGCGGTCGTGGTTGGCCGGTGGGCGGTTGGGGTTCAGTTGCGCTGCGGCCTTACTTCCACAGCGCGCACTTGGTCTCGGCCTTGGTGGTCCAGACCTGGTCGGCGGGCAGCGTGGCCACGACCTTCAGGTAGTCCCAGGGCTTCTTGGACTCGGCCGGCTTCTTGACCTCGACCAGGTACATGTCGTGGGCGAAGGTGCCGTCGGGGCGGATCACGCCCTTGCCGTAGAAGTCGTCGATGGGCATGCTCTTGAGGTGGGCCATGACCTTGTCGGCGTCCGTGGTCTTCACGGCCTGCACGGCCTTGAGGTAGTTGGTCACGGCCGAGTAGTCCGCGGCATGGATGGAGGTGGGCATGCGCTTGGTCTTGGCGAAGAAGCGCTCTGCGAACTTGCGCGTGGCATCGTTGCTGTCCCAGTACCAGCTCGTGGTGAACTGCATGCCTTCGGTGTTCTTCAGGCCCAGGCTGTGGATGTCGGTCAGGAACACCAGCAGGCCCACGGTCTTCATGCTCTTGTTGATGCCGAATTCCTTGGCCGCCTTGATCGAATTGATGGTGTCGCCCCCCGCATTGGCCAGGCCCAGGATGTGCGCCTTGGACGCCTGCGCCTGCAGCAGGAAAGAGGAGAAGTCGGACGCATTGAGCGGATGCTTGACGCTGCCCACCACCTTGCCGCCCTTGGCCTTGATCACGGCCGTGGTGTCGCTCTCCAGCGCCTGGCCGAACGCGTAATCGGCCGTCAGGAAGAACCAGTCCTTGCCGCCGCGCTCCACCACGGCCGCGCCCGTGCCCTTGGCCAGGGCCACGGTGTCGTAGGCATAGTGCACGGTGTAGGCGTTGCACTGCTCGTTGGTCAGCGCGGACGATCCCGCGCCGCTGTTGAAGTGCACGCGCTTTTTCTCGTTGGCCACCTGCGACACGGCCAGCGCCGTGCCCGAATTGGTGCCGCTGAACACCAGCGAGATGCCCTGGGTGTCCACCCACTCGCGCACCTTGGAGGCGGCGATGTCGGCCTTGTTCTGGTGGTCGGCGCTCAGCAGCTCGATGGGCTGGCCCAGCACCTTGCCGCCGAAGTCGTCGATGGCCATCTGCATGGCGATGACGGCATTCTTGCCCTCCACGTCGGCATACAGGCTGGACATGTCGGTCACGAAGCCGATCTTCACCTTCTCCTGGGCCATGGCAAGCGGGCTGGCCATTCCAGCGGCGGCCAGCATGCACGACAGGGCAGTCAGTTTGGCGTTCATTTGTCTCTCCTTCGGGTTGCTGTCTTCGGTTTTTGTCACAGGGCCATGGCAGGAATGCGGCCGGCGAGCCCCAGGCGCCAGCCGCGTGCATGCGCAGGGAGAATCAGACCCCGAGCAATTCGTTGAGCACGGGCATCTTGGCCTGCAGCTCGGCCGCGCCGAAACGCTCGACCACATGGCCGTGCTCGACCACGTAGAAACGGTCGGCCAGCGGCGCGGCGAAGTGGAAGTTCTGCTCCACCATGACCACGGTATAGCCCTTGGCGCGCAGCGTGGTGATCATGCGCGCCAGCGCCTGCACGATGACGGGGGCCAGGCCCTCGGATATCTCGTCGAGCAGCAGCAGCCGCGCGCCCGTGCGCAGGATGCGCGCCACGGCCAGCATCTGCTGCTCGCCGCCCGACAGGCGCGTGCCCTGGCTGTGGCGGCGCTCGGCCAGGTTGGGGAACATGGCATAGATCTCCTCCACGCCCATGCCCGGCTGGCCGGTCTTGAGCGGTGGCGGCAGCATCAGGTTCTCCTCGCACGACAGGCTGGAGAAGATGCCGCGCTCCTCCGGGCAGTAGCCCACGCCCAGGTGGGCGATGCGGTGCGTGGGCAGGTCGATGGCCTCCACGCCATTGATCCTGATGGAGCCCTTGCGCGCGCCCGTCAGCCCCATGATGGCGCGCAGCGTGGAGGTGCGGCCCGCGCCGTTGCGCCCCAGCAGCGTGACCACCTCGCCGGGCTGGACCACCAGGTCCATGCCGTGCAGCACATGGGACTCGCCGTACCAGGCCTGCAGGCCCTTGATTTCGAGAGCAGGAACCGACATGTCAGTGGGCTCCTTGCAATTGGCCATCCGTGGTGCCCATGTAGGCTTCCATCACCTGCGGGTTGCGTGAAACTTCTTCATAGGGCCCTTCCGCCAGCACCGCGCCGCGCTGCAGCACCGTGATGCGGTCGGCGATGGTGGAGATCACCTTCATGTTGTGCTCCACCATGAGAATCGTTCGGCCGGCCGAGACCTTCTTGATCAGCTGGGTCACGCGGTCCACGTCCTCGTGGCCCATGCCCTGGGTGGGCTCGTCCAGCAGCATCAGCTCGGGCTCCATGGCCAGCGTGGTGGCGATCTCCAGCGCGCGCTTGCGGCCATAGGGCAGGTTGACGGTGACCTCGTCGGCCAGGTCCTGCAGGCCGACCTCGGACAGCAGTTCCATGGCGCGGTCATCGAGCTGGGACAGGCTTTTTTCGCTGCGCCAGAAATGGAAGGAGGTGCCCAGCCGGCGCTGCAGGCCGATGCGCACGTTCTCCAGCAGCGTGCAGTGCGGGAACACCGCCGAGATCTGGAAGGACCGGATCACTCCGCGCCGCGCGATCTGCGCCGGCGCCTCGCGGGTGATGTCCTGTCCGTTGAAGCGGATGCTGCCGGACGTGGGCTCCAGGAACTTGGTCAGCAGATTGAAACAGGTGGTCTTGCCTGCGCCATTCGGACCGATCAGGGCATGGATGGAGCCGCGGCGCACCGAAAGGTCCACCTTGCTCACGGCCGTGAATCCCTTGAATTCCTTGGTCAGGCTTTGGGTTTCGAGAATAACGTCGCTCATGTGCGCTGCCGTCCACTCCATCGGTTGCCGCCCCTTGCAATGCCGCATCCGGTGGCTGCGGCAGACCTTGTTCAGGGTCGCAGGGATCGTAGGCCCCGAGTTCTTGTGCACCGCAGCGGGAAAACGCCTACGTATCTGCACCTCGGCACTGTCCCTTGCAAGTCATTTCAACGACATTCAAGACCATTGCTGGAATGCGAAGATAGCAACCGCTCACAATTAACCCAACAAAGCAATGCACCGCCAGCAGCGCGGAGCGTGCGCATTCCCGGCCCTGGGTTATCCATGAGCTGCCTTGGAGAGGCTTGCCGCAATTGAATCGGGCGCTTTCAATGCAATAGCAGGAAAAGCGATTGCAGCGGGCGGGCGCGGTACCGCGCAATGCGTGGCTACGGGAAATACCGGATCCGCGAATTTCCCCTGCCGCCTACTCAGCCACTTTGCGAAATGCACAGGATGTGCTTGGGATTTGTCGCCCTCAATGGATTGAGGACGACAAAGCAGGCGGAAACTACTGGAGCTTTTCCTTGCTGCCACCGGGCAAGGCCAGCGGCACGACGGCAATGCCTTCCTCCAGCAGCTCCATCGCCTGCTCGGGGCTGGCCTGGCCACGGATGGCCCGCTCTTCGGTTTCGCCGTAGTGCATGCGGCGCGCCTCGTCGGCGAAGCGCCCGCCCACATCCTCGGTCTGCTCGGCCACCTTGCGCGACCATTGCAGCCAGGCGGCCTGCATGGCCTGGAGATGCTCGCGCGCCTGCGCGGCCAGTGTTTCGGTGGACGATGGCGGCTGGGCCGGCGCAGCTGCGGCGCCCGCGGACTGGGGCGGGCGGGCGCCGAGGTTCAGGCGCGGCGCGCTCAGGCGCTTGGTGACGGCCCAGTCGCCGCAGACCGGGCACAGGACGAGCTTGCGCTCCAGCTGGCTCTGGAAGTCGTCTTCCGAGGCGAACCAGCCTTCGAACAAGTGGCCTTGCGGGCAATGCAGGTCCAGCACCTTCATCACGCACTCCCTTCCTGTACCGGGATCCACACGGGCCGCGGCATCAGCCGCGGCGATGAACCAGATAACGGTACACGAAACCGGGGAAGGCCAGTGTCAGGAACAAGGCCCCCGTGACGGCATAGAACTCCCATCCCTGGGGAGATATCTGGCCCGCGCGGCGCTCCAGCACCAGCGCCAGGCCGCCGACCAGCAGGTACAGCAGCAGCATTTCGAGCAGGCGCAGCGCCAGGGGCTTTTGGCGGGTCGAGGCCGCCCGGGGGCCCAGCAGCAGCATGCGCTGGCTGAAAAAAGGCAAATTGGCTGCCACGAGGGCAGCCAGGATCACAAGCCAGATGGAAGCGGTTTGGGACACGCCAGTTTTCCTTGCTGCGGGGCCCGCGCCCCGCCCAAAGAGGGAATGGATCAGGAAGCCAGGGCGCGCACGACGGCGTCGGCGCACAGGGCCATCAGGCCGCCCGGCAGAATGCCCAGCACCAGCACCAGGGCACCGTTGATGGTCAGCACCACGCGCACGTCCAGCGATGCGGAGACGCTGGTGGCCGTGATGGGTTCGTCAAAGTACATGACCTTGACGACGCGCAGGTAGTAGAAGGCGCCGATCAGCGACATGATCACGGCGAACACGGCCAGCGCGATGTACAGGCTCTGGCCCGAGGCCACCAGGGCCTGCAGCACCGACAGCTTGGCGTAGAAGCCGACCAGGGGCGGAATGCCGGCCATGGAGAACAGGCAGATCGCCATCACGCCGGCATACAGCGGGCTGCGCTGGTTCAGGCCGGCGAAGTCGGCGACCTCCTCGCTCTCGAAGCCCTCGCGCGCCAGCAGCTGGATCACGCCGAAGGCGGCCAGTGCGGTCAGCACATAGGTAACCACGTAGAACATGGCCGAGCTGTAGGCGTTCTCGACGGTGGCGGGATCGACCTTGCCGTCCACCACGCCCGACATCAGGCCCAGCAGCACGAAGCCCATCTGGGAAATCGTCGAGTAGGCCAGCATGCGCTTGAGGTTCGTCTGCTGCAGGCCGGCGAAGTTGCCGATCAGCAGCGAGGCGATGGCCAGCACGGCCAGCATCTGCTGCCAGTCGATGGCCAGCGGCAGCAGGCCGTCCACCAGCAGGCGGATGACGATGGCGAAGGCTGCCAGCTTGGGCGCGCCGCCGATCATGGTGGTGATGGCCGTGGGAGCGCCCTGGTAGACGTCGGGAACCCACATGTGGAAGGGCACGACGCCAAGCTTGAAGGCCAGGCCGGCCACCACGAAGACCAGGCCGAAAACCAGCACCTGGTGCTTGATCTCGCCCGAGTTGATGGCCTTGAAGACCTGGCCGATGTCCAGCGAGCCGGTCGCGCCGTAGAGCATGGACATGCCGTACAGCAGGAAGCCGCTGGCCATGGCGCCCAGCACGAAGTACTTCATCGCGGCTTCCACGGAGGCGGTGTGGTCGCGGCGCAGCGCCACCAGCGCGTAGCTGGACAGGGTCAGCAGCTCCAGGCCCAGGTAGATCACCAGGAAGTTGTTGCCCGAGATCATGATGAACATGCCCAGCAGGGCCAGCATGGCCAGCGTGAACAGTTCGCCGCCGCGCAGCATGTCGCGCTCGGCCGCGTAGGGGCGTCCGTAGACCAGGGTGACCATCATGGCCACGGTGGCAAAGCACTTGAGCCAGTTGCCCATGGCGTCGGAGACGACCATGTTGCCCCAGCCGTAGAACGTGTTGCCGCTGGAGGCATACATGCCTTGCAGCACGGCGACCACGCCCAGCGTCAGCAGCGTCAGAACATAGGTGCCCGTGCGGCGCGGGCTCTTGACGCCCAGGTCCACCAGGGCGATCACGCAGGCCATGACCAGGAGAAGAATCTCCGGATAGATGGCCAGCCAGCTGATGTTGTCAATCATCTCGAATCTCTCGTTTCAGTCTGGTCAGTTGAGCTTGCTCAGCGCAACATGCTTGAGCAGCTCGGCCACGGACACATCCATCACGTCGGTGAAGGGCTTGGGGTACACGCCCATGTACAGCACGGCGACCGCCAGCAGGCCCAGCACCAGGAACTCGCGGCTGCCGATGTCCGCCAGGCCGCGCACGTTGTCGTTGGTGACCGGACCCAGGTAGACGCGCTTGTACATCCACAGCGTGTAGGCAGCACCGAAGATCAGGGCCGTGGCAGCGCCCAGGCCGATCCAGAAGTTGTACTGCACGGCGCCCAGGATCACCATCCACTCGCCCACGAAGCCGGCCGTCGCGGGCAGGCCGCAGTTGGCCATGGCGAACAGCAGCGCGAAGGCCGCGAACTTGGGCATGGTGTTGACCACGCCGCCGTAGGAGGCGATCTCGCGCGAGTGGACGCGGTCGTACAGCACGCCGATGCACAGGAACATGGCGCCCGACACGAAGCCGTGGGCAATCATCTGCACGATGCCGCCGGACACGCCCAGCGGATTGAACAGGAAAAAGCCCAGCGTCACGAAGCCCATGTGGGCCACCGACGAGTAGGCCACCAGCTTCTTCATGTCGCTCTGCACCAGGGCGACAACGCCCACGTAGATCACGGCCACCAGCGACAGCGCGATGATCAGCCAGGACCACTCATGCGCGGCATCGGGAGCGATGGGCATGGAAAAGCGCAGGAAACCGTAGGCGCCGAGCTTGAGCATGATGGCGGCCAGCACGGCGGAGCCGCCGGTGGGCGCCTCCACGTGCACGTCGGGCAGCCAGGTGTGCACCGGCCACATCGGCACCTTCACGGCGAAGGCCGCGAAGAAGGCGAAGAAGATCAGCGTCTGCGCCGTCATGGACAGCGGCAGCTTGTGCCAGTCCAGGATCTCGAAGCTGCCGCCCGACTGGGTGTACAGGTAGATCACCGCGACCAGGGTCAGCAGCGAGCCCATCAGCGTGTACAGGAAGAACTTGAAGGCCGCGTAGATGCGGTTGGGGCCGCCCCAGATGCCGATGATCAGGTACATCGGGATCAGCGTGGCTTCGAAGAACACGTAGAACAGCAGGCCGTCCAGCGCGCTGAACACGCCGACCATCAGGCCGGACAGGATCAGGAAGGCGCCCATGTACTGGTTCACGCGCTCGGTGATGTTCTCCCACGACGCGATCACCACGATCACGGTGATGAAAGCCGTCAGCGGCACGAACCAGAACGAGATGCCATCCACGCCCAGGTGGTAGTGGATGTTGAAGCGCTCGATCCACAGCGCCTTTTCCACGAACTGCATGGCAGCCGTGCCATTGTCGAAGCCGGCGATCAGCGGCACGGTGACGGCCAGGCCGAGCAGGGCGCCGACCAGGGCCAGCCAGCGCACGGCCTTGACCTGATCCTCGCGGCCCAGGGCCAGCAGGAGGGCGCCGAAGACGATCGGCACCCAGATTGAGAGACTCAACCAATGCATTTTTGTTCTTCCTCTACTACTTGTTGAGCCACACGAAATACGTCATGAGCGCAAAGATGCCCAGCAGCATGACCAACGCGTAGTGATAGAGATAGCCCGATTGCAGGCCGCGTATCCACTGGCCGATGCGGCCCATGAGCTTCCAGGAACCGTTGACGATGGCGCCATCGATGATGGCCTGGTCGCCGACCTTCCAGAAGAAGCGGCCGAAGACGCGGGCGCCACGGGCGAAGATGTTCTCGTAGACCCAGTCCACGCCGTACTTGCCTTCCAGCGCCTGGTAGACGCCGATCTTCTGCATGGCCGACTTGATGGCGGCCGGCACTTCGGGCTTGACCATGTAGAACAGGTAGGAGACGACCACGCCCGCCAGGGCCAGCCAGAACGGCGCGGCCGTGAAGCCGTGCAGCGCCATGGGCACCCAGCCGTGGATCTTCTCGGCCAGCTCGGCCATGGCGCCGTGCTTGCTGCCATCGACGTGGATCACGCCCTTGAAGAAGTCGCCGAACAGCATGGGCATCAGCGCGATGGCGCCGATCACCACGGAGGGGATGGCCAGCAGCATCAGCGGGCCGGTCACCACCAGGGGCGACTCGTGCGGCTTGGCGTCGTGGCCATGGCCGTGGTGGTCGTCGTGACCATGGTGGTCGTCGTGGTGCGCGTCCGGGTTCTGGTCGTAGCGCTCCTTGCCGTGGAAGACGATGAAGTACAGGCGGAAGGAGTAGAAGGCGGTGATGAACACGCCGGCCAGCACCGCGAAGTTCGCGAAGCCCGCGCCCGGCAGGTTCGTGGCGTGCACGGCCTCGATGATGGCATCCTTGGAGTAGAAGCCCGAGAAGAACGGCGTGCCGATCAGCGCCAGGTTGCCCAGCAGGAAGGTGATCCAGGTGATGGGCATGTACTTGCGCACGCCGCCCATCCAGCGGATGTCCTGGTTGTGGTGCATGCCCATGATCACCGAGCCGGCGCCAAGGAACAGCAGGGCCTTGAAGAAGGCGTGGGTCATCAGGTGGAACACGGCCACCGAGTAGGCCGATGCGCCCAGCGCCACGGTCATGTAGCCCAGCTGCGACAGCGTGGAGTACGCGATCACGCGCTTGATGTCGTTCTGGATGATGCCCAGCACGCCCATGAACAGCGCCGTGATGGAGCCGATGATCAGGATGAAGCTCAGGGCCGTATCCGACAGCTCGTACAGCGGCGACATGCGCGAGACCATGAAGATGCCGGCCGTCACCATGGTGGCGGCGTGGATCAGCGCCGAGATGGGGGTCGGGCCTTCCATCGAATCGGGCAGCCAGGCATGCAGCGGGAACTGGGCCGACTTGCCCATGGCGCCGATGAACAGGCAGATGCCGATCACGGTCACCAGCAGCCAGCCCGTGCCGGGCAGCAGGGTGTTCTGGATCTCGGGCAGCTTGGCGAAGATCTCGCCATAGTTCATGGTGCCGGTGAAGGCGGCGATCAGGCCGATGCCCAGGATGAAGCCGAAGTCGCCCACGCGGTTGACCAGGAAGGCCTTCATGTTGGCGAAGATGGCCGAGGGCTTGTTGTAGTAGAAGCCGATCAGCAGGTACGACACCAGGCCCACGGCTTCCCAGCCGAAGAACAGCTGCAGCAGGTTGTTGCTCATCACGAGCATCAGCATGGAGAAGGTGAACAGCGAGATGTACGAGAAGAAGCGGTTGTAGCCGTCATCTTCCTGCATGTAGCCGATGGTGTAGACGTGCACCATCAGCGACACGAAGGTCACCACGCACATCATCATGGCGGTGATGCTGTCGATCAGGAAGCCGATCTCCATCTTCAGGCCGCCGACCACCATCCAGGTGTAGATGGACTGGTCGAAGCGCGCGCCGTCGAACACCACGCTGTTGAAGGTGATGGCCGACAGGATGAAGGCGACCAGCACGCCCAAAATGGTGAGCGAATGGCTGCCGCCGCGACCGATCTTGTTGCCGCCGAACGCGGTGCCCCAGATACCCGCGAGCGCGGAGCCCGCCAGCGGTGCCAGCGGCACCGCCAGGAGCATGGATGCTGAAAGGGTTTGACTCATTCTTGAGAACCTTGCAAGTGACGGACTCAACCCTTGAGGGAGTTGAGATCTTCCGCGTTGATGCTGGTCTTGTTGCGGAACAGCAGCACCAGGATCGCCAGACCGATGGCCGACTCGGCGGCAGCCACGGTCAGGATGAAGAACACGAACACTTGCCCGTGCATGTCACCGAGGTAGCTGGAGAACGCCACGAAATTCATGTTGACGGCCAGGAGCATCAGCTCGATGGCCATCAGCAGCACGATCAGGTTCTTGCGGTTCAGAAAAATGCCAACGACGGAGAGCGCGAACAGCATGGCGCCCAGCGTCAGGTAATGGCCCAAAGTCAGCGTCATGCTTTTGTCTCCACGGCGGGGGTTGCCTGGGCGGCCGGTGCCTGCGGCGCCTGGGTGGCCTGCACCTTGACCAGCTCGAGGCGATCCTGTGCGCGCACGCGGATCTGCTGGGCCGGGTTCACGGCCTTGCTGTCCTTGCGCTTGCGCAGGGTCAGGGCGATGGCGGCGATCATGGCCACCAGCAGGATCACGGCAGCGATCTCGACGGGGTACAGGTATTCGGTGTACAGCAGCTTGCCCAGCGCCTGGGTGTTGGAGTACTGCACGGCCTGGCCCGCGGCGTTGACCGCGGTGGCAACGGCCTTGGGCTCCTCCACGCCGCTGAAGCCGCCCATGAGCACCATGCCCATCTCGAAGGCGATCAGCGCGCCGATCAGGGCCGCGAACGGGAAATGCTTCCAGAAGCCCTGGCGGATCGCGTCGATGCGGATGTCCAGCATCATCACGACGAACAGGAACAGCACCATCACGGCGCCCAGGTAGACGAGCACCAGCGTGATGCCCAGGAACTCGGCCTTGAGCAGCAGCCAGATGGCCGCCGCCTGCGAGAAGGCCAGGATCAGGTTGAGCACGGCATGCACGGGGTTGCGCGCCGTGACGACCCGGAAGGCCGCAAACAGCAGCACGACCGAGAACAGATAGAAGAAACCGGTTTTGGCGTCCATGGATCGAATCTTTTCAAGTGACCAGGCGCCGCATCAGCGGTACTTGGCGTCCGCGGCCTTGGCTGCGGCGATTTCAGGTTCGTAGCGGTCGCCCACGGCCAGCAGCATGTCCTTGGTGAAGTACAGGTCGCCGCGCTTTTCGCCGTGGTATTCGAAGATCTGCGTCTCGACGATGGAATCCACCGGGCAGCTTTCTTCGCAGAAACCGCAGAAGATGCACTTGGTCAGGTCGATGTCGTAGCGCGTGGTGCGGCGCGAGCCGTCGTCACGCACATCGGACTCGATGGTGATCGCCATGGCGGGGCACACGGCCTCGCACAGCTTGCAGGCGATGCAGCGCTCCTCGCCGTTGTCGTAACGGCGCAGGGCGTGCAGGCCGCGGAAACGCGGCGACAGAGGGGTCTTCTCCTCGGGAAACTGCACCGTGACCTTGCGGCGGAAGGTGTAGCGGCCGGTCAGGGCCATGCCCTTGGCCAGCTCCCAGAGCATGAAGCTCTTGAAGAAGTCTTTGATCGAAAAAGGAGTTGCAGCTACCGCAGACATTCTTGCTCCGCTCAATTCCAGATGTTCAGGGGCGAGTGCATCCAGGCACCCACGACGATCAGCCACACCAGGGTGACAGGAATGAAGATCTTCCAGCCCAGACGCATGATCTGGTCATAGCGGAAGCGCGGGAAGGTGGCGCGGATCCAGATGAACATGGACACCACCAGGAAGGACTTCGCCGCCAGCCAGATCCAGCCGGGGATGAACGACAGGAAGTCGAACGGAGGCAGCCAGCCGCCCAGGAACAGGATCACCGCCAGCACGGACACCAGCCACATGCTCGCGTATTCCGCCAGGAAGAAGATCGCGAAGCCCATGCCCGAGTACTCGACCATGTGGCCGGCCACGATCTCGGCCTCGCCTTCGACCACGTCGAAGGGGTGGCGGTTGGTCTCGGCCACGACCGAGATCAGGTAGACCACGAAGATCGGCAGCAGCGGCAGCCAGTTCCACGACAGGACGCTGACCCCCATGCTGGCGAACTGGCCCTGGCCCTGGCTCAGCACGATCTGCGTGAGATTCATGCTGCCCGTGACCATGATCACGACCAGGAAGCAAAAGCCCAGCGCGATCTCATAGCTGACCATCTGGGCCGAAGCGCGCAGCGCGCCCAGCAGCGCGTACTTGGAGTTCGAGGCCCAGCCCGCGATGATCACGCCATAGACCTCGATCGAGGTGATGGCCATGATCAGCAGCAGGCCGGCATTGACGTTGGCCAGCGCCACTTCGGGGCCGAAGGGCACGGCCACCCAGGCGGCCAGCGCCGGCATGATGGCCATCACGGGCCCCACGTAGAACAGGCCCTTGGCCGCGGCCGTGGGCTGGATCAGTTCCTTGGTCAGCAGCTTCAGGCCGTCGGCCAGCGGCTGCAGCAGGCCGAAGGGGCCCACTCGGTTGGGGCCCATGCGCACCTGCATGAAGCCCAGCAGCTTGCGCTCCCACAGCGTCAGGTAGGCCACGGCGCCCAGCAGCGGAGCGACGATGGCGACGATGCCCAGCAAAATCCAGAGGATGGGCCAGGCCACATCCGTCCACCAGGGGGCGGCGATCAGGCCGGCTCCAGCGGCCTTGAGTGCGTCGATCATGCGGCGTCTCCCTCACGAGCCTGACGGGCATCGGCCGTCAGTTGCAGCGACGTCGCGCGGCGCACGATGCTGTCGAGCTGATAAATGCTGGCCACCACGGGGGCGGCAAGGCCCGCGCCAGGGGCGATGGCGTCCACGGCGGCAGCGCCGTTGTCCAGGCGGTCGGCCGGCACGCTGGTGGCGCCAGCGGTGGCGGCGGCGAGCACGTCCTGCGATGTCTCGTAGTCCACGCCGTGCAAGCCCAGCAGGTTGGACAGAACGCGCAGCACCTTCCAGCCCGGACGGGCATCGGCCAGCGGCTTGACCACGGCGTGGAAGCTTTGCAGCCGGCCTTCGGCGTTGACGAAGCTGCCCGAGGTCTCCGTGAACGGAGCGATGGGCAGCAGCACGTCGCTGAATTCCATGTTGGCCTTGAAGGGGCTCAGGGTCACGACCATCTCGGCCTTGCCCAGCGCCTCGGCGGCGCGGGCGCCAGCGGCCGAGTCGAACACGGGCTCGTTGTTCAGCAGCAGCACGGCCTTCAGGTGGCCGGCCAGCATCTCGCCGGCATTCAGGCCGGACGCTGCAGGCAGGGCGCCGACCCACTGCGCGCCCACGGTGTTGGCGGCTTCGGTCAGATAGCCGACCGAGGCGCCCGTCTGTTCGGCGATCCACTGGGCCAGCGACAGCAGGGTCGATGCCTGCGCATGGTGCGCGGCGGCATTGCCCAGCAGGATGGCCTTGCGCTCGCCGCGCAGCAGCGCGGCGGCGATGGCCTCGGCCTCGGCGTGCACGTTGGCGGTGGCCACGGGAGCGGCCACGCCCTTTTCCTGGGCCACGGCGGCAGCCACGTCGGCCAGGGCCTGGGCCCAGTCGCCGGCCGCGACGACGGAGGCCGTCACGGGCATGGCCCAGTCGTAGACGCGCTCATTGATGGCGAGCACGGCGCAGCCCTGCTTGGCCGCCTGGCGGATGCGCTGCGCGAACAGCGGGTGGTCCTTGCGCAGGTTGGAGCCCAGCACCAGGGCCGTCTGCAGGCGGGACAGCGACGCGATGGACGTGCCCAGCCACTGCACGCCCCGGGCGGCGGTGAATTCGGCGTTGCGCAGGCGGTAGTCGATGTTCTCGCTGCCCAGGCCGCGCACCAGCTTGCCAGCCAGGTACAGCTCTTCGAGCGTGCTGTGCGGGCTGACCAGGGCGCCGATGGACGATGCGCCATGGTCGTTCCTGATCTGCTGCAGGCCGTTGGCCACGTATTCGAGGGCGGTCTGCCAGTCCACTTCCTTCCATTCGCCGCCCTGCTTGAGCATGGGGCGGGTCAGGCGTTCGTCGCTGTTCAGGGCCTCGTAGGAGAAGCGGTCGCGGTCGGCGATCCAGCACTCGTTGACCTCTTCGTTCTCGAAAGGCACGACGCGCAGGACCTTGTGGTTCTTGACCTGGACGATGAGGTTGGCGCCCGTGGAGTCATGCGGGGACACCGACTTGCGGCGCGACAGCTCCCAGGTGCGGGCGCTGTAGCGGAAGGGCTTGCTGGTCAGCGCGCCCACGGGGCAGATGTCGATCATGTTGCCCGACAGCTCGGAGTCCACCGTATCGCCCACCACGGTGGTGATCTCGGAATGCTCGCCACGATGGATCATGCCGAGCTCCATCACGCCCGCCACTTCCTGGCCGAAGCGCACGCAGCGGGTGCAGTGGATGCAGCGGCTCATCTCCTCCATGGAGATCAGCGGGCCCACGTCCTTGTGGAAGACCACGCGCTTTTCTTCCTCGTAGCGCGAGGACGACGAGCCATAGCCCACGGCCAGATCCTGCAGCTGGCATTCGCCGCCCTGGTCGCAGATCGGGCAGTCCAGCGGGTGATTGATGAGCAGGAACTCCATCACCGACTGCTGCGCCTTGATCGCCTTCTCGCTCTTGGTGCGCACGATCATGCCCTGCGTCACGGGCGTGGCGCAGGCGGGCATGGGCTTGGGGGCCTTTTCCACGTCCACCAGGCACATGCGGCAGTTGGCGGCGATGGAAAGTTTCTTGTGGTAGCAGAAATGCGGGATGTAGGTGCCAGCCTTCTCGGCTGCATGCATGACCATGCAGCCTTCGGCGACCTCCACCTTCTTTCCGTCCAGTTCAATTTCAACCATATGCTTTTCTCGCGATCAGGCGGCGTGGACCGTCTGCTTGGAAGCGTTCTGGATCTTCGCTTCAAACTCGTGGCGGAAGTGCTTGATCATGGCGCGCACCGGCATGGCTGCCGCATCGCCCAGCGCACAGATCGTGCGCCCCATGATGTTCACGGACACCGAGTCCAAGAGCTCGATGTCTTCAGGACGGCCTTCGCCGTGCTGGATGCGGTTGACCACGCGCCACAGCCAGCCCGTGCCTTCGCGGCAGGGCGTGCACTGGCCGCAGGACTCGTGCTGGTAGAAGTAGGACAGGCGCAGCAGGCTCTCGACCATGTCGCGCGAATCGTCCATCACGATCACGGCGCCCGAGCCCAGCATGGAGCCGGCCTTGGCGATGGAGTCGTAGTCCATCGTGCATTCCATGATGATGTCGGCCGGCAGCACGGGCGAGGACGATCCGCCGGGGATCACCGCCTTGAGCTTGCGGCCCGTGCGCACGCCGCCAGCCAGCTCCAGCAGCTTGCTGAAGGGCGTGCCCAGCGGCACTTCGTAGTTGCCGGGCAGGTTCACGTCGCCGCTGACCGAGAAGATCTTGGTGCCGCCGTTGTTGGGCTTGCCGCACTCCAGGTAGGCCTGGCCGCCGTTGCGGATGATCCAGGGCACCGCCGCGAAGGTCTCGGTGTTGTTGATGGTGGTCGGCTTGCCGTACAGGCCGAAGCTGGCCGGGAACGGCGGCTTGAAGCGCGGCTGGCCCTTCTTGCCTTCCAGCGACTCCAGCAGCGCGGTCTCTTCACCGCAGATGTAGGCGCCGAAGCCGTGGTGCGCATGCAGCTGGAAGCTGAAGCTGCTGCCCAGGATGTTGTCGCCCAGGTAGCCGGCGGCGCGCGCCTCCTCCAGCGCGGCCTCGAAGCGCTCGTAGGCCTCGAAGATCTCGCCGTGGATGTAGTTGTAGCCCAGCGAGATGCCCATGGCGTAGGCCGCGATGATCATGCCCTCGATCACGATGTGCGGGTTGTGCACCAGGATGTCGCGGTCCTTGCAGGTGCCCGGCTCGCCCTCGTCCGAGTTGCACACCAGGTGCTTCTGGCCCGGGAACTGGCGGGGCATGAAGCTCCACTTCAGGCCCGTGGGAAAGCCTGCGCCGCCGCGGCCGCGCAGGCCCGATTCCTTGACGGTGGCGATCACCTGGTCCTGCGTCAGGCCTTCGCTGCCATCCTTGCCCAGGATCTTGCGCAGGGCCTGGTAGCCGCCGCGCGCCTCGTAGTCCCTGATGGACCAGTTGGAGCCGTTCAGATCGGCATAGATCTGGGGATTGATGTGGCGGTCGTGGAAGCAGGTTTCCTTGCCCGAGGAGGCAAACCTGGCCAGGACCGATTGTGCGGCGGCGTTCATGCCTTGCCCTCCGCGGCGCGCAGGCCGTCGATCAGTTCGTCGAGCTTTTCGTTGCTCATGAAGCTGCACATGCAGCGGTCGTTGACCAGCATCACCGGCGAATCCGCGCAGGCGCCCAGGCACTCGGACTGCTGCAGCGTGAACAGGCCGTCCGGCGTGGTCTCGCCCATCTTGATGCCCAGGCGGGACTCCAGATGGTGCAGCGCCTTGTAGCCGTCGCGCAGCTGGCAAGGCAGGTTGGTGCAGACGTTGAGCTTGAACTTGCCCACCGGCCGCTGGTTGTACATGTTGTAGAACGTGGTGACTTCATGCACCGCGATCTCGGGCATGCCCAGGAACTCGGCGATCACGGCCTCGCTCTCGGCGCTGACCCAGCCCTGCTCCTGCTGCACGATGGACAGGCAGGCCATCACGGCCGACTGCTTCTGGTCGGCCGGGTACTTGGCCACCTCGCGCGCAAAGCGCTCCTTGGTCGCTTCGGTAATCATCGGTCAACGTCTCCAAACACGATGTCCAGGGTACTCAGCACCATCACGGCGTCGGCCAGCATGTGGCCTCGGCACAGTTCGTCCATGGCGGACAGATTGGCGAATCCCGGCGGACGGATCTTCAGGCGGTAGGGCTTGTTGGCCCCGTCGCTCACGATGTAGATGCCGAACTCCCCCTTGGGATGTTCGACGGCCGCGTAAGCCTCGCCTTCGGGCACGCGGAAACCTTCGGTGAAGAGCTTGAAGTGGTGGATCAGCTCTTCCATGTTGGACTTCATGCCTTCGCGGGGCGGCGGCGCGATCTTGTGGTTGTCCACGATCACCGGGCCCGGGTTGGCGCGCAGCCAGTCCACGCACTGCTTGATGATGCGGTTGGACTGGCGCATCTCGGCCACGCGCACCAGATAGCGGTCGTAGCAGTCGCCGGTCTTGCCCACGGGCACGTCGAAGTCCAGGCGGTCATAGACCTCGTAGGGCTGCGACTTGCGCATGTCCCAGGCCACGCCCGAGGCACGCAGCATGGGGCCGGTCAGGCCCAGGTTCATGGCGCGCTCGGCGGACACCACGCCGATGTCCACGTTGCGCTGCTTCCAGATGCGGTTGTCGGTCAGCAGCGTCTCGTACTCGTCCGCGCACTTGGGAAAGCGCTGCGTGAAGTCGTCGATGAAGTCCAGCAGCGAACCCTTGCGGTTGCGGTTCATCAGCTCCAGCGAACGCGCATTGCGCACCTTGCTGGCCTTGTACTGCGGCATGGTGTCCGGCAGGTCGCGGTAGACGCCGCCCGGGCGGAAATAGGCCGCGTGCATGCGCGCGCCCGACACCGCCTCGTACATGTCCATGAGGTCTTCGCGCTCACGGAAGGTGTAGATCAGCGTGGTCGAGCTGCCCGCGTCGTTGCCGCTGGAGCCCAGCCACATCAGGTGGTTCATGATGCGGGTGATCTCCGAGTACATCACGCGGATGTACTGGGCGCGGATCGGCACCTCGATGCCCAGCAGCTTCTCGATGGCCAGGCAGTAGGCGTGCTCGTTGCACATCATGGACACATAGTCCAGCCGGTCCATGTAGGGCAGCGACTGGATGTAGGTCTTGCTCTCGGCCAGCTTCTCCGTCGCACGGTGCAGCAGGCCGATGTGCGGATCGGCCCGTTGCACCACCTCACCGTCGAGCTCCAGCACCAGGCGCAGCACACCGTGCGCTGCCGGGTGCTGCGGACCAAAGTTCAGGGAATAGTTCTTGATTTCAGCCATGGTCTTCCAACAAAAAGGCGCCTGACGCGCCTTCAGTGCAGGCCCCCGTAGTTGTCTTCGCGGATGATGCGCGGAGTGATCTCGCGGGGCTCGATGGTGACCGGCTGGTACACCACGCGCTTTTGCTCGGCGTCGTAGCGCATTTCCACATGCCCGGACAGGGGGAAGT
This sequence comes from Comamonas sp., assembly GCA_041984925.1. Taxonomy (GTDB): domain Bacteria; phylum Pseudomonadota; class Gammaproteobacteria; order Burkholderiales; family Burkholderiaceae_C; genus Comamonas. The sequence continues at coordinate 45,211 of JBHIXF010000018.1, forward strand.
CCTTGCGGAAAGGGTGGCCGATGAAGCCATAGTCGGTCAGGATGCGGCGCAGGTCCTCATGGCCATCGAAGACGATGCCGAACAGGTCGAATGCCTCGCGCTCGAACCAGTTGGCGCCGGCCCAGATGGGGCAGACCGAAGGCACCGCGGGGAAATCGTCGTCGGCGCAGAACACGCGCACGCGCACGCGCTGGTTCAGGCTGATCGACAGCAGGTGGGAGACCACGGCAAAACGCGGGCCGTCGCGGCCCACTTCCGCGTACGTGGAGTAGTCCACGCCGCACAGGTCCACCAGCACCTCGAAACGGCAATCGGGCGCCTGGTGCAGGATCTGCATGGCTTCCAGGTAGTTGGCGACGGACACCTCCACCGTCACCTCGTCCAGGGCCACGGTCACGCTGCGGGCCTTGTCGCCCAAGGCAGCAGCCACCACATCCCGAAGCACTTCGGGGTGAATCGCAATAGCAGTCATCATCAACCCTCTTAAACGCGAGCGATGGTATTGGTTCTACGGATCTTCTGCTGCAGCTGGATGATGCCGTAGATCAGGGCTTCCGCCGTGGGCGGGCAGCCGGGCACGTAGACATCCACCGGCACGATGCGGTCGCAGCCGCGCACCACGGAATAGCTGTAGTGGTAGTAACCGCCACCATTGGCGCAGGAGCCCATGGAGATGACCCAGCGCGGCTCGGACATCTGGTCATAGACCTTGCGCATGGCCGGAGCCATCTTGTTGCACAGGGTGCCGGCCACGATCATCAGGTCCGACTGGCGGGGGCTGGCGCGGAACACCTCCGAGCCGAAGCGGCCGATGTCGTAGCGCGCCGCCGCGGCGTGCATCATCTCCACCGCGCAGCAGGCCAGACCAAATGTCATGGGCCACAGCGAGCCCGTCTTGGCCCAGTTCACCACCGAGTCGTAACTCGTGGTGATGAAGCCTTCCTTCATCACGCCTTCGATCATCGTGTTTCCTTAGTGAAGCCGCTCAGTCCCAGTCCAACGCGCCTTTTTTCCACTCGTAGACGAAGCCCACGACGAGAACGGCCAGGAAGATCAGGACAGCGGTGAAACCGGCCACCCCCACGTCCCTCAGGGCCACGGCCCAGGGCAGGAGGAAGGCGATTTCCAAATCGAACAGGATGAACAGGATGGCGACGAGGTAGTAGCGCACGTCGAACTTCATGCGCGCGTCATCGAATGCCTCGAAGCCACATTCGTAGGGAGAGTTCTTGGCGTCGTCGGGACGGTTCGGCCCGAGCACGTACCCCAGCACCAGGGGAACCACGCCGACAGCCATGCCGACGAGGATGAACAAAAGAACGGGAAGATACTGGTCGATGTTCATCGCGTGCGGTCACCATGAAAGGCATGCCCGCACCGATCACAGCCTGATCAGCAGGGCAGGCTCTTAGTTATGTATATCTTGGTGCCGTCGGCGAGACTCGAACTCGCACAGCTTTCGCCACTACCCCCTCAAGATAGCGTGTCTACCAATTTCACCACGACGGCTACGTCAAATATTTCCGGCCAGCTCTAAGTCTTCGTTGCAAAGATGTTGCCTACCGGACAATCCCCACATTCTACTCTGTAAAAACCCTCGGTCCTTGATCCCCGAGGGTTTTGTTCGAAATTATTTCGTCGGTATCTGGGCCGCGCCTTCGGCCCCGGCGGCAGGTGCGGCAGCGGGTGCCGCAGGCGCCTCGCCCGCAGGCACGGCAGCCGCCGGCGCCGGCGCCGTGACAGGTGCCGCGCCTTCGAGCACGCTGCCCGCGCTGACGGGGCGCGAGTTGCTCAGATAGGCCAGGGCCAGCGTGGCCACGAAGAACACCGTGGCCAGGCCCGCCGTGGAGCGCGACAGGAAGTTGGCGCTGCCCGAGGCGCCGAACAGGCTGCCCGAGCTGCCGCTGCCGAAGGAGGCGCCCATGTCCGCGCCCTTGCCGTGCTGGATCAGGATCAGGCCGATCATGCCCAGGGCCGCCAGCATCTGGATGGCGAGGATCACACTTGCGAATGCATTCATTTGTCTAGTACCTGCTTGAAGAGAAAGCCGGGGACCGCACTCAGCGGGCCGCGGTGATGATGGCCAGGAAATCGGCGGCCTTGAGCGACGCGCCGCCGACCAGGCCGCCATCGATGTCCGCCTGGGCCAGCAGCTGCTCGGCGTTGGCGGCGTTCATGCTGCCGCCATACAGCAGCGCGATGGCCGCCGCCTTGGGCGTGGCCGCCGCCAGCTGCGCGCGCAGCACGGCATGCACGGCCTGCGCCTGCTCGGGCGTGGCGGTCTTGCCCGTGCCGATGGCCCAGACAGGCTCATAGGCCACGACCAGCTCGCTGATGCACGGACCCACCTGGTGGATCACGGCCGCCAGCTGGCGCTTGACGACCTGCTCGGTCCGGCCCTCCTCGCGCTCGGCCAGCGTCTCGCCCACGCAGACGATGGGCGTGACACCCTTGGCCAGCGCGGCCTGCGCCTTCAGCGCCACCACAGCATCGGTCTCGCCATGGTATTGGCGGCGCTCCGAGTGGCCGACCAGCACATAGCGCGCGTCGAACTCGCGCAGCATGGCCGCCGACAGCTCGCCGGTATAGGCCCCGGACTCGTGCTGGGACACATCCTGGGCCGCCACCTTGATCGGCGAGCCCGCCAGTTCGGCCTGGGCCTGGGCCAGATAGGCAGCCGGCACGGCTACCGCCACGCCCGCGCTGCCGCCCTGCGGCAGGCCCGCCTTGAGCGCCTGCAGCAGCGCCGCATTGGCAGCCAGGCTGCCATTCATCTTCCAGTTGCCAACAATGAGCTTCTTGTTCATGTTTACCACGTCAAAACGATTTTGCCGGTGTGCTGACTCGACTCCATCAGCGCATGCGCCTTGTCCGCATCGGCGGCGGCGAAGGTGCTGTGGATCACGGGGCGGATCTTGCCCGCCTCGATCAGCGGCCAGACTTCGCGCCGCAGCGCGCGGGCGATGGCACCCTTGAAAGCCACGGGACGGGGGCGCAGCGTGGAGCCGGTCAGCACCAGGCGCCGGCGCAGCACCAGGCCCGCATCGAACTCCGCCTTGGCGCCACCCTGCACCGCGATGATGACCAGGCGGCCATCCTCGGCCAGGCTCTGCACCTCGCGCGCCACATAGCTGCCGGCCACCATGTCCAGGATCACATCCACGCCCTTGCCGCCGGTGATGCGCTGCACCTCCTCGGCGAAGTCCTGGCTGCGGTAATTGATCGCATGGTCGGCCCCGAGAGCGATGCAGTCGGCGCACTTGGCATCGGAGCCCGCCGTCACGATGACCGTGGCGCCGCGCGCCTTGGCCAACTGGATCGCCGTCACGCCGATGCCGCTGCTGCCGCCCTGCACCAGCAAGGTCTCACCCGCCTGCAGGTTGCCGCGATCGAACACATTGCTCCAGACGGTGAAGAAGGTCTCCGGCAATGCCGAAGCCTCCACCTCGCTGAGTCCTGCGGGAATGGGCAGGCACTGGGCCACGGGCGCCACACAGTATTCGGCATAGCCGCCACCGGCCAGCAGCGCGCACACGCGGTCGCCCACATGCAGTCCGGCCTGCCGCATGGCATCGTCGTCACCCGAGACGATCACCCCGGCCACCTCCAGACCCGGAAGGTCCGAAGCACCGGGCGGCGGAGCATAGTGGCCCTTGCGCTGCAGCACGTCGGGGCGGTTGACACCGCTGGCCGACACCTGGATCAGCAGCTCCTGCGGACCCGCCACAGGCAGCGGACGCTCGCCCAGGCGCAGCACCTCGGGAGCACCAAAGTCCGTGAGTTCCACGGCACGCATGACTTGCTTTTCCATTTCGCGACCTCGCAATCCCTGTCCAAAACGCCACAGGCGCTGACCAGGTCAGCGCCCTTGCCATCGATCACGGCACGTGTACCCGCAAGGCCGCACCCTCACCGGGGACGCAGCCTTGCCAGGCATCACTGCTGCTGTTGCTGCTGCTCACCCTCGGCCGCGGGACGGCTTTCACGGGGCTCGCGCGCTTCGCGGGGCTCACGCGGCTCGCGCGGCTCGCGGTACTCACGCGGCTGGCGCGGCTGGCGTTCGGCGGGCGCCGGGCGATCGCTGCGCTCCATGCCGGCAGGACGCTCGGTCAGCGCCTTCAGCGACAGCTTGACGCGGCCCTTCTCATCGGTCTCCAGCACCTTGACCTTGATGATCTGGCCTTCCTGCAGGTAGTCGGTCACCTTTTCCACGCGCTCGTGGGCGATCTGGCTGATGTGCAGCAGGCCGTCCTTGCCGGGCAGCAGGTTCACCAGGGCGCCGAAGTCCAGGATCTTGGTCACGGGACCTTCGTAGACCTTGCCGATCTCGACCTCGGCCGTGATCTCCTCGATGCGGCGCTTGGCCTCGTCGGCCTTGGCGGCATCGCTGGAGGCGATGGTGATGGTGCCGTCTTCGCCGATGTCGATCTGGGTGCCGGTCTCCTCGGTCAGCGCGCGGATGGTGGCGCCACCCTTGCCGATCACGTCGCGGATCTTCTCGGGGTTGATCTTCATCGTGTACAGCTTGGGCGCGAAGGACGAGATCTCGGCCTTGGCCTCGCCCATGGCTTCCTGCATCTTGCCCAGGATGTGCATGCGCGCTTCCTTGGCCTGGGCCAGGGCGACCTGCATGATTTCCTTGGTGATGCCCTGGATCTTGATGTCCATCTGCAGCGCGGTGATGCCGTGGGTCGTGCCTGCCACCTTGAAGTCCATGTCGCCCAGGTGGTCCTCATCGCCCAGGATGTCGGTCAGCACGGCGAAGCGGTTGTCCTCCTTGATCAGGCCCATGGCGATGCCGGCCACATGGGCCTTCATCGGCACGCCGGCGTCCATCATCGACAGGCAGCCGCCGCAGACGGAAGCCATGGACGAGGAGCCGTTGGACTCGGTGATCTCCGACACCACGCGGATGGTGTAGGGGAACTCTTCCTTGCTGGGCAGGCAGGCCACGAGGGCGCGCTTGGCCAGGCGGCCGTGGCCGATCTCGCGGCGCTTGGTCGAGCCCATGCGGCCCACTTCGCCGGTGGCAAAGGGAGGCATGTTGTAGTGGAACAGGAAGCGGTCCTCGAACTCGCCGGCCAGCGCGTCGATGCGCTGCGCATCGCGCTCGGTGCCCAGCGTGGACACGACCAGGGCCTGCGTCTCGCCGCGCGTGAACAGGGCCGAGCCGTGGGTGCGGGGCAGCACGGAGTTGCGGATCTCGATGGGGCGCACGGTGCGCGTGTCGCGGCCGTCGATGCGCGGCTCGCCGGCCAGGATCTGGCTGCGCACGATGCGCGCCTCGATGTCGAACAGCATGCCTTCGACCTTGACGCCGTCGAACTCCACGCCCTGCTCCGCCAGGCCAGCCTTCACGGCGGCATAGGCCTCGCGGCAGGCCTGCGTGCGGCTTTGCTTGTTGCGGATCTGGTAGGCGGCGCGCAGGGCTTCCTCGCCCAGCGCGGCCACCTTGGCGATCAGCTCCTCGTCCTTGGCGGGAGCGACCCAGTCCCAGACGGGCTTGCCGCCTTCGCGCACCAGCTCATGGATGGCGTCGATGGCGATCTTGCCCTGCTCGTGGCCGAACACCACGGCGCCCAGCATCACGTCCTCGGGCAGCTGCTGCGCCTCGGACTCGACCATCAGCACGGCGGCTTCGGTGCCGGCCACGACCAGATCCATCTGCGAATCCTTGCGCTGGGTCTGTCCGGGGTTGAGCACGTACTCGCCATTGATGTAGCCCACGCGGGCGGCACCGATGGGGCCGTTGAACGGGATGCCCGAAACGGCCAGCGCGGCCGAGGTGGCGATCAGGGCGGCGATGTCGGCATCGACCTCGGGGTTCAGCGACACGGTGTGGATGACCACGTGCACGTCGTTGTAGAAGCCTTCGGGGAACAGCGGGCGGATCGGGCGGTCGATCAGGCGGCTGGTCAAGGTCTCCAGCTCGCTGGGCTTGGCCTCGCGCTTGAAGAAGCTGCCGGGGATCTTGCCTGCGGCGTAGGTCTTCTCGATGTAGTCCACGGTCAGCGGGAAGAAGTCCTGGCCGGCCTTGGCCTGCTTGGACGCCACCACGGTGGCCAGCACCACGGTGTCATCGATGTTGACCAGCACGGCGCCGGAAGCCTGGCGCGCGATCTCGCCGGTTTCCATGGTGACCGTGTGCTGGCCCCACTGGAAGGTCTTGGTGACTTTGTTGAAGATGGTCATTGTTGCTCCTTGGTGTGCGGTCCGGATGCCTGCATCCGGACCGGTGATGGAGAGCAATTCAGAACACGATGCCATTCCAATGCTGGATTCTTTGCTATCAAATCAGCAGCAGTGGAATGACACAGCTTCGCTCTGTCTTGCTTTCTCCGAAGTAAAAAACGCCTGAGCTAGACAGGCTAACTCAGGCGTTTCGATCTCCCACTGTGCTTACTTGCGCAGGCCCAGCTTGGCGATCAGTGCGGTGTAGCGATCTGCATCCTTGGACTTCAGGTAGTCCAGCAGCTTGCGGCGGCGGCTCACCATGCGCAGCAGGCCACGGCGGCCATGGTGGTCCTTGGCGTGCTGCTTGAAGTGAGGGGTCAGCTCGTTGATGCGTGCGGTCAGCAGGGCGACTTGCACTTCGGGGCTGCCCGTATCGTTGGCAGCGCGTGCATTGGCCTTGACGACTTCGGCCTTCACGGAAGAGGCGATCATTTGGTTTTCCTTGGAAATTGGCACCCGCCAGGGGGCGCCTTGGTTACTTGCGCCGGGACTGGAAAGGCCCCGGCGTGCGTCCTGCACCATGCAAAACCCTGGGATTATACCAAGCGCATCCCGGCCGGCATTCGCAGCCCTGCCAAAGCCCCCCCGGAAACCAGGCGCCCCCGCCCGCACGCCCGCTGCGCGGCCACTGGCGCGCGTTGCAGCCAGGCATCAATGCGGCAGGCAGAGGCAGGCATGGAAAAAAAAAGATTCCTAGAAAAAGACAGGCCCCCGACTGCCCGTCCACCACGGGGAAAGAAAGCGGCCGGCAAAGCCTGCGGAAAACGCCGCCATTCCTATTTTTCCCGCAGCGAATCAGAAAAGTCTTAGAGACAGACGCCCTGCATCCCTCCTAGATTTGCCGACGGCAGGCAATTGGAAAAACCGGCCAATCCACACAAGAAGGCGACAGGGAGGAAAGCAGGGCATGTCACGCATCCGGCCATGGACACGGCCAACGGGGGGGGCCATGGAGCCGTCCCGGGGCTTCACCGTCATCGAGCTGATGGTGGTGGTCGCCGTGCTGGCCGTGCTCGCCGCCCTGGCCGCGCCCAGCTTCACCCCCCTCATCGAGCGCTGGCGGGTGCGGCAGGCTGCCGAGGGACTGCAGTCGGCCCTGTACTACGCACGCTCCGAAGCCATACGGCGCGGCGGCGGCGTCATCCTCGAAAAGCTGCCCCAGGGCACGAACGGCTGCACCCAGGCCACCACCGACGCGGACTGGGGCTGCGGCTGGGTCATCTACGCGGATGCCAACCGCAACGGCCAAATGGACAGCGCAGAAGAGATCAAGCGCATGGACGCGCCCGCCCGCATCACGGTCACCCGGTCCCAGGCGAAGGCAGCGATCACGGTGGACCGCTGGGGGAACATGGGTGGCGTCAGTGCCCTGGGCTTCACCATCGCGCCCCACCCCCGCGGCATTGGATCGCCGGCCACCAAGGGCGTATGCGTGGCCGCAGGCGGCCGCATCCGCGTCATCGAGCAAAAGGACGTGCCATGCAAGTGAAACCCGCCGCGCGCCAGGCCGGCATCACCCTGATCGAATCGCTGATCGCCCTGGTCCTCGCGGCCCTGGGCATCCTGGGCGTGCTGGGCATGCAGATGCGCACCCTGGCCGACACCCAGACCGGCGTGCGCCGCGCGCAGGCCATACGGCTGATCGAGGACCTGAGCGAGCGCACGCGGGTCAATCCGAATTCGCTGGGGCAGATCGCGACCTACGTGTCCGACTGGGGCAGCACCGCCCAGGCCACCACCGACTGCACCGCCGCCCAGTGCACCTCCGCCGAGCTGGCCTCCTTCCATCTGGCGCGCTGGAGAACCTCCGTAGGCCAGGTGCTGCCCGGGGGCTCCGCCAAGATCTTCATTGCCGAGGATGAGGCCACATCCAGCGACACCGACGGCAACCGGCGCCAGCTGGGCGTCATGCTCCGCTGGCGCGAGAACGAGAAATCCGCCGCCTCGGACTACCAGCAGCCCATCGGCCTGGACAGCGACGGCAGCCGCGGCAAGGCAAGCGAGACAGCCACCTGCTCCACAGGCTACACATGCCACCTGCAGTACATCCCGCTCAGCGCCCGCTGCGCGCCCTACTTCGCCGACAGCACGGTCCAGTTTTTCTGCTCAGGCCAATGAACCACCCCCTCCTCCTGCGCCGCCCGCCCGGCAGGCCGCCACGCCAGCACGGCATCAGCCTCGTCGAACTGATGGTGGGGCTTGCGCTCGGCCTGCTGGTCGTCGCCGTGGCCATGGGCGCGCTCATCGCATCGCGCGGCGTCACCGGCACGGTCAGCGACGCCAGCCAGCTGCAGCAGCAGGCTTCCCACATCTTCCGCGTCATGGGCCGGCAACTGCGGCAGGCCGGGTCCTTGCGCCTGCTGCTGGCGTCGCGGAAACCGGCCACCACGTCTAGCATCGACATCGCGGACCCCGTGGCCTTCGAGGCACGGGCCTCGGACTTCATCCCCGCCGAAGACACCATCCGCGGCAACGACAACCCCACGGGCGACATGTACAAGCTCTCCGTCGGCTACAGCAACTACAACGAGCCGCTGCACCTGTCCTCGACCGACGAGTCGCTGCAGCGCAACTGCCTGGGCCAGACCAGCAGCGAAACCCTGGTCAAGAGCCACTTCGTGCTGGACGGCAGCACGCTGCGCTGCGCGGGCGTGGAAGCCGTCAGCGGGCGGCAGCCATTCGCCGAAAACGTCGCGGACTTCCAGGTGCTCTACCTGCTGCAGGAACCCCAGGGCGCCGGCAGCGTCCGGTACGTCGACGCAGCCACCGTGGGCCAGGCCTGGCCGCGCGTCTATGGCGTGGAAGTGTGCCTGGTGCTGTTCGGCAACGAGCCCGTGGACATGCCCTCGGGCACGAGCTATGCCGGCTGCGATGGCGCCACCGTCGACATGACCACGCTGGCCGCGCCGCGCACAAGGCGCCTGCACATGGTGTTTCGCAACGTGTACCAGTTGCGCGGCCAGGGCGTGGCCGGCTGAGACGCGAAAGACCCTGGCATGCGGCCCACCCATCCCGTCCACCACCAGCCCCGCCAGCAGGGCGTCTCCCTGCTCATCGTCCTGGTCCTCGTCCTGCTGTCCATGCTGCTGGCGCTGTGGGCCTCGCGCAGTGCGCTGTTCAACGAAATGATCGTGAGCAACGACGCCGACTACCAGCGCGCCTTCGAGGCTGCACAGGCCCTGCTGCTGGATGCCGAGCTCGACATCCGGGGCGAGCGCGCCAACGGCAGCGCCTGCCAGCCCGATGCCAGCAAGCCTGCCGTCTGCCGGCGCAGCAGCGGCATCGCCTCCTTCCCGCTGGAAGCCAAGGAAGTGGCCCCCCTGCTGGCCGAACTCAGCAGCCAGGCCAGCACCGGATGCAAGAACGCCCTGTGCACCAAGCGCACCGGCAAACAGGACTTCTGGAACAACAGCGACGCCAGCAAACCCCCCACGCTGGCCCAGATGATGGCGGCGGGGGCGCGCTACGGCCAGTACACGGGCGCCGTCGCGGGCGCCAGGAGCAACCCCATCCTTTCCTTCACGCAAGACAACGCGGGCGGCTGGTACTGGATCGAAGTGCTGGTCCACGACGACAGCGCCGGCAACACAGGCCTGGTCGCCAATGCGAGCCCCCTTCTGCCGCTGCACATGGCCCCCCAGGTGCTGTACCGCGTGACCGCGCTGGCGCGAGGCCGCAAGGCCAATACCCAGGTGGTGCTGCAACAGACCTATGCGCGCCAGCGCATGAAGAACTGAAGCGGCCAGGAACCGAAGAACCGAAGAATCGACACAGGGAGCGGACCATGCACCAACACACCCCCTTCAAGATCACGCTGCTGGCCAGCCTGACGGCCATGGCCTGGGCCCCGGCCAGCGGCTGGGCGCAGTCGCTGAATCTGGCGCAGTCACCACCGACGGCGGTGGAGCCCTATGTGGCGCCGAATGTGATCCTCAGCCTCGACGACTCGGGCAGCATGCAATGGCGTCTCGACTCGCAGACCAACGGCAGATACTACAACGCGCCGTCCGCCAACGGCAACTGGCCTGACGATGCCAGCCGCGTCAGCGTCCTCAAGCATGCCTTGCGCACCGTTTTCAACGACATGCTGCTGCTGCCGGATAGAAAAATACGGCTGGCCTGGCAGGTCATGAACGGCAACAACCGCACCCCCACTGCGCTGACGGGCGACAACGCCATGCGCGTGCTCGACAAGGCCCACCGCGACCGGTTCCTGGCCTTCGTCGGGAACTTCACGGCCGGCGGGGGCACGCCCACCCACGCCCTGATGAAAAGGGCTGATGAGTACATGCGCCAAAAACCCCTGGGGCCCCACAGTGCATGGGCCAGCATCCCGGGACAGCAAGGCGCGCCCTACCTGGGCTGCCGGCGCAACTACCACATCCTGATGACCGACGGCGGGTGGAACCAGTCCATCAGCGATAACCAAATTCCGGACACCAGGAACTACGACGGCCGTGATGACATGACCCTTCCGGACGGCAGGGTCTACAGATCCAGCGACCGGAACACCCGCATCTACCGAGACAACGACGGCGGCAACTTCTCGACCATTGCCGACTGGGCCTTCAAAAGCTGGGCCGACCCCTTGCAGACAGCAGCGAACCTGCAAGGCACATTGCGCCTGCCGCCCGACTACCTCAGTGCGCCCTCTTCCGAAACCTTCGCCAGCCGCACCAACAACAGCCAGTTCACCATGACGGACAAGTACTGGAACCCGCGCTACAACCCTGCCACCTGGCCGCACATGGTCACCTTCACGGTGGGGTTCAGCAACGAAGCGCTGCCCAGCTCCAACTTCGCACCGAGCGGCAGCTGGCAAGGCAGCCTGCAAGCGCCCAGCAGCACCGTGCCCTACGGCTATGACGGTGACTTTGCCGCTTACGCCAACGGCACCTTCGCCTGGCGCGCCGCATCGGCCGACCGGGGTCACGACATGTGGCATGCCGCCATCAATGGCCGAGGCAAGTTCTATGCCGTCAACCGGTCGCAGGATCTGGTGGCGGCCTTCCGCCAGATCGTCCAGCAGATCAATGTCGAAGCCGAACCCGACCGCAGCTCCGCCGCCACCAGCGGCTCCTCCATCACCCGCAGCGCCGTGGGCCTGTACACCGCGCGCTACGATCCCCAGAAGGCATGGAGCGGCGGGATCACCGGCGAGCAAGTGACCTCCGTCACCGACGCCAAGGGCAGCGTCACCACAAGCACCGCCCCCCTGCCGGACTGGCAAGGCAAAACCACCGCGCAGCGCCTGGACGAGCTGCAAGACGACAAGGTGCTCAGCAGCCGCACCATCCTGGCCTGGAACGACGACACCGGCGCCGGCGTCTCCTTCCGATGGAATGCCATCGGAGCGGCCCAGCAGGCCCACCTGAACCGGCCCGCAGGCAGCACCGGCCCGGCCGACAACCGGGGTTCCGACCGCCTTGACTACCTGCGCGGCCTGCGCCGCATGGAAGGCTCGGCCACGCAGCCCGGCTCCGCTGCCAGCTCCTCCTTCCGCCCGCGCCAGTCGCGCCAGGGCGACATCATCAACTCCGCCATCTGGTACACCGGCGCGCCCTCCAGCCTCTATCCCACGCAGGACTACCGAACCTTCGCCAGCAAACGCAAGGACCGCACTCCCATGCTCTACGTGGGCGGCAACGACGGCATGCTGCACGGCTTCTCCGCCGTGGACGGCAGCGAGAAGCTCGCCTATGTGCCCCGTGGCGTCATGCCCGGGCTGTCCCAGCTCACCGGGCACGGCTACGACGAAAAGCACCGCTATTTCGTCGATGGCTCACCCATGACCGGCGACGTGCTGGACGGCAGCGCGTGGAAGACCCTGCTCGTGGGCACGCTGGGCGCGGGCGGCAAGGGCTATTTCGTGCTGGACGCCACCAACCCGGGCGATTTCAAAGAAGACAAGGCCTCTTCCCTGGTGCTGCTGGACCGCAGCATGCACGCCAGCGAAACCCTGCCCACCGACTGCAGCCAGCAGCCCGACGCGCAGGCGCGCGACAAATGCGAGGCCGGCAAGGACATCGGCCACATCTTCGCCGCCCCCGTGCTGGATGATTCCGACCCGCAGCGCAGCACCCAGATCACCCGCCTGAACAACGACCGCTGGGCGGTGGTCATGGGCAATGGCTACAACAGCCACAACGGGCGGCCGGTGCTGCTCATCCAGTACCTGGACGGCAACCGCGAGCTGCTGCGCCTTGCTGCGCAGTCGCCCGCCAGCAGCACGGCAGGCGGCAACGGCCTGTCCGCCCCGCGCCTGGTGGACATCAATGGCGATGGCCGCCCCGATGTGGTCTATGCCGGCGACCTGCAGGGCAACCTGTGGAAGTTCCTCATCGCCAGCGACAAACCGGACGAATGGGGCGTGGCCTTCAACGGCAGTCCGCTGCTCACCCTCCAGGGCACGGTGACCAATGCCAATGCGCTGGCCATCACCGCCCCGCCCACCGTGCGCGCCAACGACCGCAAGCAGGCCGTGGCCAAGACGGCGGGCAAGGAGGAAATCCAGACCGTGGGCGGCATGATGGTGGCCTTCGGCACGGGCCGCAACGTGACGGCCCAGGACCCGTCGGACAACACCTCCGGCGCCATCTACTCCGTGCTGGACAACACCCGCTACAAGGTGGAGGCAGGTCTTGTGCAACCCTGCCTGACCAAGGCCGATACCGTGTGCCGGCTGAACGACGCCCAGGTGCCCAGCACCGTGGCGCCGACCCAGTTGATCGAACTGGCGCAGGACCCGACAGCGGTCGACGGCGCCAAGAGCAGCGCTGGCCGCACGTTCTGGAAAGTCAACGGCTCCGAGCTGGACTGGACCAAGCACAAGGGCTGGCGCTTCACGCTGCCCGAAAACGGCGAACGCCTGCTCAAGCCCATGGCCTTCTACGACAGCAGCAACATCCTGGCCATCTACAGCCAGATTCCCGCCAGAGCGTCCAGCGACAATGCCAGCACGCAGGAAAGCTGCGAAGCCTCCGTGGTCAATGGAGAGCGCCAGTACCTGACCCTGCTGAACATCATGGACGGCAAGCGTCCCTCGGTGCAGCTCATGGATGCCAATGGCGACGGCTTGTACGGCGCCGAGGACAAGAACGTGCACCGCATGACGGTCTCCAAGGGCGCTCAGTCGATGATCGTGCGCGGCGACCGCATGGTCCTCAAGGGCAGCCGCACAGATGAGGACGTTTGCGCCCGCATGCCCGAACAACCCGTGCGCCCCAGCTGGCGCCAGCTGCAATGAAGCGCCCCGCATGCACCACGCGCTCCTCGCGCCCCTCGCGTGCGCGCCGCGCTCGGCAGGCCCCGCACGGCTTCACGCTGATCGAGCTGATGATCGTGGTCGCCGTGATCGCCGTGCTTGGCGCCATCGCCATACCCAACTACACCGAGTACATCCGCCGCGGCCACCGCGCCGATGCCCGCGCCGGGCTGCTGCAGGCCCAGCAATGGCTGGAGCGCGCGGCCACGGCCAGCGGCGTCTACCCCACGACGCTGCCGGCCGCGCTGACCTGGAGCGGCGACAACAGCAAGCGCTACACCATCGGCTTTCAGCAAGGCAACACGAATGCCAGCTTCACGCTGGTCGCCACGCGCCGCGCCGGCAGCGCGCAGGCGCAGGACAGGTGCGGCGATTTCACGCTGACGCATACCGGCAAGCGCGACCTGTCCAACAGCCAGGCGTCCGTGGCGGAGTGCTGGAACCGATAGGCCGGACGACGGCCTGGCTTGCCGCAGGCTGTCAGCTCCAGGCGCCAAACCGGTCCGCCCCCTCGCGGCGCAGCACGATGCGCAGGTCGCGCCCCACGGGCTCGACCGACTGGAAGGCCATGGCCTGCGCATCGGCCAGCCGCTGCGGCGAGGGCAGGTCCGCCCAGCCGGCGCCGCCCCACAGCAGCTTGGGCGCAAGATAGCCCAGCCACTCGTCCACCAGCCCCGCCTGCGCCAGCGCGGCGTTGAGGCGGTGGCCCGCCTCCACATGCAGTTCGTTGATTTCCAGCCGCGCCAGGTCGCGGACCATGGCCTGGATGTCGACCTGGCCCTGGCCGTTGGGCAGGCAGATCAGCTGCGCGCCACGCGCCGCCAGCGCCCGGGCCTGCTCTGAATCCAGGTCGGTGGCGGCGGTGTAGATGTGGACGCGGCGCTGCGCCTCGAACAGGGCTGCGCCGGGCGGTGTCTGCAGCCGGCTGTCGACCACGACCAGGGCCGGCTGCCGGGGCGTGTCGATGCCGCGCACGTCCATGCGCGGGTCGTCGCTGAGCACGGTGCCTATGCCGGTGAGGATGGCGCAGGACCGTGCGCGCCAGGCATGGCCGTCGTGGCGCGCCTCGGGCGAGGTGATCCACTGGCTTTGCCCGTTGGCCAGCGCCGTGATGCCGTCGAGCGAAGCCGCCACCTTGGCGCGCACCCAGGGGCGGCCCCGCAGCATGCGGCTGAAAAAGCCCAGGTTCAGCTCCCAGGCCTGTGCGGCGCCCGCGCCGACCTGCACCGTGGCGCCTGCGGCGCGCAGGCGCGCAAAGCCCTGGCCGCCCACCTGGGGATTGGGGTCCTGCAGCGAGGCCACGACCCGGGCGATGCCGGCCTCGGCCAGCGCATCGCAGCAGGGTCCGGTGCGGCCATGGTGGGCGCAGGGCTCCAGCGTCACATAGGCCGTGGCGCCGCGCACGGACAGCCCGCGCGACTGCGCGTCGCGCAGTGCCATGATCTCGGCGTGCGGGCCGCCCACGCGCTGCGTGGCGCCTTCGCCCAGCACCTGGCCTGCCGCATCGACCAGCACACACCCGACCCTGGGATTGGGCGATGTGCGGTACATGGCCTGCTGCGCCAGCGCCAATGCCCTCGCCATGGGTTGCGGCAGGGCCGCCGCATCCAAATTTTTCACTCTTGCTCCCCCAACCGGCTGAGCGGTCGATTCACCCGCATGAACGGCCGCGGGCCGCATGCCCGAACGGCGCGGCCGTGGATAGCATCGGATTATGAACCCGCCAAACATGGGCATGACCCGGCAGCGGCGTGCGCCAGCGCCCCCGCGCCACCACGGCTTCACCCTGATCGAAGTCCTGGTGGCCATCGTCGTTTTCTCGTTCGGCCTGCTGGGCATGGTGGGCCTGCAGGCGGCGGCCATGCAGGCCAACCGGGAGTCGCGCATACAGAGCCAGGCCACGGCCCTGGCGCGCGAGCTGGCCGAGATGATGCGCGGCAACAAGAACGTGGCCATCAAGCCCGCCGCGGCCGACAACCCCTATCTCGGCGAGTTCGCGGTGGGCTCGCTGGGCCTGGCCACGCCCGTGTATTGCCTGGCCGTCTCCAATGCCACCAATGGCTGCACCTCTGCCGCCGACGTGGCCTCGGCCCAGATGACGGACTGGCTGGCGCGCGTGGATGCGGCACTGCCCGGCGCGCGCGTTTCGGTCTGCCTGGACAGCGCGCCCTATGACTCGTCGGGCATGCCGCAATGGACATGCAATGCCACGGGCGCCAACGACATCATGTTCATCAAGATCGGCTGGACCCGGGGTTCGACCCAGCGCGACGCCACCGGGGCCAATGCCTTCATCCTGGCCAGCGGCAACAGCGGCCGGCCCGGCCTGGTCTTGCCCGTCACCAGCGGCAACAGTCTATGAGCCCCCTGCAGCCAACCCATGCCCTGCCCCTGCGGCAGCGGCCGCGCCGGCCCTCGCAAGCCGGTTTGACCCTGGTCGAGTTGCTGGTGGCGATGGCGCTGGGCATGCTCGTCGCGCTGGCGGCGGCCGGGGCGCTGGTCGTTGCGCGCCAGGGTTTCAGCAATGTGGATGCCGCCTCGCAACTGCGCGACAACGGCCGCTTCGTGCAGGACCTGTTGCAGCGGCTCGTGGCCCAGGCCGGCTTCAAGAGCCTGCAGTACGCGGCCACGGTCCGGCCGGCCAGCACGGTGGGCGTGCAAGCCAATCCCCCTCCCAATGTCTACGGCCTCAACAATGCCTCGCGCACGGACAGCAATGCCTGGGATGCCGGCACGGCGCGCACCACGGGAACGGCGGGCTATGGCAGCGACATCCTGGTGCTGCGCTACCAGAGCAGCAACTCCACCCAGATGACGACGGATGCGGACAAGACCATGATCGATTGCCGCGGCGTGGCGGCGACCGCCGCGCCGGGCGATCGGGACCAGCGCATGCTGAGCATCCTGCATGTGGGCAACAGCTCGGACGGCGAGCCCGCGCTGATGTGCACCTACCAGGACGGCAGCAATCTCGCGTCGACTCCCCTGGTCAAGGGCGTGGAGAACTTCCAGGTGCTGTATGGCGTGGATGGCATCGCGCCGGGCAATACGACGGCGCCGACCGCCGCCTCGGCCGATTCCGTGCCCGAGCGCTATCTGCGCGCCGACCAGCTGACCGTGGCCGGCAACGTCGCGGCCACCTATGCCAACTGGCAGCGCGTGCGCAGCCTGCGCATCGGCATGGTGCTGCGCGGTGCGCCCGGCTCGGCCATCGACCGCAGCAGCCAGACCTTCTACCCGCTGGGCATTGCCAAGGGCTCGGCCGGCGGCGGCGCGGGATCGGCCTTCGCCAGCAGCAATGACCCCGGCACGACCTATGCCCCCACGGCCGACGGCCGGCTGCGCCAGGTCGTGACCTTCACCGTGCACCTGCGCAATTTCCAGGAGGATCTCTGACATGCAGCGCCAGCACCGCCACACCGGCTTGGCCGGCATGCGCGCCCACAGGGGGGTCTCGCTGGTCATCGTCCTGATGATTCTCGTGATCGTGTCCATCATCGGCGTCAGCGGCATACAGATTTCGATGATGGGCGAGCGCAGCGCACGCAACGACCGCGATGCCCAGATCGCCTGGCAGGCCGCCGAGTCGGCCCTCATCGATGCGGAGTTCGACATCGAGGGCCAGCCCGCCTCCTCGTCCGCCAAGCGCAACGCGGTCTTCACGCGGGGCAAGACAGATATCGCCAAATTCGTCGCCGACTGCGGCACCTCGGACCAGTCCAAAGGCCTGTGCGCGCTCAACCAGGGCGCCAGCCAGAAGCCCGCCTGGCTGACGGTGGACTTCACCGCCACCGACAACTCCGCTCCCACCACGGCCTTCGGAACGTTCACGGGGCGCAGCTTTCCTTCGGGCGCCAGGGGCGTGCAGCCGACCAGGCCGCCCCGCTATGTGATCGAAGCCATTCCGGACCCCGAGAACGCTCGCAACAAGGCCCCCGGCGATCCAGACTTCAACTACATCTACCGCATTACCGCCATGGGATTCGGCCCCAATGCAGAGACACAGGCCGTCCTGCAGACGCTGTACCGCAACTGAGCCAAGGCCCCAGCATGCCCAACGCCTTCACTCCCCTCCTGCGCAGGCTGGATGCCCTGCGGCCCCGCACGCTCCGGTCCTGGCTGGCCTGGGGCTGCGCCCCTCTCGCCATCGCGGCATCGTTCCTGGCCATGGGCACGCCGCCCGCCATCCCCGCGGTCACGCTCGCACAGGAGCCGCTGTATGCGGCGGTCACCGTGGACAAGCCCACCATCGCGCTGGCGCTGTCGGTGGAATACCCGACGGTGGGCGCGCAGTACGTCACCTCCTCCGCGATCGACAACACCTACAGCCCGGCCACGGAGTACCTGGGCTACTACGACGCGGAAAGCTGCTACGCCTACAACGATGCGCCCTCCGAGACCATCCCCTCCGGCATGACCACGGCCGACTACAAGCGCTTCGACCGCACGGGTGCCGCCACCTCGCGCAGGTGCGCGGACGGCTTCAGCGGCAACTTCCTCAACTGGGCCAGCAGCTCGGCCATCGACATGCTGCGGCTGTCGCTGTCGGGCGGCGACCGCTACATCGACACGCCCAGCCTGACCATCCTGCAGCGCGCCGTGCTGCCCAACGGCGATCCGGTGTGCATGTGGAACAGCAGCAACTTCCCCGCCAAGCAGCTCAGCAGCGGCTCGGCCAATGACTATTCGGGCGCCGTGCCCCAGAGCATGGTCACCCAGGCCAACCGAAGCGACATCTGGGTGGCCAACACGCTCAACCGCATCTATTTCGGCACCAGCCGCACGGGCAGTTGCAGCGACACCAGCGGCTACACGCTGGGCAGCCGCCAGTCTTCGCTGGGCCCGATCAGCTCGGGCACGTCGCTGCCCAGCGGCGCGACGCAGTGCGCCGTCGAGAACGGCAGCTGCACCTCCAACGGCATCCAGGAAATCTGGTATGGCGCGCGCAACTCCTGGAAGCGCGCGCCCCTGTCCGGCACCACGGCCTGCACCAATGGCGTGTTCACCGACCCGCTGTCCGGCGTGAGCAAGGCCTGCTATCTGGCGCCGTACACGGGCACCTGGCGGCCTTCGACCCAGAACGCGCTCAACAGCGACGGCTTTTTCTATGCGCGCGTGCAGGTGTGCAACAGCAGCGGCGGCGCGCTGCAGGACAGCCGCGACTACGGCCTGTGCCGCCAGTACCCGAACGGCAATTTCAAGCCCACGGGCGCCATCCAGAAGTACAGCGACCAGATGCGCCTGGCGGCCTTCGGCTACCTGATGGACCAGACGCAGAGCTACAACAACGGCCGCTACGGCGGGGTGCTGCGCGCGCCCATGAAGTATGTGGGCGCCAAGACCTTCAACATCAACGGCCAGGACAACACGCCCACCACCGGCAACCCCAAGGCGGAGTGGAATGCCAGCACGGGCGTGTTCACCGCCAACCCCGAAAACGACAGCATGCAGATCAGCGGGGTGATCAACTACCTGAACAAGTTCGGCCGCACGGGCCCCGTGCTGGGCCGCTACAAGAAATACGACCCCGTGGGCGAGATGTACTACCAGAGCCTGCGCTACCTGCAGGGCCTGCAGCCCACGCCCGACGCCATCGCCGGCAATGCCAGCGGCGTGCTGACGGATGACTGGAAGGATGGCTATCCTGTCTATACGAGCTGGACGGATCCCTATGGCGACGGCCGCAGCGACACCGCCAACTATGCCTGCCTCAAGAGCAATATCGTCGTCATCGGCGACATCAACACCCATGACGGCAACTGGCGCAACATTCCGACCACGGACGACAAGGCGTCCAACGTGCCCAATTTCCGCACCTGGCATGGCTACGTGCAGTCCTTCGAGAAGAACCAGGCCGTCAACTATGTGGACGGACAGGGAGCGACGCGGACCACGGGCAATCCCAACGGCGTCAACAACAATGTGCCCAGCAGCTCGCAGACCAGCCAGATCATGGGCTATGCCTACTGGGCCCACACGCACGATATCCGCGGCGCGGACTGGACCAACAATGTGGGCGACAAACGCCGGCCCGGCCTGCGCGTGAAGACCTTCGTCTTCGACGTCAATGAAAACGGCGCGCAGAACGACGACAACACCCGCCGCTACGCCAACCAGTTCTTCATGGCCGCCAAGTACGGAGGCTTCGAGAGCGATCCCGCCAATTCGAGCGCGCGCTCCTACAACGCCTGGGGCAATCCCTTCAAGAAGCAGGACGGCACCAACGACAACAACGTCTGGCAAAAGCAGAGCACGCCGGGCGAGGCATCGACCTACTACCTGCAAAGCAATGCACGCGGCGTGCTCAATGCCTTCGAGGAGATCTTCAGCCGCGCGGCCACGTCGGCGCGCAGCATCTCGGCCCCCGCGATTCCGTCCAACATGGTCACCAGCGCCAGCGGCGCCGTTTCCTATTCGGCCAAGTTCGATACCAGCAACTGGAGCGGCGACGTGGTGGCCGAGACCCTCACGGTGAACACCAACGACCAGCTGTCGGTGTCGGCGCCCGCATGGAGCGCCTCCGACCGCCTGACGAACATGACCTCGCCGGCCGCGAACCGCAAGATCTTCGTGGGAGCGGGCTCGGCCACCAGCAATCCCACGGCCACGTCCTTCACCTGGGCGGCCATCGGATCGACCCTGCAGGGGCACCTGAACAAGTCCAGCCCCACGGCCACGGCGGACGGCCGAGGCGAGCAGCGGCTGAACTACCTGCGCGGCGACCGCAGCCTGGAGGGCTCGCCGTTTCGCGTGCGCAGCTCGCTGCTGGGCGACATCGTGAACTCCAACGTGGTCTATTCGGGAGCGCCCTCCACCGCATATTCGGGCACGGGCTATACGGCGTTTCGCAGCAGCTACGACGGCCGCACGCCCGCCGTCTTCGCGGGCGCCAACGACGGCATGCTGCATGCCTTCAATGCCAGCAACGGCGATGAACTGTTCGCCTACATTCCCAGCTGGCTGGGCCCCAGGCTGTCCGCCCTGACGGACCCCAGCTTCACGAGCAACCACCAGAGCTATGTCGATGCCCCCCTGCAGGTGGGGGAAGTGCAGGTGGCCAGCGCGGGCCAGGCCTCCGACTGGAAGACCGTGCTGGTGGGCGGCACCGGCGCGGGCGGATCGGGCGTTTTCGCGCTGGACGTGAGCAACCCCTCCAATTTCGGGGCAAGCAACGTGATGTGGGAGTTCACGCGCGCCGACGATGAGGACCTGGGCCAGGTCATCGGCCAGCCCCGGCTGGTCAAGCTCAAGGTGTCCAATGCCTCGGGCACGACGGCCGCCACCTACCGCTGGTTCGCGGCCGTGGGCAGCGGCGTCAACAACTACGTGCCCGAGACCACCGACGGCCCCTACAGCAGCACCGGCAACCCGGCGCTGTTCCTGCTGGCCCTGGACAAGGCGCCAGGCGCGGCCTGGGCACTGGGCACGAACTACTACAAGATCACGCTGCCGGCCAACGCCAACCTGACCTCCACACAGGCCACGGGCCTTGCCGGCTTCACGCCGCTGTATGGCGCCAATGGCGAGGTGACGGACATTTTCGCGGGCGACTTGCACGGCAGCGTCTGGAAGCTGACTTTCGGCGATGTGGAGCCCGCCAACTGGAGCATCAACAATCTCTCCTATTACAAGAACGGCGCCAACGCCATTCCCATGTACATGGCGCGCGACGGCAGCGCCAACTCCCGCATCCAGCCGATCACCGCGCCGCCGTCGCTCTTCGTCGGGCCCAGGGTCGGCGGCAAGGAGACGTTCTACGTGGCCATCGCCACGGGCAAGTACCTGGAAAGCGCCGACGCGCGCAGCACCAGCACCAACAGCTTCTACGTGCTGTATGACAACGGCTCCCAAAGCACCGACAGCACCTCGGTCGCCATCAACGGGCGCGGGCGCCTGGCGCAGGGCACGGTGGACACCACGGCGCTGAGCGTCAGCGTCTCCCCCTTCAAATGGGGACGCCCCGCCAGCGACTCCGACAGCACGCAGCGGGCCGGCTGGTACTTCGACCTGCCCGGCACGGGCGAAAAGGCCATCAGCAGGATCGCCGACTACGGATCGCTGACGGCCGCCTTCAACACGCTGATCCCGAGTTCCGCCTCGGCCTCCGCAGGCTCGTGCAGCGCCAGCGGCGGCGGCGGCAATGCCTATGTGCTCAACATCGGCACCGGGGCCACGCGGTACACGGCCTCCACCGTCGGCGTGCTGGGCCCGGCCATCAGCATCGTCAAGAAGGAGGACGTGACGCTGACCACCAGCGACAGCACGGGCCGGCGCATGCGCACCACGCCCAACCGGTCGCTGCTCATCGGCCAGAACGGCATGACCCAGGGCCAGACGACCAACGTCGGCCAGGTCGTCGGCCGCCTGAGCTGGCGCCAGATCTTCGACTACCAGGAAATGAAGAACAACTAGCCATGAAACCATCCATCCGCAAGCTTCGAGGCTTCACCCTGATCGAGCTGATGATCGTTGTCGCGGTGGTGGGCGTGCTCGCCGCCATCGCCTACCCGGCCTATACCGACTCCGTGCTCAAGGGCCGGCGCGCCCAGGCGCGCGCCGCGCTGGCCGAGTTGCTGCAGCAGCAGGAGCGCTACATGACCCAGAACAACTGCTACCTGGGCTTCTCCAACAACAGCAGCGGGGTGGCCAGCGCCTCGGCGCCCAGCCCGGCCTCGGCCTGCGGCGGCGTCACGGCGTCCAGCGTCCCGTTCAAGAACTACGCGGGCGAAAGCCTGGCAAGCGCCAGCTACCTGCTGTCGGCCACCGTCTGCCCCGGCTCGGGCAACACCACGCTGTCCATCGCCAACTGCGTCAAGCTGGTGGCCACGCCCGTGCGCACGGATGCCGCCGTCGGCAACCTCGAGATCACGAGCTCGGGCACCAAGAGTTGCACGGGCACGGCCTCGTCCACCAACTTCCGCCTGTGCTGGCCATGACGCGACCCGGACCGGCACGGCCGCCACGTGCAGGCGCACGCGGCTTCACCGTGATCGAGCTCATGGTGACGGTGGCCGTGCTGGCCATCCTCACCACCGTCGCCGCGCCCAGCTTCGTCGACTTTCTGCGCAATTCCGAGCTCACGTCGCTCACCAACAAGCTGGTGAGCGCCATCAATACCGCGCGCAGCGAGGCCATGAAGACCGGGCGCAACGCCTATGTCGTCCCGGCCAGCGATGACAGCTGGAGCAAGGGCTGGCGCGTCTTCATCGACCTGAACGGCAATGGCAGCTTCGACGAGGGCACCGACCTGACGGTGCTGACCGAAAGGGCCCCCCCTTCCTACATCGAGGTCACAGGCACCAACAACGCGGGCGCCTCGTCGCCTTACCTGAGCTTCGGCAGCACGGGCTACGCACGCATCAAATCCGGCAGCAGCGGCAGCGCCAACGCGGTGCTGAGCCTCAAGCGCAGCGATGCCTCGCAGGCTGCCGCGGATGCGCAGACGCGGCGCATCATCGTCGCCATCACGGGCCGCGTGCGCGCCTGCCGCCCTTCCAGCGACCAGGGCTGCACCACGGACGCCACCGACTGAGCACAGGGTTTTGGCGCCACCCGGCATCCGGCGCCGTCCGACAGCGGGCCCGGCGCGCTGCGGATATACCGTAGGTGCCGCGCCAACACCTACTTCCATGCCCTCTGCAGCCGCCCCCCCGCCCTCGCCCGCCCCGGCGTTCCGCCACCTTGTGACCAAGGCGCTGTGGCCGCTGGTTCCAGCGTTGCTGCTGCTGCTGCCGGGCTGCTCCGCCAGCCTGCCCGCCCATGTGGAGCGGCCTGTCTCGACGGCTTTCGCCGCGCCGCAGAGCACGGCGTTGGGCACGCTGCTGCTGCAGGAGCGGCCCGCTGGCGTCAGGCCCCAGTCCTCGGCCTTCACCCTCCTGTCGGGCGCCCAGGCCGCCTACGGCGCTCGCCTGGCCCTGGTCGATGCCGCGAGCCAGACGCTGGACCTGCAGTACTACGCCATCCACGCCGACGAGAGCACGCAGCGGCTGCTGCGCGGCGTGGTCGATGCCGCGCGGCGCGGCGTGCGCGTGCGCGTGCTGCTGGACGACTTCCACAGCACGGGCGCCGATGCCCAGGTCATGCGGCTGGCCTTCGTGCCCGGCATCGAAATGCGCATGTTCAACCCGCTGGCCGGCGCGCGCAGCTCCGTGCTGGGCCGCGCCTATACGCTGCTGACCGATTTCCAGCGGGCCCAGCAGCGCATGCACAACAAGCTGTTCATTGCCGACAATGCCATGGGCGTGGTCGGCGGGCGCAATCTGGGCGATGCCTATTTCGATGCGGATGCCGACGGCAACTTCGTCGATCTCGACGTGCTGGCCGCCGGCCCCGTCGTGCGCGACCTGTCGCGCAGCTTCGACAGCTACTGGAACAATCCGCGCGCCTATCCCGTACAGTCGCTGATCAGCCTCAAGGAGCTGCAGCAGCTGCGCGCCCGCTTCGCCAAGGAGGACGCGCAGGACGATGAGGCCGCCGGCGAGCCAGCCGCCGTGCCGCCCTCCGCCGAACATGCGCGCGCCAACCCCGCCATCTGGGACCAGCAGGCCATGGACCTGCGCAAGGCGCCGTGGGTCTGGGCCCCGGCGGCCGTGCTGGCGGACCAGCCCGCCAAAATTCCGCTGGACCGCGACGACGGCGGCGATGCCGCAGAGCAGGCCGCCCCCGCGGGCGCGTCCACCACCGGCAGCGAGCCGCGCAGCCGCAAGACAGCGGGCGGCGGCACGGCCGGCACGCTGCCCCTGACCCAGCCGCCTGCGGCGCTGCGCGAAGCCGCGCGCCCGGTGCTGGAGGCGGACTCGGTGGTCGACGGCCTGCTGGCCCTGGTGCGCACGGCGCAGCACGACCTGCTGGTGGTGTCGCCCTACTTCGTGCCGGGACCGGACATGATGCAGGCCTTCCGCAGCGCGCGCGAGCGCGGCGTGCGGGTGCGCATCCTGACCAATTCGCTGGCCTCCAACGACGCGCCCGCCGCCCATGCCGGCTATGCCAAGCACCGCAAGGCGCTGCTGGAGATGGGCGTGCAACTGTACGAGCTGCGCAGCACGCCCGCCGGCCTGCGCTCGGCCCTGCGCGCGGGCAGCACCGGCAGCGGCACGCCCGGCGCCTCGCGCGCCATGCTGCACTCCAAGCTGCTCGTGGTCGACGGGCGCCTGGTGGCCGTCGGATCGATGAATCTGGACTTGCGCTCCCAGCTGCAGAACACGGAGATCGCACTGCTGATCGCCAGCGGCCGCTTCGGCCGCCTGGCCACGCAAAGCATCGAGGAAGGCCTGGAAGATGGCGCCTGGCGCGTCGTGCTCGACGAGCGCGGCCGCCTGCTGTGGAAAGCCGCCGAGGACAGCGGCCGCAGCGACGAGACCAGCGAGCCCGATGCCAGCTGGAGCCTGCGGCTGATGCTCAAGCTGCTTGGCCCGCTGGCGCCGGACCATCTGCTGTGAGGGCGGCAGCGGGCGGCCGGAACGCGCCCTGCAACTGGCGGTCGGGCAGCGCCCGCACCCACAGCGTGATCTCGCGCTGGTCGGTCTGCGTGCGCAGCTCCTGATAGGCCTGCTCGGCCTCGGGGTAGCGGCGGCGCAGCAGGTTCAGCCACTGCTTGAGCCGGCCCGCGCGCTGGCGTGGCTCCAGGTCCTCGCAGACCATTTCCCAGAACCGCTGCACCTGGGGGAGCAATTCACCCCATGTGACGGGCTGGCGGCGCATGGCCTGCGGACCTTGCACGGCAGCGCGTATGGCGTGGGCCAGGCCCGGGTCGGCAACGATGCCCCGGCCCAGCATCAGGTCGTCGCAGCCCGATTGCCGGCGGCAGCGCAATGCGTCTTCGACCGTCCAGATTTCGCCATTGGCGATGACGGGCACGGACACGGCCTCGCGGATGCGCGGTATCAGTTCCCAGTAGGCGGGCGGACGGTAGCCATCGAGCTTGGTGCGGGCGTGCACCACGATCTCGCAGGCGCCGCCGGCCTGCATGGCCTGGGCACAGTCGGTCATGAGCGCGCTGTCATTGAAGCCCAGGCGCATCTTGGCCGATACCGGCATGTGCGCGGGCACGGCCGCACGCACGGCCGACACCACACGCTCGATCTGGGCCGGGTCCTGCAGCAGCGCGGCGCCCCCGCCATGGCGGTTCACCACCTTGGCCGGGCAGCCGAAGTTCAGGTCGATGCCTTCCGGACCGAGGCGGGCCAGGTTGGCGGCGTTGGCCGCCATGCTGTCCGGGTCGGAGCCCAGCAGCTGCGCGCGCACCGGAACGCCTGCCAGCGTGCGGCTGCCGTTGCGCAGCTCGGGCATGGTGCGCAGAAACACCTTGTCGGGCAGCAGCGAACCGGTGATCCGGATGAACTCGGAGACGCAGCGGTCCGCCCCGCCCACGCGCGTCAGCACATCGCGCAGCACGAAGTCGAGCAAGCCCTCCATGGGCGCCAGCAACAGTTTCATCGCTTTGATTGCAGCCCCTTCAAGAGGCCCGTCCCTTTTTGTTCCAGATCAGACAAGCCCTGCGGCGGCAGGGTTCGCGCCAGGATCGGCGCTTGGGAAATACACTTTTTCACATCTGTGTCATTCATGTCACGTGCAATCGGGGATCTGTCGGATGGACCCGCCCCCATGCAGCTGCAAAAAACCGCCAAGGCGCTCGAAGAGCTCCAGCCAGGCCGCAGGAGCCTGCCCCAGCGCGCACGCTCGATGCTGCTGATGGCCGACCGGCGGCCGGAGGCCGAGCTGCATGAAATCTTCGGGGCCGAAGCCCCGGCGCTGATAGAGCAGCTGATCGCCAGCGGCCACCTGCTGCGCCTGTCCGCGACTGCGCCAGCGCCCATGCCGCGCGAGGCCACGGTCACGGCCACGGTGGCGGGCGCCGGTGCACCGGGCGCCGGCGTGCCAGCTCCCGGCACGCTCAATCTCGCCGGCACGCGCATGTACCTGTTCGACCTGTGCGAGCGCATGTTCGCCAATCGCCATGAAGACAAGGCCAGGCTGCTGCGCGAGATGCTGCGCGAGGCCCGCGACCTGCCCGCGCTGCAGGCCTCGGCCCTGGCACTGCTGGAGGCCGTGCAGCAGCATGCGGGAAGCGAGCGCGCCGACGCTGTGCGCGGCCGTCTGGGCCATCTGCTGCAGCAAGCGCCTGCGGGCGCCTGATTCAGAGCGGCTGGGCCGACCTGGCGGCCAGCCGCCACAGCGACGTCACCTCGGCGGCACGCGCCGCATGCAGGGGATCGTCCGCATCCATGGCCTTGCCGTGGCGCGGCCGGATGTCCTCGCGGCCCAGGACCTGCAGGCCCGCGGCCTCGATCCAGGCCAGCAGTTCATCGCGCGAGCGCAGTTGCAGGTGCTCGGCCAGATCCGAGACGATCAGCCAGCCCTCGCCCGCCGGCTCCAAATGGGCTGCGAGCCCCTGCAGGAAGCCGCGCAGCATGCGGCTGTCTTCGTCGTAGACGGCCTGCTCCAGCAACGAGCTGGCCTTGCCCGGCAGCCATGGTGGATTGCAGACCACGAGCGCGGCGCGGCCCTCGGCAAAGAGATCGGCGCGCTGCAGCGACGCCCTGGAGGACAGGCCCAGCCGGCCGAGGTTGTCCTGGGCACAGTGCAGCGCGCGGTCGCTCAGATCGGTGGCCACGACCTGCCGCACGCCCCGGCGCAGCAGCAGGGCAGACAGCACGCCCGTGCCCACGCCGATGTCCCAGGCGAGCGCCCCGGGCCTGTCCAGGGCGGCCGGCAGTGGCGCACGCGCCACCAGGTCCAGGTACTCGCCGCGCACGGGTGAGAACACGCCGTAGTGCGGATGGATGCGCATCGCATCCATGCCCGGCAGCGCCAGTTCCACGCCTTTCTTGCGCCATTCGTGGGCGCCCAGCGCACCCAGCAGCTCGCGCAGCGGCACGATGGCGCTGCGCGCCTGCCCCGCGCCGGGAAGGTCGCCCCAGGCCTCGCGGCAGGCCATGCTCCAGTCGGGCGCGCGGCGCAGCGCGCAATGCCATTGCGCATCGAGCTCGATCAGCAGGCTGGACAGCACGCGGGCGCGCTGCGCCTGGGCCTGGCGGTGCAGATGGAAGGCATGGGGAAAGGCGGGCGGCTGCGCGGCAGCCTTTTTGCCGGCCTTGGGCTTTTTGTCAAGGCGGCGGCCCAGCGCCATGAGCAACTGGCGCGCGTTGTGGAAGTCACCGCGCCACAGCATCGCCGTGCCTTCGCAGGCCTTGCGGTAGGCCATGTCGGCGGACAGGCTGTCGTCGGCGCACTCGATGCGGCGCGGCGCGGCCATGCTGCTGTCGGCGCGCCACCAGCCGGTGCGCGCCTGCCCGGACTCCTGCCACTGCAGCAGGGACCAGTTCGCGGCGGGAAGAGGGTCCTGCTGTGTCATGGAGGCGCGAGCGTGGACTGCGATCAGTTCAAGGGGCGCTTCAGGCGCACTTCCTCGATCTTGATGCCGCCGATCTGGGCCGTCTTGGCCGTGGACATTTCGCGCTTGAAGCCTGCCAGCTCGTGAAAGCGCAGCGCGCGTTCATTGCGCAGCGGCACCCACGAAGTGACGTTGGTGCAGCCTTCTTCCAGAAGGCCGTCGCGCGCCGCATCCCACAGGGCCACGCCGACGCCCTGGCTCCAATGGGTGGGAGCCGCGTAGATGGCCCAGATCTCGCCTGTGGTCTGGCGCGACTTCTCGTCGCGGGAACGGTCAAAGCCCACGAAACCCACAATCTTGTCGCCATCGATGGCCACTTGCACCTGGGGTTCGCAGAACTCGATGGCTTCGCGCCAATAAGCCTGGCGCTTTTCGACCGACGACATGCTTTTCAGCTGATCGTCAGGAACCAGCCCTCGGTAAGCCTCCATGGCGGAAGCAGTATGGATCTGGGCAATCGCTTTTGCATCGCGGAGGGTGGCTGGACGGACCTGGATACTAGACATTGGGAAAACCGAAACGAAAACAGGTGAAAATGTGAGGGCGTGATTTTCACAGGAAACGCGCTTTTTGCATGCGTGCCGGCCCTTAGCCATGCACGCAAGTACGGCTGTGCGCGTTTTCTTGCCCTCCGCTATGGGATGTGCTATGTGCTCACCAAAACGGAGCAAGAAAGGCTTGGCTCTCAAGGCTTGGCGAGCCATCGATTGACAATTCTTCACGAAGCTGCCATGCAACCCGCGCGTGGCCGCGCGCAGGCGTCGCCAGCGCTGTCACAGCCACCTGCGCACCATCTGCATGATGCGATCGAAACGCGGTCCGTAGGGCGGGTACAGCAGCGAGGCCGCCGACCAGCGCGACTGCACGAACACGGCCTTTTGGTGGCTCATGCGCACGAAGCCCTGCTCGCCGTGGTAGAAGCCCCAGCCGCTGTCGCCGATGCCGCCGAACGGCAGGTTGTCGTGGGCGAAGTGCAGCAGGGTGTCGTTGACCGTCACGCCGCCGCTGACGGTGCGGGCCAGCACTGCGTCGCGCTCTTTCTCGTCGCGCCCGAACCAGTACAGCGCCAGCGGCCTGGGACCGGCATTGAGCGCGGCGACCACGTCGTCGAGCCGGTCGTAGCTGATCACGGGCAAGATGGGCCCGAAGATCTCTTCCTGCATGAGTTGCATCTGGCTGGTGACGTTGAAGACCAGGGCCGGCGCCATCTGGCGCTCCACGGCATCGCCCCAGCCGGCATCGCCCGCATCGCCGCGGGTGCCTCCGTCCTCCACCCACTCGACATGCGCGCCCTGGCCCTGGGCCTGGCGCAGCATCTGGCGCAGCCGCGCCAGATGGCGCTTGGTGAGGATGGCCGCGTAGTCGGGGTTGCCGGCAAAGCGCGGAAACAGCCGCTGCGCCGCACGCTTGAAGGCTTCGGCAAAGGCGGCTTCCTGGCCGCGCGGCAGCAGCACGTAGTCGGGCGCGATGCAGGTCTGCCCGGCGTTGAGCAGCTTGCCATGCGCGATCTTGAGCGCGGCGTCCTGCAACTCGCCGTCGCTGGCAATGATGCAGGGCGACTTGCCGCCCAGCTCCAGCGTGGTCGGCGTCAGGTGCGCCGCCGCCGCCTGGGCCACGCGCCGGCCCACGGCGGTCGAGCCGGTGAACAGCAGGTGATCGAAATGCAGGCCGGAGAACTGCGTGGCCACGCTGACATCGCCTTCGATGACGGCGAACTCCTCGGGCGCGAAGAACTGCCCCACGAGCGTGGCGAGCTGGGCCGAGGTGTGGGCGGTGAGCTCGCTGGGCTTGAGCATGACGCGGTTGCCCGCGGCCAGGGCCGTGATGGCCGGGCCCAGGGCCAGTTGCACCGGATAGTTCCAGGGGGAGATCACGCCCACCACGCCCAGCGGCTGGCGCTCCACCCAGCCCCTGCCGGGCATCAGCATCAGCGGCGTGCGCACGCGCTGGCGCCGCGACCAGCGCGGCAGGTGGCGCAGCGTATGGCGCAGCAGGTTGCGCAGCACCAGCAGCTCCACCATCTCGGTGAGCCGGTGCGAGCGCATGCCGAAGTCCGCCTGCACGGCCGCCGCCAGCACGGGGCCGTTCTCGTCCAGCATTTTCTGCACGCGCAGCAGGCGCTCGCGGCGCACCAGCAGCGGCACGTCGGGCTGGGCGCGGCTGGCCTGGTACTGGAGGTCGAAGATGCGGTGGAGATCCATCTGGGTCATAGAAAAAAAGGAGCCCTGCAAAGGCTCCCGGGGACGACCACTATACGGGTCGCGGCATGCGCGCGCAGGGCGGCGGCAGGCTGCGCGCGTAATGCCGGCGTAATAGCTGTATGCGGCTGCTGCAAAACGCTTCAGGGCTCGCGCACTTCGCGCGGCTGCACATCCGTCACCTCGCCGGCGCCCGGCAGGACGCTGGCGCGGCGTCCCCCGCCTGCCTCGCCAGCGCCATAGGCGCGCTGCGGTCGCTGCGCCATCCACTCCGCCCCGGACCGGTACACGGTCTGCCAGCCGGCGCGCGGGCTCATGCGCATGCTCCAGGGCATCACCGGCCTGCCGGTGAGCCTGGCCCACAGGGCCCGCACGCCCCACAGCAGCGCCAGCAGCGCGGCCACGGTCAGCAGGCTGACGAAGAACACCAGTCCGATCAGCATCAGCACGATGCGTACGGCCCAGCGGGTCAAGGTGGTGGCGAAATCGTTCAAAGCTAAACCTTTCCTGGCAGGTCCGCCGCGTCAGGCGGAGTCTGCCGCATCGAACCGGAATACGCCCGGCTCCTGTACCGGGTCCACATGGACCGCAATCGTGCTCTTGGGCGGGAAGCGCCCTTCGAGCAGCAGTTTCGACAGCGGGTTCTCGATCCGCTGCTGGATCGCGCGCTTGAGCGGCCGGGCCCCGAACACGGGATCGAAGCCCACCTTGGCCAGTTCGGCCAGGGCCTGGTCGGACACCTGCAGCGCAAGGTCCATTTTCTCCAAACGGCGTTCGAGCAGCTTGAGCTGAATCCTTGCGATGGACTCGATATTTTTCGCGTCCAGCGCATGGAAGACCACGGTCTCGTCGATGCGGTTGAGGAACTCGGGCCTGAAGTGGTTCTTGAGCTCGCCCCAGACCGCGTCCTTGACCTCATCGTAGTCCTCGCCCACCATGGACTGGATCAGCAGGGAGCCGATGTTGCTCGTCATCACGATGACCGTGTTCTTGAAGTCCACGGTGCGGCCCTGGCCGTCGGTCAGGCGGCCGTCGTCCAGCACCTGCAGCAGCACGTTGAAGACATCGGGGTGGGCCTTCTCCACCTCGTCGAGCAGCAGCACGCTGTAGGGCTTGCGGCGCACGGCCTCGGTCAGGTAGCCGCCCTCCTCGTAGCCCACGTAGCCGGGCGGCGCGCCGATGAGCCGGGCCACGGAGTGCTTTTCCATGAACTCGCTCATGTCGATGCGCACCAGGTGGTCTTCGCTGTCGAACAGGAAGCCGGCCAGCGCCTTGCACAGCTCGGTCTTGCCCACGCCCGTGGGGCCCAGGAACAGGAAGGAGCCCGTGGGCCGGTTGGGGTCGGACAGGCCCGAGCGCGAGCGGCGGATGGCGTTGGCCACGGCCGAGATGGCCTCGTCCTGGCCGATGACGCGCTCGTGCAGCTTGTCTTCCATGTGCAGCAGCTTGTCCTTTTCACCCTGCATCATCTTGGCCACGGGAATGCCCGTGGCGCGGCTGACGACTTCGGCGATCTCCTCGGCGCCGACATGGGTGCGCAGCAGGCGGTGGGCCGGCGCACCACCCTGGCCCTGCTCGCTGGCCTGCACCTCGTTGAGCTGCTTTTCCAGCGTGGGCAGCTTGCCGTACTGCAGTTCTGCGACCTTGTTGAAGTCGCCCTTGCGCTTGAGTTCCTCGATCTGGATGCGGATCTGGTCGATTTCCTTGCGGATCTGCTCCGAGCCCTGGGCGCTGGCCTTTTCGCTCTTCCAGATGTCCTCCAGATCGGCGTACTCGCGCTCCAGGCTGCCAAGCTCTTCCTCGATCAACTGCAGGCGCTTTTGCGAGGCCTCGTCCTTTTCCTTCTTCATGGCCTCGCGCTCGATCTTGAGCTGGATCATGCGGCGCTCGAGCTTGTCCATGGACTCGGGCTTGGAGTCGATCTCGATCTTGATCTTGGCCGCCGCCTCGTCGATCAGGTCGATGGCCTTGTCGGGCAGGAAGCGGTCGGTGATGTAGCGGTGGCTGAGCTCGGCCGCCGCCACGATGGCGGGGTCGGTGATGTCCACGCCGTGGTGGGCCTCGTAGCGCACCTGCAGGCCGCGAAGAATGGCGATGGTGTCCTCGACGGTGGGCTCATCGACGAGCACCTTCTGGAAGCGCCGCTCCAGCGCCGCATCCTTTTCGATGTACTTGCGGTATTCGTCCAGCGTCGTGGCGCCGATGCAGTGCAGCTCGCCGCGCGCCAGCGCAGGCTTGAGCATGTTGCCGGCATCCATGGCGCCGTCGGCCTTGCCGGCGCCGACCATGGTGTGGATCTCGTCGATGAACAGGATGATGCGGCCTTCTTCCTGAGCGACTTCCTTGAGCACGGACTTCAGCCGCTCCTCGAAGTCGCCGCGGTACTTGGCGCCCGCCAGCAGGCCCGCCATGTCCAGCGACAGCACGCGCTTGTTCTTGAGGCTTTCGGGCACCTCGCCGGCCACGATGCGCTGGGCCAGGCCTTCGACGATGGCGGTCTTGCCCACGCCGGGCTCGCCGATGAGCACGGGGTTGTTCTTGCTGCGCCGCTGCAGCACCTGGATGGAGCGGCGGATTTCGTCATCGCGGCCGATCACGGGGTCGAGCTTGCCGCTGCGCGCGCGTTCGGTCAGGTCCAGCGTGTACTTCTTCAGTGCTTCGCGCTGGCTCTCGCCCTCAGCGCTGTCCATGGTCTGGCCGCCGCGCACGGCGTTGATGGCGGACTCCAGGGTGGCGCGCGTCACGCCGCTTTCCTTGAGCAACTGGCCTGCACGCGTGGAAGCGCCGCTGCCGTCGGTCAGCGCCAGCAGGAACAGCTCGCTGGCGATGAACTGGTCGCCGCGCTTGAGCGCCTCCTTTTCGGTGGCCTGCAGCAGCCGGCCCAGCTCGGAGCCGACCTGCACCTGGTCCTGGTGCTGCACGCGCGGCAGGTCGGCCAGGGCTTTCTCGGCAGCGGCCTGCAGCTGGGCCACGTTGGCGCCGGCGCGCTGCAGCAGCGAGCGCGGGCCGTCGTCCTGGCGCAGCAGCGCCACCAGCAGGTGCAGGGGTTCGATATTGGGTTGGTCGCCGCCCAGGGCCAGCGTCTGCGCGTCGGCCAGGGCTTCCTGGAACTTGGTCGTCAGTTTGTCGATTCGCATGGTGTTTCTCTTGCTCCTGAAACAGGGTCACTGCGATTTATCTGATACCGGCGGGGTGAATTTCAAGGCGCGCGGCGCATGCGCAGGCCTTGGGTTGCGCCACGTCAACTGGCCGGCACAGAGCGCAGCCGGACAAGCATTGCGCCGAAAGCGCGCAGGCTGCGTAGGCGTAACGCCCGAATGCGAGCGAAAGCCGCGCACCCGGAGGGCTGGCACAGGACGCGCCGCGCGCCGCAGTGGCTGCCGAGCATGGCCGGGCAAAGGGCCTGAATCCGGGCCTTCAGGCGCGCCAGCGCGCCAGCGCCTGCTCGTCGCTGACGCGCGCATCGACCCAGCGCGCGCCGGCCGGGGTCTGCTCCTTCTTCCAGAAGGGCGCCAGCGACTTGAGGTAGTCCATGATGTATTCGCAGGCCTGGAAAGCCATGCCGCGGTGCGATGCCGTGACGGCCACGAGCACGATCTGGTCCATGGGCCGCAGCGGGCCGATGCGGTGGATGACGCGCGCGCCATGGAGGCCGAAGCGCTGCACGGCCTCGTCGATGATGGCTTCGATGGACTTTTCGGTCATGCCCGGGTAGTGCTCCAGCTCCATGCTGGCGACGGCATCGCCTTCGTTGCGGTCGCGCACCGTGCCGACGAAGCTGCACACCGCGCCCACGCGCGCGTCGCCGGCGCGCAGGGCGGCCAGTTCGGCGGATACGTCGAAGTCTTCGGTCTGGATGGAAACACGGGCGGCTTGCATGAGGGCATTGTCGCAGGCCGGTGATGCCGCAGCGAACTTGGTAGCATTGCCGTCCCCAGCAGCCGGACCCTTGCCGCAGCAGCCCCCATGGCCACACTCACCATCAACACCGCCGAGTACACGCTCTACCCCTCGCCACGCAACGAGCACCGCGTGGTTTTCAAGCACCAGCTGTTCGTGCCCCATCCCTACACCATCATCCATCTGCCCGACTATGGTTTCCAGGGCAAGGCGACGCTGTTCGCGGCCCACCGCCTGGCCGACGGCAAGATGGGCCAGCTCGTGAGCTGCGAGCTGGCCGAGGATCTCGCGCGCTTCGAGCGCCTGTTCGAACCCGATTGAGGCGCGCCCATGGACGACACCAGCCAGATCCAGCCCCCGCCCAGCTTCGCCGCCCTGTACGCCGACCGCCACGGCCGGCTCAAGGCCTCCATCGCCGAGGTGGTGGCCCGCTATGAGTTGTGCGAGGACCTGTCCAGCCACCTGGTCGAGCAGGCGCAGACGCTCTACCACACGGGCAACTCCTCGGAAGTGGGCGTGCTGCTGGGCATCCACGCGGGCCTGGCGGCCGAGGGCTCCATCGTCAGCCCCGGCGAGGCGCGCTGGATCGTGCAGCGCCTGGCGGAATTGCTGGAGTGGCAGGCGCCGTTGCTGCCGCAGCCGGCCGAAGCGCCGGACGCCGCCTGACAGCGGCGCGCGGGCGCGCTACACTGCGTGCCATGCCCGCTGCCTTTGCCTCTCCCGCACACCACGGCCTGCCCGTGCGTGCGTGCCTGCGCAAAGCCTGCAAACCCCAGCTCGTCTGACCGGAGCTGAGGTTCCGTCCAGATGAGCGACGGAACCGGCCCGGCAGCCTCATATCCTTTCCTCTTCTTCAGGCGCCTGCCTTTCCGCCCTCGGTCTGGCCGGTGGCCGTGTCCGGTCGTCCATCGATTGAAGTACCGAAGGGATTTCCCATGTCCTTGCATTCCACGACCTCGCCGCATGCCCTCTTCCAGGGGCTGTGGCTTCCATTGGTCACGCCGTTCGAGGCCGGCGACGACGCCCCGGTGGACCACGGCGCCCTGCGCGCCCTGGTGCAGCACTACAACGGCACCGGCATCGCCGGCTATGTGGCCTGCGGCTCCACGGCCGAAGCCGCCGCGCTGAGCGAGGCCGAGCAGGACGCCGTGCTCGCCACCGTGCTCGATGCCGCCCGGGGCCTGCCCGTGGTCATGGGGGTATCGGACTGCCACCTGGGCCAGGCGCTGGCACGCGTGCAGGCCCTCAACGCGAGGCCACTGGCCGGCATCCTGGTGCCGGCACCGCACTACATACGCCCATCACAGGCAGGCCTGCTGCAGTGGTTCACGGCCATCGCCGACCAGAGCGTGCATCCCGTCATCCTCTACGACATTCCCTACCGCACGGGCGCGGTGCTGGAGCTGGCCACGCTGCGCACGCTGGCCGCCCATCCGCGCATCGTGGCGATCAAGGATTGCGGCGGCGATGCCGCCAAGACCCAGGCCCTGGTCGCCGACGGCCGGTTGCAGTTGCTGGCCGGCGAGGACGCCCAGATCCTTGCCACGCTGGCCCTGGGCGGCGCGGGCGCGATCGCCGCGAGCGCCCATGCCCATACGCCGCATTTCGTCGGGATGATGCAGTGCATGGCGCGCGGCGACCTGCCCGCGGCCCGCGCGCTGTGGCAGCCGCTGCTGCCCCACATCGCCGCCTGCTTTGCCGAGCCCAACCCGGCCCCCATCAAGGCCTGGCTTGCGGGCCAGGGGCGCATGCGGGCCGGCCTGCGCGCGCCCATGCAGCCGGCATCCGCAGGCCTGGCGCAGATTCAGCTGCCGCCGCTGCCGTCCGCGGCCGCCGAGCGCATCTCGGCATAGCGGTTCAATATCCGCTGTACCTGCCCGTGGGTCCATTCGCCACCCCGGGCCGCGGCGATGCCGCGGGTGTTGAGCTCGGCCGCCATGGCGCGGTGGGTCAGCCCGCGCGCCTGCAGCTCGGCGAACAGCGCTTCATGCTGCCGGGCGAAGGCATCGGCGGCGGATTTGCGCTTTTCCACGGTGGCGCGCAGGTTGTCGGCGCCTGCGCGGCCCAGCTGCACGCCGCGCGCCTTGGCTTCGGACAGGGCCTTGCGCGTGCGTGCGCTGATGGACTGGTCCACGGACTTGTCTGCAGCCATGGCGCTCAACCTCCTGTGACGGGGGGGAAGAAGGCCACTTCGTCGCCCTGGCGCATGGGCGCCGCGCCCTCGCACAGGTTCTGGTTCAGCGCCATGCGCACGGCGCGGCCCGGTGCCAGCGCCTCGGCCGCAGCGCCGCCGCGCGCGATCAGTTCGTCGCGCAGGGCGCCCACGGTGGCCGCCTGCGTGGTCAGGGTTTCGCTGCCCGTGCCCAGGGCCTCGCGGATGGAGGCGAAGTAGCGCACGGTGACGGTGATGGACTGGCTCATGACAGCAGCTCCGAGAAGGCGATGAAGCGGACCTTGTCGCCAGGCGCGATGGCCTGGCCCGGCGGATTGTCGACCATGCCGTCGCCCCAGGCGGCCGAGGTCAGCACGCCCGAGCTCTGGTTGCGGAACAGCTCCAGGCCGCCGCCATCGTTGTAGCGCACGCGCAGGAATTCGCGGCGCCTGTCCCCGCGCGGCCAGTGGAAGTCGGCGCGCACCTCGACGGAGCGCGGCAGCACCTGCCGCACGCCCTGCAGGCGCAGCACGAAGGGGCGCACCAGCAGCAGGAAGGTGACGAAGCTGGACACCGGGTTGCCGGGCAGCCCGATGAAATGGGCATGGCCCTGGCCTTCACGATTGACCCGGCCGTAGGCGAAGGGCTTGCCGGGCTTGACGGCGATCTGCCACAGGTCCAGCTGGCCCAGGGCCTGCACGGCGGGCTTGACATGGTCTTCCTCGCCGACCGAGACACCGCCGCTGGTCAGGATCAGGTCATGGGCACGGGCGGCCTCGCGCAAGGCGCGGACCGTGGCCTCGCGCTGGTCGGGAACGATGCCGAAGTCGGTGACTTCGCAGCCCATGCGCTGCAGCAGGGCGCGCAGGAAGAAGCGGTTGCTGTTGTAGATGCTGCCCGGCGGCATCTGCTCGGGTGCGATGGTGCCGGGCATGACGAGTTCGTCGCCCGTGGAAAACAGGGCCACGCGCGGCCTGCGCGCCACGCGCAGGCGGGCCAGGCCGATGCTGGCGGCCAGCCCCAGCTCGGCCGGCGACAGCCGCGTGCCGGCCGCGATGACGGTGGCGCCGCGCCGGATGTCCTCGCCCGAGCGGCGTATCCACTGGCCGGCTTCGGGCCGGGTCTTGACGCGCACGCGGCCATCTTCCAGCACCTCGCAGTCTTCCTGCATGACGATGGCATCGGCCCCGGCCGGCACGGGCGCGCCCGTGAAGATGCGGGCCACCGTGCCCTCGGCCAGCGGCTGGCCCGCGGCACCTGCGGGAATGCGCTGGGAGACGGGCAGCACGGCATCACCGGCCGCGCAGTCGGCGCTGCGCACGGCATAGCCGTCCATGGCGCTGTTGTCCTGGGGCGGCACCTGCAGCGGCGAGACGGCATCGGCCAGCAGCACGCGGCCGTCGGCGTCGAAGCTGTCCACGGCTTCGTCGCCATCGAGCGGCCGGGCATGCGCCAGCAGCTCGGCCAGTGCGTCATCGAGGGGCTTGAGCGGGGCTCGCATGGTGTTCTTCTCCTGGTCTCATCGGCTGTCGGGGGGACGGTAGCTCAATTGCTGCGCATGCGCGAGCAGCCATTGCAGTATCTGCGCCGGCGCATTGAGGTCCAGCACGGGCTGGCGCGGCGGCACGGGCAGGCGTTGCGGCGCGTCGGTGGCCACGGCCAGCACATGGGGATCGTGCGGGTACAAGGGCGCCTGGGACTTGCCTGCGCCGGCACGCTCGGGCTGGTCCCGCCAGATCTCGATCTTGGGCAGGTCGGCATGCTTGAAGCCCTCCACCAGCACCCAGTCCACGCACGGGTCGAGCTCGGCCAGCATCTCGTGCACCGACAGTTCGGTGGGCTGCGGGAACTCGCGCATCAGGGCCAGCCGCCGGTCCGAGGCCAGCACCACCTCATAGGCGCCGGCCTTGCGGTGGCGCCAGCTGTCCTTGCCTTCGTGGTCCACGTCGAAATGGTGGTGGGCATGCTTGACCACCGAAACGCTGAGCCCCTGCGCACGCAGCAGCGTGATCAGGGGCTCCACGAGGCTGGTCTTGCCCGCGCCCGAGTAGCCGGCGAAGCCGATGACCTTCATCATCGCCGCACGCTCCAGCAGCGGGCGGGTGGACAGACCCGCCTTGGCATCAGTCGCAGTGCTGCGCGATGTAGGCCTTGATGCGCTGCACATCGGCAGGCATGACGGTCACGCGCTTGGGCAGGTCTTCGATGCCTTCGAACTGCGCCGGGCGGTCGGGCTGGCGGCCCAGGGCCTCCTCGATGGTGGCGGCGAACTTGATGGGCAGCGCCGTCTCCAGCACGATCATGGGCACACCGGGCAGCAGGTGCTCGCGCGCCACCTTGACGCCGTCGGCCGTGTGCGTGTCGATCATGGTGCCGAAGCGCTCGAAGGTGTCGCGGATGGTGGCCAGGCGGTCGGCGTGCGTGCTCTTGCCGCTGACGAAGCCATAGCGGGTGGCCGCCTGCTGGAACAGCGGATTGCCGCCCAGGTCGAAGCGGCCCCGGCGTGCCACGCCTTCGGCGAACAGCTCGCGCGTGGCATCGCCGTCGCGGCCCAGCAGGTCGAACACGAAGCGCTCGAAGTTGCTGGCCTTGGAGATGTCCATCGAGGGGCTCGACGTCTCGTAGGTGTGCTCGCTGCCGCGCACCACATAGGCGCCGGTGCGGAAGAACTCGTCGAGCACGTCGTTCTCGTTGGTCGCCACGACCAGGCGCGCGATGGGCAGGCCCATCTGGCGCGCCACATGGCCTGCGCAGATGTTGCCGAAGTTGCCGCTGGGCACGGTGAAGGCGACCTTCTCGCCGTCATGCTTCGTGGCCTGCAGGTAGCCGGCGAAGTAGTAGACGACCTGGGCCAGCAGGCGGGCCCAGTTGATCGAGTTGACGGTGCCGATCCGGTACTTCGCCTTGAAGGCATGGTCGTTGGAGACGGCCTTGACGATGTCCTGGCAGTCGTCGAACACGCCTTCGATGGCGATGTTGTGGATGTTGGCATCCTGCAGGCTGAACATCTGGGCCTGCTGGAAGGGGCTCATGCGGCCGTGCGGGCTGGTCATGAACACGCGCACGCCCTTCTTGCCGCGCATGGCGTACTCGGCGGCACTGCCGGTGTCGCCGCTGGTGGCGCCCAGGATGTTGAGTTCTTCGCCGCGGCGGCCCAGTTCGTACTCGAACAGGTTGCCCAGCAGCTGCATGGCCATGTCCTTGAAGGCCAGCGTGGGGCCGTTGGACAGGGCTTCGAGCCACAGGCCGTCTTCCAGCCGGCGCAGCGGCGTGATCTCGGCCGTGCCGAAGACCTGCTGCGTATAGGTCCTGGCGCACAGGGCGCGCAGATCGTCGGCGGGGATGTCGTCGATGTACAGGCTCAGGATCTCGAAGGCCAGGGCCGCATAGCCCTCATCCTTGTAGATGCGGCGCAGCTCGCCCAGGCGGGCGGCATCGATCTGCGGATAGTGCTCGGGCAGGTACAGCCCGCCATCGGGCGCCAGCCCTTCCAGCAGGATGTCGCAAAAGCGCTTGCGGTCCGCATGGCCGCGCGTGGAAAGGTACAACATTTGAATTCCTTGTCAGTGGCCTCAGGGCGCTGCGCATGAAACCGGCGCCTCCCCACCTGGGGGCACCCTCGGTGCGGGGCGGCCCCCTCCCGCGCAGCGAGAGAGGGGGAAGGCGCGCAGCGCCTCAGGGGGAGCCTTGTCAGTTCAACTCTTCCTTGCGGATGCGGTTGATGGGAGCCAGGACGGTGGGCAACTGCTGGATCTGCGCGAGGGCGGCATCCATGTCGCCCTCGCGCGTGGCGTGGGTGAGGATGATCAGGTCGGTCTGGGGCACGCCCTGGCTGCCTTCGCTGTCACCGCTCACCTCGCCAGCCTCGCGCTGCAGCAGGGCGTCGATGCTGATGCCGGCACCGGCGAGGATGCTGGTGATCCTGGCCAGCACGCCCGCCTCGTCGGCCACGCGGATGCGCAGGTAGTAGCTGGTGACCACCTCGCTCATGGGCAGCACGGGCAGTTCGCCACCGGCGGCGGCCAGGGTGCTCGACTGGAAGGCCAGGGGGGGCACGCGATGCTCGGGGTCGGCCGTGTGCAGGCGGGCAATGTCCACCAGGTCGGCAATCACGGCGCTGGCCGTGGGCTCGGAGCCCGCGCCCTTGCCGTAGTACAGGGTCGTGCCCACGGCATCGCCATGGACCACGACGGCATTCATCGCACCTTCGACGTTGGCGATCAGGCGCTTGGTCGGCACCAGGCTGGGGTGCACGCGCAGCTCGATGCCCTTGTCCGTGCGCTTGGTGATGCCCAGCAGCTTGATGCGGTAGCCCAGCTGCTCGGCGTACTTGATGTCGGCGGCCGACAGCTTGGTGATGCCTTCCACGTGCGCCTTGTCGAACTGCACGGGAATGCCGAAGGCGATGGCGCTCATCAGCGTGACCTTGTGGGCGGCGTCCACGCCTTCGATGTCGAAGGTGGGGTCGGCTTCGGCGTAGCCCAGGCGCTGGGCTTCCTTGAGCACCACGTCGAAGTCCAGGCCCTTGTCGCGCATCTCGGACAGGATGAAGTTGGTCGTGCCGTTGATGATGCCGGCCACCCACTGGATCTCGTTGGCCGTCAGGCCTTCGCGCAGCGCCTTGATGATGGGGATGCCGCCGGCCACGGCCGCTTCGTAGGCCACCATCACGCCCTTCTCGGCCGCGGCCTTGAAGATCTCGCTGCCATGCACGGCCAGCAGCGCCTTGTTGGCGGTCACCACATGCTTGCCGGCGGCGATCGCCTCCAGCACCAGGGCCTTGGCGATGCCATAGCCGCCGATCAGCTCGACGACGACATCGATCCCGGGGTTGGCGATGATCTCGCGCGCATCGCCGACCACCTGGGCCGTGTCGCCCACGACGGAGCGCGCACGTTCCGTATCCAGGTCGGCCACCATGGCAATCTCAATACCGCGGCCCGCGCGGCGGCGGATCTCTTCTTGGTTGCGTTGCAGCACGTTGAACGTGCCGCTGCCCACGGTGCCAATGCCCAGGAGGCCTACTTGGATCGGTTTCATAAAACTACTTGCCAGTCAAAAATCGCTGCGGCGGCCGGGAAGCGCCCGCCTGCAGCCGTGAAAAAGCGGGTTGCGGGCGCGGCGGCGGCCCCACCCGCGCGAACGGGTCAGCCGCGGTCCGTGCCGTGGCGCTTGCGGTATTTTTCGAGGAACACGGCCAGCCGGCGGATGGCCTCGCGCAGGTCGGTCTCGTGCGGCAGGAAGACGATGCGGAAGTGGTCGGGCTCGGGCCAGTTGAAGCCCGTGCCCTGCACCAGCATGACCTTGGTCTCCTGCAGCACCTCCAGGAAGAAGGCCTGGTCGTCCTTGATCGGATAGATCTCGGGATCGAGGCGCGGGAACATGTACAGGGCCGCCTGCGGCTTCACGCAGGTCACGCCGGGAATCTCGGTGATGAGCTTGTGGGCCAGGTCGCGCTGCACGCGCAGCCGGCCACCTTCCCGCACCAGCTCGTCGATGCTCTGGTGGCCGCCCAGTGCCGTCTGCACCGCCCACTGGCCCGGCACGTTGGCGCACAGGCGCATGTTCGAGAGCATGTTCAGGCCCTCGATGTAGTCCTTGGCCGGCTTCTTGTCGCCCGAAACCACCATCCAGCCGGCGCGGT
The DNA here is from genome assembly GCA_041984925.1 of Comamonas sp. Taxonomy (GTDB): domain Bacteria; phylum Pseudomonadota; class Gammaproteobacteria; order Burkholderiales; family Burkholderiaceae_C; genus Comamonas. The sequence continues at coordinate 86,995 of JBHIXF010000018.1, forward strand.
AGCCGCAGCTGCGGTAGGCCTTGGACAGCGAATTGAAAGTCAGCGTCAGCACGTCGGTGGACAGGCTGGCCAGCGGCGTGTGCCTGACGTCGTCGTAGAGCACCTTGTCATAGACCTCGTCGGCAAAGATCACCAGGCCATGCTCGCGCGCGATCTCGACGATGCTTTGCAGCAGCTGGCGGCTGTAGAGGGCGCCGGTCGGGTTGTTGGGGTTGATGACGACGATGCCGCGGGTAGCGGGCGTGATCTTGGCGCGGATGTCGTCCAGGCTGGGCATCCAGCCGTTGTGCTCTTCGCACATGTAGTGCACGGGCGTGCCTCCCGACAGGCTGGTCACGGCCGTCCACAGCGGATAGTCGGGCGCCGGCAGCAGCAGTTCGTCGCCGTCGTCGAGCAGCGCGTTGGTGGCCAGGCTGATCAGCTCGGAGGCGCCGTTGCCCAGGTAGATGTCGTCCAGCGTCACGCCCAGGATGCCCTGGCGCTGCGTCTCGTGCATCACGGCCTTGCGTGCCGCGAAGATGCCCTTGCTGTCGGAGTAGCCTGCCGAGTTGGGCAGGTTGCGGATCATGTCCTGCTGCACTTCCTCCGGCGCATCGAAGCCGAACACCGCCAGGTTGCCGATGTTGAGCTTGATGATCTTCTGCCCGTCTTCCTCCATCTTCTTCGCCGCGTCCATGATGGGCCCGCGGATGTCATAACAGACGTTGGCTAGTTTGGCGGATTTGCGAACGGTTTTCATGCTGAAGATATGGAAGTGGCCACAACGGGCTTGCGGCCTTCGTGCACGCCAGAATGCCCCATGCACCCTGGTGAAACCTATAATTTGACCACAGTTCCGCAATGCAGCACCGCCCCCGCCCCCGCTGCATGGCGCCCCCTCCCATCGCGCAGTCCTGCGCCCGCATCCATGAAACTCCACGCCGAAAAATCCGATGTCCAGACCATCACAGGCTATGGCCCCGGCTGGCTGGCCGTGGACAAGGAAAAATTCGCGCACAGCCTGATCATCGGCGCCACGGGCCTTCGCCAGGCCTGGGACTGCGCCCGCTTCGAAGACCTCACGGCCGCGCACTTCGAGTCGCTCGCCCGGCTCGATGCGGAGGTGATCATCTTCGGAAGCGGGCAGCGCAACCGATTCCCGCCTGCGGCCTGGCTGCGCCCGCTGATGGCCAGGCGCCTGGGGCTGGAGACCATGGACACGCGGGCCGCGTGTCGCACCTACAACATCCTGGCCGGGGAAGGCCGCAACGTCGTCGCGGCCCTACTCTTGGAGTAGACTCCTGCCCCCCTGATTCGGACAAATCCGGTTTTCAGGGTAAAATTGCAGGTTGCGGTTGGGGGCAATCGATAAAAGCAAGAACACACACACAGCCCTCGGCATTTCAACGACTACACCCGAGAGATACAAGCGCATGGCGATCGTTGTCAACAAACCCCTTCCTGAATTTGAAGCCAACGCGACCGGCGGGATCAAGGTGACCAACACCTCCCACACGGGCCAGATTCTGATCCTGTATTTCTACCCCAAGGACAATACGCCTGGCTGCACCACCGAAGCCATGCAGTTCCGCGACAAGTACAAGGACTTCGTGAAGGCCGGCGCCACGGTGTTCGGCGTCTCGCGCGACAACATGAAGTCGCACGACGACTTCAAGGAGAAGCTGGAGCTGCCGTTCGAGCTGATCGCCGACACGGAAGAGAAGATGTGCCACATGTTCGGCGTGGTCAAGAACAAGATCATGTACGGCAAGAAGGTCAAGGGCATCGAGCGCTCGACCTTCCTGGTCGGCGCCGACGGCGTGCTGGTGCAGGAATGGCGCGGCCTGAAGGTGCCGGGCCACGTCGACGAGGTGCTCAAGGCTGTCAAGACCCTGAAATCCCTCAAGCAGGCCGCCTGATTCGGCACATTCCGACAACAGACCGGGAAAAGCAGCCACATCCATGCCATTGGCCTATGCATAATGGGCCAATGCCTCAGTGCAAAACAGCCTTTCCCTGTCCCCCTACCAAAGCCGCCTCGGTTTCCAGGCGGCTTTGTGCTTTTTGATCCTTGTTGAGGAACGGTTCGTCCACTATGCCCCTGCCTCCCGCACCTGGCCGTCGCGCCGCCAAGCTCTCCCCTGAAGCCTTCCTCACCACCGCGCGTGGCACACAGCAAACCGCCTCCCTGCCCGACGAAGATGCCGCGCCGGCCGTAGCACCGGCCAGTGCCGCCAAGCCTCCCCGCAGCCGCGCCACGCCGGCCAGGAAAGCGGCCCCCACGGCGGCATCCACCGGCACCCAGGCCCGCCAGGAGGCCGCACCCCAGCCCGCCGCACCTGCCGCCAAGCGCCGCGGCAGCGCGGGCACGGCGGCGGCCGCAAGCCCCCGCGCCTCCGGCAAGCCTGCCGGCGATGCCAAGCCGGCCGCGCTGCTGGCCGCGCCGGTACGCCCGCGCCGCGCCCGCACGGGCCCCAAGACACTGTTCGTGCTCGACACCAATGTGCTGCTGCACGATCCGACCAGCCTGTTCCGCTTCGAGGAGCACGACATCTTCCTGCCCATGGTGGTGCTCGAAGAGCTCGATGGCCACAAGAAGGGCATGACCGAAGTCGCGCGCAATGGCCGCCAGGTCAGCCGCACGCTGGATTCGCTGGTGGCCTCCCAGCCCTCGGAAACCCTGGACAAGGGGCTGCCGCTCAATGCCACGGGCCAGCGCAGCGCCACGGGCATGCTGCATTTCCAGACCGAGCCGCTGGAGACTTCCCTGCCCGACAGCCTGCCCCAGGGCAAGGCCGACAACCAGATCCTGGGCGTGGTCGCCGCGCTGCGCAAGAAGTTCAGCGAACGCGAGGTCGTGCTGGTGTCCAAGGACATCAACATGCGCGTCAAGGCCCGCGCCCTGGGCCTGGCGGCCGAGGACTACCAGAACGACAAGGTGCTGGACGATGGCGACCTGCTGTACGCGGGTGCCCTGGCCCTGCCGCAGGACTTCTGGACCAAGGCCGGCAAGAACGTCGAGAGCTGGCAGGAAGGCGCCATCACCTACTACCGCATCAGCGGCGCCATCGTGGACCAGCTGATGATCAACCAGTTCGTCTACCACGAGGCCCCCGGCGAGCCCAGCCTGTTCATGCGCGTGACCGAGATCCGCGACAAGACGGCCGTGCTCAAGACGCTCAAGGACTTCGGCAACCCCAAGTACGCCGTCTGGGGCGTCACGGCACGCAACCGCGAACAGAACTTCGCGATGAACCTGCTGATGAACCCCGACATCGACCTGGTCACGCTGACCGGCACGGCGGGCACGGGCAAGACCTTGCTGGCCCTGGCCGCAGGCCTGTCGCAGGTGCTGGACGAGCGCCGCTACACCGAGATCATCATGACGCGCGCCACGGTGAGCGTGGGCGAGGACATCGGCTTCCTGCCCGGTACCGAGGAAGAGAAGATGGGCCCCTGGATGGGCGCGCTGGACGACAACCTGGAGTTCCTGGCCAAGGGCGACGGCGGCAATGCCGGCGAGTGGGGGCGCGCCGCCACCAACGAGCTGATCCGCAGCCGCATCAAGATCAAGAGCATGAACTTCATGCGCGGTCGCACCTTTCTGAACAAATACGTCATCATCGACGAGGCCCAGAACCTGACGCCCAAGCAGATGAAGACCCTGATCACCCGTGCCGGCCCCGGCACCAAGATCATCTGCATGGGCAATCTGGCCCAGATCGACACGCCCTACCTGACGGAAGGCAGCTCGGGCCTGACCTATGTGGTGGACCGCTTCAAGGGTTGGCCCCATAGCGGCCACATCACCCTGGCGCGCGGCGAACGCTCGCGCCTGGCGGACTTCGCCAGCGAGGTGCTGTAAGTGGC
>JBHIXF010000019.1:0-86448 GCA_041984925.1 Comamonas sp.
CCAAAGAACTTGGCTGTTCGCCTCAAACGCCCACGCTTATCGGCTGTATATTTTTAAGGATCGAAGCGAGGAATTTCTTCCTTGCTTCCGACTCGCTGCGATCAGCGAAGCCTTGAATTCTAGCACAGTTTTCAGCGTCGTTTCAATCAAATTTCTTTGATTTTCTTAACCGCCAGCGAGGTGCAACTCGCTTCTCTTCAGCAGAGCCTTGCAGTGTATCACGTTTTTCGTGTCGTCTACAAGACTTTGCCACCGACTTTCAGGCACATGTGTGTCTTCGAGTGCAGGGGCGCAATTGTAGCACCAATCCTGGCGGATGACTGGCGTCATCCGCCAGGATTTTTTCAACCCGCGGACACGGCCTGTTCCAGCGCATCCTGGAACAGGCTGGCCACGTCGCAGCCGGTCTGGTCAAAGATTTCCTGGAAGCAGGTGGGGCTGGTCACGTTGATCTCGGTGATGCACTGGCCGATGACGTCGATCCCCGCCAGCAGCAGGCCGCGCTGGAGCAGGATGGGGCCGATCTCCTCGGCCATGGACTTGTCGTGCTCGCTCAATGGCTGGGCCACGCCCTTGCCGCCGGCCGCCAGGTTGCCCCGCACCTCGTTGCCCTGGGGAATGCGTGCCAGGCAATAGGGGACAGGCTTGCCGCCTATGACCAGCACACGCTTGTCGCCGTCGACGATCTCGGGCAGGAATTTCTGCACCATGACGCTGCTGGCACCGCCCCGGTTCAAGGTCTCGATGATGCTGCCCAGGTTGCGGCCATCAGCGCCCACGCGGAAGATCCCCATGCCGCCCATGCCGTCCAGGGGCTTGAGGATGATGTCCTGGTGTTCGGCATGGAAGGCGCGGATGTCGTCAGCGCTGCGCGTGACCAGCGTGGGGCCGATGAACTGGGGAAATTCGAGGATCGCAAGCTTTTCCGGATGGTCGCGCAGGGCCCTGGGCTTGTTGAAGACCTTCGCGCCTTCTCGTTCGGCCTGCTCCAGCAGGTGCGTCGAATAGAAATATTCGGAGTCGAACGGCGGGTCCTTGCGCATCACGATGGCGTCGAAGCCGGCCAGTTCCGCCAGGTCTTCGCCCGTGGTCTCGAACCACCGGGGCGTTTGGCCCGTGAGGTGGATGCGGCGCACGTGGGCAACGACCTTGCCTTCGCGCTTCCAGGAAATCTGGCGGGGTTCGCAGGCCACGATGGAATGGCCGCGCCGCTGCGCCTCGCGCATCATCGCGAAGGTGGTGTCCTTGTAGGTCTGGAACGACTCGAGCGGGTCGGCAACAAAGAGGATTTGCATGGCTTGTTTGCAGAAGGCGGCGGCCAGGGGCCGAAGATGGGGCAAAAGGTGGGCGCCCGGGCCTGCACCGTGTGTCAGCCGGCCCGCGCGCGTCTGTAATGTTGCACAAATAGCGCAAGACTGCCCGCGACCACACCCCAAAACGCCGAGCCGACCCCGGCTATCACCACGCCGCTGAGTGTCACCAGGAAGGTGATCAGCGCAGCCTCCCTGTGCTCCTCGCCCTGCAGCGCCGTGGCCAGGCCGCTGCCGATGGAGCCCAGCAGGGCCAGGCCCGCGATGCAGACCACCAGCTCCCTGGGAAAGGCGGTGAGCAGGCCGGTGACCACGGCGCCGAAGACGCCGATCACTATATAGAGGATGCCGCAGACGGCCGCCGCCGTGTAGCGCCGGGATCGGTCGTCATGCGCCTCGGGGCCCATGCAGATGGCGGCCGTGATGGCGCTGAGGTTCAGCGCATATCCTCCGAACGGTGCCAGCAGCAAGGTGGCGATGCCTGTCATGCTGATGATGCGCGAAACCGGCATGTCGTAGCCCGTGGCGCGGATGACGGCCACACCGGGCAGGTTCTGCGATGCCATGGTGACGACGAACAGGGGCAGCGCCAGGCTGATGGCCGCCTGCAGCGAGAACCGGGGCATGGTGAAGACGGGCCAGGCCACGCCGGCATGCACGGCCGACCATTGCATCTGGCCGCGCAGCGCCACCCAGGCGATGGCGACCAGCAAGGTGGCGATCACCGCATAGCGCGGTGCCAGCCGGCGTGCCAGCAGGTAGGTGAGCAGCATGGCCAGCACCAGGGGCAGGTCCGTCTGGGCCGAGGCAAATGCCTGCATGCCGAAGTTGGCGAGCACGCCCGCCAGCAAAGCCGCAGCGATTTCGATGGGGATGCGGTTCATCACGCGCTCGAACCAGCCCGTGGCACCGGCCAGGATGATCAGGGCGGCACTGAGGATGAAGGCTCCGACGGCCTCGCCCATCGAGAAGCCGCCCGCAAGCCCGGCCGTGGCCAGCACGGCGGCGCCCGGTGTGGACCAGGCGACCATGACCGGCATGCGCAGGATCAGCGATGGGATCAACGAGCACAGCCCCATGCCCAGGCCCAGGGCCCAGACCCAGGAGGTGATCTGCTCCGGGGTGGCCTGGAAGGCCTGCGCCGCCTGGAACACCAAGGCCACCGAACTGGTGAAGCCCACGAGCACGGCCACGAAGCCTGCCGCGAAGGCGGAGGGGCTCAAGTCACGGAGAAATCGCATCGCGCGATTCTGTCACCAAGAGGGACTTTGCGCCGCCGCGTCGGCGACGCCTACAGCTCGATCTTGGAGCCCAGCTCCACCACGGAGTTGTTGGGCAGGTGCAGGAAGTCCGAGACACGGCTGGCGTTGCGGTGCATCTGGGCGAACAGCTTCTCGCGCCAGGGCGCCATGCGGTGGCTGATGCGCGGGATGATGACATCGCGCGACAGGAAGTAGCTGGTCTCCATGGTTTCGAGCTGGCAGCCCCGGGGCCGCAGCAGGGCCAGGGCCGCGGGCACGTCGGGCTCGTTCTTGAAGCCATAGTTGATGATGACCTGCCAGCAGTCGCCGCCCAGTGCATCGATCTCGGTGCGCTTGTCCAGCCCCACCCATGGCACCTCATGGTTGCGCACGGTCACGAAGATGTTCTGGGCGTGCAGCACCTTGTTGTGCTTGAGGTTGTGCAGCAGCGCGTTGGGCACGGTGCCGGGCTCGCCGGACAGGAAGACGGCCGTGCCGGGCACGCGCGCCGGCGGATGGCGCCAGACCGATTCCAGGAAGCTCTTGAGGTCGATGGCATCGGCCTGCAGCTTTTCGTGCAGCAGCTCCCGGCCCCGGCGCCAGGTCATCATCAGCGAGAACACGGTGCCGCCGATCAGCAGGGGGAACCAGCCGCCGTCGAACAGCTTGAGCAGATTGGAGGTGAAGAAGGCCAGATCCACCAGGAAGAAGAAGCCCGTGGCCGCGATGCACAGGGCCAGAGGGTAGTTCCAGCGGTAGCGGATCACGAAGAAGGTCAGCGTGGTGGTGATCAGCATGTCCAGCGTGACGGCGATGCCGTAGGCGGCCGCCAGGTTGCCGCTGGAGCGGAACAGCACCACGGCCAGGGCGATGGCCACGAACAGGCTCCAGTTGACCAGGGGCATGTAGATCTGCCCGGCCTCGCGCACGCTGGTATGGCGCACTTCCAGGCGCGGGAGGTAGCCCAGCTGTATGACCTGGCGCGTGACGCTGAAGGCGCCGGTGATCAGGGCCTGCGACGCGATCACCGTGGCCATGGTGGCCAGCAGCACCAGGGGCAGCAGGGCCCAGGCCGGCGCCATCATGTAGAAGGGGTTCTTGACGGCCGCCGGGTTGGCCAGCAGCAGGGCGCCCTGGCCGAAGTAGTTGAGCGTCAGCGCCGGCATGGCCACCGAGAACCAGGCCAGGCGGATGGGCTTCTTGCCGAAGTGGCCCAGGTCCGCGTACAGGGCCTCGGCGCCGGTCACGCACAGCACGACCGCGCCCAGGATGATGAAGCTGGTGCCGGGGTTGTCCCAGATGAAGCGCAGCGCGAAGTGCGGGCTGATCGCCGCCAGGATTTCGGGATGGCCCGCGATCTGGTGGACGCCCAGGGCCGCGATGGTGAAGAACCAGACCAGGGTGATGGGGCCGAAGAAGCGCCCTATTCCCGCCGTGCCGTGCTTCTGGAACCAGAACAGCAGCAAGAGGATCACCAGCGTCAGCGGTATCACCGCCTTGGAGAAATGCGGCGACACCACTTCCAGGCCCTCGACGGCCGAGAGCACGGAGATGGCCGGCGTGATCACGCCGTCGCCATAGAACAGCGACGTGCCGAAGATGCCGACGAACAGCAGCACATTGCGCAGCCGCGGCCTGTCCTTCACGGTCTGCGATGCCAGGGCCAGCATGGCGACCAGGCCGCCCTCGCCGTTGTTGTCGGCACGCAGCACCAGCACCACGTACTTGAGCGAGACGATGACCGTCAGCGTCCAGAACAGCAGCGACAGCACGCCGTAGATGTTCTCCTGCGTGAACGGCACATGCCCCGAGCCGAACACCTCCTTGACCGAATACAGCACGCTGGTGCCGATATCGCCATAGACCACGCCGATGGCGCCCAGGGTGAGCGCGGCCAATGAAGATTTGGTTTTCTGCACAGGTCTATGCGCCGCCCCGTGGGAGAAGCGGCTTCAGTCATGGAAATGTCGGCATTGTCCGCTGTCCTGATGGCGGGCGCATCGGACAGCACCCGATTCAGTCGTAGATTTCCGCGTTGGGGTTGGTGGCCTCCAGCTCGTAGCTGGCCGCCAGCATGGCGACCCGGGCCACCACGCCATACATGTAGAAGCGGTTGGGCATGCTGGCTCCCGGGCGCGCGCCGATCTGGGGCAGATGGGTGCTGTGCTGGAAGGCCAGCGGCACGAAGCCCGCGCCCGGCGCGTTGAGGTTCTCGTCCACGTCGCGCTCGGGATGCATGCGGTAGAAGCCGCCGACCACGTAGCGGTCCATCATGTAGACCACGGGCTCGGCCACGGCATTGTTCATGCGCTCCTGGGTGAGCACGCCTTCCTGGATGATCACGTCGTGCACGGTCTGGCCGTCCTTGATCATGCCCATCTTGTTGCGGCTCTTGCGCGGCAGCGCCGCCAGCTCCTTGGCATCGCGCACGGTCATGACGCCCATGCCGTAGGTGCCGTTGTCGGCCTTGACGATGGCGAAGGGCTTTTCCTTGATGCCGTACTCCTTGTACTTGCGGCGCACCTTGGCCAGCAGCACATCGACCTGCTCGGCCAGGCCTTCCATGCCCACGCCGTTGGCGAAATCGATGCCTTCGCTGCGGCCGAACAGCGGGTTGATCAGCCAGGGATCGATGCCCAGCAGCTTGCCGAAACGCTTGGCCACTTCCTCGTAGCTCTGGAAGTGGCGGCTCTTGCGGCGCACGCTCCAGCCTGCGTGCAGCGGCGGCAGCAGGTACTGCTCATACAGTTCCTCGACGATGCCCGGCACGCCGGAGGACAGGTCGTTGTTCAGCAGGATGGTGCAGGGATCGAAGTCCTTGAGGCCCAGGCGGCGCTTGCTGCGGATCACGGGCTCCAGCGTCACCGTGTCGCCATGCGGCAGGGTCACCGTGGTGGTCTTCTTGACATCGGGGCTGATGGAGCCGATGCGCACATTCAGCCCGGCCATGTTGAAGATGCGCTTGAGCTGCAGCACATTGGCCAGGTAATGGGTGTTGCGCGTGTGGTTCTCGGGAATGATCAGCAGGTTGCGCGCCTCGGGGCAGATTTTCTCGATCGCGGCCATGGCCGCCTGCACGGCCAGCGGCAGCATCTCATCGGTCAGGTTGTTCCAGCCGCCGGGAAACAGGTTGGTGTCCACGGGCGCGAGCTTGAAGCCGGCATTGCGGATGTCCACCGAGCAGTAAAAGGGCGGCGTGTGCTCCATCCATTCGAGCCGGAACCAGCGCTCGATCGCCGGCATGGAGTCGAGGATGCGCTGCTCAAGCTCGTTGATCGGACCTGTCAGGGCCGTGATGAGATGTGGAACCATAAAGACCCTCTGGGAACGATGGTGGGGGGCAATTGTAGAGATTGGAGCACGGGATAGGTGTTTTCCCCAGTCTCCTCTGTATCAACGGCGCCAGAACGCCGGCGACAGCAAGGCCATGAAGCTGAGGATCTCCAGGCGCCCCAGCAGCATGGCGAGCGTGCACACCCAGGTCTGGAAATCGGTGAGCACCGCAAAGTTGGATGACGGCCCGAGCGCGCCCAGTCCCGGCCCCATGCAGTGCACGCTGGCCAGCACGGCCGAAAACGCGGTCACCGGGTCCAGGTCGGTGAGCAGCAGCACCATGCTCAGCGTGATCACGGTGGCGCCATAGACCAGCATGAAGGCCAGCACCGAAAAGATCATGCGGTCGTCGACCACGCCGTTGCCCAGGCGCACGGGCTGCATGGCGCGCGGGTGGACCAGGCGCGTGAGCTCGCGCCGCGCCTGCTTGAGCAGGATGAGCATGCGCACCATCTTGATGCCGCCGCCCGTGGAGCCCGCGCTGGTGGCCACGCCCGACAGCAGCAGCATGAGCACGGGCGCGAAGACGGGCCAGCCCAGGTAGTCGACGGTGGTGAAGCCCGTGGTGGTGGCCACGGAGACCACATGGAAGACACCGTAGCGCAGTGCGTCGGCCAGTCCATAGACGCCCTTGGCCCACAGCAGCAGCGCCACGATGAGGCCGCCGCCCAGCAGCACGGCCAGCGTGGCGCGCATCTCGGGGTCGCGCCAGAAGCCATCCCAGCGGCCCTTGCGCATGGCCACGAAGTACAGCGCGAAATTGCAGCTGGCCAGCAGCATGAAGACCAGGGCGATCAGCTCGATCAGCAGCGAATCGAAATAGGCGAAGCTGGCGTCATGCGAGGACAGGCCGCCCAGGCTGACGGTGGCGAACATGTGCATCAGCGCATCCAGCGGCGCCATGCCCGCGGCCCAGAAGGCCAGCGCGCAGGCCAGCGAGAAGACGCCGTACACGCCCCACAGGCCCTTGGCGGTCTCGGTCATGCGCGGCGTCAGCTTGGTGTCCTTGATGGGGCCGGCCGCCTCCGCGCGGAACAGCTGGGCGCCGCCCACGCCCAGCAGCGGCAGGATGGCCACGGCCAGGATCAGGATGCCCATGCCGCCCAGCCATTGCAAAAAGGTCCGCCAGACGTTGATGGACACGGGCAGCGCATCCAGCCCCGTGAGCACGGTGGCGCCCGTGGTGGTCAGGCCCGAGACGGCCTCGAAATAGGCGTGGGTGAAACTGATGCTGCGGCCCACGTGGTCCAGTCCCAGCACCAGGGGCAGCATGGCGCACAGCGGCAGCACCACCCAGACCAGGGTGACCAGGATGACGCCGTGGCGCGGCTGCAGCTCGCGCCGGAAATGGTCCAGGCCGATCCACAGCGACAGTCCGGCCGCCGCCGTGATGCCGATGGACCACGGGTAGATGCGCCAGATGCCATCGTCCGTGAACCAGGACACGCCGAAAGGCAGCAGCATGGACAGCGCGAACATGACCATGAGCATGCCGAGCACGCGCAGGACGGGGAACAGGTCGTGCATGGTGCCGCTCTAGAAGAAGGTGGCGCTGACGCGGAACAGGTTTTCCACGTCGCGCACCAGCCGCTTGTGGGGCAGGAAGAAGATCACGTGGTCGCCGCTCTCGATCACGGTGTTGCTGCGCGGGATGATGACCTGGGGCTCGGCGCCCGCAGCGATCTCGTCGGCCGGCACGCCTTCGGGGATGCCGCGCACGATCAGGCCGATGTGGGCGTCCTCGGGCACGCGCAGGTCCTCGACCTTGCGGCCCACCACGCGCGAGCTCTTGCGGTCGCCGCGCGCCACGATCTCCAGCGCCTCGGCCACGCCGCGGCGCAGGCTGTGCACGGCCTGCACGTCGCCGCGGCGCACATAGGCCAGCAGTTCGCCGAGCATGGCCTGGGCCGGCGACAGCGCGATGTCGATCTGCGTGCCGTGCATCAGATCGGCATAGGCACGCCGCGTGATCAGGGACAGCACGCGCCGCGCGCCCATGCGCTTGCCCAGCAGGCTGGCCATGATGTTGTTCTCGTCATCGTCGGTCAGGGCCAGGAACAGGTCCACGTCCTCGACGCTTTCGTCGGCCAGCAGGTCCTCGTCGGTGGCATCGCCATGCAGCACCAGCACCTCGGCCGGCAGCACGGAGGCCAGGTCCCGGCAGCGCTGCTCGTCGGGCTCGATGATCTTGATGTGGAAACGCCCGGGCACGCGCGACAGCTGCAGCGCCAGGCGCAGGCTGACCTGGTCGCCGCCCGCGATCATGACGCGGTAGACGGGGCGCGAGGGCCGGCCTGCCGGGCGGTGGATGGCGCGCAGCACCTCGGCCACATGCTCGCGCGCGGCCAGGACGAAGACCTCGTCGCCGGGTTCGATGCGGGTGTTGCCGTCGCAGCGCACGAAGCGGTCGGGCTCGTCGAGGAAGCGCCGGTAGATGGCCACGATGCGCATGGCCAGCTCGGGCATGCAGTCGCGCAGCTCGCCGATCTGCCGGCCCACGGCCGGCGCCCCGTCGCGCGCGCGCACCGAGGCCAGCGCGGCGCGTCCGCCCGCGAAGGCACGCACCTGCATGGCCTCGGGGAACTCGATGAGCTTGCTGATGTAGTTGGTCAGCGACTCCTCGGGGCAGATGATGCGGTCGACGGCAAAGCCTTCCTTGCCCAGCAGCGTCTCGTCCTCACCGAAGCCCGAGGAGCGCACGCGCGCGATGCGCGTGGGGATCTCGAACAGCACCTGGGCCAGCTTGCAGCACACCAGATTGGTCTCGTCGAGTGCGGCGCAGGCGATCAGCAGGTCCGTGTCCTTGGCGCCCGCCTCGGCCAGCACCTGCGGGTCGATGCCGTTGCCCACCACGCCGCGCAGGTCGAAGCGCGACTCCAGCTCGCGCAGGCGCCGCGCGTCGGTGTCGATCACCGTGATGTCGTTGCGTTCGGACACCAGGCTCTCGGCCACGCTGTAGCCCACACGCCCGGCGCCAAGAATGATGATTTTCATGGGGTCATTGCGGTGCTGCGGCGCAGGCGCGGGGCCTGCGGCCACGCAGCCCGATGCCGTCAGGCGCGGACTTCGCCCTCACCCAGCACCACGTATTTGAGCGAGGTCAGGCCCTCGATGCCCACAGGACCGCGCGCATGGAACTTGTCGGTGCTGATGCCGATTTCCGCGCCCAGGCCGTACTCGAAGCCATCGGCAAAGCGCGTGCTGGCGTTGACCATGACGCTGGCGGAATCCACCTCGCGCAGGAAGCGCTGGGCATGCATGTGGTCGCGCGTGAGGATGGCGTCCGTGTGGTGGCTGGAGTAGCGGTTGATGTGGGCGATGGCCTCGTCCACGCCCTCGACCACCTTGATGCTGATGATGGGGGCCAGGTACTCCTCGCTCCAGTCCTGCTCGGTGGCCTGGGCCAGGCGGGCGCCGGCCACGGATTGCAGGAGGGCCAGCGATTCGGGGCAGCCGCGCATCTCCACGCCCTTGGCGGCGTAGACGGCGCCGATCTGCGGCAGGAATTCGCCCGCCACGCCGCGCGCCACCAGCAGGCTTTCGCTGGCGTTGCAGGGGCTGTACTTGTTCGTCTTGGCGTTGTCGGCCACCTTGACGGCCATGGCGATGTCGCAGGGATCGTCGACATAGGTGTGGCAGTTGCCGTCCAGGTGCTTGATCACGGGCACCTTGGCCTCGCGGCTGATGCGCTCGATCAGGCCCTTGCCGCCGCGCGGGATGATGACATCCACATAGTCGGGCATGGCGATGAGCTGGCCCACGGCCTCGCGGTCCGTGGTCTGCACCAGCTGCACGCCGTGCTCGGGCAGGCCGGCCTCGGCCAGGGCGCGGGCCACGAGGGCGGCCAGCGCCTTGTTGGAGTCGATGGCCTCGGAGCCGCCGCGCAGTATGCAGGCGTTGCCGCTCTTGATGCTCAGGCTGGCCGCCTCGATGGTCACGTTGGGGCGGCTCTCGTAGATCATGCCGAACACGCCGATGGGCACGCGCATCTGGCCCACGCGGATGCCGCTGGGCTGCTGCTTCATGCCGATGATCTCGCCGATCACGTCGGCCATGGCGGCGAGCTGCTCGCAGCCCAGGGCACAGGTCTCCAGCACCTTGGGCGTCAGCCGCAGGCGGTCCACCATGGGCGCGGACAGGCCATTGGCCACGGCGCGCTCGAGGTCGCGGGCGTTGTCGGTCTGCAACGGCTCCACGTTCTCGCGCAGCAGGCGGGCCAGCGCCAGCAGGGCGCGGCTCTTGACGGCGGCCGAGGCGCGGGCCATCTGGGCGCAGGCCACTTTGGCCTGAACGCCCAGGTTGTGGGTGTATTCGACGATGTTCAGCGCGTTCATACCCCGGATTCTCGCCGAGTTGCACCCGTTTGCGCACCTGGACCGGGCAAGCCCCCCACCCGCATGCGGCCGCATGCCGCCCTCCCAGGGCAAACCCCGCGCCCCGGCGGTCGGCAGGCTGTCGCGGCCGCCCTACACTGCTGCTGCATACGCAAAGGTTTGCCGCCATGAACACCAGCCACGACACCCTTCTCGCCGCCCAGCAGCTCGCGCAGCTGCGCGCTGGCTTCACGCAACTGGCGCAGCAGCAATTGCCGGCGGCCGAACTCGGGCAGCAGGCCCGGGCCGCTTCGCAGCTGCTGCAGGCCCTGCCGCCGCGCTATGGCGAAGTGCTGCTCAATCTGCTGGACCGTCTCGAAGCCGGGGCGCTGTTCACCGAGGAAAGCTGCTCGTTCAGCCAGAAGGACCTGCTGGACAACCTGCACCTGTGGGCAGAAAAAGCGCAGGCCCGGCTGGAGAGCCACTGAAAAGCGGCAGGCACGCCGCAGCGGCGCCTGCGCCGCCTACACGGCCAGCGGCAGCTCGGTCGTCGATACCACGCTGCGCAGCACCATGAACGAGCGCACCTGCCGCACGCCCGGCAGGTAGAGCAGTTGCTCGGCATGCAGGCGGTTGAAGCTTTCGCTGTCCTTCGTGCGGATCAGCATGAAGTAGTCGAACTCGCCCGTCACCACATGGCATTCCATGCAGCCCGAAATGCCGGCGGCTGCCTTCTCGAAAGCGGCGAACGATTCCGGCGTGGACCGGTCCAGCACCACGCCGATCATCACCAGCATGCCCGCGCCCACGGCCTGCGGATTGAGCCGTGCCACCACGGCGTCGATGAAGCCCAGGCGCCTGAGCCGCTCCACGCGCCGCAGGCAGGCCGGTGCGCTCAGGTGCACCCTGGCCGCGAGCGCCACGTTGGACAGCGAGGCGTCACGCTGCAGCTGGCGCAGGATGGCGCGGTCCGTGCGATCGACTTCGGCAGGCTCGGCAGCCGCGCCGGCAGCGCGAATTTTTATTACTCGCTTGGCCATTTCCTTGAAATTCAAATCAACCAGGATCGAATTTTTCAGATTGATCTTCCGGTCCGGCGCCATTTTTCACAACCCTGTTAACTACGTATTTTTCTACGATGCAAGGACGCCTTTACGAATGGAGTCCGCCATGAACCTGCAGAAATTCCCCCGCCATCCACTGACCTTCGGTCCCACGCCGATCCAGCCGCTGGCGCGGCTGTCGGCCTGCCTGGGCGGCAAGGTGCAGCTGTTTGCGAAGCGCGAGGACTGCAACTCGGGGCTGGCCTTCGGCGGCAACAAGACGCGCAAGATGGAGTACCTGATTCCCGAGGCGATCGCCGGCGGCTACGACACGCTGGTGTCCATCGGCGGAATCCAGTCGAACCAGACGCGGCAGGTGGCCGCCGTGGCCGCCCACCTGGGCATGAAATGCGTGCTGGTGCAGGAGAACTGGGTCCATTACTCGGACGCGGTGTACGACCGTGTCGGCAACATCGAGATGAGCCGCATCATGGGCGCCGACGTGCGCCTGGATGCGGCGGGCTTTGACATCGGCATCCGCCCGAGCTGGGAGCAGGCCATGGAGGACGTGCGCCAGGCCGGCGGCAAGCCCTTTCCGATTCCGGCCGGCTGCTCCGAGCACCCCTATGGCGGCCTGGGCTTCGTGGGCTTTGCCGAGGAGGTGCGCCAGCAGGAAAAGGAGCTGGGGTTCCGCTTCGACTACATCGTGGTCTGCTCGGTCACGGGCAGCACGCAGGCGGGCATGGTGGTGGGCTTTGCGGCCGACGGGCGCGCCGACCGCGTGATCGGCATCGATGCCTCGGCCAGGCCCGCCCAGACCCGGGAGCAGATCCTGCGCATCGCCCGCAACACCGCGCAGTTGGTGGAGCTGGGCCGCGACATCACCGAGGCCGACGTGGTGCTCGACACGCGCTACGGCGGCCCCGAGTACGGCCTGCCCAGCGCGGGCACGCTCGAAGCCATCCGCCTGTGCGCGCGCCAGGAGGGCGTGCTCACGGACCCTGTGTACGAGGGCAAGTCCATGCACGGCATGGTCGACAGGGTGCGCAATGGCGAATTCCCGGCCGGATCGAGGGTGCTGTACGCGCATCTGGGCGGGGTCCCTGCCCTGAACGCGTACAGCTTTCTTTTTCGCAACGGCTGAACCCGCGCCGACGCGCCTGGCGCAGTGGCTGTCGATTGCCTTGATATGAGCCGAGGAGCACCGACGATGACAACATGCATGCTGAAGCGGCGCGCAGGTGCCGCCCTGCTGTCGGCGGCGATGGCGGGATGGGGGCTGGCAGCGCACGCACAGGCCTATCCCGCAAGGCCCGTGCAGCTCGTCGTGCCCTTTCCGCCGGGCGGGGCCGTGGACATGGCGGGACGCCTGGTCGGCAGGAAGCTGGGCGAGCGCCTGGGCCAGCCCGTGGTGGTCGAGAACAAGGGCGGGGCCGGCACCATCGTCGGCGCATCCTTCGTGGCCAATGCACCGGCCGACGGGTACACGCTGCTCATCAGCTCGGGCTCGACCTTCACCATCCAGCCCGCGCTCAACGCCAGGCTGCCCTACGACCCGGTCAGGAGCTTCGAGCCGCTGGGCCTGGTGGCCCGGGTGCCCTTGGTCCTGCTGGCCCACCGCGACGTGCCCGTGGACGATCTGCGGCAACTGGTCTCGGCGGTGCAGGCCGCGCCCGGCAAATATTCCTATGGCTCGTTCGGCGCCGGCACCACCGGGCATTTCGCAGGCGAGCTGGTCTGGGCGGCCACCGGCATCCGCCTGCTGCATGTGCCCTACAAGGGCAGCGCACCGGCCATGGGCGATCTGATGGGCGGACAGATTCCCCTCTCGATCGACACGGTGGCGGCGGCGCTGCCGCCGCTGAATGCCGGGAAGATCAAGGCCATTGCCGTGACCGGCGCGGCGCGCGCGGGCCGGCTGCCGCACGTGCCGACCGTGGCGGAAAGCGGGTTTCCCGGGTTTGCCGCCGATTCGTGGCTGGCCATCGTGGCGCCGCAGGGCCTGCAGGCCGGCGCCAAGGCCCGGCTGCAGCAGGCGCTGGCGGACACCATGGCGGATGCCGAAGTGCGCGACAGGCTGGCGGCCGGCGGCCTGGAGCCGGCCTGGGAACCCGCCGATGCGGTGGCAGCGCGCATCGCGGACGAATTGCCGCGCATGCGGGCCATCGCACGCAGCGCGGATATCCAGGCGCAGTAGCCATGTCCCGCGGTCCCAGCCTGGCAGAGCGGTCTGCCACCGAACTGCGGCAATTGATACGGAGCCGGCAGATTTCGCCGGTCGAGCTGCTGCAGGCCTGCATCGCCCGCATCGAGGCGGTGAACCCCTTCGTCAATGCCATCACGGCCACCTGCCTGGAGCGCGCCCGCCGAGAGGCCCGGGCCGCCGAGCGCGCCGTGCTGGACGGCGGTCCGCTGGGCCTGCTGCACGGGCTGCCGCTGGGCGTGAAGGACCTGGAGGCCACGGCGGGCCTGCTGACCACGCTGGGCTCGCCGCTGTATC
Source organism: Comamonas sp. (assembly GCA_041984925.1). Classification (GTDB taxonomy): domain Bacteria; phylum Pseudomonadota; class Gammaproteobacteria; order Burkholderiales; family Burkholderiaceae_C; genus Comamonas. The sequence goes on from JBHIXF010000019.1 coordinate 13,741, forward strand.
GCAACCATGTGCCCGATGCCGACAATGTGCTCGTGGCGCGGTTGCGCGCCGCCGGAGCGATCGTGGCGGGCAAGACCAATGTGCCCGAGCTGGGTGCGGGTGCCAATACGCGCAACACGGTGTGGGGCGCCACGGGCAATCCCTTTGATCCGCGGCTCAACGCCGGTGGCTCGTCGGGCGGCTCTGCCGCCGCGCTGGCCTGCGACATGCTGCCCCTGTGCACAGGTTCCGACACCGGCGGATCGCTGCGCATTCCTGCGGCCCTTTGCGGCGTGGCGGGCCTGCGGCCCTCGCCCGGCCTGGTGCCCAGTTCCCGCAAGCCGCTGGGATGGACGCCGATTTCCGTGGTGGGTCCGATGGGACGCACCGTGGCCGATGTCTGCCTGCAGTTGGCCGCCTCGGTGGGGCCCGATGTGGGCGATCCGCTCAGCTACCCGGTCGATCCGGACGGTTGGCTCGAACCGCCGCCAGCCGAGCTGGGCAGGCTGCGCGTGGGCTGGACGCAGGACTTCGGCGCCTGCGATGTGGATGCCTCGATACGGGCCGATTTCCGCGGCAAGATCGCCGCGATGCGGCACCTGTTCCGCAGTTGCGACGAGCTGCCTTTCGATCTGGGCGACGTGCACCGCTGCTTCGACGTGCTGCGCGCCGAGGCCTTCGTCGCGGCCACCCGCCAGGCCTATGAGCGGGACCCGGCCGGCCTGGGGCCCCACACGCGCGCGAACTTCGAGATCGGCGCAGCCATGAGCCTGCTCGACAGCGCCTGGGCCCAGGCCGAGCAGACGCGCATCCTCGCGCGCTTTCATGCCGCCATGGCAGGCTGCGATCTCATCCTGGCCCCCACCACGCCGATATCGCCACTCCCGTGGACGACGCTGTACGCCGACCGCATCGATGGCCGCCCACAGGCCAATTACTACCGCTGGCTGGCACTGACCTACGTGGTGACGCTGAGCACGCTGCCCGCCATCAGCCTGCCTTGCGGCACCGACCATGCAGGCATGCCGTTCGGGCTGCAGGTGGTGGGGCGCTTTCGCGCAGACCGGCAGCTGCTGGGTGCGGCGATGGCTCTGGAGCAGGCTTTTTCGGCACTGGACGGCTTGCGCAGGCCGCGCCCCGCGCTCGATCGCCTGCAGGCCGTGGAGCCAGCCCTGACCTCGATCGTCACCCACCCTCCCGGCGGCACGGGGACCGGCGCACAAGCGGCCCTGCCGGCCTCGGGCGCATAGTCAGGCGCGGCGGTAGGCCTCGCAGCACTGCTGCGCCAGCTGGTGCAGCGCCTGCCAGCCGTCCTGCGGCCAATCCGGGTGCTTCAGGCCCTTGACGATGCCGTCCACCACATGGGCCGATTGCAGCAGGCGCGAGGCGCCGGCCTCGTCCAGGCGCGGCACGATGCGCTCGAAGTGGCGCTCCTTGGGCCCCCAGATGCGGTTCTCGCGCAAGGCCATGGGCAAGGGCCGGCCGGACTGGACGGCGTCCTTGACGCGCTTGAGCGCGCGAATGTCCTCGGCCAGCGCCCAATGCACCAGCACCTCGGCTTCGCCCTCGGCCTGCAGGCCGGCGAGCATGCGCGCCACGCGCATGGCCTGCCCGGACAGCACGGCATCCGAGAGCTTGAACACGTCGTAGCGCGCCACGTTGAGCACGGCCTGCTCGACCTGGGCCTGGCTCAGCTCGCCCTCGGGGTGCAGCAGGGCCAGCTTCTGTATCTCCTGGTGCGCGGCCAGCAGGTTGCCCTCGACGCGGTCGGCAAAGAACTGCAGCGTGCGCTGGCCTTCCTCGCCGGCCGCCACCCGCTGGCCCTGGGCCGCCAGGCGCTGGGCGATCCAGCCGGGCAGCTGGGCACGCTCGATGGGGTCGATCTGCAGCGTCATGCCATGCGCCTCCAGGGCGCTGAACCAGGCACCGGTCTTCGTGGCCTTGTCCAGGCGCGGCAGCATGACCAGGGTCAGCGTGCTGTCATTGCCGCGCGCCGCCTCGGCGATCTGCTGCAGCGCGGCGCCGCCGTCCTTGCCGGGCTTGCCCGAGGGGATGCGGATCTCGATGATCTGCTTGTCCGCGAACAACGACAGCGAGCCGCCGGCCGCCAGCACCGCGCTCCAGTCGAAGTGCGCGCCCGCCACGGTGTAGCTGCTGCGCTCGGTATGGCCGGCCGCGCGCGCCGCGGCGCGGATGGCGTCGGCCGCCTCCTGCTGCTGCAGCGGCTCGTCGCCGTGCAGCACGTAGAGCGAGCGCAGGCCCTTGGCCAGGTGGCCGCCGAGCTGGTTCAGGGCAAGCTGCATGGATTCAGGTCAGGCTTTTCACGGCGGCGAGGCGGCGCAGCAGCTGCTGCACGATGTCGGTGCGCATGTTCCTGTAGAGCATGGCCTCCTCGGCTTCCTTGGACAGCGCATTGGTTTCGTTGTAGGTCACGTCGCGCTGCTGCAGGATCTCGGTTTCCGGAATCGGCTCGTCGCCATTGGGCGTGCGCAGCTTGAAGCGCACCCGCAGGCGCAGTTGCAGCTCGCGCACCTGGCCCAGGGCGTTCATGCCGACGATGACGCGCTCCTGGCGCTCGCCGATGAGCTGGAAGATGGCATCGGCCTCGTCGGGCGAGGCCGGGTCGCGCAGCACGGTGAGCTTGTCGCTGGCGCTGGCCAGGTTGCGCTGCAGCTCGCGCGCGACCAGGGACCCGCGGTCCGCCTGGATGTACAGCGTGCGGAACACGAAGGTCGGCACGCCCCGCAGGCGAAAGCCGCAGGCGCCCAGCAGCGGAGCCAGGGCCAGGGCGGTGAGCAGCGTACGTTTTTGCATGCTTGTTCCTTGCGGGCGCCGGGCAGGCCCGGCGCCAGGGGGTCAGACCACGACGTTGACCAGGCGGCCAGGCACCACGATCACTTTCTTGGGTTCCGCGCCCTGGGTGAACTTGCGGCATTCCTCGTTGGCCAGGGCGATGCGTTCGATCTCGGCCTTGTCGGCGGTGGACGAGACCAGGATGGCGCCGCGCAGCTTGCCGTTGACCTGCAGCACCAGCGAGATCTCGTCCTGCACCAGGGCCTTGGGATCGACCTGGGGCCAGGGCGCGTCCAGCACGTCGCCCAGGTGGGCGGCATAGCCGAGGTCGCTCCACAGCACATGGGCCAGGTGGGGCGTGGCCGGGTAGAGCACGCGCAGCAGGATGCCGAAGCCTTCGATCAGCGCCACCTGGGCGCCCGCGTCGTCGAGGGCCTTGAAGTCCTCCAGCGCGTTGATCATCTTCATCGCGCCCGACACGACGGTGTTGTACTGCATGCGCTGGTAGTCGTACTCGACCTGCTTGAGCACGGTGTGGATCTCCAGGCGCAGGGCCTTGGCGGCCTTGCCGAACTCCACATCGTCCAGCGAGCTGGCGCCGGCCACGCTCTGCACGGCACGGGCCATGTCCATCTGCGACAGCTTGACCCCGAAGTTGTAGACGCGGCGCAGGAAGCGGTAGCTGCCTTCGACGGCCGCATCGTTCCACTCCAGCGTCAGCTCGGGCGGGGCCGTGAACATGGTGTACAGGCGCGCGGTGTCGGCGCCGTACTTCTCGATCAGCTCCTGCGGGTCGATGCCGTTGTTCTTGGACTTGGACATGGTGCCCACGCCCTCGTAGTCGATGTCCGTGCCCACGGGCAGCAGGCCGTCGGCGCTGTCCACCTCGGCCTTGAGCCTGGCGCCCACGATCTTGCCGGTCTCGTCGAACACATGCTCGACATCCTTGGGCCAGAAGTACTCCTTGGCGCCCTTGGCCGTGCGGCGGCTGTAGATATGGTTGAGCACCATGCCCTGGGTCAGCAGCTTGGTGAAGGGCTCGTCGACCTTGACCAGGCCCAGGTCGCGCATGACCTTGGTCCAGAAGCGCGCGTACAGCAGGTGCAGGATGGCGTGCTCGATGCCGCCGATGTACTGGTCCATGCCGCTGCCGCCGGTGGCGGCATTCTGGTCCCGCATCCAGTAGTCCGTGCCCTCGCCCACCATGTGCTCGCTGTTCCTGGCATCGCAATAGCGCATGAAGTACCAGGACGAGTCCACGAAGGTGTCCATGGTGTCGGTCTCGCGGCGCGCCGGCTGGCCGCAGCAGGGGCAGACCACGCCGGCGTGGAAGGCCTCGCTCTTGACCAGGGGGTTGCCCGAGCCGTCGGGCACCAGGTCCTGGGGCAGGACCACGGGCAGGTCCTTGGCGGGCACGGGCTGCGGGCCGCAGTCCTTGCAGTGGATGATGGGGATGGGCGTGCCCCAGTAGCGCTGGCGGCTCACGCCCCAGTCGCGCAGGCGCCAGGTGGTCTTCTTCTCGCCCAGGCCCTTGGCCGCCAGCAGCTCGGCGACCTTGTCCACGGCGGCCGCATGGCCCAGGCCGTCGAGTTCGCCGGAGTTGATGCACACGGCGCGCTGCTTGTCGCCGTACCAGTCGGCCCAGGCGTCGGTGGCGAAGGTCTCGCCTTCGACGGCGATGACCTGGCGGATGGCGATGCCGTACTTCTTCGCGAAGGCGAAATCACGCTCGTCATGGGCGGGCACGCCCATGACGGCGCCGTCGCCGTAGCTCATGAGCACGTAGTTGCCGACCCAGACCTCGACCTGGGCGCCGCTCAAGGGGTGCGTGACGAACAGGCCCGTGGCCAGGCCTTCCTTTTCCTTGAGCGCCAGCTCGGCCTCGGTGGTGCCGCCCTTCTTGCATTCCTCGATGAAGGCGGCGAGCCGGGGGTTCGTGGCGGCGGCGTGCAGGGCCAGCGGATGCTCGGGCGCCACGGCGCAGAAGGTCACGCCCATGATGGTGTCGGCGCGCGTGGTGAACACGTACAGCCGCCCGTCCTGGATGGGCTGGCCGTCGGCGCCGCGGATGTCGTGCGTGAAGGCGAAGCGCACGCCGGCGCTCTTGCCGATCCAGTTTTCCTGCATCAGGCGCACCTTTTCGGGCCAGCCGGTCAGCGTGGCCTTGTCGCCGCCGACCTGGACATGGTCCAGCAGCTCCTGGGCGTAGTCGGTGATCTTCAGGTAGTAGCCGGGGATCTCGCGCTTTTCGACCAGGGCGCCCGTGCGCCAGCCGCGGCCGTCGATGACCTGCTCGTTGGCCAGCACGGTCTGGTCCACCGGGTCCCAGTTCACGACCTGGGTCTTGCGGTAGGCGATGCCCTTTTCCAGCATCTGCAGGAACAGCCACTGGTTCCACTTGTAGTAGTCGGGGTCGCAGGTGGCGATCTCGCGGCTCCAGTCGATGGCCAGCCCCATCGCCTGCATCTGCTTTTTCATGTAGGCGATGTTGTCGTAGGTCCACTGCGCGGGCGGCACCTTGTTCTTGAGCGCGGCGTTCTCGGCCGGCAGGCCGAAGGCGTCCCAGCCCATGGGCATGAGGACGTTGTAGCCCTTCATGCGCAGCTGGCGCGTCAGCATGTCGTTGATGGTGTAGTTGCGCACATGGCCCATGTGCAGCTTGCCGCTGGGGTAGGGCAGCATGGAGCAGGCGTAGAACTTGGGCTTGGCCTGGTCTTCGGTCACGCGGTAGGCGTCGCGGGCGGACCAGTGGTCTTGCGCTGCGCGCTCAACGTCGATGTGGTTGTATTTCTCTTGCATGGTGCTGCGGCCCCAAGGGCCGGACAAGGTGGCCGGACATGCCGGATTGCCGGGATCAACCGGCGATTTTAGGCCCCCGGCCCGGCCGCGACCGAAGCAGCCCCCAAGCCCGCAGGCGGTACTGCGCCATCGGCGCCCGGCTTGCCCGGCCCCCGCGCTGGGAAAAGCCGTGCTGCGTATGCTTGGCACTGCCTGCGGCAGCGCGCCGCAGGCGTTCCGCCATCGCCAGCCCGGACTTGCGCAGGAACGGATTGGACCTCCCGGGCATGCTGCCGCCGCGCGGCAGGCTTTTCCGCGCCCTGGAGTTTTTCCGTGCTCAACTGGTCTTTGATTTCCGACTGGGATCCCGTCATGCAGGCCCTGGCCGCGCTGTGCGCGCTGGTGCTGCTGGCCCGCTCGGCAGGTTTTGTCGTGCAATGGCTGCTGCTGCGCGTGCTGCCGCGCATGCGCCGCAGCCTGGTGGAGATGGAGTGGGCCCAGGTGCTGCTGCACGACAGCGTGCTGCAGCGCCTGGCCAAGGCCGTGCCCTCGCTGGTCGTGCAGTCCGGCGTGCAGGCCATCCCCCAGCTGCAGCCGCAGTGGGCGACGCTGATCCTGAACCTGGCCGTCGCCTGCACCATCTACCACGTGGCCCGCGTGATCAGCGCCCTGCTCAATGCCATGAACGAGGCCCATGACCTCAAGGAAGAGCGCAAGGCCACGCAGGCCCATTCGATCAAGAGCTATGTGCAGCTGGGCAAGCTGCTGGTGTTCCTCGTGGCCATCGTGCTCATCGTCGCCACCCTGGTGGACCGCTCGCCGCTGCTGCTGCTGTCGGGGCTGGGCGCCGCCTCGGCGGTGCTGATGCTGATCTTCAAGGACACCATCATGTCCTTCGTGGCCGGCGTGCAGCTGGGCTCCAACGACATGCTGCGCGTGGGCGACTGGATCGAGATGCCCCAGGTGGGCGCCGACGGCTTCGTGATCGACATCGCGCTGCACACGGTCAAGGTGCAGAACTGGGACAAGACCATCACCACCATCCCCACCTGGCGGCTGATGAGCGACAGCTACAAGAACTGGCGCGGCATGTTCGAGTCGGGTGGACGCCGCATCCGCCGCTCGCTGCACATCGACGCCCACACCATCCGCCTGCTGACGCCCGAGCAGCACCGCAGGCTGGCCGGCATCGAACTGCTCAGGGACTACCTGATCAAGGACGGCAGCCTGCGCGCGCCCGAGGCGCCGCCAGGCGCCGAGGTGCCTTCCGGCCAGGTCAGCAACCTCGCGGCCTTCAAGGCCTATGCCTACGCCTACCTGGTGCGCCACCCCCACATCCACAAGACGCCCAACATGTTCCTGCTGGTGCGCACCATGGAGCCGTCCCCCCTGGGCGTGCCGCTGGAACTGTTCTGCTATACCAGCACCACGGTGTGGGTCGAGTACGAGGCCATCCAGGGCGCGATCTTCGACCACCTGATCGGCATGCTGCCGCGCTTCGGCCTGAGCCTGTACCAGCGCTCGTCGGACCATGGCCAGCATGCCTGCAGCGGGGCCCGTCCGCAGCCATAGCCGCTCAGGGCCCGGGATCGGGCTGCGCCACGAAGCCGATGCGGGACAGCCCCGCCGCATGGGCCCAGCCCATGATCTGCGCCACGCGGCCATAGGCCAGGGCGTGGTCGGCGCGCAGCTGCAGCTCGGCCTGGGGGTTGCGTGCGCCCAGCTGCGCCAGGCGCTCGCGCAGCGCCTCGGCCGTGGTGTCCCGGCCCTGCACGCGCAGCGCGCCGCCGGCATCGACTTCCAGCAGCAGCACGTCTTCGCCGCCGGCCGCCGCCAGGGGCTGGGTGCCCTGGGCCTGGGGCAGCTGCACGCGCAGCGAGGCGGCGAGCATGGGCGCGGCCAGGATGAAGATGACGACCAGCACCAGCATCACGTCCACCAGGGGCGTGACATTGATGGCATGCAGCGGCTGGGAAGGGCCCTGCCTGCTCGCGAATCGACCGAAGGACATGGCTGGACTCCGGCGGCCGCCCCGTCAGGGCGCCTCCATGGGGCCGGCCCGCAGATCCGGCGCAGCGATGCCGTCATCCGCCGCCGGGCCGGCGCCGAACTGCGCCAGCAGGTCATGGGCAAAGCCTTCGAGCAGGGCCTCCATCTGCCCCGCGGCGCGGCCCATCAGGTTGTAGGCCAGCACGGCGGGCAGGGCCACGGCCAGGCCGGCCGCCGTCATCACCAGGGCCTCGCCGACGGGGCCGGCCAGCTGTTCGATGCCTACCTGGCCGCTGCCGGCCAGCGTGGCCAGCGCGTGGTGTATGCCCCAGACGGTGCCCAGCAGCCCCACGAAGGGCGCCGTGGCGCCCACGGTGGCCAGCAGCGTCTGGCCCCATTGCAGCTGCACGCTGGCCGACTGCAGCGCCTCGCGCAGCCCGCGCGTGAGGCGCACCGAAGGCGCGGCACGTCCCGCGAGCCCGGCGCCCGGACCGGCGGCGCCCAGGGCCTCGGCCATGGGCATCACCAGCCGCTGGCCGTCCAGGCCGCGCACCCGCTCCAGGCCGGCGGCCAGCCCGGGCGCATCCCAGAAGGCGGCGATGGCCTGGGGCACGCGGCGGCGGCTGGCCGCCATGAACCACAGTTTCCAGACGATGACCACCCAGCTCGCCACCGACAGCGCCAGCAGCAGCAGCGCCGTGCCGCGGGCGACCGCATCGCCTTGCTGCCACCAGAGCCAGAGTGCGCCATCCATGGTGCGAAAGAGGCTCAGCGCAGATTCAGCACGTCGTACATGTCGTACGCGCCGGCGGCCTTGCCGGCCAGGAAGCGCACGGCGCGCAGGCTGCCCTGGGCATAGCCGGCGCGGCTGTTGGACTTGTGCGAGATCTCGATGCGCTCGCCCGCGCCGATGAACATCACGGTGTGGTCGCCGACGATGTCGCCGCCGCGCACGGTGGCAAAGCCGATGGTGCCGTCCTCGCGCGCACCCGTGTGGCCGAAGCGCTCGTAGACGGCCCGGTCGGCCAGCTTCGTGCCCTGGGCCTCGGCGATCACCTCGCCCATCTTCAGGGCCGTGCCCGAGGGGGCATCGACCTTGTGGCGGTGGTGGGCCTCGACGATCTCGATGTCGTAGCCGCTGGACAGCGCCTTGGCAGCCATCTCCAGCAGCTTGAAGGTGACGTTCACGCCCACGCTCATGTTGGGCGAGAACATGACGGCCGTGCGCTGGGCATATTCGGCGATGCGGGCCTTTTCCTCGTCGCTGAAGCCCGTGGTGCCGATGACCAGCTTGACGCCCAGCTCAGCGCAGACCGCAAGGTGGGCCATCGTGCCCTCGGGGCGCGTGAAGTCGATCAGGCAGTCGGCCTTGGCCAGCGCGGCGCGCACGTCGCTTTCGATGACGATGCCGCTGGACTGGCCCAGGAAGGCGGCAGGGTCCGTGCCCAGCGCGGGGCTGTCGCAACGGTCCAGCGCGGCAGTCAGCGCCAGATCCTGGCTTTGCAGGATGGCTTCGACCAGCATGCGGCCCATGCGGCCGGAGGCGCCAGCCACGGCAACGCGCACGGGATGGCTGGAGGAAGGAGCAGGAGAGGCAGCGGTCATGGCGGAAATGGAATGGGCAAGCAATGCGCGGCCGCTTCGTGCGCCGGGCCGTCATGCCCGCGCCGCCGCAGCCGCGACCAGAAAGGGCGCCGGCGCGCACTGGGCGCCGGCGGCGATGTCAGCGGCCTGGGGCCTCCAGCGGCGGATAGCTGGTGGCGATGGGTGGCCGCGGCTCGGGCACTTCGACAGGCTCGGGCGCAGGGAACTTGGCCAGTTGCGACTCGGTCGCCTCCAGCTCGGGCACCTTGCCCAGCTTCTTGCGCGAGCCCAGGCTGGCGACGAACTCGGCCTCGGTCGGCATTTCGTCGCCTTCCGAGCGCGCGAAGCGGTCGCCGTCGAAGAACACGGTCAGCTTGCGCACCTGCGATTCGACGCCGGCACGCTTGATGGTGAACACATATTCCCAGCGGTCGGCGTGGAAGACGCTGGTCACCAGGGGCGTGCCCAGGATGTCACGCACCTGCTGGCGGCTCATGCCGGGCTGCAGGGCCTCGACCTGTTCGCGGGAGACGAAATTGCCTTGCACCACCTCCACCTTGTAGGGGGTGACGACATTGGCGACGCGGTGCGCGGCGCCATCGAGGCTGCTGCAGCCGGCCAGCGCCGCTCCCAGCAACAGCGTCAGGGCCACACCAGCGCGGCAACGGGCTTGAACATGCATTGGTATCAGCATAGGGATATGATCGGGATCATTGTAGCGGCTGGTCCCGAGGGCCTCGGATCAGCCAGACGCCCCTGGCACCAGGGCCATTTGTTCGCCGTCCCGGACCCGCCCAGGTGGCAGGCAAGCGGGCAGTCTCCGCCAAAGACCCAGACATGAAGAACATCGACGAACTCAAGAGTACCGGCCTGAAGGCCACGCTTCCCCGCCTGAAGATCCTGGAGATCTTCCAGAAGGGAGCACAGCGCCACATGACGGCCGAGGACGTGTTCCGCGTGCTGCTCGACGAGCGATCGGACATCGGGCTGGCCACGGTCTACCGCGTGCTCACCCAGTTCGAGCAGGCCGGCATCCTCATCCGCAGCAACTTCGAAAGCGGCAAGGCGGTCTACGAGCTCAACGAAGGCCAGCACCACGACCACTTCGTGTGCACCAGCTGCGGCAAGGTCGAGGAATTCTACGATCCCGAGATCGAAAAGCGCCAGAACCTGATCGCCAAGGCCAAGGGCTGGGTCATCCAGGACCATTCGATGGCCCTGTACGGCCAATGCGCCGACTGCGCAGGCCGCGCCCAGAAATAGGACGGCAACGGCCCGCCACCCCCTGCCCGCGGAGTGTTTCACACTCCGCTTTTTTTTGCCTTTTGCTACCAGCGCTTTACACGGCGAAGCACGCAGGCGGCGCATGCTGGCATCCCATGGGCCGACAAGAACGAACATCTTCCAGAACCATGCGCCAATTGCCCCTGATCATGATGGCCGCCGCGGCGCTTGCCGCAGGCTGCGCCCCGCTGCCCGGGCCGCATGCGGACCCGCTTTCCGCCAACGCACGCCTGGCCCTGCCCGATACGCCGCTGGCGGCCGCCCAGCGCCAGCAATGGCTGGACCGTGTCACCTGGGGCGCCAGCGACAGCGCCGATGCCGAACTGCGGCGCCTGGGCCTGAAGGCCTGGCTTGCCGGGCAGCTGCATCCGGGCCAGGCGCCGTTGCCGCCGGATGCGCAGGCGCTCATCGACGGGCTGGACATCAGCCGCCGGCCCATGGACGAGATCGTTCGCGACCTGGCCGCGCAGCGCAAGGCGGTCCAGGATGCGCCCGCGGGCGACGAGAAGGGGCGGCTGCAGCAGGCCTACCAGCGCACGCTGAACCAGCTGGGCACCGAGGCGCAAAAGCGCTTCGTCGTGCGCGCGCTGTACTCGCCGGCGCAGCTGCGCGAGCAGATGACTTGGTTCTGGATGAACCACTTCAACGTCAGCCTGCGCAAGGCCGACATCCGTGCCTGGGTGGGCGACTACGAGGAACATGCCATCCGCCCGCATGCGCTGGGCAGCTTCCGCAGCCTGCTGGAAGCCTCGCTGCGCCATCCGGCCATGCTGCGCTACCTGGACAACGCCAGCAACGCGGCGGGCCGCATCAACGAGAACTACGCGCGCGAGCTGCTGGAGCTGCACACCATGGGCGTGGGCAGCGGCTACACCCAGGCCGACGTGCAGGAGATGGCGCGCATCCTGACGGGCGTGGGCGTCAGCACGCAGCCCGCCGATGCACCGCCGCCGCGCCTGCGCCGCGAGTTGCAGGGCGACTACGTGCGTGCGGGCTTCTTCGAGTTCAATCCCGGCCGCCACGACTACGGTCCCAAGTCCTTCCTGGGCCAGCCCATGCACCGGCGCGGCATGGCCGAGGTCGAGGAGGCGCTGGACCGCATCGTCGCCTCGCCGGCCACCGCCCGGTTCATCGCGCGCAAGCTGGCGGTCTTCTTCATTGCCGACGATCCGCCGCCGGCCCTGGTGCAGCGCACGGCCCAGGCCTTCGCCAGCAGCCACGGCGACATCGCCGCCACCGTGGCCGCGCTGCTGACCGACCCCGAGGCCGGCCGCTTCGGCCGCAAGTTCCGCGACCCGGTGCACTACGTGCTGGCGGCCACGCGGCTGTCGGTGGACCGGCGCGTGGCGGCCGACGTGGCCCCGGTGCTGGGCTGGATCAACCGGCTGGGGCAGAACCTGTATGCGCATGAAACGCCGGACGGCTATCCGCAGTCCCAGTCGGACTGGGACGGCTCGGGCCAGATGGCCGCGCGCTTCGAGGTCGCGCGCCAGATCGCCACGCGCAGCGCCGTGCTGTTTCGCAGCGCCCCCCAGGCCCCGCTGGAGCAGCCGCCCTATCCCACGCTGTCGGAGCGGGCCAGCGTGCGCGAACGGCTGCCGCAGTGGAGCCCGCCCACGCAGGCGGCGCTGGCCCAGGCGCGCAATGCGGCGGACTTCAACACCTATTTCCTGTCCGCGCCCGAAATGATGTTCCGCTGAAATTCCGGAGAGACTGCCATGCTGCGCCGCCACGTCCTTTCCCTGGCCTGCACCCTGCCCTTCATGGCCCGCATGGGGCGGCTGCAGGCGGCCACGCCCCAGGCTGGCACGCCGCGCCTGCTGCTGGTCTTCCTGCGCGGGGCCTATGACAGCAACAGTTTGCTGGTGCCCACGCACAGCGACTTCTACTACGAGGCGCGGCCCGGCATCGCCATCGCCCGGCCCGGCCAGGCCCAGGGCGCGCTGGCGCTGGACGGGCGCTGGGGCCTGCACCCGGCGCTTCAGGACAGCATCCACCCCCTGTTCACGGCGGGCCAGGCCTGCTTCGTGCCCTTCGCCGGCACGCACGACCTGTCGCGCAGCCACTTCGAGACCCAGGACTGCATCGAGCTGGGCCAGGACCTGGAGGGACGCCGCAACTACCGTTCGGGCTTTCTGAACCGGCTGGCCGAGGAGCTCTCGCGCGATGGCCGCAGCATGGTCGCGCCCATGGCCTTCACCAGCCAGCTGCCCCTGGCGCTGCGCGGCAGCCTGGCCGCGCCCAACATGGCGCTGGCCTCGGTGGGCAAGGGCGGCGTGGACGAGCGGCGCAGCCAGGTCATCGCCTCCATGTACGAGGGCTCTCCCCTGGGCGCCACTGTCAAGGAAGGCTTTGCCGTGCGCGACGCCGTCCAGCGCAGCCTGCAGCAGGAGATGGACCAGGCCGGCCGCGACGCCATCAGCGCCAGGGGCTTTTCCCTGGTGGCGCGGCGCATGGCCGCGCTGATGCGCGAGCGCTTCGACCTGGGCTTCGTCGATGTCGGCGGCTGGGACACCCATGTCAACCAGGGCGGCGCCACGGGCGTGCTGGCCAACCGGCTGGAGGAGCTGGGCCAGGGCCTGGCAGGCTTCGCCCAGGAGATCGGGCCCGAGGCCTGGCGCCATACCGTGGTGGTGGTGATCAGCGAGTTCGGCCGCACCTTCCGCGAAAACGGCAACAAGGGCACGGACCATGGCCACGGCACGGCCTACTGGGTGCTGGGCGGGGGCCTGTCGTCGCGGGCGGGCGGGCGCATCGTGGGCGAGCAGGTCGAGGTCAGCCAGAAAAACCTGTTCCAGAACCGCGACCACCCCGTGCTCAACGAGTACCGCGGCGTGCTCGGCGGCCTGTTCCAGCGCATGTATGGGTTGACCCCCCAGCAGATGCAGCGCGTGTTCCCAGGCGCCGCGGCCCGGGACCTGCAGCTTGTCTGAGGATCAGGCCGCCGACTCGGGCGGCACCGCCACGCCGGCCAGCTTGTCGGGGTTGCGCATCGTGTAGATGCGGCGGATCAGGCCGTCCTCGACCAGCAGGGTCTGCACCGACTCCAGCCGGCCATCGATGCAGCGCAGCAGGCCGGGCAGGCCGTTGACGCGCGCCAGGTGCAGGGTCTGGCGCTGGCCGTCGCGGCGCATGCGCCGCGTCGTCGCGAAGTACAGCAGGGCCAGGCGGCGCCCCGTCTCCAGCACGCGGCCGAACGAGGCCACCTTGCCGCCACCGTCGCTGATGAGTTCGGCGTCCGGCGCGAACAAGGCCTGGATCTGCGCGAAATCGCCGCCCTGCACCGCCTTGGCGAAGCGCCGCAGCAGTTCGGCATGGGCGGCAGGTGTCGCGCAAAAGCGCGGACGGCCCGCCTGCACATGGCTGCGCGCACGGTGCACGAGCTGGCGGCAGGCCGCTTCGCTGCGCCCCAGGGCCTGGGCCACCTCGGCATAGTCGGCATCGAACACTTCGCGCAGCAAAAAGGCCGCCCGCTCCTCGGGCGTCAGCTGCTCCAGCACGAACATCAGGGCCGTGGAGACATCGCCGGCACGCTCCAGCAGCTCCTCGGCCGAGGGCTCCACCTCCCCGGTCCAGGGCTGGACCAGCGGTTCGGGCAGCCAAAAGCCCTGGTAATGCTCGCGCTCGGTGCGCAGGCGGCGCAGCCGGTCCACGGCCAGGCGCGAGGTGACGGCGACCAGCCAGGCCTCGGGCTGCGCTATGGCGCTGCGCTCGCTGGCGTGCCAGCGCAGCCAGGCGTCCTGCACCAGGTCCTCGGCTTCGGCACGCTGGCCCAGCATGCGGTAGGCCAGGCCGAAAAGTCGTGGGCGGTGGCGCTCGAACAGCGCCAGTGCGCCATCGTCAGGGGGGGAGGGAGTCTGCATGGCCTCAAGACTCTGGGGCATGGCGTTTTGTGACAGCGGGCAGCGCCGGCGGCCCTCAGTGCGGCTGCGGCACCTGCAGGACGCTGGGATCGGTGTGGATCAGCTCCAGCGGATAGCGCCGGCCCGCCAGATAGTCGCCGATGCTCTGCATCACCAGCGGACTGCGGTGGCGGTCTTCGCAGGCCTTGAGCTCGTCCAGCGTCATCCATACCGTGCGCAGAATGCCCTCGTCCAGCGGCTGGCCCGCGCGGAAGGCGCCCAGCTCGCCCGTGAAGGCGAAGCGCAGGTAGGTGATGTCCGCACCGGAGCGCGTGCGCACGAAACGGTTCAGGTAGATCCCGACCAGGGCCGTGGGCACGAAGTCGTGCGCCGTCTCCTCGTCCACTTCGCGCACGCAGGCGGCGACAGGCGATTCGGCAGGGTCGAGGTGGCCGGCGGGCGTGTTGTAGCGCACGCCGTCGGCCGTGTCTTCTTCCACCAGCAGGAAGCGGCCGTCACGCTCAATGACGGCGGCCACGGTGACATTGGGTTTCCATCGATCGGGCATGGCCGGAATTATGACCAGTGCAGGCGCCGCACGCCTGCGCCCATACCCTGACTTTCAGCCAAGCGTCACACCGGCGCCACGGTCCGGCGCCTCACAAAGGCCGGCACATGTACAGCGCGCCTTCCCCATACCCCTGCAAACGCTGGCGCTGCAGCGGCTGGTCCAGCAGGTGGGCGCGATAGCCATGGCGCTCCCAGTACGCGCGCGAGCCCTGCACCGAGACCAGGGCCGTATGGCGCAGTCCCTCGGCGCGCGCCTGCTCCCACAGCGGCTGCAGCAGCGCGCGCGCCAGCCCCTGGCCGGCGGCGTCGGGGTGCACGGCCATGTCGTGCAGGTACAGCGTGTCCGGCGCCTCGACGGCCTCGAAGTCGCCGTGCAGCGGCGTGACCTTGGACATGCGGCTGCGGTAGGCCGCAAGATAGGCCCGCACCCGGCCCTCCCGTTCCAGGACCAGCGAGCACTGGGCGGCACAGGCCAGGCGCCGCGCGAAGACCTCGCCGCTTTCGGCGAAATCGGCGCCATAGCAGGCCAGCTGCACCTCCAGCAGGCCAGGCAGGTCGGCAACGGTCAGCGGGCGCACCCGCAGCGATGGGTCGGACATGGATACGGCGGCCCGAAGGCCGGAAACGGCAGGGCGCCCAGCGTAAGCCAGGCCGCAAGTTCC
Source organism: Comamonas sp. (assembly GCA_041984925.1). GTDB lineage: Bacteria > Pseudomonadota > Gammaproteobacteria > Burkholderiales > Burkholderiaceae_C > Comamonas. The sequence continues at coordinate 29,222 of JBHIXF010000019.1, forward strand.
TGCACGCGCTGCCCGTTCAGTCCTTCCAGCGTTCGCGGATTTCCTCGAGCTGCGGCCTCAGCCCGATGAACAGCGGCACCAGGCGCGGGTCGAAGTGCGCACCGCCTTGCCGCTCGATGTGCGCCATGGCCTCGTCCACGCTCCAGGCATGCTTGTAGGGGCGCTCGGTGGTGAGCGCGTCGAACACGTCGGCCACGGCCACGATGCGCGAGGCCAGCGGAATGTCCTCGCCCGCCAGGCCGCGCGGATAGCCTGTGCCATCCCATTTCTCGTGGTGGGTGAGCGCGATGGTGTAGGCCATCTGCAGCACCTGGGAGTCATGCTCGCCGATGATCTCGGCGCCGATCTCCGGGTGGCGGCGCATGACGCTCCATTCATCGGGCGTCAGCGCGCCGTTCTTGAGCAGGATGGCATCGGGGATGCCGATCTTGCCCACATCGTGCATGGGCGCGGCGTTGAGCAGGTCGTCCGCCCATTCGTCGGTGCAGCCGGCCGCCAGCGCCAGGATCCTGGCGTAGTGGCTCATGCGGATCACATGCATGCCGGTCTCGTTGTCGCGGTACTCGGCCGCGCGGCCCAGGCGCTGCACGATCTGCAGCCGCGTGCTGCGCAGCTCGTCGAGCTTGACCAGCGACAGGTGGTTGCGCACGCGCGCGCGCACCACGGGAGCGCGCACCGGCTTGACGATGTAGTCCACCGCGCCCGAGGCAAAGCCCAGGGCCTCGTCCTGTCCGTCCGACAGGGCCGTGATGAAGATCACCGGGATGCGGGCCGTGTCCGCCTGCGCCTTGAGCTGGCGGCACACGGCATAGCCGTCCAGCTCGGGCATCATGATGTCCAGCAGGATCAGGTCCGGCTGGTGCTGGGCCAGCTGCAGCGCACGGCGCCCGTCCGTGGCGAACGAAAGCCGGTAGTCCTCGCCCAGGATCTGCCGCAGCACGTGCAGATTGGTCGGGTCGTCGTCGACCAGCAGCAGGCGCGGACGCTTGTCGGCGACCATTGGATGGGGCGCATTCATGCTCTGTCTCCCTCGATCGAGCACAGCTGTTTCTGCAACTGCAGTGCGCAATCCTGCGCGCGCTCGAAATCGAAATTATCAAGGGCCTGCTGCAGCGGCTGCAGCTGTTCGGTGGACAAAATCCGCAACAGCGCCTGCATGGCCTGTCCGTCGAGTTCGCCGCTTTGCAGCGCGGCGATGATGCGCTCCAGCCAGGGCCCTGCGGCGGCGGGCAAAAGTGGCATCGCGGCGGGCGTGCCGGCCGCCTGGCCGTCGCCGCCACCTTCGCCCGGACCCTTGCCGCCGGCCGGCAGGCCGGCGGCCGGGTAGCGCTGGCGCAGCTCCCGTGCCACCGCCTCCAGCGCCTGCTCCAGCTGGTCGATGAGCTGCAGCAGGCTCTGCGGCGGCGCGCCGTCCTGGGCCTGGCCTTCGAGGCGCGAGGCCAGCCGGTAGACCGCCTGCAGCCCCAGGTTGCCGGCCGCGCCGCGCACACGGTGCGCCAGGCCCGCCAGCGCCTGCGCACCGGGGCGCTGCTGGGCCTGGCGCAGGCGATCGGCCAGGTCCAGCTGTTCGTTGAGGAAGCGCCGGATGGCGGACACCAGCGGGTCGATCCGGCCCCACAGCGCGATGCCCGAGGCCCAGTCCACGGTCACGTCGGGCAGGCCCGGCTGGGCGCTGGCCGGCGCTGGCGGCCTGGCCTCCTTGAGCGCCGCCTGCAGCGACAGCAGCCGCGCGATCTCGGCCTGCAGCCGCGCCATGTCCAGCGGCTTGGAGGCAAAACCGTCCATGCCGGCCGCGCTGGCGTCGGCGCGGTCCTTTTCGAGCACGCTGGCCGACAGCGCGATGATGGGCACGGGCCTGCGCTGCAGCTGCCGCTCCCAGACACGGATGGCGCGCGCCGCATCCAGGCCATCCATGCCCGGCATCTGCAGGTCCATGAGCACCACGTCAAAGGGTGGCTCCTGGGCCTGCACGCGGCGCAGCGCCTCGGCGCCGTCGTGGGCCGGCACCACTTCGTGGTTCTGGCTGGAGAAATTGATCTGCAGCAGCTCCAGGTTCTCGGGCACGTCGTCCACGGCCAGAATCGACAGCGGCGGCAGGCTGCGCGCCGCAGCGCTGTGCTCCGCCGGCTGGGATTCGCCCACGGGCAGGGGCAGGCGCACCTCGAAGACCGTGCCCACGCCCACGGTGCTGTGCAGCTGGATGCTGCCGCCCATCAGCTCGGCCAGCTGGCGCGAGATGGTCGTGCCCAGGCCCGTGCCGCCGAAGCGGCGCGTGGTCGAGGCGTCGGCCTGGGCGAAGGGATCGAAGATGCGCTGGATCTTTTCGGGCGCGATGCCGATGCCCGTGTCATGCACATCCAGGTGCAGCACCCCCTGCTCATAGCGCACGCGCAGCAGCACATGGCCGCGCTCGGTGAACTTGACGGCATTGCCCAGCAGGTTCACGAGGATCTGCTGCACGCGCATGCCGTCGCCGCGCAGCGCCTGCGGCGTGTGCGGGTCGTAGTCCAGGCGCAGGTCCAGGCCCTTGCGGTCGGCCGTGATGCGCAGCGAGGCCAGGATCTGCTGGCACAGCTCGCGCACCGAGAAATCCTCGATCTCCAGCTCCACCGCGCCCTTGTCGAGCTTGGCCGTGTCCAGGATGTCGTTGAGCAGGCGCAGCATGGAGCGCGCCGCATAGTGCACGGTGTCCAGATAGCGCGCCTGCGTGGGCTGCAGGGCGGTTTCGCGCAGCGCCTCGGTGAAGCCGATGATGGCGTTCATGGGCGTGCGGATCTCATGGCTCATGTTGGCCAGGAAGGTGCTGCGCGCGGCGGCCGCGGCCTCGGCATGCTCCTTGGCCAGCACCAGTTCCTGGGCCATCTTGCGCTGGGCGCTGATGTCGGTCAGCAGCTTGACGATCTTGTAGGGCTTGCCATCGGCGTCGCGTATGGGGTTGTAGGTGGCCTGCACCCAGATGCGCCGTCCCTCGCGGCCGAAGCGCAGGAACTCGCCGGCCTGGAAGTTGCCCTGCGCCAGCCCGCGCCAGAACTGCAGGTGCTCGGGCGTATAGGCATAGCTGGTCTCGCAGAACATGCCGTGGTGGCGGCCCTCGACCTCGTCGAGCCGGTAGCCGAACAGGTCCAGGAAGTTGCGGTTGGCGCGCAGCACATAGCCCTGCAGGTCGTACTCGATGGTAGCCAGCGACAGGTCGATGGCGCGCACCGTGCCCTCGAATTCGGCATTGCGCGCGCGCGTGGCGGTCTGGTCCATGATCACGCCATCGATCCAGGCCAGCTCGCCCTGTTCGTTGAAAACGCCCCGCCCCGTCTCGGTCACCCAGCGGATGCTTCCGTCGCGGTGCAGCAGCCGATAGTCGGCGCTGTAGGTCAGGCCGTCGCCGAGCGCATGGGCCACGGCGGCGTCCAGGCCCTGGCGGTCTTCCGGATGGATCAGCAGATTCCAGCCCGTGCGCCCGCTCGTGAAGTCGCGCTCGGACCAGCCGGTCAACTCCTCGATGGAGCGGCTCAGCAGCAGCGGCGTCCACTGGCCGTCATACAGGCAGCGGAAGGTCGTTCCCGGCACGTTGTTGATCAGCGTGCGGTACTGCTCCTCGCTGCTGCGCAGCGACTGCAGCATCTGCCGACGCTCGCGGTTATCGGTCAGAAAGCCCACGAACAGCGGGCTGCCCTGGTTGGCCACGCGGCCCACGGCCAGGCGCACCGCGATCGGCGAGCCATCCTTGTGCAGGGCCTGGACATCGCGGCCCGAGCCGATGACGCTGGTCAGGCCCGTCTGCAGATGGTGCTCGAGGTAGCCATCATGCGCGCCACTGTCGGGCTCGGGCATGAGCATGCTGACATTGCGTCCGATCACTTCCTGGGCCGTCCAGCCCAGCAGCCGCTCGGCTGCGCCGTTGAACGAGACGATGCGGCCCCGGCCGTCGATGGTGATGATGCCGTCCACGGCCGTATCGACCACGGCGCGCAGTTGCGATTCGCTGCGCTGCACCTGCTGGTAGATCTGGCGGTAGCGCAGCGTCATGTTCACGGCCAGCACCAGCCCGAGCACCAGCGCCACCACGCCGATGATGGAAAACACCAGCAGCGCATGCGTGGGCGCGGGCTGCCGCGCCAGCGCATCGATCTCGGGGCGCAGCCGCAGCGCATACATGCCCGCGTAGTGCATGCAGGAAATGGCCAGGCCCATCACGCAGCCCGCCACCAGCGTCGCCCCCAGTTGCCGGCCCGTGCCGCCAATGCGAAAACGCACCCACAGCGAGAGCATGGCCATGGCGGCCGCGACCGCCACCGACAGCAGCACGCCCCAGGGGTCGTAGAGCATCCAGGTCCAGGCCTGGGCGGCCGCCATGCCGATGTAGTGCATGGAGCCGATGCCCAGCCCCATCAGCACACCGCCGCCCAGCAGGGCGGGCAGGGACAGCCGCGGGCGCGCCATCAGCGTCAGCGCCAGCCACGACGCCAGCATGCCCGGCAGCATGGAGGCGGCCGTGATCCAGGGGTCGTAGTCGCCGAAAGTGCAGGGCAGGAACGCCAGCATGCCGATGAAGTGCATGGCCCATATGCCGGCCCCCAGGCACAGCGCGCCCGTCAGCACACCGATGCGCCGCGCCTGCGCGGACGATGCATCGCGCGCCAACCCCGCGATCTGCATGGCCATCATCGACGTGGCCACGGCAACGGCCACCGACAAGGCCACCAGACCCGGATGCATCCACTGCAACCACTGCGGATGCGGCGCCCAGCCCAGCACGAACAGGCGGTCCCAGCTCATGGCGCGCTCCCGTGGCGCAGGGCACGGGCGGCCGCAAGCCGCACGCCATCCATAGTTTTTATCTGAATGGTAGTCATTATCAAATGGATTTCGCTATCGGCCGGGCCTAGCATGGAGCCTCCCACCAAGGAGCGCGACATGACCCACATACGGCAGGCCCTGCGCCAGCACCGCCAGACCCTGATGAAGACCGCCAGCTATTACGCCATCCACGTCACGGTGGCGGCCGCCGTGGCCTATGCCGTGACGGGCAACCTCTGGGCCGCCATGACGCTGAGCCTGCTCGAACCCACGGTGCAGGCCGTGGCCTTCTTCTTCCATGAAAAGCTGTGGGAGCGCGGCCTGCGCCGCCGCAGCCTGGCCGCGGCGGCCTGAGCCGCGCAGGGAGCAAGCCATGTCGAATGCCATCAGGACAAGCGCCCTGTTCGGGCAATGGCTCACCGGCATCCTGGCGAGGCTGGTGGACGGCGGCGCGGACTGAACGGGGTCCGGGCGGCGCAAGCGATGGACAGGGCGGCACATGGGGGCAGACGGGAAACCGGTAATTGCGAGAGCGTTGAGGTCAAGGCGCTGCTCTTGCAGCGCGGGCCGGCACAGAGTCCATGCCTGGATTTCGGCCGCCAGGGCGCAGACTGAAGCGGCGCAGGGGCCTGAAATGCAGGATTTGACGACAGCACAGGGCGAAAAGCATGTGCGCAAACTGTGCAAAACCCTGTTGTCAAACCGAGAACATACCTGTTGAAAAACTCTTGGCAATCCTGTGTTCAACCAGTGCCCTGCGTGTGCGCTTCCAACAAGGCGTCGATGAACACCCGCGCCGCGCGCCCCGGCGCCACGGCATTGCGCCAGACGGCAAAGAAATCGCAGAGGTAGAACAGGCGCTGCGGCGCCACCGCCTGCAACAGGCCCTGCTGCACCATGGCCTGTGCATAGTGGTCCGGCAGAAAACCCAGATACCGGCCCGAACGCACCAGCATGGCGATGGCCTCCTGATCGAACCCCGTGGCCTGCCGCTGCAGGCCCGCCCGGTGGCTCAGCGCCATGTTGGGCGACTGGTAGCCCAGGCCCGCGAAGGCATGCGCGCCCAGGCCCTCCCAATCGAGCGCGCCATGGTCGGCACCGTGCAGCGCATGGCCGGGCGCGCAGTACAGCTGCATGCGCTCGCCGAACAGGCGCGCGCTGTCCAGCGCGTCCGAGCTGGGCGCCGACGGCAGGATGCCCACCTGCCAGCGCCCCTCCATCAGCCCGCGCTCTATGGCCTGGATCGAGGCCACATGCAGGCGCAGGTGCAGCTGCGGCGCCTGGTCGTGCAGGGCGGCGATCGCCTCGGGGATGCGCGACTGCGGATTGCCGACGGTCTTGTCGAACAGCGCCACGTCCAGCGTGCCGGCCAGCCGGCCATGGATGTCGTCCACCTGGCCCAGGAAGCCTTCCACGCCACCGAGCAGCTGCAGCGTCGCCTCGTAGATGCGATGGCCCTCCGGCGTGAGCGCGAAGCCGGCGCGGCCACGCCGGCACAGCGTCAGGCCCAGGCGTTCCTCCAGGTCCTTCATGTGGCGGCTGAGCGTGGAGCTGCCGATGTTCAGTTCCAGCTCGGCCGCCGCCATGCCTCCGCACTCGACCACGGCCTTGAACACGCGCAGCAGGCGCAGGTCCATGTCGCTGAGCTGGCCCAAGGCGGCGCGGGCGCGACGGCCGCGCGAGGGCGGCTGCCGCCCCGGGTCCGCAGAAAAATCGGTCATCGCCATCCCCCTCCAGCGTGGCGCCGCCCCGTGCGCCGCCGCAGCCGACTATAGAGCGTGCAGGGCAGGGCAGCCATCACGCTGTCCGCAGCCCGGTTACTTGCGGATTTCCGCAAGTGAACCTCGATAACGCGCGCTTCGTGAAATCAAGGGGCGCGATCACAATGGGCCGATCCACTTCTTCCCCTTGGCCCGAGGAGATCGCCATGACCCTGGTTCCCACCGAACACAGCAGCCCCGCCACCGTGCGCACGGACGCCGCCTGGCTCGATGCCCACTGGATGCCGTTCACCGGCAACCGCGAATTCAAGGCCAGGCCGCGCATGATCACCGGCGCCCAGGGCGCCTACTACACCGATGGCGAAGGCCGCAAGATCTTCGACGGCCTGTCGGGCCTGTGGTGCACGGGCCTGGGCCACGGCCGCCGCGAGATCTCCGACGCCATCGCGCGCGCGGCCCAGCAGCTGGACTATGCGCCGGCCTTCCAGTTCGGCCACCCCGCCTCGTTCGCGCTGGCCAACAAGATCAAGGAGCTGACGCCCGCCGGCCTGGACCATGTGTTCTTCACGGGCTCGGGCTCGGAAGCGGCCGACACGGCGCTGAAGATGGCCCGCGCCTACTGGCGCGCCAAGGGCCAGGGCGGCAAGACCCGGCTGATCGGCCGCGAAAAGGGCTACCACGGCGTGAACTTCGGCGGCATCTCGGTGGGCGGCATGGTGGGCAACCGCAAGACCTTCGGCCAGGGCGTGGAGGCCGACCACCTGCCCCACACCCAGCCGCCGCTGGGCTCCTTCCACAAGGGCCTGCCGGCCACCGACGGCCGCGCGCTGGCCGACCGGCTGCTGGACCTGATCGCCCTGCACGACGCCAGCAACATCGCCGCCGTCATCGTCGAGCCCTTCTCGGGTTCGGCCGGCGTGGTGACCCCCCCGGCCGGCTACCTGCAGCGCCTGCGCGAGATCTGCACGCAGAACAACATCCTGCTGATCTTCGACGAGGTCATCACGGGCTTCGGCCGCTGCGGCGCCATGACGGCGGCCGAGGCCTTCGGCGTCACGCCCGACATCATGAACATCGCCAAGCAGGTGACCAATGGCGCCCAGCCGCTGGGCGCCGTGGTGGCCAGCCAGGAGATCTACGGCACCTTCATGGCCGCGGGCGGCCCCGAGTACATGCTGGAGTTCCCGCACGGCTACACCTACTCGGCCCACCCCATCGCCTGCGCGGCGGGCGTGGCCGCGCTGGAGCTGCTGCAGCGCGAGGACGGCCCGGGCCGCGTGCGTGCGCTGGCCCCCTTCTTCGAGCAGGCCGTGCACAGCCTCCAGGGCGCAAGGCACGTGGCCGACATCCGCAACTTCGGCCTGGCCGCGGGCTTCACCATCGAGGCCCTGCCCGGCGAGCCGGCGCGCCGCCCCTACGAGATCGCCATGAAGTGCTGGGACAAGGGCTTTTACGTGCGCTACGGCGGCGACACCATCCAGATCGCACCGCCCTTCATCAGCGAGAAGGCCGAGATCGAGCGCCTGGTCAATGCCCTGGGCGATGCCCTGGCCGAGACGAACTGAGCACCTGACTCGTGCAGGAAAAAGCCCCTGCGGCCTCGCGGCCCAGGGGCTTTTTGCAGGGCAAGGGCGCCAGGATCAGTCCAGCGTGATGCCCGCGTTCTTGATCACCTCGCGCCACTTGTCCACTTCCACGCGCAGGAACCGGGCCGAGGCGTCGGGCGCCAGGCCCGAGGGCAGCACGCCCATGGCGTCGAGCTTGTCCTTGACCTCGGGCGCGGGCAGGGCCTTGGCGATCTCGGCATACAGCTTGTCCACGATGGGCTTGGGCGTGCCGGCGGGCACGGCGGCGAGGAACCAGGCGTCGGCCGTGAAGTCCTTGAGGCCGGCCTCGGACATGGTGGGCACGTCGGGCATGGATGGCAGGCGCTCGTTGTGGGCCACGGCCAGGGCGCGCACCTTGCCGGCCTTGAGCTGGGCGGCGATGGTCACGGCCGTGAGGAAGCCGAAGTCGGTCTCGCCGGCGGCCAGCGACACCACGGACGGGGCGCTGCCCTTGTAGGGCACATGGCCGACCTTGACCTTGGCCTGCATGGCATACAGCTCGGCGCCCAGGTGGTTGGGGCCGCCCGTGCCCGACGAGGGGTAGTTGAGCTTGCCGGGCTGGGCCTGGGCCGCCGCCGTCAGCTCCTTGAGCGAGTGGAACGGGCTTTGCGCGCCCACGGTCAGCACCAGCGGGCTGCGCGCCACCAGGCTGATGGGCGCGAAGTCGCGCAGCGGGTCATAGGGCAGCTTGGTGTACAGGCCCTTGGCCATGGCCATGCAGCCCACGTCGCCCAGCACCACGGTGTAGCCGTCCGGCGGGGCCTTGGCCACGAGGTCGCAGCCGATGGTGCCGTTGGCGCCGGGCTTGTTGTCCACCACCACTGTGGCATGCATGCTCTCGCCCAGCTTTTGCGCCAGCAGGCGGCCCAGGATGTCGGTGGAGCCACCGGGCGCGAAGGGCACGACCAGGCGGATGGTCTTGGAGGGGTAGCTGCCCGCGCCCTGGGCCTGGGCGGCGGGCGCTGCCAGCGTGGCGGCCAGCGCGATGCCGGCGGCCAGGCCGTGCCACAGGGCGGCGCGGCGGCCGCGGGCGGGGGATGCAGGGGAAGTGGCTTGTCTCATGGTGGTTTCTCGTCAATGCGTGAATGCGGGCGCGCGGCATGCGGGCGCGCGGCAGCATACCAGCAGCGCCGGGCCCCGCAAGCCTTGCGCTGGCCGGCGCGGGACAGTTCAGGGCGCCGCGCGCTTGCGCGCGGCGGCCGGGCGTTGGGCGGCGGCCTTGGCTGGGGTCTTTGCCGGTGTCTTTGCCGGCGCCTTTGATGGCGCCTTCGCCGCCGCTTTCGTCCCCTGCGCGGCGCGGCGCGGACGCGGGCTGCGCAGGCTGTCGGCATCGAGGATGAGCCGTCCCTGGATGCGGCCCTTCATGCGCTTGACGCTGCTGGCCGCATCGCGCATGTGCTGCTGCATCAGCGCGCGCACCTTCTCGGCATCCCGCTCGCGCGCGGCCTGCACGATGTCGCGGTGGAACCGGGCATTGGCCTCGCCGAAGCGCCGGTGCTCGGACTGCGGCGTGCGGTTGGCGAAGACGATGAGCTGGCGGATCATCTCGTTGATCAACTCGCAGGTGAAGCGCAGGAAGGGATTGGGATTGGCGGCCGCCAGGATGTCGTGGAAGTTCACGTCCTCGCGGCGCTGGCTGACCAGGTCCTCGCTGCTTTGCGTGGGGTCGCAGCAGGCGATGCTGTGCTCCAGCGCCTCGAAGTCGGCCTCGGTCAGGTGGGGCACGGCGCCTGCGGCCAGCTCGGGCTCCAGCATCTGGCGCACCGTGTAGATGTCGTCGATGGTCACCTCCTGGAAGAACAGGTAGTTCTGCATGAACTGCAGCGTGCGGTCCAGCGGCACCTCGACCACGGTGCCCCCGCCCGAAGGGCCCGTGGAGATGGTGATCAGGCCCTGCACCTCCAGCGACTTGAGCGCCTCGCGGATCGTGCCCTTGCTGACCTGGAACTGCGCCTGCAGCTCGCTTTCGCGCGGCAGCCGGTCGCCGGGGCTGAGGTTCTTCTCGGTGATGAGGCGCTTGATTTCCTGGGCCACGAGATCCGGGCGCTTGAGCTGCCGGATCGCCAGGGATGCCGTCTTCTGTGTAGCCATCTTGGGTGTGTTCTCCGAGGCGGCGGATCGTGTCCGCGCCCTTGCTGCATGCGGGTTTGGTGCAGTATGCACCGCCGTGGCGCGCGGGTGTTCCCGCCTAGGGTTAGCACGCGCCCTTTTTGTTCTATTTATCACTATAAATATGAATCAAGCGGGCTGCACGCACGGCTTTCGATTGGCATGCAACTTGCTCAGAACGAGTACCCGGGCCACCGCGCCTTCGTCCCCACCACGGAGATCCCATGCAACGTCGTCACCTCCTGCAACTTTCGGCGCTGGGCGCGCTGCCGGCCTCGCTGGGCCTGGGCCGCGGCGCCTGGGCACAGTCCAGGGACAGCATCCAGTTCGCCTGCCCCGTGCCCATGTCGGGCGCCTTCGCGGCCAACGGCAAGTACGCGGACCTGGGCATGAAGCTGGCCATCGAGCAGTACGGCAAGGCCCTGGGCCGGCCGCTGGCCTACACGGTGCTGGACACCGAGGGCAAGCCCGCCACGGCCGTGCGCAAGGTGCAGGAAGCGGCACAGCAGCAGGGCACGCGCTTCTTCGCGGGCGGCATCCTGTCGTCCGAGGCCCTGGCCATGGGCAAGGAGGCCGAGAAAACGGGCGGCATCTTCATCACCACGGCCGGCGCCGACGAGATCACGGGCAAGGACTGCAACAGCGCCACCTTCCGCTGGTCGGCCCCCACCTTCGGCGCCATCGAGCAGACCGTGCGCCCGCTGATCGAGTCCCTGCCCAAGGCCAGGCGCTGGTACACCATCACGCCGCAGTACGTGTTCGGCGACGGGCTGCTGACGGCGGCCAGGAACATCTTCAAGGAAAAGGGCATCGAGCATGTGGGCAACAGCTACCACTCGCTGACCGAAAAGGAGTTCAGCGGCTACCTGACCAATGCCGTGGCCGCCAGGCCCGACGTGCTGCTGCTGCTGAACTTCGGCGCCCAGTCCTCGGACACGCTGCGCCAGGCCATCAGCTTCGGCATGAACAAGAACATGACCATCCTGATCGCCTGGGCCTCGGGGCTGGAGCAGTTCGAGTCGCTGGGCGCCGACCTGTGCGACGGCGTGTACTTCGGCGCCCAGTACTGGCACACGGTGGATGCGCCGCTCAACCGCGAGCTGGTGCAGCGCTGCAACGACAAGTTCAAGGCCAATCCCAACTACAGCCTGGCCGGCCACTACATCTGCACCAAGCTGATGATCGACGCCATCGTCAAGGCGGGCACGGCCGATCCCAAGGCCGTGGTGGCCGCGCTCGAAGGCATGAAGTACCAGGGCCTGACGGGCGAGGAGGAAGTGCGCAAGGCCGACCACCAGGTGCTCAAGAGCTACTACCTGCTCAAGGGCAAGGCCAAGGCGAAGATGAAGAACAAGGACGACTACGTGGATGTGGTCAGCTCCGGCAAGTCCTTCCTGCCTCCTGACCAGACCGGCTGCAAGCTGGTTTAGGGCTCCCCCTGAGGCGCTGCGCGCCTTCCCCCTCTCTACCCGCTTCGCGGGGGAGGGGGACGACGCCATCGCCGCGAGGCGGCTCTTGCTCGGCGTCCCTGGTATGGGGACGCGCCAGTTTCATAGGTACAGCACCATGACCGGCGTGCTTCAGAGCCACCGGGCACTTCGCTTTCTTCGTCCATCGTTTCGGACCCTGTATGAGCATCTACCTGCTTCAGACCATCAACGGGATCGGCATCGGCATGCTGTATTTCCTGTTGGCCGTGGGCCTGTCCATCGTCTTCGGCCTGCTGCGCTTCGTGAACTTCGCGCATGGGGCGTTCTACCTGCTGGGTGCCTATTTCTGCTACCAGATGACGCGCTGGGGCCTGAGCTTCTGGCTGTCCCTGGTCGTGGTGCCGCTGGCCGTGGGCGCGCTGGGCTGGCTGGTGGAAAAGCTCATGCTGCGCCATGTCTATGCCAAGGCGCACGAGTTCCACATCATCGTCACCGTGGGCCTGGCCCTGGTGGTGCAGGAGCTGGTGATCCTGCAGTGGGGCCCGCTGGGCGACAGCGTGGCCGTGCCCGAGCTGCTGCAGGGCGTGGTGATGTGGGGCAGCTTCGTCTATCCCAAGTACCGGCTGTTCGTGATCGGCTTCACCGCCGTGCTGGCCGTGCTGCTGTGGTGGCTGCTGGAGGGCACGCGGCTGGGCAGCGCGGTGCGCGCGGGCAGCGAGTCGACCGAGATGGTCTCGCTGCTGGGCATGAACGTCTTCGGCATCTTCAGCCTGGTGTTCGCGCTGGGCGCGGCCACGGCGGCGCTGGCCGGCGTGCTGGCCGCGCCCATCCGCGGGGCCGAGCCCTTCATGGGCGTGGAGGCGCTGGGTGTGGCCTTCGTGATCGTGGTCGTGGGCGGGCTGGGCAGCTTCGGCGGCGCGCTGGCCGGGGGCCTCTTGATCGGCATCGTGCAAAGCGTGATGAGCACGCTGTGGCCCGAGGGCGCGCGCCTGATGATCTACGTGGCCATGGCCGCCGTGCTGCTGCTGCGACCCCATGGCCTGCTGGGCCGCAAAGGATGAACACCATGATGACCAGGCATTCCCATCTCCTCCTCGCGCTGGCCATCGTGGCCGCCATGCCGCTGTGCATGCAGTCGGGCTCGCTGGCCAGCGAGGTGCTGATCTTCGGCCTCGCGGCCATGGGCTGCAACCTGCTGCTGGGCTATACGGGCCTGCTGTCCTTCGGGCAGGGCATCTTCTTCGGACTGGGCAGCTACACCATCGCCCTGCTGCTGACGCGCTGGCCGCTGCCCATGCCGCTGGCCCTGCTGGCGGCCACCGCCATGGGCGCGGCGGGCGCGGCCCTCGTGGGCTGGGTGGCCATACGCCAGCGCGGCACCTACTTCGTGATGCTGACCCTGGCCTTCGCGCAGATGTTCTACTTCATCGCCTACACGGCCACCGATCTCACGGGCGGCGACAACGGCCTGCTGGACGTGCCGCGCCCGGCCCTGTCGGTGGCCGGGCAGACGCTGTGGCCGCTGGCCTCGCCCTGGCAGTACTACGGCTTCGTGGCCGTGCTGTTCCTGCTGGTGTTCTGGCTGCTGCGCCGCGTCTGCGACTCGGTGTTCGGCCGCACCCTGCTGGCCGTGCGCGACAACGAGGAGCGCGCCGCCGCCGTGGGCTACGACCTGCGCCTGCTGAAACTGCAGGCCTTCGTGATCTCGGGCGCGGTGACGGGCCTGGCCGGCGCGCTGCACGCCATGATGACGGGCATCGCCCCGCTGTCCAATGCCGAGTACCACACCAGCGAGATGATCCTGGTGATGACCGTGATCGGCGGCACGGGCAACCTGCTGGCCTCGGTGCTGGGCGCGGCCTTCTACGTGCTGCTGGGCGACTGGCTGTCCACGCTGTGGCCGCGCTGGCTGCTGCTGCTGGGCGTGGTGCTGATGATCGTCAGCCTGGGGCTGCAGCGCGGCCTGTGGGGACTGGGCGAGAGCCTGTGGGGCCTGGTGCGCCGCAAGGCACCGGCCGATGCCGCGCCCGTCGCCGGGACCAAGGGAGGCCAGGCATGAGCGCCGCCGCAAACCCCATCCTGCTCGAAGCCGTGGGCGTCGAGAAGCGCTATGACAAGTTCGCCGCCCTGGCCGGCGTGGACCTCCAGGTGCGCGCCCACACCGTGCACTCGGTGATCGGCCCCAACGGCGCGGGCAAGACCACCCTGTTCCACATGCTCACGGGCACCAAGAGCGTCAGCGGCGGTCGCATCGTGTTCGACGGCCACGACGTGACGCGCGAGCCCGACCACCGGCGCGTGCGCCGGGGCATGGCGCGGTCCTTCCAGGTCACCAGCCTGTTCCTGACCCTGCCCGTGCGCGAGAACCTGCGCCTGGCCGCCCAGGGCGTGGCGCCCGCCAGGGCGCTCGATTGCTGGAACGCCCCCGTGGGCCCGCGCGCCTGTGCCGATACCGTGGCCGGCGTGCTCGCGCGCCTGGGCCTGGAGCGCCATGCGGACACGCCGGCCGGCAACCTCTCGCATGGCCAGCAGCGGCGCCTGGAGGTGGGCATGGCCCTGGCCGCGCGGCCCAAGGCCCTCTTCCTGGACGAGCCGACCTCGGGCATGGGCATCGACGACCTGGACGAGATGAAGCGCCTGATCCAGGGCCTCAAGGACGAGCACACCGTGGTGCTCATCGAGCACAACATGAACATCGTCATGGACATCTCCGACACCATCACCGTCATGCAGCAGGGCCGCGTGCTGGCCGAGGGCCTGCCGCACGAGATCCGCGGCGACGAGCGCGTGCGCAGCGCCTATCTGGGCAACATGATCACGGGAGGCAAGGCATGAGCGCCCTGTTGTCGGTGGAAGGCATCCACGCCCACTACGGCAAAAGCCATGTGCTGCAGGGCGTGTCCCTGCATGTGGAGGATGGCGAGCTGGTCACCCTGCTGGGCCGCAATGGCGCGGGCAAGACCACCACGCTCAAGTCCATCGCGGGCGTGCTGCGGCCCGCGCAGGGGCAGATCCGCTTCGGCGGCGAGCCCGTGCATGCGCTGGCCACGCACCTGGTGGCCCAGCGCGGCATCTGCCTGGTGCCCGAGCACCGGGGCATCTTCAAGCTGCTGACGGTGGAGGAAAACCTGCTGCTGGGCCAGCGCAAGCGCTCGCCCTGGCAGCTGGCCGACATCTACCGCATCTTCCCGCGCCTGAAGGAGCGGCGCGGCAACGGCGGCGGCCAGCTGTCGGGCGGCGAGCAGCAGATGCTGGCCATCGGCCGCGCCCTCATGAACGCGCCGCGCCTGCTCATGCTGGACGAGCCCGTCGAGGGCCTGGCGCCCGTCATCGTCGAGGAGATCGTGGCCCAGCTCCGGACCATCAAGGCCGCGGGCGTGGCCATCGTGCTGGTGGAGCAGAACCTGGAGGTCTGCACCCAGCTGGCCGACCGCCACTACATCATCGAGCAGGGAGCCATCGTGCATGAGGCCGGCAACGCCGACTTCCTCGCCG
This sequence comes from Comamonas sp., assembly GCA_041984925.1. Classification (GTDB taxonomy): domain Bacteria; phylum Pseudomonadota; class Gammaproteobacteria; order Burkholderiales; family Burkholderiaceae_C; genus Comamonas. The sequence continues at coordinate 44,378 of JBHIXF010000019.1, forward strand.
ACGACGCCGTCAAGGACCGCTATCTCGGCGTAGGCATCGCCTGATCCACCGTTTTCGCATCGCCAGGAGCCCCCCAATGGATCTCAGTAACCCTAACGCCACTGCCGCGCTGCGCACCGATGGCGCCCGCCTGTGGCAATCGCTGATGGAGCTGGCGCGCATCGGCGCCACGCCCAAGGGCGGCGTGTGCCGCCTGGCGCTGACCGACCTGGACCGCCAGGGCCGGGACCTCTTCGTGCAATGGGCGCGCGAGGCCGGCTGCAGCATCCGCGTCGATGCCATCGGCAACATCTTCGCGCGCCGCGCGGGCGTGGATGACAGCCTGCCGCCCGTGATGACGGGCAGCCACATCGACACCCAGCCCACGGGCGGCAAGTTCGACGGCAACTACGGCGTGCTGGCGGGCCTGGAGGTGCTGCGCACGCTGGGCGATGCCGGCGTGCGCACGCGCGCCCCGCTGGAGGTGGCCGTGTGGACGAACGAGGAAGGCTCGCGCTTCGTGCCCGTGATGATGGGCTCGGGCGTGTTCGCGGGCGCCTTCACGCTGGAGCACGCGCTGGCCCAGCGCGATGCCCAGGGCGTGAGCGTGGGCGAGGCGCTGGCCGCCATCGGCTATGCGGGCCAGCCCGGCCCCGCCCATGCCGTGGGCGCCTATTTCGAGGCCCATATCGAGCAGGGCCCGGTGCTGGAAAAGCACGGGCGCGTGATCGGCGTGGTCAGCGCCGCGCTGGGCCAGCGCTGGTACGACGTCAGCGTGCAGGGCATGGAGGCCCATGCCGGCCCCACGCCCATGGAGCTGCGCCGCGACGCGCTGCTGGCCGCCAGCGAGCTGGTGGCCGAGGTGAACCGCATCGCCCTGGACCGCCTGCCGCATGCACGCGGCACGGTGGGTTCGCTGCAGGTGTTCCCCGACTCGCGCAACGTGATTCCCGGCAGCGTGAAGCTGAGCGTGGATCTGCGCGCGCCCGACGACGCGCAGCTGCTGGACATGGACGCCGCGCTGCGCGCGGCCTGCGAACGCATCGCCGCCGCGCGTGGCGTGGAGATCGGCGTGGAGCAGGTGGTCTACTTCCCGCCCCAGCCCTTCACGCCCCATCTGGTCGAGGCCGTGCGCGCCCATGCCGCCGACCTGGGCTACAGCGCCATGGACGTGGTCAGCGGCGCGGGCCACGATGCCGTCTACGTGGCGCGCCTGGCGCCGGCCGCCATGATCTTCGTGCCCTGTGCCGACGGCATCAGCCACAACGAGATCGAGGACGCCGAGCCCGCCCACCTGGAGGCCGGCTGCAACGTGCTGCTGCGCGCCATGCTGGCGGCGGCCGGAGTGGCGTCATGAAGATTCTCATTGCCCGGCTCAACCACGAGACCAACACCTTCTCGCCCGTGCCCACGCCCATGGCGGCCTTCGCGCCCACCTATGGCGAGGCGGCCTACCAGGCCAACAAGGGCATGCGCACGGCCATGGCGGCCTTCATCGATCTGGCCGAGGCTGCCGGCGCCCGCCTCGTCACGCCCGTCTCGGCCACGGCCAACCCCAGCGGCCCCGTGCATGCGGCCGCCTATGACGAACTCACGCGCCGCATCGTCGAGGCCGCCCCGGGCTGCGATGCCATCCTGCTGGACCTGCACGGCGCCATGGTGGCCGAGCACAGCGCCGACGGCGAGGGCGACCTGCTGGAGCGCGTGCGCGCCGCCGCGCCCGGCGTTCCCCTGGGCGTGGCCCTGGACCTGCACGGCAACATCACCGAAAAAATGGTGGCCCATGCCGACGTGATGGTGGGCTTCAAGACCTATCCGCACATCGACATGTACGAGACCGGCGAGCACGCCGCCCGCCTGCTGCTGGACATGCTGGCCGGCAAGGCCCGCTACGGCGTGTGCTGGCACCGCCTGCCCCTGATGAGCCATACGCTGCGCAGCACCACGCTGCAAGGGCCCATGCTGGACGCGGTGGACGCCGCCCGCGCGCTGGAGGCCGAAGGCCTGCCGGCCGTGTCGGTGTTCGGCGGCTTTTCGCTGGCCGACATCGCGGCTCCCTGCATGAGCGTGGTCGCCACCTGCCGCATGGAGGACCGCGCCACCACCCAGGCCGCCGTGGACGGCCTGGCCGCGCAGATCTGGCAACGGCGCGCCGACTACGTCTACCGCAGCGAGCCGCTGGCCGAGTCGCTGCGCCGCGCCCAGGCCCTGGCCGAGGGTGCCGACCGCCCCGTGCTGCTGCTGGACCACGGCGACAACTGCATGTCCGGCGGCACCTGCGACACCATGGACGTGCTGCAGGCCGCGCTGGCGCTGGGCCTGTCGGGCATGGCCGTGGGTCCGCTGTGCGACCCCGGGGCCGTGGCCACGCTCGCGGCGGCCGGCGAAGGCGCCGAGGTGGAGATCGCGCTGGGCAACAAGGTCTCGCTGGCGCACATCGGGCTGCACAAGGCGCCGCTGCGCCTGCGCGGCACGGTGCGCGCCGTCAGCGACGGCAGCTACACCGTCAGCGGCCCCATCTACACGGGCCAGCGCTGCCACATGGGCCGCAGCGTGTGCCTGGACATCGGCGCCGCGCAGATCGTGGTCACCGAGCAGACGCACGAGCCCTGGGACCTGGGCGTGTTCCACTGCGTGGGCATGGAGCCGGCGCGGTTCCGCTTCCTGCTGCTGAAGTCGCGCATGTACTGCCGGCCCGTCTTCGTGCCCCTGTCCGCAGGCCTGATCGAGTGCGACAGCCCGGGCGTGACCACCTCGGACTACGCGCGCTTTCCGTTCACGCACGTCCACCGGCCGGTGTTTCCGCTGGATCCTCTCTGATTGCTCCGCTTTGCCAGGGTGCGCAAGCAAAGACCGCCGCCGCCGCGGGGCGATTGGGCATCCTGGCATCACAACAGCTTCACTGCAGGGGCAGGCTATTGCCTCCCGGCCTACAATCGGCTCCCCCCTTCCTCTGCCGACGGCACGCGGGCCCCGAAACGCGTGCGTCGGCCATGCATCGCTGGAGACGCTTGATGTCCGACAACACGGCCCCGAACCCTTCCGATAAACGTGCCCAGCTGCGCCGTGCCGCACTCGAATACCACGAGTTCCCCAAGCCCGGCAAACTGACCATCGTGCCGACCAAGCCCATGGCCAACCAGCATGACCTGGCCCTGGCCTACTCGCCCGGCGTGGCCGCCCCCTGCGAGGAGATTGTCAAGGACCCCGCCGCCGCCTTCAAGTACACCGCGCGCGGCAACCTGGTGGCCGTGATCTCCAACGGCACGGCCGTGCTGGGCCTGGGCGACATCGGCGCGCTGGCCTCCAAGCCGGTGATGGAAGGCAAGGCCGTGCTGTTCAAGAAGTTCGCGGGCGTGGACGTCTTCGACATCGAGATCAACGAGAAGGATCCGCAAAAGCTGGTCGACGTGATCGCCGCGCTGGAGCCCACCTTCGGCGCCATCAACCTGGAAGACATCAAGGCGCCCGAGTGCTTCTTCGTGGAACGCGAGCTGCGCCGCCGCCTGAAGATCCCGGTCTTCCACGACGACCAGCACGGCACGGCCATCACCGTGGCCGCGGCCATGGTCAACGCCCTGAAGGTGGCCGGCAAGAAGATCGAGGAAGTCCGGCTCGTGGCCTCGGGCGCGGGCGCCGCCGCCCTGGCCTGCCTGAACCTGCTGCTCAAGGTGGGCCTGCGGCGCGAGAACGTGTTCGTCACCGACCTGGCCGGCGTGGTCTACGAGGGCCGCACCGAGCTGATGGACGAGGACAAGGCCCAGTTCGCGCGCGCCACCGAACTGCGCACCCTGGGCCAGGTCATCGAAGGCGCCGACGTCTTCCTGGGCCTGTCGGCCGGCGGCGTGCTCAAGCAGGACATGGTGGCGAGGATGGCCGAGCGCCCCGTGATCTTCGCCCTGGCCAACCCCAATCCCGAGATCGTCCCCGAGGATGTGAAGGCCGTGCGCAGCGATGCCATCATCGCCACGGGCCGCTCGGACTATCCCAACCAGGTCAACAACGTCCTGTGCTTCCCCTACATCTTCCGGGGCGCGCTGGACTGCGGGGCGACCACCATCACCACCGAGATGGAGATCGCCACCGTGCACGCCATCGCCGAGCTGGCCCAGGCCGAGCAGAGCGAGGAAGTGGCGGCCGCCTACGTGGGCGAGCAGCTGACCTTCGGCCCCGAGTACCTGATTCCCAAGCCCTTCGATCCGCGCCTGATGATGAAGATCGCATCGGCCGTGGCCCAGGCCGCCGCCGAATGCGGCGTGGCCCAGCGCCCGATCCAGGACATGGATGCCTACCGCGCCCATCTGCAGACCTTCGTTTACGCCTCGGGCACGATGATGAAGCCGCTGTTCGCCGCGGCCAAGAAGGCCGCCAAGAAGCGCGTGGCCTATGCCGAGGGCGAGGAAGAGCGCATCCTGCGCGCCGCGCAGATCGTGGTGGACGAGCGCATCGCGCGCCCCACGCTGATCGGCCGCCCCGCCATCATCGCCCAGCGCATCGAGAAATTCGGCCTGCGCCTGAAGGAGGGCCAGGACTATGACGTGGTCAACGTCGAGCACGACGAGCGCTACCGCGACTTCTGGCAGACCTACCACCGCATGACCGAGCGCAAGGGCATCACCGCCCCCATCGCCAAGATCGAGATGCGCCGGCGCCTGACCCTGATCGGCTCCATGCTGCTGCACAAGGGCGAGGTGGACGGCCTGATCAGCGGCACCTGGGGCCAGACCTCGCACCACCTGCAGTACGTGGAGCAGGTGATCGGCCGCCGCGCCGGCGTGCAGACCTATGCCTGCATGAACGGCCTGCTGCTGCCCGACCGCCAGGTCTTCCTGGTGGACACCCACGTCAACTACGACCCCACGGCCGAGCAGCTGGCCGAGATCACCATCATGGCCGCCGAGGAAATGATGCGTTTCGGCATCAAGCCCAAGGCCGCCCTGCTGTCGCATTCCAACTTCGGCTCCAGCAACCAGCCCAGCGCCGTCAAGATGCGCCAGACCCTGGAGCTGCTGCGCGAACAGGCCCCCTGGCTGGAAGTGGACGGCGAGATGCACGGCGACGTGGCCCTGGACGGCAAGGCGCGCGCCCAGCTCATGCCCCACAGCACGCTGCTGGGCAACGCCAACTTGCTGGTCATGCCCAACATCGATGCCGCCAACATCAGCTACAACCTGCTCAAGCAGGCGGCCGGCGGCGGCATCGCCATCGGCCCGGTGCTGCTGGGCGCGGCGCGTCCCGTGCACATCCTCACGCCCAGCACCACGGTGCGCCGCATCGTCAACATGACGGCGCTGACGGTCGCTGACGCGAACGCGAACCGGTAAAGCACCCCCTGAGCCGCTGCGCGGCTTCCCCCTCTCTGCTCGCTGCGCGAGGGAGGGGGACGGCGCCATCGCCGCGAGGCGGCTCTTGCTCGGCGCCCCTCCTTTGGAGCGCGCTCGCTGCACAGGCTGCCGGGCACCACCTGGGCCCGAAGCGGCTTTTCTTCACTGTTCAATTCCCAGACAATTGCTTGGTCAAGCTGCCTGATTTTTAAGCAGAACTTGCAATTTGGGGGGTGATCCGTCACACTAGCGGGTCGAGATTTCAGGGCTTCCCTGGATTTCTGAAAGGTGTAGTTGATGCTGAAGGCCGCCGCCGCCAAGGCGTTCCAGACCGGGTTAGCGCTTATCGTCGGGGCCACCTTTGCGGTGTCGCCTCTGCTGGCCGATGCGCGGACCGCGGTGCCGGACGGCCCGCAGGCCGGCTCTGCCGACGTCATCGCCCTGGCCGATCTGCCGCGGGAGGGCCGCTCGACCTATGCCCTGATCCTGCGGGGCGGTCCGTTCGCCCATGACAAGGACGGCACGGTATTCGGCAACCGCGAGCGCCTGCTGCCCCGCCAGTCGCGCGGCTATTACCGCGAGTACACGGTGCGCACACCCGGATCGCGCGACCGCGGCGCCCGCCGCATCGTGTGCGGCGGCGCCCTGCCGCAGCAGCCCGATGCCTGCTACTACACCAGCGACCACTACAGCAGCTTTCGCAAGATCATCGAATGACCTCGACCCAGTCTTTGCAGCCCGTTCGACCCTCCCTGTCCGACGCAGCGCGCTGGCAGGGGTCTGCATTTCATCCACAGCCCGGGGACGCCACAGGCCATGCGCCCGCTCCCGCCGGCCACATCCACGTTAGAGAAAGAGCCACGGAGATGGATTCACCACTTCGTAAGATCCCCGACACCCCGTTGCGGAACGTGCGCGCCAACATCGTGCAGTCCATCCGCGCCTACCGGGTGGAGGATCTGCAGCAGGCGGCGGAGACGCTGGGGTGCCATTTCCTGTACGCCAATCTGGCACATGCCCAGACCAAGGCCGACATCCTGGAGCTGCTGGCCACGCAGTTCTTCTTTCCCGCGCATTTCGGCAAGAACTTCGATGCGCTCTACGACTGCCTGACCGACCCCATCCACAAGGCCGGCCCGCAGCCGGGCTTCGTGGTCGTGCTCGACCAGATCCCGACCACGCCCAAGTTCGACAAGGAAGTGCGCGAGCAGCTGCTGGACAGTTTCCGCGACGCGGCCGAATACTGGGCCGAGCGCAAGATACCGTTCCGCTGCTTCTACTCCTTCCTCTGATCCTGGCCCCGGCAGGCCGCAGGTGCATGCCTGCCGCCGGGCCACGCGCCTGAGGGCGCGCTAAGGGTGCGGCTAAGGGCGCGCCAGCCCAGCGGCCAGGGCTTCGTATTCGGCCACAGGCACCTCTTCGGCGCGGCGCTGCAGATCGAACTCCCCCTCGAAGCCCTTGGCCTCCAGCCAGCGCCCCAGCGTGTTGCGCAGGATCTTGCGCCGCTGGCTGAAGGCCACCTGCACCAGTTCCTCCAGCAGTTTCGGGTCCAGGGCCGCCGGCGCCTGGCGCGGCACCATGCGCACGACGGCGCTGTCCACCTTGGGCGGCGGATCGAAGCTCTCGGGGGGCACGAAGAGCACGTTCTCCATCGCATAGCGCCACTGCAGCATCACCGTGAGGCGGCCATAGGCGGCCGTGGCGGGCGCGGCCACCATGCGGTCTATGACCTCCTTTTGCAGCATGAAATGCTGGTCCTGGACCACGTCCACCTGCTCGAGCAGGTGAAACAGGATGGGGCTGGAGATGTTGTAGGGCAGGTTGCCCACGACGCGCAGCCGGGGCACGCCCAGGCGTGCGGCGATGGCGCGGAAATCCACCTTGAGCACGTCGGACTCGACCACGTCCAGCTGCGCATGCAGGCGCAGGCGCACGGCCAGGTCACGGTCCAGCTCGATCACGGTGAGCCGGCCCAGGCGCTCGACCAGGGGCTGGGTCAGCGCCATCAGGCCCGGGCCGATCTCGACCATGGGCTGGCCCGGCTGGGGGTCGATGGCACGCACAATGGAATCGATGATGCCGCCGTCCGTCAGGAAGTTCTGGCCAAAGCGTTTGCGAGGAATGTGTTTCATGGAAAAAAGCAAGGCGGTGCGCCGTGGCACCGCCTTCCATTGTGGACTGGCGCAGCCGCGGCTGCACGCAGGCCTTATTGCGGGGGCTCGCGGTACTCGACGTAGGCCCGGCCGCGCAGCTCCTGCAGCCAGGTCTGGTAATCCTTTTCCAGCTTGCGCTCGCGCACCACGTTGCGCACCATGTCGCGCTGCTCGCGTGGCGTCAGCGCGGCCTGGCGGCGCTCGATGAGCTGGATCAGGTGCACACCGAAGCGCGAGACCAGCGGATCGCTGACCTGGCCGGGCTGCAGCTGGTCCAGCACCTGCTCGAACTCGGGCACGAACTGGCCGGGCGAGGACCAGCCCAGGTCGCCGCCGTTGCGCGCGCTGCCGTCCTGCGAGAACTCGCGCGCCAGCGATTCGAAGCTGGCCTGCCCGCTTTCGACGCGCCGCTTGTAGTCCGCCAGGCGCTTGGCGGCCTCGCCCTCGGTCAACTGGTCGCCGATGCGCAGCAGGATGTGGCGCGCATGGTTTTGCGTGACCACGGCCGGCATGCCGGCCTGGGACTTCTCCAGCACCTTGAGCACGTGAAAGCCCGCGCCCGAGCGCAGCGGACCCACGATGCCACCGACAGGCGCCGAGCCGGCCGCCTTGGCGAACAGCTCGGGGTAGTCGCTGAGCGGGCGCAGGCCCATGGCGCCGCCGCCCCGTCCATCGGGCACGTCGGAAAACTCCCGCACCACGGCCTTGAAGTCGGCCTGCTGGCGAGCCGCCTCGGCGGCCTTCTGGGCCCGCGCCTCGCGCTCGGCCACCTCGGCGGCGCTGGCATCCTCGCGCACGGCGATCAGGATGTGGCCCAGGTTGATGGCCGCGCCAGCCGCCTGCTCGCCCCCGCGCCGCTGCTCTGCCAGATAGCGGTCGATATCGGCCTCGGTCACACGCACACGGTTGTCCACATCGCGTTCGCGCAGGCGCTGCAGCAGGATCTGGTTGCGCAGCTCGTCGCGGAACTGCTTCTCGGGAATGCCCTCGGCCTTCAGGCGTTCGAGCAGGCCCGAGCGGTCCATTCCGTTTTGGCGCGCCACATTGGCCAGTGCCTGGTCGACGGCATAGTCGTCCACGCGCAGCCCCGTGTCCTTGGCTTCCTGCAACTGCGCCTTCTCCACGATCAGGCGCTCCAGCACTTCCCGCGCCAGCAAAGGCTCGGGCGGCATCTGGCCGCCCTGCTCGGCGATGTTCTGCGCCACGCGCGCCATGCGCGCCCGCACCTCGTTGTTGGTCACGGGCTCGGAATTGACCACGGCCACGATGTAGTCGGCCGAGCGCACGCCAGCCGCGGCACCGCGGTCGCGCGCCGAAGACAGGTTGGTGGCATCGAGCGCGCGGGAGACGGCGGCATCGCCGGCCTGGGCCTTGGACTGGCCCGGCACGCGCAGGCCTTGGGCCTGCGCCGTCGTGGCCAGCAAGGCCAGCAGCACGGCGGCAGCCGTGCTGCCATGGGTCTGGGAGAGAAAACGCATGGAAGAAAAATCCTGCTTAGTCGTAATTGGTGAAGCGGCTCGGCGCAGTTACGGCATCACGCAGATCCTGGTAGCGGGGCACATTCTGCTTGAGGCTGCGCTGCGGGTCGGCGCCCAGGCTCAGGCGCGAGAAGCCTACGAACTCGATCTGGAACAGCAGCCGCGTGTTGGCCTGGTTGATCGTGCTTTGCAGGCGCTCGAGCACCACGCGGCCGATCCAGCAGCAGCCGTCGTATTCGAGGCCGACGACGGTATCGACGAGCTTGCGATCCTTGAGGCTGTAGTTCAGCCGCCCGACGGCATACCAGCGTCCGCCGCCCTGCCCCCGGCCCGGCCCCAGGTCACGGCCCTTGTCGCCCCACAGATCATTGATCGGCCACTGCCAGCCCACGTCGATCAGCTTGCTGGCATCGGTGCGCGCCACGGTGTCGTACTGGGTGCGGTAGGCCACGTTCACCGTGCGGTAGGAGCTGGGGCTGTAGCGCGCGCCGAAGGTGGTGCGCACCGAGCGGTTGAGGTCGCGGTTGTACTGCGTCGTGACCTCGGTGGACCAGGTATCGGTCCAGTTGACGGCCGCGCCGAGCATGATGTCCGACAGGCGGCTGGTGGCCGGCACCTCGCCCGGCAGGATGACCTTCTGGTCGGAAAAGCGCACACGCTGCGCTATTCCGAAACGCGCGCGCTCGGCGCCCGTGCCTTCGTCGATCAGCCGCGACGTGGCTCCCAGCGTCAGCAGGTGATTGTCGGCGATGCGGTCCTGGCCTCCGTAGTCGTTCTCGGAGTAGATGCTCGCGAAATTGAAGTCATTGCGCGCCGTGTCGTACAGCGGCAGATAGCTCTGGTCGCGGTAGGGCGTATAGGTGTAGAACGCGCGCGGCTCGAAGGTCTGCAGCAGGCGGTTGCCGAACAGGCTCATGTCGCGCTCGAACACCAGGCCGCTGTCCACGCTCAGCGTGGGCAGCGTGCGCGAGGCGTTGCGGCTGCCGTTGCTCATTGCGCTGTCGAGCTGGTAGTTGCTCGTGTGCAGCTGGATCTTGGGCGTGATGAAGGCGCCTGGCGACAGGAACGGCCGGCTCAGCTGGGTCTGCACATAGCTGCGCTGGCCGTTGTTGTAGCCGGCAAGGTCCTTGGCCACCTCGAAACGGGTGGTATCGGCGACCACGCTCAAGTCCAGTCCGTGGGGCAGGTCCAGCGGCGTATAGCGCCATTGCAGCTGCGGCTTGATGCCGTAGGGCGGCGCAATCGGCCCGTTCGCATCCTGCATGGTCTGCCAATGCAGCGTGCGCAGCATCACGGTGCTGTCGCCGCGGGTCCAGGACAGGTTGATGTCGCTGGGCAGCAGGCGGTCTCGCAAGGGCCGCGCCGCCAGCGGGAAATCCCGCCAGTAATTGGGATCGCTGGCCCGGTTCAGGTTCATGTTCAGGTTCATGCCGCCCAGGGGCGTGTCCAAGGTGCCCCGGTGCTGCAGCGAATAGGCCCAGCGGTCGCGGTCGCGCAGGCGGTCGCTGGGCATGTAGGCGGCATAGGCCTCGCCCGAGTAGGTGGGCTCCAGGTAGCGGAACTGCGCGCCCAGGTTGACGCCGCGCTTGGTCATGAGCGCCGGGTACAGCGTCATGTCGCGGTTGGGCGCGATGTTCCAGTAATAGGGCTGCGTGTATTCGAAGCCGCTGAGGTTGTCCAGGCCCATGGTCGGCGGCAGCAGGCCCGTCTTGCGCTTGTCCGACAGCGGAAAGCTCAAGCGCGGCACGGGCAGCACGGTCACGCCCTTGAACTGCAGGGACGCGCCCTCGGCCACGCCCACTTCCTCGGCCGCATCGATGTGCAGCGTCTTGGCGCGCAGCATCCAGGCCGGCTGCCAGCTGGCCTCGTCGTCGCGCTGGCAGGTGGTGTAGGTGGCATCGTGGACCACGGCATGGTCGCGGTCGATGAAGTCCACGCGCGAGGACTGGCCATAGGCGCTGTTGGCCAGGAAGCGGTAGTTGGCGTTGTCGAAAAAGCCCTTGAAGGCATCGACCTCCAGATCCAGCCGCGAGCCCTCGTATACGTTGCCCGCCTGGTTGATGTGCACCGATCCCCGCGCATCGACCCTGTCCTCGGGCACCTTGTACTCGATGCGGTCGGCCCGGATCATGGTGTCGCCCCGGCGCAGCTCGCCATTGCCCTCGATCACGGTGTTGATGTCGGGCTGGCCGCTGAGCGCGTCGCCGCGCACGTAGACGGGCTGCTGGGAGCGCACCTGTTCGGGGTAGACCTCCTGCATCAGCGTGCTCGGCCTGAGCGGCTGGACCTGCTCCAGGGCTGCGTCCGCCTTCGGCTGGGCCTGGACCAGCGTCGATCCCCCGGCCCATGCCAAGGCCACGAGCCAGGCCAGCGGGCGAACGACAGGGCGCGCGGGCACACGGGCAGCCAGCGGAACGGAGGGCAGCGGTCGGAGATACACGTTGGTCAACAGCGGCGAATGGAGAAAGGCGCAAGCCTAGCATCACCACCGGTCATTCGTCGGGGGTGGCGGTTTGTAGAATCGCGATTATCCATGAGCCATCCAAACACCCCCACGGCCGGCGTTGTCTGGGCCGATCCCGCCCGCCATGCCGCCTTCGACGCCTGGCTGGCTCCGTTGGCAGCCCGGCATGCGCTGCGCCCCGAAACCCTGCGCCCGGCCTCGGCCGATGCCAGCTTTCGCCGCTACCTGCGGCTGGACACGGCCAGCGGCGCCAGCCTCATCGTCATGGATGCGCCACCGGACAAGGAAGATTGCGCGCCCTTCGCCAAGGTGCAGGCGCTGATGGCCCAGGCCGGCCTGGCCGTGCCGCAGATCCTCGACTGGGACGCGGCCCACGGCCTCATGCTGCTGTCGGACCTGGGTGGCCACACCGTCATCGAGGCGCTGGAACCCGAAAAGCCCCAGCAGGCCGAGGCCTGGTACCGGGCGGCGCTCGAAGTGCTGCTGGCCTGGCAGACCGCCTCGCGCCCCGGCGTGCTGCCCACGTATGACGAGGCCCTGCTGCGCCGCGAACTGCAGCTGTTCCCGGACTGGTACATCGCGCGCCACAGGCAGACCGTGCTCGACGACAGCCAGCAGGCCACGCTGTCCAAGGCATTCGGGCAGATCGTCGCCCACAACCTGGCAGCCCCCCGTGTCTTCGTGCACCGCGACTTCATGATGCGCAACCTCATGCAGCCGATTGCCGCCGATGCTCCGCTGGGCGTGCTGGACTTCCAGGATGCGGTCCACGGACCCGTCACCTACGACATCGCCAGCCTGCTGCGCGATGCCTTCATCAGCTGGGAAGAGGACTTTGTCATCGACATTACCGTGCGTTACTGGGAGAAGGCACGCAAGTCGGGATTGGTCGGTGCATGCAGCCAAAGCGGCTGGGGCGATGATTTCGGCGAGTTCTACCGCGGCGTCGAGTGGATGGGGCTGCAGCGCCACCTCAAGGTGGCCGGCATCTTCGCGCGGCTGACGCTGCGCGACGGCAAGCCGCGCTACCTGGCCGACACGCCGCGCTTCATCCACTACATCCGCTCGACCTGCAGCCGCTACCGCGAACTGACGCCGCTGCTGCGCCTGGTGGACCAGATCGAGAACATCCAGCCGCAGGTCGGCTGGGCCTACGGGCGCGTCTGAGGACAGAGCCGCCATGCCCCGCTTTCACTGCCCCATGCCGCTGCGCAGCGGCGAAGAGATCGATCTGCCGCCCGGCGCGGCCCGCCATGTGCAGGTGCTGCGCCTGCAGCCCGGCGACGGCATCACGCTGTTCGAGGGCCGCTCCGGGGACGGCTTCAGCGGCGGCGAGTTCGAGGCCACCGTGCTGCGCATGGGCCGCAGCGACGTGGCCGTGCGCATCGGCGCCCACCACGCCATGGAGCGCGAACCCCTGCGCCCCGTGCACCTGCTGGCCGGCATCACGGCCAACGAGCGCATGGACTGGCTGGTCGAGAAGGCCGCCGAGCTGGGCGCGGCCAGCATCACGCCGCTGGTGGCCGAGCGCAGCGTGCTCAAGCTCAAGGGCGAGCGCGCCGAGAAGAAGCTGGCCCACTGGCAGGCCGTGGCCGTCTCGGCCTGCGAGCAGTGCATGCGCAACCGCGTGCCGCCCCTGCATGCGCCCGCCGACCTGGACGATTGGCTGGACGGCGGCGCGACCCGGCTGCCGCCCGGCACCCTGCGCCTGCTGCTGTCGCTGGGCGAAGGCACGCGGCCGCTGGCCGAGGCCATGGCGGCCGCGGCCGACGACACGCCCGTGGTCTTTCTCTCGGGCCCCGAAGGCGGCCTCTCGCCTGCCGAAGAAGCGCTGGCCCGCGCCCAGGGCTTCATGCCCGTCACCCTGGGCCCGCGCGTGCTGCGCGCGGAAACCGCGCCCCTGGCGGCACTGGCGGCGCTGACGCTGGGCTAGCCAGCCACAGATGCAGCGCGGCCGCTGAACCGCCCGAGGCGGGCCGGCGCCATCACACGGCACCGGCCTCGGCCGGTGCCTGCGCGGCGGCCATGGCGGCGATCACCTGGGCCACGGCGGCCGTGAGCCGCTTGGCATAGGGCACGTGCAGGAATTCGTTGGGGCCGTGGGCATTGCTCTTGGGGCCGAGCACGCCGCAGACCATCATCTGCGCCTTGGGAAAGCCCTGGCTGAGCATGTTCATGAGCGGAATCGTGCCGCCCTGGCCGATGTAGCCGCACGACGCGCCGAAATGCGCCTGGCTGGCGGCGTCGAGCGCGCTCTCGAACCAGGCATCCATGGGGGGCGCATTCCAGCCGCTGGCGCCCGACAGGCCCTGCCAGGTCACGCGGGCCTGGTAGGGCGCGTTGTCCTCCAGCAGCGCCTTCATCTCCTGCACGCAGGCGGCGGCGTCGACCAGGGGCGGCAGGCGCAGGCTGAGCTTGAAGGCCGTGTAGGGCCGCAGCACATTGCCCGCGTCCTGCAGCGCGGGCAGGCCCTCGGCGCCCGTCACGCTGAGCGTGGGCTCCCAGGTGCGCTTGGCCAGGGCCTGGACGGGATCGGTGGTGGTGGGCAGGGCGAACAGCGTGGAGCCGCCGCAGTCGTAGTGCGCCCAGGGAAAGCGGGCATAGGTTTCCTCGCCGAGGATGGCGGCCGTGGCACGCATCTGGGCCATGCGATCGGCCGGGATCTCGCAGTGGAAGCTGGCGGGCAGCAGGCGCCCGGTCTTGCTGTCCTCCAGGCGGTCCAGCACCTGGCGCAGGATGCGGAAGGACGAGGGGACGACGCCCGAGGCATCGCCCGAGTGCACGCCTTCGGTGAGGATCTCCACCTTCAGCGTGCCGCTGGCCATGCCGCGCAGGCTGGTGGTCAGCCACAGCTGGTCATAGTTGCCGGCGCCGCTGTCCAGGCAGACCACCAGGCCCACCTCGCCCAGGCGCGGGCGCAGCGCATCGACGTAGGGCAGCAGGTCGCGCGAGCCGCTTTCCTCGCAGGTCTCGATCAGGCCGACGATGCGCGGATGCGGCACGCCCTGGCGCTTGAGCTCCTGGATGGCCGCGATGCTGGCGTAGACCGCGTAGCCGTCGTCCGCGCCGCCGCGGCCATAGAGCCTGCCGTTCTCGTACTTGGGCGTCCACGGGCCCAGGTCGCTGCGCCAGCCGTCGAACTCGGGCTGCTTGTCCAGGTGGCCGTACATCAGCACCGTGGGGCGGGAGCCAGCCCTGTCCTGCGTGCCCTGCACCTCGAAGAACAGCACCGGCGTGCGGCCCGGCTGGCGCACGATCTCCAGGCTCAGGCCCGCCACCTTCTGCGCCAGCACCCAGTCGGCGGCGTTGCGCAGCACGGTCTCCAGATGCCCTTGCTGTTCCCAGTCGGGCGCGAACATCGGCGACTTGGCCGGGATGGCGATGTAGTCGGTCAGCGCGGGGACGATGCGCTCGTCCCACGAGCGGCTGATCTGTTCGAGGGCGGCTGCGGGCTGCAGCAGCTGCGAAGGGGTGCGTGCGTTCATGGCGGGTCCTCGTGTCATGGCGGCGCACCGTGGGAGCGAAGCCAGCGCCGCGATCCGGCCATTGTGCGCCAAGGCCGAGGCCCTGTTCAGGCGACAGGATCAGGGACGCCGGCCCGCCAAGGCGTCGATGGCCGCCCGCCCCACCGAGGGATCGTCGGTGAAGATGCCGTCGATGCCGGCGCGCAGGAAGTCATCCATGTCGGCACGCGCATTGCCGCGCCGCGCGCCGTCCTCGACCGGGGCGGACTTCAGGCTCTGCGGCAAAAAGGCGTTCTCGGGCCGCAGCGTCCAGGGATGGACGAGCAGGCCTGCGCGGTGGGCGTCGGCCACCAGGGCGGTGGGGGCGCCATTGGCGCCCTGCACCACGGGAATCACCATGCTCTTGCTGGGGCCTATGCCGTTGGCATAGCGCGCGATCTCGGCCAGGCCCGCAGGCGTGACCATGTCCTCATAGCCCGGGCCGCTGCCGCGCGCCACGCTGTCATAGGGCCTGCCCCTGGGCGCCAGCAGCTGCACCAGCCGCAGGCTGCTGCGGGCACGGATCCAGCGCAGGTTCTCCACCTCGAAGGACTGCACGAACACGGGCGCCTGCGCATGGTTCCAGCCGTTGTCGGCCAGCACTTTCAGCAGCACGGGCTCCAGCGGCAGGCCGATGGACTGGAAGTAGCTCGGGTGCTTGGTCTCGGGGTAGATGCCCACGGTGCGGCCGGTTCGCACGCTCTCGGCCTGGGCCAGGTCGATCACCTCCTGCAGCGTGGGCACCTCGAAGCGGTCGTTGAACCGGACGTTGTCCGGGCGCAGGGCCGGGATGCGCTCTCGCGCGCGCAGGGTCTTCAGTTCGGCCAGCGTGAAGTCCTCGGTGAACCAGCCCGTGATGGCCTGGCCGTCGATGGTCTTCGTGGTCTTGCGCGACGCGAATTCGGGCCGGTCGGCCACATCGGTCGTGGCCTCCTTGACGCGGCCGTCGGGCGCAAGGATGGCGATGGCGTTCTCGTGCCGCGCCACCAGCACGCCATCGCGCGTGATCACCAGGTCGGGCTCGATGAAGTCCGCGCCCGCGCGTATGGCCTCGCGGTAGGCCTCGAGCGTGTGCTCGGGCCGCAGCGCCGAGGCGCCGCGGTGGGCGATCAGCGCGGGCCGCGGCGGCCAGTCGGCAGCGGTGGACTTCGGGCCGGCGGCCTGGGGCGCGGCGCAGCCTGCCAGCAGCAGGCCGCAGGTGGCGCCAGCCAGGGCCAGCGCGCGGCGGCGGGGAAAGCGTTCCATGTCGATCTCCGTTGTCACATTCGGTCGCTGCCGATTGTGCGCCGCCCGCGCGTCAGGGAGATGACCGCGCCGCTCAGGCGTGCTCGAAATGGAAGACGGCCGTGCCCGCCATGAGATTGGGCAGGGTGCGGACCGTGCGCCCGTCCTGCAGGCCGAAGGCGTCCAGGATGCGCAGCCGGTTGCGGGTGGCCAGCACCTCGAAATCCTTGTACGTGCCCACGCGGATGTTGGGCGTGTCATACCACTGGTAGGGCAGGCGGCGCGTGACCGGCATGCGCCCGCGCAGCACCGACAGGCGGTTGGGCCAGTGCGCGAAATTGGGGAAGGCGACGATGCCCGCACGGCCGATGCGGGCCGTCTCCTGCAGCATGGTCTCGGCATTGCGCAGGTGCTGCAGCGTGTCGATCTGCAGCACCACGTCGAAGCTGTTGTCCTGGAAGATGGCCAGGCCGTCCTCCAGGTTCAGCTGCAGCACGTTCACGCCGCGGCGCACGCAGGCCAGCACGTTGGCATCGTCCAGTTCCACGCCGTAGCCGGTACAGCCGCGCTCGCGCTGCAGGTGCGACAGCAGGGCGCCATCGCCGCAGCCCAGGTCGAGCACGCGCGAGCCCTCGGGGATCAGGCGCGCAATCGCCTGCATGGTGGTCAGCTCGGTCATGCGGCCTCCTTGGCGGCTGTCTGGGTTTCCTGGGCGATGCCGTCGAAGTAGGAGCGCATCACCTGCATGTAGCGGGGGTCGTCGAGCAGAAAGGCGTCGTGCCCGTGCGGCGCGTCGATCTCGGCATAGCTGACGTCGCGGTTGTTCTCCAGCAGCGATTTGACGATCTCGCGGCTGCGCGCGGGCGCGAAGCGCCAGTCGGTGGTGAAGCTCACCAGCAGGTAGCGCGCCTTGGCGACGGCCAGGGCCTGGGTCAGGTCGCCGCCATGGGTGCGCGCGGGATCGAAGTAGTCGAGCGCGCGCGTGATCAGCAGGTAGGTGTTGGCGTCGAAGTAGCTGCTGAACTTCTCGCCCTGGTAGCGCAGATAGCTCTCGATCTGGAACTCCACGTCCTGCGTGCTGTACTTGAGGTCCAGCCCTTCCCTCAACTGGCGGCCGAACTTCTGGTTCATCACATCGTCGCTGAGGTAGGTGATGTGGCCGATCATGCGCGCGATGCGCAGGCCGCGCGCCGGCACCACGCCATGCTCGTAGAAGTGGCCGCTGTGGAAATCCGGGTCGGTGACGATGGCCCGCCGCGCCACCTCGTTGAAGGCGATGTTCTCGGCATTGAGGTTGGGTGCGCTGGCCACGACCACGGCATGGCGCATGCGGTCGGGGTAGCGCAGCGACCAGGACAGCGCCTGCATGCCGCCCAGGCTGCCGCCCAGCACGGCCGCCAGCTGCGCAATGCCCAGCCGGTCGAGCAGCCGCGCCTGGGCATCGACCCAGTCCTCCACCGTCACCACGGGGAAGTCCGCGCCATAGATCCGGCCGGTGTCGGGATGCGGGTGCATGGGGCCCGTGGAGCCGAAGCACGAGCCCAGGTTGTTCACGCCGATCACGAAGAACTTGTTCGTGTCCACCGGCTTGCCGGGACCGATCATGTTGTCCCACCAGCCCTCGCTCCTGGGCTGGCCCTCGTAGACACCGGCCACATGGTGGGAGGCGTTGAGCGCGTGGCAGACCAGCACGGCGTTGCTGCGTTCGGCATTGAGCTGGCCGTAGGTCTCGAAGGCGAGGTCGTAGTCGCGGATCGAGCCACCGCCCTGCAGCGGCAGCGGCTCGTCGAAGTGCATGGATCGGGGTGTGGCGATGAAGGACATGAAAAAACCCGGCATCGCTAAAAACGAGGCCGGGTTCTCAGGTTTCGTCTTTAGCTGGATTTATAGAGCGCCCGCAAGCAGAAGCAAATCGGCGCATGAGCGGCCATTATGCCAAAACACCCGCGCCCGGCATGAACAGGGCCAGCACGCCCAGCACGAGGAAGATCACGGCCGAGACCACATGCACCAGGCGGATGGGCACGCGCTTGACCAGCCGGTCGCCCAGCCACACCACGGGGGCGTTGGCCAGCATCATGCCCAGCGTGGTGCCGGCCACCACCCACAGGTAGGCGTTGTACTTGGCCGCCAGCATCACGGTGGCGATCTGCGTCTTGTCGCCCATCTCGGCCAGGAAGAAGGCCACCAGCGTGGTGCCGAAGACGCCCCAGCGCGAATGGCCGGACACTTCGTCCTCGTCGAGCTTGTCGGGGATCAGCATCCAGATCGCCATGGCGATGAAGGACAGGCCCAGGATCCAGCGCATGGCGTTCTCGCCCAGGTAGCTGGTGATCCAGGCACCCAAGGCGCCCGCCAGCGCGTGGTTGACCAGGGTGGCCACGAGAATGCCCAGGACGATGGGCCAGGGCTTGCGAAAGCGCGCGGCCAGCACGAGCGACAGTAGCTGGGTCTTGTCTCCCATCTCGGCAAGGGCGACGACGGAGGTTGAAATCAGGAAGGCTTCCATGGGGGATTTATCCGGCCGGATAGAGCACGCATTGACCACGCTCCGACTCCGGCCTTTGGATCGGTGCGCGGTCAATGGTCTCGACCGGTCACCCGCCGCATTGCGCCGCGGGCCGCATACGCCATAGGCCGCGAGGGCCCAAGTTTGTTGACGCATGCATCCGGCACCTGGATGCCGGACGATCTACTCCCCAAAGACTGAGACGGCGATCATAGCAGCCCCGGGCAAACCCGGCTACGGCATCAGCATGTGCTTATGCGATAACGCAATTTCAGGGTTACTCCTAGGCCCGGCTGTGGCGGCTGCCATGAATTTTTGCAAAACAGCAATAGCCACAGAAAACTTCTGCCACATAATGGGCGAGTTTTCGTTTGGCTTCGGCCTAATGGTAACGAGTGCGTTTGCGTCTCTAACGTTGTCATCCCGTGTTGACTCCCTAGGGCTCCATCGCGTTTTCCAGTTTTTTCAGGAGTCCTCCATGGGCAACAAGCTTTACGTCGGCAACCTGCCGTACACCTTCCGCGACAACGATCTGGAGCAGGCCTTCAGCGAATTCGGCGCCGTCAACAGCGCCAAGGTGATGATGGAGCGCGACACCGGCCGCTCCAAGGGTTTCGGCTTCGTCGAAATGGGCAGCGATGCCGAGGCGCAGGCCGCCATCCAGGGCCTGCACGGCCAAAACCGTGGCGGCCGCGACCTGGTCGTCAACGAAGCCCGTCCGATGGAGCCCCGCGCTCCCCGCAGCGGCGGCTTCGGTGGTGGTTTCGGTGGCGGCGGTGGCGGCTACGGCGGCGGCAACCGTGACGGCGGCTACGGCGGTGGCCGTCGCAGCTACTGATTCCCTCCATGAGGATGCTTTAGCAAAAAAAGGACCTGCCCAGGTCCTTTTTTTGTTGCCAAACGTTATCAGTTTGCGCTTTCGAGCATTTATCTTTTGGTTTTTTGTGCTTCATAATTTCGTTTCGGGCAGTTCTGTTCGAACGCGCCGAGTTTGGGAAGGTCTGCCGAGTTCTTTCATCCCGATGGAACCAGCTGGTCATGCATCCTGAAGCAAGCGCCAATCCAGTGAGCAATGAGGAGTTGAGGAGTTTTTGATGGGCAATAAGCTTTACGTCGGCAACCTTCCCTACGGTGTGCGTGACAACGACTTGGAGCAGGCTTTCAGCCAATTTGGTGCCGTTGCAAGCGCCAGGGTCATGATGGAGCGCGATACCGGCCGCTCCAAGGGCTTTGGTTTTGTCGAGATGGCCAGCGAAGCCGAGGCACAGGCTGCCATCCAGGGCATGAATGGCCAGCCGCTGGGCGGCCGCAGCCTGGTGGTCAATGAGGCCAGGCCCATGGAACCCCGTCCTCCGCGTTCGGGCGGCTTTGGCGGCGGATTCCGTGGTGAAGGCGGTGGCGGTGGCGGCTATGGCCGCGGCGACGGCGGTGGCTACGGCGGCGGCCGTGGCGATGGCGGCGGCTATGGCCGTGGCGGTGACGGCGGCGGTGGTTACGGCCGCGGCGACGGTGGCGGCGGCTACGGCGGCCGTGGCGACGGCGGCTTCCGCAGCCCCTACGGCTCGGGCCCGCGCAATGGCGGCCGCGGAGGCGGTGGCTGGGGAAACAATAACAATGGCGAATAAGCGCATTGCCTGACCAGTGCGGTTCCGATAAAAAAGACTTCCAAAGGAAGTCTTTTTTTATTGAGAACAATGAACTAATACAATGTTTTTTCCCCGCTCACGGCCCCTCCAGATGCCTGTGCTTGCGCGCTCGTCCTACAAGAAGCCTGTCGAATAGGGAATCGGGCAGGCATTTCATCAGCCGGCCGATCCAGGCCATTTGCCACGGAATGATGGCGTAGCTGCGGCCGGCCTCCAGGACATGCCAGGCTTTTTCCGCGAACGCTGCCGGCGTCAGCAAAAAGGGCATGCCATAGCGGTTGCCCCGCGTCAGCGGCGTATCCACATAACCGGGCAGCAAGGTGGTCACTTTCACGCCACTGCCACGCAGTTCGCCGCGCAGGCTTTCGCAATACGCAATCGCTGCCGCCTTGCTGGCGCAATAGGCGCCATGGCCCGGCAGGCCGCGCAGGCCTGCAACGCTGGCAATGCCGGCCAGGTGCCCGCTGCCACGCGCGGCCATGGGCGCAATGAAGGCATGGAATGTTGCGGCAATGCCTAAAGTATTGACCGCCAGAACCTGCTGCATGGCGTCGATGTCCTCGCGCAGCGCCGTATCCACGCCCCAGCTGATGCCCGCATTGGCCACGACCAGATCCGGCAGGCCCTGCCGCTGCATGCATTGCCGGGCCGCCCCGATGATGCTGTCGGGCACGCCCACATCCGCTTCGTAGATGGCGAAACGCCGGCCCTCCAGCCCTTGCTGCAGGGCCCACTGCTGCATCAGATCGCCACGGCGCGCCACCAGCGCCAGCGACCAGCCCCGCTGGTAGCAATGCCAGGCCAGTGCCTGGCCTATGCCGCTGGATGCGCCTGTGATGAAGGCCAGCGGCGCGCCGCAGGGGGTGGCTGTCACGTTCTCGTCTCCCATGGCGCGGGAGCGCGCCTTGCCTGGATTACCGGGCGCCGGATGCGGCCCTGCCCGGCTGTATCGTGCCACGCACGCGGCCTTGCAGCTTGAGCACCATGTCCAGGTTGTCGTATTGCATGCTGTCGGCCGTGAAGCGGTCCTTGTCGCGTGTCAGGACCACGGGCTTGTTCGAGCTCACCCGCTCTTCGTTGGGCCAGGCGTGCAGGAATTCGCCTTCGAAGCGCAGCCGGGGCTGGGGCTGGCGGCCAGGCGCCGCGAAGGGCTCGCGCGTGACCACGGCATTGCCGAACAGCTGCACCTCGGAGCCGTCTCCATTGCTCAGGGCCCTCAGCGCGCTGCCCCGCGTGATGCGCCCTTCCGGCGAGACCGAGAACATGCGCGCGTTGTCGATCTCCAGCGTGTCGGTATCAGGGTAGTGGCGCGCCATGGAGCCCTCGATCTGGCTTTCGAGCCGGCCCGTGGCATCGAAGCTCTTGATCGAGAAGTCGTTCATGAAATAGTCGGGCTCATGCGCCACCGCCTTCTCCTGGCCACTGACCAGCGGCTGGGGCGCATTGCGCACCAGCCACCATGTGCCCAGCGCCAGCAGGCCCATGAGCAGCACGGGCAGGTACAGGGAAAGCCGGTCCGCGACACGGCGCCAGGGCAGGCTCATGATGCGTATTCCGCGAGAAGCCCCGCATAGGCGCCGCGCGCCGCCAGCAGCAGGTCGCACAGCTGCCGCACCGCGCCTTCGCCGCCACGGCGTGGCGTGACCCAGTCGGCCACGGCCAGCACCTCGTCATGGGCGTTGGCCGGCGCGCAGGCAAATGCCGAACGCCGCAGCACGGGCAGGTCGGGCCAGTCGTCGCCCATGGCAGCCGCCTGCGCCCAAGGCAGGCCCAGCTCCTGGAGAATCGCTTCGGCTGCGGGCACCTTGTCCTCGGTGCCGAAGCGCGCGTGAACGACGCCCAGATTGCGCAGACGCAGGCGCAGCGCCGGGGAGTCGCGCCCCGTCACCACGGCCGGCGTGATGCCGGCCTTTTGCAACAGCTTCAGGCCGTGGCCATCGAGCGTGTGGAAACGCTTGAGCACCTCGCCTTCGCCCGAAAACAGCAGCCCGCCGTCGGTGAGCACGCCGTCGACATCGAAAAACACGACCCGCACGTCCTGCGCGAGCAGCAGCAGCTGTGTGTCCCAGCTCTGGACGGGGACCAGGGGAGCGCGCACCATCAGATCACCTTGGCGCGCATCAGATCGCGGATATGCACGACGCCCTGCAGATGCCGCTGTGCGTCGGCCACCAGCACGACCGTGATGCCATGCTCCTCCATGAGCCGCGCCGCATCGACGGCCAGGGCATCGGCTGCGATGGTGCGCGGTGCACGGTGCATCACATCGCCCGCATTCAGTGCGCGCAGATCGGTTCCGGCCTCCACGCAGCGGCGCAGGTCGCCGTCGGTGAACACGCCCTGGAGTACGCCCGCCGCATCGACGATGGCCGAGCAGCCCAGGCCCTTGGCGCTCATCTCGCGCATCAACTCGACGAAGCTGGCCTGCGCGGACACCTGGGGCAGTTCGCTGCCGCTGCGCATCACGTCGCGCACATGGGTCAGCAGCTTGCGGCCCAGGGAGCCCCCGGGATGGGACAGCGCAAAGTCCTCGGCGCCGAAGCCGCGCGCATCCAGCAGCGCGACGGCCAGCGCATCGCCCATGGCCATCTGTGCCGTGGTGCTGGCCGTGGGCGCCAGGTTGAGGGGACAGGCCTCGCGCCCGACATGGGTGTCCAGCACCCAGTCGGCATGGCGTGCCAGCGTGGACTGGGCGTTGCCGGTCATGGCCACCAGCGCGATGCCCTGGCGCTTGATGGCGGGCAGCAGCACGGTCAGCTCGTCGGTTTCCCCGCTGTTGGACAGGGCCAGTACCAGGTCGCTGCCGGTGACCATGCCCAGATCGCCGT
Organism: Comamonas sp.; assembly: GCA_041984925.1. GTDB lineage: Bacteria > Pseudomonadota > Gammaproteobacteria > Burkholderiales > Burkholderiaceae_C > Comamonas. The sequence continues at coordinate 67,486 of JBHIXF010000019.1, forward strand.
GGCTGGCCTCGGCCGGGTGCACGAAGAAGGCCGGCGTGCCCGTGGAGGCCAGGGTGGCGGCCACCTTGCAGCCGACATGGCCGCTTTTGCCCATGCCCATCACGACCACGCGGCCGGTCAGCCGCAGGATGCGCTGCACCACTTCGCCAAAGGCGCCATCGAGGCGCCGCGACATGGCTTCAAGGGCATCGGCCTCGATGCCCAGGGTGTCTCGGGCCAGGCGCAAGGCCCGTTGCGTGTCCAGCGCATCCAGGGTGGCAGCTTCAGAATTCATCCCGGGATTTTAGGCGGTCTCGCCAGCCGGCGGCGCCGGCCCCTCGGGGCGACTGGGTACACTGGACACCTCCTTGCCCGCCCCCCGAGACAGCGCCATGCACACCACCACCAGCGTCAACGACTACCTGCGCGCGCACATCCGCACCGTAGCCGACTGGCCTGCACCCGGCGTGCAGTTCCGCGACATCACGCCCTTGCTGCAGGACCCCCAGGTCTTTCGCGTCATGACCGACGCCTTCGTGCACCGCTACATGCAGCGCGGCCTTCGCCCGGACGTGGTGGCCGGCCTGGACGCGCGCGGCTTCATCCTGGGCGCCGTGGTCGCGCACGAACTGGGCGTGGGCTTCGTGCCCATCCGCAAGAAGGGCAAGCTGCCCTTCACCACCGTCGAGGAAACCTACGAACTGGAATACGGCAGCGCCACCGTGGAACTGCATACGGATGCCGTCAAGGCGGGCGACCGCGTGCTGCTGATCGACGACCTGATTGCCACGGGCGGCACCATGATGGCAGGCAAGAGGCTGCTGGAGAAGCTGGGGGCCACGGTCGTCGAGGGGGCCGCCATCGTGGACCTGCCGGAGCTCGGCGGCTCCGCCCTGCTGCGCGATGCCGGGCTGCCCTTGTTCACCCTGGTGGACTTCGCGGGACACTGAAGCTGAAGCGGCGGCCCCGCTGCGCGCCTGGCCCTACCTCAGATCGCCATACTGCGTGACGCCCAGGTCGAGCTGGCCCAGTTCGCTGTGGGAGAAACCCGAGGGCCGGTCGCCGGCGCCCGGGCCGAGCAGCGGCCCCGAACGCCGCACCGTGGCGGCATCCTGGGCCGGCCGGCCCGCGCCGTGGCTGGCTGGCGCGGCCGCCACGGCCATCTTGAAGGCGGCCATTTCCTGTTCGTCGATGGGTTCGTAGGCGGCATCCTGGCGGCGGCGCTGCTGCGCCAGTTCCATGGCGGGCACGGCCACCGGCGCCGCACCGGGCCGGGGCGCACGCGCGGCCGCCATGGCCTGCTGGCCTTGGGCCACGCCGATCTGATCGCTGATGCGCCAATAGACAGCGCTCACCACGGCCCCCATGCGCGCCTTCGCGGCCTGGGCCAGCATGATCTCGATCTCGCTGAGGCGGGCCGTCTCGCCGGCATAGGCGCGCGCCAGATCCATCATGACCACGAAGCGCTGGCCGACCTGGTCCAGCGAAAGCACCTTGAACTTGTAGCTGGCCGAGAGCACGCCGGCCCGCACCATGACATCGCGCACCACGCCATAGAGCTGCTCACGGCGCTCGGAGCGTTCGCTGCGGCGCGCAGCCCCTTGGCCGGGCTCGCGGCGCGGTGCCGGGGCAGGCTGGCCAGCCTCGCCGGACACGCCATGGCCCGGCTCGGTGGAAGGCTTGCGGAAAAACCAGTTGAACAACGACATGGACGCTATTGATGTCACGAATAGTCACAAACTATCGCCGCATTGTGCCCGCTTCCCGCACCCATTTTGTGTACGGATGTTGCAAATTCCCGCCAAACGGCTTGCTGCAACACAAACAGCGCACGCATTTCCCACAGGCCCTGTTCACCTGCGTGCCGCAGATCGCGTGGACCTGCCGCGGGACGGCCCGCAGGTCGTCAGGTACTGACGATGCGGCGGCGGCTGTCCACCGACCGCCGTGCCAGCACCTGGCCCGCCGCCAGCACCAGCGCCAGGGCCACCGCCGGCTGGCGGTTGCTCAGTTCGGCAAAGCGCAGCCCCGTCAGGCACCACAGCCGGCCGGCGGCTGCGGCTTGCACGGTGGCGCGGCGCGGCCGGTGCGCGAAAAAGGCCCCTTCGCCCAGCATGGAGCCCGGCCCGACGATGGCCAGCCGTATGCGCTCCTTGGCATCCTGGTAGTGCACGCTGAGGCTGCCCGACTCCACGAAGTACAGGTTGCGGTCCAGCGATCCTTCGGCGAACAGCTGCTCGCCTGCGGCCAGGGCCACGGGCACCAGATAAGGAGACAGCAGTTCCCATTGCTCGGCGTTCAGCGGGTTCTGCACACCGTCGGCGGCCACGGCCGATGCCGTGGCCTGGATCAGGGCGCTCAAATCATTGCGGGAAGAGGACATGGAAGATCCGGAGGAAAGTCGCCACCAACCTGCTTGGGCCTGCACTGCGGCAGCAGGCAGCGGCAAAGGCCGCTGCGGCACGCCGCATGCTAAGCGAGGGCGGTGGACACGCCAATGCCCGGCACCGCTCCAGTCGCTTTTTGTAGCAAAAGATATTGACTGGCAGCGCCGCGCATCGCCGCCACGGGCTGGCACCGCCTACTTGCCGATGCAAAAACTCGAAAAGATCACCCCCAGGAGGTCATCCGAGCTGAATTCGCCGGTGATGGCGTTGAGCGACACCTGGGCCAGGCGCAACTCCTCGGCCAGCAGATCCAGGTGTGCGGCCTGAGCGGCAAGCTGCAGCTCGGCCTCCTGCAGATGGGCGGCCACGGCCTGCAAGGCCTGCACATGGCGCGCCCGCGCCAGGTACAGGCCCTCGGGCGCCGATTGCCAGCCGGCCACGTCCAGCAGTTGCCGGCGCAGCGCATCCAGTCCGCTGCCGGTGCGCGCCGACAAGGCCACGCCGCACTCTGCGGGCACGCGGGCCTCGGCGCAGTCGGTCTTGTTCCAGACATCGATCACGGGCACCTGCCGCGGCAGCTTGCCTGCCAGGGTCTCGGCAATGGCGGCATCGGCTGCCAGGTAGCCCTCCTCGCCCATGCGCGTGAGGTCGTGCAGGAACAGCACGGCATCGGCGGCGGCGATCTCGTCCCAGGCGCGCGCGATGCCGATGCGCTCGACCTCGTCGCTGCTCTCGCGCAGGCCGGCCGTGTCGATCACATGCAGGGGCACGCCCTCGATCTGTATGGTCTGCTGCACCTTGTCGCGCGTGGTGCCGGCAATGGGGGTGACGATGGCCAGCTCGGCCCCGGCCAGCGCATTGAGCAGCGAACTCTTGCCCGCATTGGGCTGGCCTGCGATCACCACCTTGATGCCTTCGCGCAGCAGCGCGCCCTGGTGGGCACGCGCCAGCACCTGGTCCAGCTTGCCGCGCAGCCGCGCGAGCTGGCCGCTGGCGTCGGCCTTTTGCAGGAAGTCGATCTCCTCCTCGGGGAAGTCCAGCGTGGCCTCGACCAGCATGCGCAGGTGCACCAGCGCGTCGCGCAGGCCATGGATCTCCTCGGAAAAAGCGCCCGACAGCGAGCGGCTGGCGCTGCGCGCGGCGGCCTCGGTGCTGGCGTCGATCAGGTCGGCGATGGCCTCGGCCTGCGCCAGGTCGATCTTGTCGTTGAGAAAGGCGCGCTCGGTGAACTCGCCGGGCTGGGCCAGGCGCAGGCCCGGCAGCACGGCGCCCTGGTCTTCGCCAGGCGCCTGCGCGGCCTCCAGGCAGCGCGCCAGCAGCAGTTGCAGCACCACGGGGCCGCCATGGGCCTGCAGCTCCAGCACGTCCTCGCCGGTATAGCTGTGCGGTGCCGGGAAGAACAGCGCCAGGCCGTGGTCTATGGGACCACCCTCAGCATCCCGAAACGGCAGGTAGGTGGCTTCGCGCGGCTTGAGGTCGCGGCCGCACAGTGCGCGCACCAAGGGCGCCACGCCTTTGCCGGACACACGCACGATGCCCACGGCGCCTCGCCCGGGAGCGGTGGCAATGGCAGCGATGGGGTCGTTGTGGCGGGGCAGCATGGATGAAGGCTTTCAAAGGCAGGAAAACAGGCCGCGATGATAGGCCCACCCATGAAAAAAGCCCGCCGAAGCGGGCTTTGGCGCAAGGGCCTTCGCAGGCTTACTTGGCCGGCGTGGACTTGCCGAAGTTGGGCAGGTTGAACTGCGGCGGCACGCCCATGCGGGTGTTGATGATCCACTGCTGGGCGATGGACAGGATGTTGTTCGTCAGCCAGTACAGCACCAGGCCGGCCGGGAAGAAGAAGAACATCACGCTGAAGACCAGGGGCATGATCCACATCATCTTGGCCTGCATCGGGTCCGGCGGAGCGGGGTTCAGCGCGGTCTGCAGCAGCGAGGACAGGGTCATCAGCACGGGCAGGATGAACAGCGGGTCCTTGGCCGACAGGTCGGTGATCCAGCCGATCCAGGGCGCGTTGCGGATTTCCACGCTGGACAGCAGCACCCAGTACAGCGCGATGAACACCGGGATCTGGATGATGATGGGCAGGCAGCCGCCCATGGGGTTGACCTTTTCCTCGCGGTAGATGCGCATCATCTCCTGCTGCATCTGCTGGGGCTTGTCCTTGAGGCGCTCGCGCATTTCCATGATGCGCGGGTTGATGGCCTTCATCTTGGCCATCGAGGCATAGGCCTTGGCATTGAGCCAGTAGAAGGCGATCTTCAGCAGCAGCACCAGGGCCACGATGGACCAGCCCCAGTTGCCCAGGAAGCCGTGCAGCTTGTCCAGCAGCCAGTACAGCGGCTTGGCCAGGATGGTCAGCCAGCCATAGTCCTTGACCAGCTCCAGGCCGGGGGCCAGCGCTTCCAGGCGCTTTTCGATCTGCGGGCCGGCGAACAGGCGCGCCTCCACGCTCTTGCTCTGGCCGGGCTCGATGGTGCCCACGGGCGTGATCATGCCGACGGCGTAGAGGTTGGTGTCCACCTTGCGCAGGAAGTTGTCGCGCTGGATGCCTTCGGCCAGCAGCCAGGCGCTGGCGAAGTAATGCTGGACCATGGCGACGTAGCCGCCCGATGACGACTTCTCGACGCTGGCCTTGCCGCTTTCGATGTCCTTGAACTCGACCTTCTGGTATTTCTTCTCGTCCGTGTAGACGGCCGGGCCCGTGAAGGTGGAGTACATGGTGGACTCTTCGCCTTCGGGCTTGTTGCCGTCGCGCACCAGCTGCAGGTACAGCTGCGGGTTCACGGCCACGGTACCGGTGTTCACGATCTCATGGCGCACGCCGATGTCGTAGGCGCCGCGCTTGAACGTCCAGATCTTGACCAGCTTGACGCCGCCCATGTCGGGCGACTCGAAGCGCAGCTCCAGCTGGTCTTCGCCGTCCTTGAGCTCGCGCGCGCCGGGCTGCACGGTCATGGCCGTCTTGTGGGTGGGGAAGCCGCCGCCGATCAGGCCCGACTGGCCCAGGTACACGCGGTGCACGCTCTCGTCGAACAGCACGACGGGCTTGTCTTTGTGGGCGGAGTCGGCGTACTTGAGCAGCTCGGCATGGCGCAGGGTGGCGCCCTGGCTGTCGAAGGTCAGGCGCAGCACATCGGTGCTGACCGTCACATCCTGGCGCGGCGCGGCCGCCGGCGCCGCAGCGCTGGCAGCGCCGCCAGGCACATCGCCGGCACCTGCCGTGGCACCGCTGGCCGGGGGCACGCTGGCATCGGCCGCCGGCCTGGCGGTTTCGGGCGCCGGGGCCGTGGCAACAGCCGGCGCGGGGAAGAAAGTGGCCTTCTTGCCGTTGTGCACCTGCCATTTGTCCCACAGCAAGACCAGCGAAAAGGCAAATATCACCCACAGTATGGTGCGGCGAATATCGTTCATGGAGACTTCTTAGATGAGGAAGTTTGGGTGTTTTCGGGCGCGGCCATCAGATGCGTGAACAGCCTGGGCCTGTGCTCCGGCACGGGATCATGCCCCCCGTCGCACCACGGATGGCAGCGCGCCAGCCGGCGCGCCGTCAGGTAAGAGCCTACCGCAGCGCCATGTTTCTCGAGCGCTTCAAGGGAATAGGCCGAACAGGTCGGAGTGAAGCGGCAGGCCGAGCCCAGCCAGGGGCTGAGCACCAGGCGGTATCCGCGCACCAGCGCCATCAGCAGCCGCTGCATCATGGCGCAGACCCGGGGGTTTCGCCAGCGGATATTTCCCCGGCGGCGGCCTTTGCGCCATCGCGGGGCCCGGGCGCGGCACGCTCCTGGGCCAATCGCTTGGCCGCGTAGGCGAACAGCTGTTGCAGTTCCGCACGCACCGCGCGCTTGAGCGCCTCGGAACTGGCACTGACGAACTGCCGCTTGTCGAAGCCGGAACGCAGCCGGACCACATGCGCGCCCTGGAGCAGCAGCCCTTCATGCTCGGCGCCGACGGCATAGATCTGGCGCTTGATCGCATGGCGCGTGACCGAGCGGCGCGCCCAGCGCTTGGGCACCATGGCGCCGAGCCAGGCCTGCCTGCGCACGGCACCAACGCCAAACAGGGCCTGCGGATCCTGCGATCCGGGCCCTGTCGATGGCGTGGCAGCCACGGACTCCTGCAGCACCATGCGGTGCAATGCGAAGTGCGCGGTACGGGATACCGTACCGGCAGCCATGGCCGCCTGGAACTGCGGACGCGTTTTCAGCCGTTGCATACAGGCGCCCCTCGTCAGGGGCTTGGAACCGCGTGCCGACCGTCCAGCAATGGCCGGCCTTAGACGGCCAGGCGCTTGCGGCCCTTGGCGCGGCGAGCGTTGATCACGGCACGGCCGCCCTTGGTCTTCATGCGGACCAGAAAGCCATGGGTGCGGGCGCGGCGGGTCTTGGAGGGTTGGTAGGTGCGTTTCATGTTGGTTCCTTGAGGTTCAGTTTTGCCAGGGTCCCGCATCCAACGGCCACAGGGGCCTGCCGGAAAGCCTGTCCCGAACCACCATCGGCTGCGCACCATCGGTGCGAATCGATCCGGGGTCCGGGGCCAGCCCGCGGGACATATCACCCTGAACACATTCAGGGAAACCCGCGATTATCACAGCGTTGTCCTCTTGATGCAATGCCCTTCAATCCCGTAGGATGCCTGCCCGTTTCACGGGACCGCAGGGAGAAGGCTTCTGATATTTTGTGGATAACTACCGCAAAAGCTACAATGGCGGCCTCGCAACTGTTCCTCTATCCACAACTAGACTTCGACAATGACCGAGGAACCTATGAACGACGCAGGCCAGGGCCTGTGGCAAGTCTGCGTTGAACAACTGGGCCAGGAGCTGCCGGAGCAGCAGTTCAACACCTGGATCAAGCCCCTGACGGCCCAGGTCGCCGAAGACTTCTCCAAGGTCACCGTCTACGTGGCCAACCGCTTCAAGCTCGACTGGATACGCGCGCAGTACGCTGGCCGCATCTCGGCCATGCTCGAGTCGCTCTATGGCCAGCCGGTGACGCTGGAGTTGGCGCTCGCTCAGCGAGAAAGCGTGGTGCGCACTTACGTCCGCCCCTCGACCACCGAACGCTCCGCGCCTGCGGAAACCATCGTGACCTCCGTGCCCACGGTGACCAGCGAGGATGCCGCGGCCCCCGTCTTCCGCACGCGCCTGAACGCCGCGCTGACCTTCGACACCCTGGTGGAAGGCACGGCCAACCGCATGGCGCGCTCGGCCGCCATGCATGTGGCGGCCTCGCCCGGCCACCTCTACAACCCCTTGTTCATCTACGGCGGCGTGGGCCTGGGCAAGACCCACCTGGTGCATGCCGTGGGCAACAAGCTGCTGGCCGACAAGCCCGACGCCAAAGTTCTCTACATCCATGCCGAGCAGTTCGTCTCGGATGTGGTCAAGGCCTACCAGCGCCGCACTTTCGACGAGTTCAAGGAGCGTTACCACTCGCTGGACCTGCTGCTGATCGACGATGTGCAGTTCTTCGCCAACAAGGACCGCACGCAGGAAGAGTTCTTCAATGCGTTCGAGGCCCTGCTGGCCAAGAAGAGCCACATCGTGATGACCTCGGACACCTATCCCAAGGGGCTGGCCAACATCCACGAGCGGCTGGTCTCGCGCTTCGACTCCGGGCTGACGGTGGCCATCGAGCCGCCCGAGCTGGAGATGCGCGTGGCCATCCTGATCAACAAGGCCCGCGCCGAGAATGCCGAGATGCCCGAGGAAGTCGCCTTCTTCGTGGCCAAGAACGTGCGCTCCAACGTGCGCGAGCTCGAAGGCGCGCTGCGCAAGATCCTGGCCTACTCGCGCTTCAACCAGAAGGAGGTCTCCATCCAGCTGGCCCGCGAGGCGCTGCGCGATCTGCTGTCCATCCAGAACCGCCAGATCAGTGTGGAAAACATCCAGAAGACGGTGGCCGACTACTACAAGATCAAGGTTGCCGACATGTACAGCAAGAAGCGCCCGGCCAGCATCGCCCGGCCACGCCAGATCGCCATGTACCTGGCCAAGGAATTGACCCAGAAGAGCCTGCCCGAGATCGGCGAGCTGTTCGGCGGACGCGACCACACCACCGTGCTGCACGCGGTGCGCAAGATCGCCGGCGAACGCCAGCAGCTGACCGAGCTGAACCAGCAGCTGCACGTGCTGGAGCAAACCCTCAAAGGTTGATGAAAACTCCCCCATCCAGGCCGCTTCTACGCGGCAAAATGGGGGATTCGAGCGGCAAGAGGGGGCTCATCTGCGAGCCGCCGCTCCCACCGAGACCCGCATCCTGAATATCAGAGGTTGACATGATCGTCCTGAAAGCCACACAAGACAAAGTTCTCGCGGTCCTGCAATCGGTGTCCGGCATCGTCGAACGCCGCCACACGCTGCCCATCCTGGCCAACGTGCTGATCAAGAAGACCGGCAACGCGCTGCAGCTGACCACCAGCGACCTGGAGATCCAGATCCGCACCACGGCCGAACTCGGCGGCGACACCGGCGACTTCACCACCACCGTGGGCGCGCGCAAGCTCATCGACATCCTCAAGACCATGCCCGGCGACCAGACCGTGAGCCTGGAGACCCAGCAGGCCAAGATGGTGCTCAAGGGCGGCAAGAGCCGCTTCACGCTGCAGACCCTGCCGGCCGAGGACTTCCCGCTGGTGCAGGAGGCCGCGGCCTTCGGCCCGTCCTTCAGCGTGCCGCAGAAGGTGCTCAAGGACCTGCTGGGCCAGGTCTCCTTCGCCATGGCCGTGCAGGACATCCGCTACTACCTCAACGGCATCCTGTTCGTGGCCGAAGGCAAGCAGCTGTCCCTGGTCGCCACCGACGGCCACCGCCTGGCCTTCGCCAGCAGCCAGCTGGACGTGGAAGTGCCCAAGCAGGAAGTCATCCTGCCGCGCAAGACCGTGCTGGAGCTGCAGCGCCTGCTGTCGGACGCCGGCGGCGAGAACCAGCCCCACATCGAGATGCAGTTCGCCAACAACCAGGCCAAGTTCACCTTCGGCGGCATGGAGTTCGTGACCAAGCTGGTCGAGGGCAAGTTCCCCGACTACAACCGCGTCATCCCGCGCAACCACACCAACAGCGTGACCCTGGGCCGCGCGCCCCTGCTGGCCAGCCTGCAGCGCACGGCCATCATGACCAGCGACAAGTTCAAGGGCGTGCGCCTGACGGTGGAGCCCGGCACGCTGCGCGTGGCGTCCAACAACGCCGAGCAGGAAGAGGCCATGGACGAGCTCGACATCGACTACGGCGGCGACACCATCGAGATCGGCTTCAACGTCACCTACCTGATCGACGCCCTGTCCAACATGAACCAGGACATGGTCAGGATCGACCTGCAGGACGGCAACAGCTCGGCGCTGCTGACCATCCCCGAGAACGACAGCTTCAAGTACGTCGTGATGCCCATGCGCATCTGAGCCACTGCGAGCGCCTCCCACCGACCCGATGCCTGACACCTTGCGCAGCCCCCGCACCCGCCGCCCCGTGGCGTGGCATGGTGCACGGCGCGCAACCACCCTATCCGACTCGTAGCCCCCAGCGCGCGTCCCTACGCACCGCGCCAGCGGCCGATTCGAACCATTTTCAAGCGAAGCGACAGCTTCCGACGGAACTACCCCAGGGCCTTTCATGACCGACGAGAACAAGCCAGCAACCCAGACCACCGCCCCCGCAGGATCCGATTCGGGCGGGTATGGCGAAGGCGCGATCCAGATCCTCGAAGGCCTGGAAGCCGTGCGCAAGCGCCCCGGCATGTACATCGGCGACACCTCCGACGGCACGGGGCTGCACCACCTGGTCTTCGAAGTGGTGGACAACTCCATCGACGAGGCCCTGGCCGGCTATTGCGACGACATCCTCGTGACCATCCATGCCGATGGCTCTCTGTCCGTCATCGACAACGGCCGCGGCATTCCCACGCGCGTGAAGATGGACGACAAGCACGAGCCCAAGCGCTCGGCCGCCGAGATCGCGCTGACCGAGCTGCACGCCGGCGGCAAGTTCAACCAGAACAGCTACAAGGTCTCGGGCGGCCTGCATGGCGTGGGCGTGTCCTGCGTGAACGCGCTGTCCGTCTGGCTCAAGCTCAGCGTGCGCCGCGACGGCGAGGTCTACGAGATCGACTTCTCGCGCGGCCAGGTGCAGAACCGCCTGATCGAGGTCGTGGACGGCTTCGAGGTCTCGCCCATGCGCGTGGTCGGCAAGAGCGACAAGCGCGGCACCAAGGTCCACTTCCTGCCCGACACGGAAATCTTCACGCAGAACCATGAGTTCCGCTACGAAGTCCTGGCCAAGCGCCTGCGCGAGCTGTCCTTCCTGAACAACGGCGTGCGCATCCGCCTCAAGGACGAGCGCGACGGCCGCGAGGACGACTTCTCGGGCGCCGGCGGCGTCATGGGCTTCGTGCAGTTCATCAACGCCAACAAGAAGGTGCTGCACCCCACGGCCTTCCACGCCAACGGCAGCCGCCCCGCGGAAAGCTACGGCGGCATCCCCGGCACCGAGATCGGCGTCGAAGTCGCCATGCAGTGGAACGACAGCTATGCCGAGCAGGTGCTGTGCTTCACCAACAACATCCCGCAGCGCGACGGCGGCACCCACCTGACCGGCCTGCGCGCGGCCATGACGCGCGTCATCGGCAAGTACATCGAGCAGAACGAGCTGGCCAAGAAGGCCAAGGTCGAGGTCAGCGGCGACGACATGCGAGAAGGCCTGTGCTGCGTGCTCTCCGTCAAGGTGCCCGAGCCCAAGTTCAGCAGCCAGACCAAGGACAAGCTGGTCTCCAGCGAGGTGCGCGCGCCCGTGGAGGACATCGTCGCCAAGGCGCTGACCGACTACCTGGAAGAGAAACCCAACGACGCCAAGATCCTGTGCGGCAAGATCGTCGAGGCCGCGCGTGCCCGCGAAGCCGCGCGCAAGGCCCGCGAGATGACGCGCCGCAAGGGCGTGCTCGACGGCATGGGCCTGCCCGGCAAGCTGGCCGACTGCCAGGAAAAGGACCCGGCGCTGTGCGAGATCTACATCGTCGAGGGCGACTCCGCAGGCGGCTCGGCCAAGCAGGGGCGCGACCGCAAGTTCCAGGCCATCCTGCCGCTGCGCGGCAAGATCCTGAACGTCGAGAAGGCGCGCTACGAAAAGCTGCTGTCCAGCAATGAGATCGTCACCCTGATCACCGCCCTGGGCACCGGCATCGGCAAGGCCACGGCCGAATCGGGCAAGAGCGGCAGCGACGACTTCGACCCCAACAAGCTGCGCTACCACCGCATCATCATCATGACCGACGCGGACGTGGACGGCGCCCACATCCGCACCCTGCTGCTGACCTTCTTCTACCGCCAGATGCCCGAGCTGGTCGAGCGCGGCCACATCTACATCGCCCAGCCGCCGCTGTACAAGGTCAAGAACGGCAAGGAAGAGCTGTACATTAAGGACGGCCCGGCGCTGGACCAGTACCTGCTGCGCATCGCCCTGATGAACGCCAGCGTCCACACCGGCGGCGCCAACCCGCGCACGCTGGACGGCGAGGAACTGGCCAGGCTGGCCAACATGCACCTGGCCGCCGAGACCGTCATCGACCGCCTGTCCAACTTCATGGATGCCGAGGCCCTGCGCGCCATCGCCGACGGCGTGCAGATCACGCTGGACAGCATCGAGGCCGCCCAGGCCTGCGCCCCCATCCTGGAGGCCAAGCTGCGCGAGCTGACCACCACGGGCGTGCCCGCCGAAGTCACGGCCGAGATCGACCCCGTCACCGAAAAGCCCGTGCTGCGCATCAGCCGCCACCACCACGGCAACATCAAGAGCTCCATCCTCACCCAGGAGTTCGTGCGCAGCCACGACTACGCGGCCCTGGCCGACGAGGCCCAGAACTTCAATAACCTGCTGGGCGAAGGCGCCAAGGTCATGCGCGGCGAAGGCGAAAAGGCCAAGAGCGACAAGGCCGCCGACTTCCGCCAGGCCATGCAGTGGCTGCTGCACGAGGCCGAGCGCACCACGGCCCGCCAGCGCTACAAGGGCCTGGGCGAAATGAACCCCGAGCAGCTCTGGGAAACCACCATGGACCCCAACGTGCGCAGCCTGCTGCAGGTGCAGATCGGCGACGCCATCGAGGCCGACCGCGTGTTCACCATGCTGATGGGCGACGAGGTCGAGCCGCGCCGCGACTTCATCGAGACGAATGCGCTGCGGGCGGGGAATATCGACGTGTGATCCTGTGCAGAGCACCCCATAAGGTGTGAATTGGAACCATAAGCTGCGAAAGCTATGGGGGCTCTCGTTGTTCATTGGTGCCTGCTAAGCAACTTTGATCTGGCTCGCACGACTGGCGAGCGGCTCGCTTTAAAACAAATAACTCTACTGCTTGCACTCCGATGCAAGTGGCGCTACACTTCGCCAACAGTAGAGTTATTCGATGAATTCCATACTCCTCCTCAACGACTTGGCGGAAGTCCACACAGCAGTGGTCTTTCGCGATCAAGCACCGCAAGAACACCCTGAAGGCAACGTCCGTGCATTGGCCATCCGGGATGTCGTGTCTTCGACTCCCGTGAGTTGGAGCGGACTGCCGCGAGTTGTTGTGGCCGAGAAGTACCGTGCTAACTGCTTGCAAGCCGGTGACGTGGTCATCCCCTCACGGGGTGACTACTACAGGGCATGGCTTTTTACCGGGGCAGACGTGCCAGTTCTGCCGGTGGGTCAGTTGAATGTGATCCGACCGGCTGCTAGGTTGGATGCCGGTTACTTGGTGTGGTTTCTCAACCTGCCGACCACAGGCGCCAAGCTCAAGCAAATGCTGACCGGCACCAGCATCAAGGCGCTGACCAAGACGGCTCTTCAGACGCTGGAGGTGGACCTCCCCGATATGGGACGCCAACGCCATATCGCCGAGATTGATGAGCTGGCGGGGCGGATTGCTGCCATCCGGCATCGGCTGACAGAACTAGACACAATTGAGGTATCTCAGATGGTCAGCCTTTTGTCACACCCTGGAGGCGACCATGCTTGATGTCGAAGCAAAGCGGACCATCTGTCATGCACTCTGGCGCTGCTTCGACTCAGTTCGTGGCGTGGCCGATGTTGGAGAGGTCCGTGACCACCTCTTGGCATTGCTGGTGTTGAAGTACGCGTCTGACCGTACTGTCGATGAAGCTAGCCATGTGATTGCGCTCGACTCGGATGCCGAATCAGTGCCGCCGTTTGAGCAACTGCTCAACGCTAAGCACATGCTCGATATCGGGCAGCGTATTGACCGAGCACTTGCTGACTTGGAGAAGCAGCACCCACTGCTGCACGACGCTTTTCACAGCGTCCGTTTCGACTCCTCCTTGCTGGGCGAACCCAAGCAAAGGCAACACCTCATTGCTGATCTGCTGAGCTGCTTCGGTTTGCCAGAGTTCGATTTTCGAGGCGGCGCAAGTGCCGAAGCGGCTGGCTTTGCCTGCGAAACGCTCATCAGCGAGGCCGCAGCCGTCGCTGGCAAGCGTGGTGCCGAGTTCTTCACCCCGCTCGAGGTTTCCCGGCTGATCGCCGAAATTCTCCGGCCCGAAGTTGGGGAAAGCGTTGGCGATCCATGCTGCGGTTCTGGCACATTGTTGTTGACCTGCAGCGCCTTCGCGCGTGCTCACTCTGGCGGCGAGGGCTGTCAGCTGTTTGGCCAAGAAAAGAACGGCAGTACCTGGGCCCTGGCAAAAATCAACATGTTTTTGCATGGGGAACTCGCCGCGCAGTTGGTATGGGGAGACACCCTGAAAGACCCACGTCTGGTGATTGGGGGTCAACTACAGACGTTCGACGTGGTTGTTTCAAGCCCCCCCTTCAATGTGAAGGATTGGGGACAAGAAGCCGCCGCCACCGATCCCTACGGGCGCTACCGACGCGGAGTTCCGCCGCGCGCTTCGGCTGACTACGCTTTCATCAGCCACATGGTGGAGACGCTCAAGCCTGGTCACGGCCGCATGGCAGTGACGGTCTCCCATGGTGTCCTCTTCCGCAGCGGTGCGGAGCTACAGATTCGCAGGCAACTGCTGGAGGAAGGCCTCATAGACGCGGTGATCGCGCTGCCAGCCAAGCTACTTCCAAACACTTCCCTGCCGATTGCACTGCTGGTGTTGCGTAAAGACAAGAGCGACGGGCAGGTGCTCTTCATCGACGCCAGCCGCCAGTTCGAGCACGGAAAATCCCGAAACCAGCTACGCGATGAAGACCTCGCTCAGATCGAGGCCACCTATGTAGCTAGGGTGGATGTTGAGGGCTACGCCCGCTTGGTGTCGTTGGAAGACATCCTGCAGAACGACTGCAACCTCAACGTGGTTCGCTATGTGGAAGCCGTAGAGCAGGTCTGTCAGGTGAACCTGGAGGCACTTCGTGCGGAGCGCGCGCAGCTCCGAGCCGAATTGGAAGGTCTAGAGAGCCGTTTTGCCAGTCTCATCCAGGAGGTGCATCGTGGGTGACACAAAGGAAAACGGCCGCTTACGCGGCCGCCTCCTCTTTTGCGTCTTGGAGCTTGACGTCCGTCCGAAGAGGGATCTGCCAAGCGTATGTACCCAAGCGCTTACAGAAAGATCATAACACGTATGCTTAAACAGATCAAAAACCATGCAGCTGGCAATCTGGCACGCATTCAGGCGCTTTCCCACGCCCGTCTGAGCAGCTACCACCGCTTCTTCGTCGCGACCGATGATATCCAAGCCTTGGCACTCTACCAGTGGAACGAAGAGCTCAGCGCCTGCCTCTTCCGCACCATCTCCCTGGTGGAGGTGGTGCTGCGCAACCAGTTCCACAGGGCATTCAGCCTGCGCTACGGCGTCGTGGGTGGACATGGGTCCAAAGACTGGTACGAACATGTCGCTCTTGCGCCTATCGCCAAAAACAAGATCAAGGACATCACCCATTTCAAGCAGGGTGCCCATCAACTGCCGCGCATTCCCGCCCCATCGCCGGACGACGTCGTATCAGGCCTGACCTTCGGCTTCTGGCCGCACCTGCTTGATCTGAAAAAGGATGCACTGCATCAAAACATCGACTGGGGTCTTATCCTGCTAGACGTGCTGCCTGGCCATCGACAGCGCCAACCCTCACACTGGGCCAAGCAGAAGCACCAGGACGAACTCTTCGCTCGCCTAGACTTGTGCAACGGCTTACGCAACCGCATCGCGCACCACGAGCCCATCTGGAAGCTGGGCGAGTTGATGACCGAAGGCCGCGCTCGCCCAGGCAAGCCCCTCGCGGTCGCTGCCCCTGCACCGACCAACCCCGACGAGGCCCTCTCGCGGCTTCGCCTGCTGTACGGTCGAGTGGTCGAACTGCTGACTTGGTTATCGCCTGACTTGGCGAATCAGCACACCCGGTGCGAACTGCACTTGCGTTGCCTGAACCTGCTGCAGCCGACCACCTTGCAGGCCTACCGCCATGCCTTGCCCCCGGCGAAAATCGACCTCGCCAACGTGCGTAGCCTCCGCGCACTGCGCAAGGCCTTGCGCTACGCCGCGCGTTGTCAGCAGCCCGTACTGCTCAAAGACGGTCACCGCACTCTTGGTCACCTCACCAGCCTGCTCTTCTGATACCTCCACCCCTCACCCATGTCCCTTACCCTTGACACCCTCGAATCCTGGCTCTGGGAGTCCGCCAACATCCTGCGCGGCTCCATCGACTCCTCGGACTTCAAGAACTACATCTTCGGCCTGCTGTTCCTCAAGCGCTTCAACGATGTATTTGAAGAGCGTGTGCGGCATCTCCAACAAGTGGAGCACCTGAGCGAGGTGGATGCTGTGCTTGAAGTGCAGGACAAGTGGGGATCGTTCCCGAAGAACGCGCGCTGGCCGAGCCTGATCGCCCGCACCGAGAACATTGGCGAGGCACTGGACAAGGCCTTCTCGGACATCGAGGAGTACAACACCGAACTGCAATACGTGCTGACCGCCACCCAGTACGGCGACAAGCGCGTGCTGTCCGATGCCACGCTGCAGCGCCTGCTGCGCCATTTCAACCAGTACAAGCTGGGCAATGCCGACCTCTACAAGGCCGACATGCTGGGCGATGCCTACGAGTACCTCATCAAGCAGTTTGCCGACGATGCGGGCAAGAAGGGCGGCGAGTTCTACACGCCCAAGGCCGTGGTGCAGCTGGTGGTGGAACTCATTGACCCGCAACCCGGCCACAGCGTGTACGACCCCACCTGCGGCAGCGGCGGCATGCTGGTGGAGAGCGCACACCACATCGCCAAGCTGCCCGGCGGCACGCTGATCGGCGACCGCCCCAACGCCCTGCTCTACGGCCAGGAAAAGAACCTGGGCACCTGGGCCATCGCCAAACTCAACCTCTACCTGCACAACATGCGGGCCGAAATCGAGCGTGGCGACACTCTGGTGGAGCCCAAGCACCTGGACAACGGCTACCTCAAGACCTTCGACCGCGTCATTGCCAATCCGCCGTTCTCGGCCAAGGCTTGGTGGACGCCGCTGGAGCTGGAGAGCGAAGCCAAAAAAGAGAGCGAAGACAAGGAGCCCAAGAAAAAGCCTAAGTCGCCCAATTACAAGGAGGTCAGCGACCCCTTCGGCCGCTTCACCTACGGCGTGCCGCCACGTGGCTATGCCGACCTGGCCTTCGCCCAGCACATGCTGGCCAGCCTGAAGGCCGATGGCCGAATGGGCATCATCCTGCCGCACGGCGTGCTGTTCCGCGGCGTCGAGTGACGGAGTTCCGCTTATCCGCATCCGTGACCTGCTTCGTGGCTTTAGCGAAACCGGCTATGTGGGCGAGTACGACGAGCGGTACATCGTGGGTACTGGTGATGTACTGGTTGGCATGGACGGCGAGTTCCACGTGGTGCGCTGGAAAGGCTCTCGTGCGTTGCTAAATCAGCGGGTTCTCAAGATTTCAGATAGGCCGGGAATTTCAGATGTGGGGTTCCTATTTTTTCTTGTCGCCGCCGCGATGGGAAAGGTTCAAAACGGCATTTCTGCAACTACGGTCAAGCATCTATCAACGAAAGACCTACAGAACCTGACGGTCATAATTCCCCCGCTCCCCGAACAACAAAAGATCGCCGCCATCCTGACGACCGTGGACGCCAAGCTGGACGTGATTGCGCGCCAGATTGAAGCCACCCAGACCCTCAAAAAGGGCCTGATGCAGACGCTGTTCAGCTTCGGTACAAGCGCTCAGGCTGCCGAGGATTGGCCTACCGTCGAGCTCCATACGGTGGCTCAAGTGAGGACAGGCATGGCGAAGGGAAAGAAGGGGCTCAAAGACCCGGTGGAACTGCCGTACCTCCGAGTGGCAAACGTGCAAGCTGGGCACATCGACCTCAGCGAGGTGAAGACGATTGAAGTCGAGGCCAGCCAAGTGGAGCGATACGCGCTTCACGCCGGCGATGTGCTGATGACCGAGGGCGGCGACTTTGACAAGCTGGGCCGTGGAGACGTATGGCTCGGCCAGATTGCTCCTTGTCTTCATCAGAACCACGTCTTTGCGGTGAGACCCGACCCGAGGAAGTTGAACCCGTATTACCTTGCCGAATTTGCATCCAGCGAGCAGGGCCGCAGGTATTTCCTGGGATGCGCGAAGCGGACTACGAATCTGGCAAGCATCAACTCGTCCCAGCTCAAGGCGCTTCCTGTCCCGCTCCCGTCCTTGGAGCAACAGGCGGTGATTGCAGCGGTCGCAGCGTCCGTCAACGCGAAGATCAAACTGCTTAAGGCAAAGCGCCGCGAGCAAGAGAAGCTCAAACGCGGCCTGATGCAAAAGCTCCTGACTGGCGAGTGGCGTGTGAAGATCGCCGCAGACATGGCCGCCTGATCTACCATGGACACCGCCGCATCGCCAGCCCCCGACAGCACCCGCCTGGCCGAGCTGCAGCGCGCGGCCCAGCACAAGCTGGGAGGCTGCCTGCTGCGCTTGCAGCAGTACGAGCGGCTGCTGAAGACCATGGTGGTCAGCATGGACCTGGAAGGGGAGCCGGCCCAGCTCCAGGCCGTGCGAGATGCTCAGGTGGCGAGTGTCCAGAAAGTGACCCTGGGCGGACTGGTCAGCCTCTTCACCGGAGCGTATCTGCGCTCGGAGGACAGCGCGGCCGCATCGGAGCAGAAGACGGACAACTCCCCCGGCGACAGGCTCTGGTTCAGCTACCAGCAACGCATGGTGATGAGCGCCGATTGCTATGAGGCGATCAAGGTCGAACTCAAGGAGTTGGTGGACCTGCGCAACGAGCTGGTCCACCACCTGCTGGAGCGCTTCGATCTGGGACAGCTCGACCGCTGCGAGACGGCCGTTGCCTACCTGGATGCCAGCCGGGCGACCATCGACAGGCACTACCAGACGCTGCGCAACTGGGCCGAGCAGATGGACCATGCGCGGACCCTGATGGCGTCCTTCATGGGCAGTGGCGCCTTTAAAGACCTGCTATTCGACGCAATCACACCTGACGGTCAAGTGCATTGGCCCGCAAGCGGCATCGTGGCCATCCTGCGCGAGGCGGAACAGGCACTAGTTGTGATGTCTCAACAGGTTGTTCATCCGTCTCAGATTTGGGAAGCTGTGGTTACCAGGCCAAGCAACTCAAGTCAGGAGAGACAGATGAACAGTCACAAGCATGCCCGTTTGACCGCTGCGGGTCGA